>NZ_FXAN01000047.1 GCF_900176645.1 Burkholderia singularis
GGCGAACACGGCGAACACGGCGAACACGGCGAACACGGCAAACACGGCAAACACGGCGAACACGGCAAACACGGCAAACACGGCAAACACGGCAAACACGGCAAACACGGCAAACACGGCAAACACGGCAAACACGGCCGGCCCTGCGCCCGCATCGCCCGCTGCGCGCGGCGCGCGGGCCACCCCGGCGCCGGGAGGCTCGGCATGAGCGCGGCCGTGCTGCCACGCCGCGTCGGCGTGTCGATCTTCGTGCGCCAGGGGCAGCAATCGCTGTGGGAAAACGGCATCTTCCAGAATTGCCTGTTCCTCGCGATGCTGCTCAAGCGCATTCCCGGCATCGAACAGGTGTGCCTCGTCGCGGGCGGCGGCGACGGCACGCTCGACGACGCGCGGCGCTTTCTCGCCGACGCCCCCGTGCCCGTCATCGGTATGGCCGACGCCGCGCACCATCTGGACTTGATGATCGAGATGAGCGCGCAACTCGATCGCCATTGGGTGGCCGCGTTTCGAGACGCGGGCGGCAAGATCGTCTCGATGCGGGTCGGCAACGACTACGTGATCGACATCGAGCGCATGATGTTTCAGCTCGAGCCCGGCTTGCTGATTACCGGCGCGCCGTATCACGCCGTCTGGACCCTGCCGGAATACGAGGTGAGCTGCGCGCCGTATTTCGCGCATACGTTCCGCGCGCCCGTGACGATCGTCCCGCATTTGTGGAGCCCCGTGGTGCTCGAGCGTGCCGCCGCCGCGCTGCCCGCCGATACGCCGTTCGGCTATCGGCCCGGACGCGCGCGCTGGCGAGCGGGGATCTTCGAGCCGAACCTCTGCATGGTCAAGACGAGCTTCGTGCCGGTGCTCGGCTGCGATGTCGCGCACCGGCTCGCGCCCGAGCGGCTCGACAGCGTGCACGTCTTCAACGCCGCGCATCTGGGCGCGCGCCCGGGCTTCGCCGAGTTTGCCGCGAGCCTCGAGCTGGTGCGGCACGGCCTGGCGTCGTTCGAGCCGCGCTATCCGTTCTATCAGGTCGCGGCTTCGCGTATCGACGCGGTGGTCAGCCACCAGTGGGAGAACGCGCAGAACTATCTGTATTACGAAGCGCTGCACGGCGCTTATCCGTTGATTCACAACTCGCCGATGATTGGCGCGTGCGGCTATCGGTATCCGGAGTTCGACGTCGAAGCGCTCGGCAGTGCGCTGCTGCGTGCGCACGCGGAGCATGACTTGAATTTGGACGCCTATCGCCGCACCGCGCAGGCGTTTTTACGCACGCTGGCACCGGAGTATGACGCGAATATCGCCGCGTATCGCGCAGCGATCGCCGCGTTGTATTACCCGCGATGAACGCGCGGCGGCAGGCAGCACGAATGAAATAAGCAGCACGCAGACAGCACACAACCCGCGGCGTCACGCGACGCCGCATGCTCGACGGGGGAGTCGCGATGGCAACGGGATGGGCGGTCGAAATTCGGCACAAGGACAGCCTCGCGCGGCAAGTCGCGCGCGGCGCGCAATTGCGTGTGCAACTGAACGCGACGGCTGGCGGCGGCGACGCGTGGCCGGCCCTCGATGCCGAGCCGGTCGAGGCCGAGCTGATCGATGCGCCGAGCGCGCTCGCGGCACTCGCGCGCCGAATCGGTCTGGCGCGCCCGGTGCCGCGTCCGCCCGCGCCGGGCGCCGCGCCGGTCGTCTGGCGCCGCGGCGCGCTGCGCGAACTCGAGCGCTGGCTGACCGCTTGCCCGGCCGAGCGCGATTCCGTTTGGTGCTTGCGCCAACTGGATGCGGTGCTGGCCCTGATCGCCCGTTGGCCCGCGTTCTATCCGCCTGCCCCTGCCGCCGGCGTGCGCCGTGCCGAGCCGGTGCCCGGCTGCCTGCTCGATTACCGCGTGCGCGACGCGCGCATCGAAATCCTGGCCGTCATCGACCCGGATGGCGCGTGCGCAATGGGCGAGCGCGAATGAAACCCCGCCTGCGGCCTCTGGCGAGGCCGCAGGGCGTTCGTCGATGGATGGCATGACTCAAGCTCAGGAGATGACTGTGAAACACACCCGTTCGCTCGCTTTGGCTTCGCGTCGTTTTTTTTGCTTCGCCCGTTGGGCCGCCGCCGCGTGCGTTGCACTGGCCTCGGCCTGGAGCATGCCGCCCGCGCACGCGCAGACCCCGCCCGGCACGTCGGCCGATGCGCTGATCCGCGACGCCGACGAGATCGTCAAGCAGCTCGACGCCGCGCAATACGACGCGGTCTGGCGCGGCATGGCGCCGTTCGTGCATACGCAGATGAAGCAGGCGCAATTCGTCAAGCCGATCAAGCAGGCGCGCCAGGCGATGGGGCCCGTCGCGCAGCGCGGCTGGTCGAACGTCGCGCGCATCGCGTTGTCCGGCTCGCAGGGCGCGCCCGAAGGGATGTACGCGAACGTCGATTACGTGACGACGCTCGCGAGCGGGCAGGTCGTCTTCGAGCAATTGAGCTTCCGGCTCGAGCCCGACGGCCAGTGGCGCCTGACGGGCTACGTGCCGCGCCGGCCCGTGCCCGCGGCCGCGGCGCAGCCCGCCAGCTCGCCCGCCAGTCAGCCGCGTTCTTGAGCCGGGGCCGTCATGTCCTTCCCGCATACGGACGCGATGCCGTTGACCGATGCGTCGCCCGGCGGCCCGCGCGGCGGCGGGCGCCGGGCCGTCGTGTGCGGTGCGCCCGTCGCGCCCGATCCGGCCGGAGGCAGCCGATGAAGGTGCTGATCGTCGGCGCGGGGCTGTACGGCGCGGTCTGCGCGCATGAGTTGACTCGGCGCGGCCATCGCTGCACGGTGCTCGACAAGCGCGAGCACATCGGCGGCCATGCGTACACCCGCTATCACGCCGATGTGCGATGTCACGAGTATGTATATGGCGCCCCTGTGTTTCATACCGATGCCAAGCCGATTTGGGACTACGCGAATCGCTTCGCCGAGTTCCGGCCATACGAGCATCGCGTCAAGGTCGCGCATGGCGCGCATCGTTACAGCTTCCCGATCAACCTGATGACGCTGCAACAAGTGTTCGGCACCAGCACGCCGCGCGACGCGCACGCGCGCCTCGCGGCCGAACGCATTCCGTGCGCGGCGCCCGAGACGCTCGAGCAGGCCTGTCTGGCCACGCTCGGCCCGACGCTGTACCGGCTCTTTATCGAAGGCTATACCGTCAAGCAGTGGGGCCGTCATCCGGCCCAACTGCCCGCCGCGTTCGCCGCGCGCCTGCCCGTGCGGCTGAGCTTCGACGACCGCTATGTCAGCGACCGCTATCAGGGCCTGCCGCTCGACGGCTACACGCCGATGATCGCGCGGATGCTCGCCGGCAGCGACGTGCACCTGGGCATCGATTTCCTCTACCGGCGCGACGACTGGCTCAAGCGCTACTCGCGCGTGATCTACACGGGCCCCATCGATGCGTTTTTCGACGAGCGTTTCGGCCCGCTCGCGTACCGCACGCTGCGCCTCGAGCGCGAGGTGTTGCCGGTGGCCGATTTCCAGGGCGCGCCCGTCGTCCACTACGCCGAATCCACCGTGCCGTACACCCGCATCATCGAGCACAAACACTTCGACGCCGAGGGAGCGGGGGCCGGCGCGGCGTCAACCGTGTTGCCCGAGGTGGCGCCCACCGGATGGCCAGGCGCCCCGGCCACCGCGCCCGCCACCGGGCGCACGCTGATTACCCGCGTCTACCTGCAGGCCCGTGAGCCGGGCCAGGCGCCGGACTATCCGGTCAACGACGCATGGAACACGCTGCTGTCGCAGCGTTACCGGCAGGCGGCCGAGTCGCTCGCCGGCCACGTGCACTTTGGCGGGCGCCTGGCCGAGTACCGCGACTACAGGATGCATCAGGTCATCCGCACCGCGCTGGCCTTTTGCGCGCACGCGTGACGGCTACCCAGGCGCCCACCATGAGCCGCGATACTTATCCGCCCCATCCGCTGATCGACCTCGACTGGATCCGCGACGCGAGCGGCCGCCCCGAGCTGTCCGCGCGCGAGTGCCTGCTCGAGCAGGACGCCGTCGGCCCCAATGCGCTGTTCGATCCGGACTTCTATCGGCATGCGTATGGCGCGTCGATGCCCGACGGCATGCATTGCGTCGAGCATTTCTGCGGGCAGACGCGCGATGCGCCCCGCGATCCCAATGCGCTGTTCTCGGTGAGGCAATGGCACGACGCGCATGGCCACGCGCTGGCGCCCGCCCGCTGGCGCGCCGAGCTGTTCGGGCTGCTGGGCCGGGAAGCCCGCTTCGCGCGCGACGAGCTGGCGCGCTTCAAGGCCGGGCAGATCGTGCTGCACGATCAGCGCGTTGGCCCGCCGCCCGAGGCCGGTCAGGCGATCGTGCTGTTCGCCCATCACGATACCCACGGCGACATCGCCCCTTATGTCTACGATTATCTCGACGCGCTGGCCGGGCAGGACACCTGCCTGCTGTTCGTCACGCAAAGCGCCCCGCTCGCGCCGGCGGCGCACGCGCAGCTTGCACGCCGCGTGTGGCGCATCGTGCAGACCCGCAACCGCGCGCACGACTGGGGCCTGTATCACGTCGGCCTGCGGCTGCTCGAGCGCGACGGCTTCACGCCGCATCACCCGCTCGTGCTCACCAACGACAGCGTGGTCGACACCGTGAACAGCCTCACGCCGCTCTTCGCGCGGGCCCGCGAGAGCTGCGCCGTGCTCACCGGCGCAATCGACGGGTGGTTGTACGACGGGCATTTGCCGTCGTTCTTTCTATACTGTTCGCCGCAACTCGTGCAGTGCGCAGCGTGGCGCGACTTCTGGGCGGCCTGGCGGCCGCTGCAGGAGCGCGCCGGCGCGCTCAACGGCTGCGAGCACGGTTTCTCGCGTTTCATGCGCGCGCGCGGCGTACCGATGCAGGCCGTCTGGACCTACGAGCAGATCCTCGAAGCCGCCGATCCGGCCCGGGCTCACGCGTGGCGCCGCGCGCGGCTCGAGCGCCACGGCGACACCGATCCGTTCCATGCCCTGTGGGATGTGATGCTCGAATGCGGCTTTCCGCTGCTCAAGCGCTCGGTGTTCACCGCGCCGCTGAACGCCCACCATCTGAGCCATATGACCAACGTGCTGAGCCGTCTCGTGTCCCGCCGCCGGGCGCGCACCGTCTCGGGGGAGCGTGCTTGATGGCCGCGTTTCCGATCGTGCCGGGCGCAGCGCCGCGCGGCGATGAAAGCGAGGCGTGTGGCGCGCCGGCCACGTGGCGCTGGCCCGGCCTGAGCGCCGCATCGTTCTGGCTGCCCGAGCATGACGGCGTTGGCACCGCGCACGAGTACGCGCCGTTCGTCTTCTGGCTGACCGAGGCGATGGCGCCGCGCACCCTCGTCGCGCTCGGCGCGCGTCAGGGCCTGACCTATCTGACCTTCTGCCAGGCCGTCGTCCGCCTGAATCTCGCGACGCGCTGCTACGCCGTGGGAAGCGGGCCACGCGACCGCGACGACGACGCGTGCGCCCAGCCCCTTCACACCGGGCAGGCCCGCGCGCTGCTTGCCGCGTTCCACGACACGCACTATGCGGCGATCTCGCGCCGGCTGCCGATGGGCGCGGACGACGCGTTGCCGTATTTCGCCGACGGCGAAGTCGACCTGCTGCATCTGGACGGCCGGCCCGATTACGACGCCGCGCTGCACGACTTTCGCGCGTGGCTGCCCAAGCTGTCGGCCCGCGCCGTGGTGGTGCTCCACGACATCCACCGGCGCCAGCCCGGTTTCGGCACGTGGCGGCTCTGGCAGGAACTCGGCGCGTGCTATCCGTCGTTCGCGCTGGCGCACAACGACGGCCTAGGCGTGCTCGGCGTCGGCCCGCAACCGCTACCGGCGCTCGCCGAGCTGTTTGCCGCCGACGCGGGCACTCGCACCGCGCTGCATACGATCTATGCGCGCCTGGGCAGCGCCCTCAGTCAACGGATCGTCATCGATGCGCTGGACCTCGAACTCGCGTCGCGCCAGGACGAATTCGAGCGGCTGCGCCACGACGCCGGCACCGCGCATCGGCTGGTGAGCCAGGCCGAGCGCGAACTGCATCGCCGCAATTTGGACGTGGCCGCGCTGCGTGAGCAACTCGTGCGGCACTTGGCCGAGCAGGCCCAGCAGGGGGCGGATTTGCGGGCGCGGTTGGCCGAGCGGGACGCGCGGCTGAGCGCATGGGGCGCGGAACGCGAGCAGGTCGCGCATGAGCGCGCGCGGCTGCATGCGCAACTCGCCAGCCAGAGCGAGGCGCTCGCCGAGCTGGGCGCGACGCGCGCGCGGCTGCGGCAGTTGGAGGTGCAGTCGCAGCAGATCCAGCAGACTTACGAGACGGCACTGGACGACGCCCATCGCGCGCTGGACGCCGCCGAGGACCGGCAGCGGCGCACGCAGGTCCGCATGGCCGAGCAGGGCGCCGCGCTGGCCGTGCTGCGCGCGCGACTGCGCGCGGCCGAGGCCGCTTCGGCGCGGCAGGTGATCCGGCGCTGGCGCGCCGCGCTCGTCCGGCGCTTTGCATGCGTGCGGGCCGTGGCCGTGCCGTCGCGGCAGACGTCCCGATGAGCGCGGCACGGTTCTCCGGTTGGCGCATCGGCATCACGATCGGCTTGCGTGCGCCGGACGAGAGCCTGTGGATCAACGGCATCAAGCAAAACGCGCTCTATCTGGCCAAGCTGTTGATGGCATCGCCGCGCGGCCATCGGGTCACGCTCGTCAACACCACCGAAGTGCCCATCACCGACGCGCTGCCGTGGGACCGCCGGGTATTCGACACGCGGCCGTGGTCCGACGCCCAAGACGCGCTCGACGTGCTGATCGAACTCGGCGGGCAGATCGGCGGCGCGCAGACCGCGTATCTGAAGGCGCGCGGCGTGAAGCTCGTCAGCTATTGCTGTGGCGTCGAATATATCAACGCGATCGAATCGATTCTGTTCGGCCGGCGCTTGTGGGACGGGCTCTGGATCAACCGCGATTACGACGAGGTCTGGGCGATCCCGCAGATCGCGCCGTCGTCGCTGCCGTTTCTGCAATCGCTGCGGCGCTGCCCGGCGCGCGTCGTGCCGTTCGTGTGGGATCCGCTGTGCGTGACCGAGCGCGCCCGCGCGCTGCCGCACGCAGGCGAGTATCGGCCGAGCGGCGCGCGCGCGAAGCGGCTGACGATCATGGAGCCGAACCACGACGTCGTCAAATGCTGCGTGTATCCGTTGTTGATCATCGACGAGGTATTCCGGCGCGACCCCGATGCGATTGCCTTCACGCACGTGACGAACGCCGAGCATCTCGCCACGGGCAGCCCGGAGTTCGTGATGCTGATGGGATATCTGGAACTGGTGCGCGCGCAGCGCGCGAGCTTCGTGGGGCGTTACGACACGCCGACGTTTCTGGCGCGGCATACCGACGTGGTGGTCTCGCATCAATGGGAGAACCCGCTGAATTACTTTTACTTCGACGTATGCTGGCAGGGGTATCCGCTGGTGCACAACGCGGCGCTGGCGCCGGATTTGGGGTACTACTATCCGGGCAATGACGTGCGCGAGGGCGCGGCGGCGCTCGCACGCGCGCTCGGCGAGCACGATGCGCGGTGGGACGCGTATGCAAAGCGGCAGCGCGCGCTGCTGCGCCGGTATACGGCCGAGAACCCCGCGCTCGTCGCCGAATACGATACGCTGCTCGATGCGCTGATGGCCGCGCCCGGCCGCCCGCGGCGGCGCACATGACTTTCGCCGCAGTGCAGGGGCTTTCGCGTGGCGGCTTTCCTGTGATGAAAGGAGCACTTACATTGCTGCATCGACATAACGGAAGAGGTGTGATTCAACGCGGGAATTTCTTTGATTCAACGGTATGTTCGAGCGGACGCCAGGGTGTTTGCAGGTCGGAATCCGATGCGACGGAACGTACTCGTAGGAAGGCAGTGCGATGGAGATTTCATGAAAAAGAATTACTTAAAATATCTGACGATTTTGGGTTTTTTGGTTTTTGATTGCGTGCATGCCGATAACCCTACTGAGAAAGAGGCACGCGGCGCTGTCGACCGTTCATTCGACGAAATAAATAAAAGGATAAATCGCGATTTCGAGCCGGGCGAGGTGCCGCGATCGGTTCCTCCGAAAACGAGTGCGGAGCAATTCAACGACGATCGCAGGCGCGCGTGCAGTCGCGCCAAGCCGCCGTGCAGTCCGTAAGACCGGCAGCGATGGAGCCGGCACGCGCCGACGGCGTGACGATACCGGCTCGCGTGAGCCGCGCTGCGCCTGCGGCATGTCCGGTGACGGGAACACCGGACGATATCAATTTTCCGGCCGGATGCAGCCGTGCCGGCATGACTTTTAATTTAAAAAAGAAATGAGACATGAATTCATTTAAAAAATTTTCCGATGGAATCGCGCAAGGCGGGAAAGACGTTTATCGCGGTATCGAGGAAATCGCAATTTCAACGATCAGTGGTATCGAACATAACGTCGAAGGAATGTTCGACGTGCTCAACGGCCTGCTGCACGGCGATTTCAGACGTGCATTCGCCGATCTCGGCGCGACCGTGCAAAACGGGGTGCGCAATGCGGAACGCGCGGCCGGCGCAGTGGTGCGCACCGCCAGCGCGTTGGTTACGGCCGTCCCCAATGCGGTGCTCGACGCGATGAGCCCGGAGGCTGCGCGCCTCGTGAAGAAATGCCAGCGAGGTATCGAGAGCGGCATCGAGAAAACCGTAAGCGATATCTACGAGGCCGGCGGCGGCGTGGCGCGGGGTATGTTCCGGAGCGTGACCGATATGGCTCGCGGGCGCACCGCCGATTGGCTGGAAAACGGGATCACTGTCCTCGGAAACGCCGCGATGCTGGTTTCGTTCGCGTCGCCTGTCCGCCTGGCGGGCGCGTTCGTCGCGAATGTCACCGAACAAACGCTGGCGAGCATCGGCAGGCGGGGAGGCGCGGGCTGAGAGCCCGGCGCAATGGCGTTCCGATATCGGCAAGCATTTCGTTGCCGCATTCGGATCGCCTTTGACCCGACAAACCGCGCACGCGGATGCCGCGGCCGCGGCACCGGCGGAACCGGTGTGCCGAGCTGGAGCGCCGCCATATGGACGACGGGTTGGAGAGTATGCCGAGGCGACGATGCCAACCCGTCAGGTTCTTGAACATGCGAAACGGCTCACTCTCGACATGGACCGTCACCGCTGGCGAATGCGCGCGTTATCGCTTTGTACGGGGAATGAAATTGCCGACTCGCGATCACCGGCGGCTTCGAATCATGACGAATCGACAGGGATGCACGGGTTTGCGGCGAGGATGTCGAATTCGACAATTTAATTCGATGAACGACGAATTTATTCGGCCCGTTTTTTTATTGAATCATTCGAGTGGCCGAATGACGCCCTGCGGCAAATTCAGCAACGTGACGCAGACTGCGCGTTCGTGCTGCGTTGGGGTGCGAGGCGCGTCCATCGCCTTGAACAACAGGGGCATCAGGAAGTACGCGCTAGATGCGTGCGGCGTCAGTTCTTTGCATAGACTCCACAGACATTCCAACGTCGGCGCATGATCCGTTCCTTTCAACAGGCCCCTGAGTCGGACCAGATTCAGGCAGGCGTGCGCTCCGTGGTTCAGCAATACGTCACGGCACGCATCGGTGAACGAGCGATCATCCAGCGCGCCGATATCTTGGAGCAGCGCCGTCGACGACGACGATTTTTCCGGGGCATCGTCCGCATTCCGAAATATCGAGAGCAGTTTGAGCGACCTGCGTTGCTCCTGACCTTGCTCCTGTTGATTCGGATTGCCGCCGGCGCCGTCGCTTGGCGACGGCGCATCGAGGCCGTCGCGCCACTCGAGTTCGCATTCGTTCCAACATTGCTCGTCGAAATTGTCGGCCGCCTGTCTAGTGCGCCGGCGAGTCAATTTGTTGACCGCTTTTCCAGCGCGCGCGGCGCTCGTCGACGATCTGCGCAAAGGTTCGCGCCCATATGAGAACCGGATGCTGTTTCGGTACAACGTGAAGAATTGAGCGTGATTGGGCACGCCGCCGACGTCGCGTTTGTAGTCGGTTCGTCCGGCATGTTCGCAGTACGCCGGGCGGCTTGTCTGGATACGAGTCATGACGGAATCGCGGTGCGCATGATTTCATTGGCCAAGCGCAGGATGGCCGCGCATGCCAAGGGGGCAGTGATGACGATCGCGAGCATGACCGCAATCAGTTTTGCCGCATGCGACAAGGTCTGATCTTGCATGGACGTGATGGCCTGCAGGAAAGAAACGGTCAAGCCGACCAGCGCCGCAACGATGACGGGCGGCAGCGAAATAGCCAGGCACAGGAGCATGCCTTCGGTGGTGAAGCGCGTGAGTGTATGAATATCCATATCGGACCCTTCAGCGTGGGGCTGCCGACGAATGCTATCGATAGGTCAATATCAGGCCATGAACGAGCGTCGACCAGCCGTCCATCACGACGAACAACAGCAGCTTGAACGGAATCGCGACATTGGTGGGCGTGACTTGGTTGAGTCCCATCGCGAGCAAGATGTTGGCGATGGTCAAGTCCACCACGATAAAGGCGATATACAACAGGAAGCCGATCTTGAAGGCGTCTGCCAGTTCCGTCAGCGCGAATGCCGGAGCGAGAACGATCAGATCGTCTTCGCGCAGCTTGTCGGCTTGTTCCTTGGGCCATATCGCCGACGCCGATCGCAACAGAAAACGCTTTTCGCGCTCATGCGCGTGCTTTTTCAGAAAGTTGCGAAACGGCTCGCGCGCGGCATCGAACGCTTGTATGACCACCTGTGTCGTCGGCATGCCGGTTTGCCGGTTTTCCAGCGTTTTTGCCGCAGTCATGCCGATCGGCGCCATCACGTAGACCGACACGAGGATGGCGATGCTGTTGATCACCATATTGGGCGGCACCTGCTGCACGCCGAGCGCGTTGCGCAGCAGCCCGAGCACGACCACGATCTTCGCATACGAGGTGACGACCATCGCAATGAACGGCAGCAGGCTGAGCGCGATGACGACGAGCAGCAGCCCTGTAACATCAGTCAGTTGAAACATATTCGGATGCCATCCGCAGGATTCGAACACCGAGATGTTCTCCAACGGTCACCATTTCTCCATAGCCGATCGTTTGCCCATGTGCGACGAGACGCAATTGGGCCTTGTCGACCGAGGTTTCCAGCTCGATCACATAACCGCTTCTCAATGAAGCGAGTTGAGTAAGCGAGAGTTTGACGATATCGACTTCGAATTGAACCGGCACCTCCAGCTCTCCAATATGGATCAACTCGTCGGCCGAGCCGGTGAGATCGGATTCGGATGCGTCGGACATGACGGGCTCCTTGATAAGCACGAGAGATTGTCGATCGAACTCGACGGCGGCACATAAGCGGACGCACCTCGGCGCTCCCCAAGCAGCCGTTGCGAAAACGCTCGCACGGGGGGCGCCGGACGCATCAAGTAATTTGGCATTCAACGACGGATGCAGCGCGCGCAGGATCACATCGCCCGGTGCGAGCGCACGCAACGTATCGTATGCAAGCGGCTTGACGCCGATGATGAGCCGCCCCGGCAGACGCAACGAACCGAGCCGGGCGGCAGATAGCGGGGGGGCCAGCCGTTCGAGCGCCTGTATCGTTTTGTCGATATGCAGCACGAATTCGTGGCTGCGCCCAAGCGCCCGGCATGACAGTCTCAGCAAAGAGCGGTGGTCATGCTCGCCGGCCGGCGCTTGCCGGCGTATCGCATGCACGCGCGGATGGTTCAAGCCGCATGGCGCCAGCAGTGTCAGCATGGGCTCGAGCAACGCGCGTGCAAGCGCTTGCCTTAAATCCGATCGAGCCGATTGCGCGTTCGGCATCGCCTGTTGCGGGGCGCCTGCGGTGCCGGCGCGTGGCGTCGCAGCCGTTTCATATGGCGGCTCGTCGGTTCCCACGGCCGCAGCCAACACCGGATATGCGTCCAGATCGAAGCCGACGGATACCGTCAACTCGCTTGATTGCACGCTGAACGAAAGCCGCGCGAGCGCCGGGTGTTGCCATTCGGGCAACCGATCGAGCGGTTCGATGCTCAGATGCGCGATCTCGCCGCGCGCCTCTATATACGCAATCAGTCGCTGGTTGCAGAGTATGCGCGTGATGTTTGCCATCGACGAATCGATGGCGGGCAGGTTCAACGGACGGTGTTCGGCGTCGATGATCTTCGAGAAGCGCGGCAGCGATTCGAATTCAGCGGACTGTACCGTTTCGATGGGCGATTCGATGGGCATTGGCGATGACCTCATCTCGTCCGCCACGGCCTCAAGGCTTCCGGTTTTTGCTTTCGAAGCGTCGAACCAGGCCAATGCAAGTTGGTTACCATACGAAAATCTCGATTTGGCGCGTTTCACCGCAAGCGCGTAGCGTCTGATCAAGCTCACGTTGAAGTGCGCCGCTATGGTTCAACAGTAACTGTTTTATTTGCGATACCGAAGTATCGAAGCGAAGTTGCACGAGGATTGGCGAAAACGACAGCGTCAGCCGGGTCGGTCCGAAATAATCTTCATCCAGCGGAAAATGAATTTGCCATTCGCCGAAATCTAGCGTGGCGAGGCCGTTGTAAAGCGATGCGATATGCTGGCCGAGTTTCGCGACGGCGGCTGCAGGAGTGAGGCGCCGTTGGGCGATGTCGGTTTTTTTCGCCCGCCGATCAGAAGAACCGGCACTGGCGCAGGCATCGGGGCCGGAATCGGTATCGGCACGATAATCGTCGGTATCGTCGTTGCCGTCGGCAGGCGGCAACGAGTCGGCGGCCAACGTTCCGTCATGGGCGGCGCCCTGTTGCGGTCGCGACTGAATCGGGCCGGATGCCTGACCCGCGTTCGAAGTGCAACGGCGCCGTGAGCGCTCCCAGGCAACCAGGGTAAGACGATTCTCCGCGGACGCGGGTTTTCGCGGCCCGGAGCCGGCTAAGAGACTGCCAGGCTCCTGGGCTGCATCGGATTTACGCCGAGCGTGCGGTGCGCCGATGCGCTCCGCGATATGGTTTGCCATCCTACGCGTTCCGCCTTAAATGGTGACCCGGCCGAGCGGCTTGAGTTCGATCTGCTCTCCAAGCTCCTGGTACGAATAAACCGACAGCCACGGCAGCCTCGTTTCGATCATTCTTCGCACATAGCGCCGGATATCCATCGAGGTGACCACGGCGATCCGGTTGCGAGGCGAATCATGAATCAGCGATTCGACCTTGTTGACCAGGATGTTGATTTCGTCGGGCGGCAGCGCAAGATAATTGCCGGTCGGGGTTTGCTTGATCGATTGCCGAATATGTTGTTCGACAGGCAGATCGAAAAGCACCGCGCAAAGCGCAGGCTCTCCATTAGCCGCTTGATGCGCCAGCAAGTGAGACATGTCGCCGCGCACGTACTCGGTGAGCATCAGGAGATCCTTCTCCTTGGGGCCCCATTGAATGAGGCTCTCCATGATCGATCGGACGTTGCGGATCGGAACCTGCTCTTCGAGCAGCCGGCGGAACACTTCCGCGATACGTTGCGGCGCAAGCACCTTTTGAACTTCGGCTACCAAGCCGGGATAGTCGACCGCAGCTTGATCCAGTATCCATTGCGTCTCCTGAACGCCTAGAAACTGCGGTGCATGATGTCGAATCATCCCAATCGCTGCATGGGCGATCACGCGCTCGATGCGCCACACTTCCGCCTTGGGTGGCGCGGCGCGTTCGTCTGCCCAGCGCGTTGGCGCGCCTGTTGCGTCGATCGGCCCGAACGTTTCCGCGTTCGGCGCCGGCGGCGTTGCGTCATTCGTCGCACTCAACGGGTGATACGGCGCGCATCGTTCGGGTTCGGGCAGCATGACCTTGCCTGACGGAAGATCGATCTTCAGCTTGGGCACATCGTGTACGAGAATTTCGCCAGTGGCTTCGGGCAGTGCGGGGTGAGGCCACATCGCAATGCCGGGAAACGGCAGCCCCAGTTCCTGTTGCAGATGCGCGCGCTCAAGTGCGAACGCACGCTCGAGTGCGGGCATCGTCAGCCGGGGGACCACGTCCGGCGAAAGGCGAATGCCGATCGGGCACGCGAAGGGCGGAGCGCTGGTCAGGATGGCAGGCATTTCGCTCTTCGCGCCTGGGCGTTGCATCGATTGCAACGCGTCGGATTCGGTTCCCGGCGCGCTGTGCCGATGTTTCGCATTGAGATGATAGGCGGCGATTGCGAGAATGGCGGCGAGCATCACGAAGAGCAGGGACGGGAATCCGGGCACCGCGGCGAAGCCGAGCAGCAGCACCGCGGTGAAGTACAGCGCGCGCGAATTCGACGTGAGCTGCCGGCCAATATCGTCGCCGAGCGAGCCGGCGCGCGGCTGGCTTTCGTCCACGACGCGCGTGGTCATGACGCCTGCGGCCACCGACAGAAGCAGCGACGGAATTTGCGAGACCATCGCATCGCCGATCGATAGGACAGAGAAGCGATTTGCCGCTTCGCCCGTCGTCATGCCGTGATAAACGACGCCGACGGCAATGCCGGCAACGATATTGATCAGCGTGATGACGAGCCCTGCGATCGCGTCACCTTTGACGAATTTCATCGCGCCATCCATTCCGCCATGCAGTTGGCTTTCGATGGCGAGCAGCGCGCGTTTGCGACGCGCTTCGTCGGCGGTCAGCAGATTGGCGCGCAGGTCCGCGTCGATACTCATCTGCTTGCCGGGCAACGCGTCGAGCGTGAAGCGCGCACCGACTTCCGCCACGCGCTCTGAACCTTTCGCAATCACGATGAATTGAACCGTCGCGATAATCACGAACACCACCAGCCCGACGACCAAGTTTCCGCCGACCACCAGCCTGCCGAAACTTTCGATGATATGTCCGGCGTCCGCCTTGAGCAGAATGGATTTGGTCGACGCGATGTTGAGCGACAGGCGGTACAGCGTAGTGAACAGCAGCAGCGCGGGAAAGGCCGATAGCGACACGATATTGGTCACATACAACGTGACCATCAGAAGCGTGACGCTGAGCGTGATATTGATGCCGAGCAAAATGTCGATGATCGCGGGCGGCAGCGGCAGAATCATCAGCGAGATGATCGCGACGATCAGCAGTGCGACGCCGACTTCGCCACCGGCCGGAAGCTTGAGTGATTTGAACATAGGTGTTCGGTTTTCCTGCGGAATCAACCGCCGTTATGCGCGATGCCGGCATCCGGGCCGACTGTTTCGAGCCAGTGCAGGATGGTGGCCACGGCCTGGAACAGCGATTCCGGAATGGGTTCGTCTATGCCGACTTTATATAGCTCCCGTGCCACTGGCGGATTGCCGATGATGGGCACGCCGGCTTCCATTGCCACACGCCGCAATTGCGCGGCGCTTTCGTCGACGCCCTTGGCTACCACGCGCGGCAATAGATCCTCTGGTGGCCGGTAACGCACGGCCACCGCGTAATGGGTGGGATTGACCACCAGCATGTTCGCGGTTTCGACTCGCTTGGACGGCGGAGGCGAGGAAACCAGCGCGCGCGCGAGGCGGCGGCGTTCCCCTTTGATCAGCGGGTCGCCTTCCTCATTCTTGAACTCGCGCTTGACCTCGTCCTTGCTCATCTTCATTTCTTTGATGAACATCGCGCGCTGTAATTTGATGTCGACCACGCCCACCAGGACGAAGACTGCGGCAGCGATCATGAACAGCCTGAGCGAGATATGCCAAAGCAACGCGGGAAGTTCGGACAGCGGCTGGTACAGGAAGCCGGCGATCAACGGAAACAGCCCTTCGATACTTTTCCACATCGCGATGCCGATAATGGCGGCCTTGATGACCATCTTCACGAAATCGAGCAGCGTGCGCATCGAGAAGATCCGCTTGAGCCCGCTGGCGGGATTGACGGCTGCGGGGTTGGGCGTGACCGGTTTCATGGATATCTGCAGGCCGACCTGGGCGGCCGAGACGCCGATCGAAGCAAGAACGGCGACGGCGACGCAAGGCACGGTGGCGATGAGCATGAGTCCGGCCAATTTATAGGTCTGCGCGAGGATGTTCGCCAACGAGTGATCGCCGTCGATGAAGCCGATCGGTATTTTCACGATGCTCCGAAACGTATCGCCCAGATGATCCGTCATCACGATCAGGAGCACGATCGTTGCCGATAGCGTGACCGCCTCGGTGAAGTCGCGGCTATTCGAGACCTTGCCTTCCTTGCGGCTGTCGCGGAGTTTTTTGTCGGTTGGCTCCTCGGTTTTTTCGTCACTCATCGACTACCTGTCCAAAGCTTGTCTATCCGTTGCGCCATAACCATTTCGCGCATTCGCGACGGCGTATTCATCGTGCGTGTAGGAAATCATGCGTACTCCAGAGGGTTCCGGACGACGCCACTGCATCTTTCATGAATTGAAGGAAAACGGGCGGCATGGATGAAATCCATGCCGCTCGCAAGTCATCAGGCATCGATTCGGCCCGTATGTCGTGCTTGCGCGTAGTCGCGACCTATGCGCCGATATCGAGCTTCGTTCTCTGTTTCGTCACTCCGGCGGTGTCGCCGGGAAAGCCGGGTCATGCCGCTGCCGCGAACGGCTTGGCAGTATCCATCTGCGCTCCATTATTGATGTCTTGAGAGGTGACGAGATCGATGACGCGGCCGTCGGCCGTCAGTTGCAGATTGTTGCGCGAGACATTGGCATCGAAGTTATTCGCAATTTGATTGCCGTTTCCGCGTGCGAAGTTGACGCTCAAATCACCGCCGCCATTCACATTGTTGACGAATGCATAGGCATTCTGATCGACTACGCCAAAATTCTTGACGCGATACGCGCCGGGGTGAGCCGGATCCTGTTCGGTATTCATGAGCACTCGTGAGCCGTCCGGCAACCGAAGGTCAGCCGCACCCTTGAACATATTGCCTTTGCCGCTTGCATCGGTGATATGAGGGTCTCCCCAGATGCTTCGCAATTTCTTGCCGTCGGGGCCGTAAATATTGATCGACGAATCACCGCCTTTTTGCGTCGGCTGATTAGCTTCGATGCGATAGCCGCCATGCGTCGTCATCGACGCTGAGCCGCTGTAGCCGTTCTTTGACGGCTTCAGCGCGAGCGACGATTGAATTTCCGGCGTGCGACGGTCCGGCGCGCAGCCAATCGGAACAGGCGATTGACCAGGACATGCCGGATTCGCCGGGCGGTTCCCGCCACAATCACAATTGCCCTGGCCGTTTCCGTTGTAAGCACTGGTCGACAATGAGCCTTGTGGAGTGCCAAACGGCGAAGCCGGCAGGTTTTGCCCGTTGGTTGCGCCGTTTGCCGGTGAACCTTGTTGGCCACCGAACAGAGACGGCAGCGAACCCGCACCGCCGGCGGGATTATTGGACGGAGAATTCGCTTGGCCGCCCACCGGATTCGTTGACGGGGGTTGTCCGTAGCCAGCGTCGTTCGCCGGTGAGGGCTGAGCGTTACCGGCCGTGTTGGGCTTGAATCCGTTCTGCTGCATTTGCGACATGTAGCGGCCTATGAAATAAGCCAGTACACCCAGCATCATCATCTGGCTCGGCGAGATCTGCGATGCATTGCCGAAATTCGCCGAATTGATATTCGGAAAATAGTTTGTCGATGCCGTTGATAGATTATCCATGATAAGGTCCTCGAGATAGATTCGCAGTGCTGAAATTGAAAGCGGTCAATATCAGGCATGGATTTGAATCAGGATAGAAACCGCTCACTCGTCCTTTCAAATTTGCCGATAACGTCCGCTGGCTGCATGCCGGCGGCCGCGGTACGCGTGGTTCAGGAAGCCATCGAATCGGACAGGTTCACCAGAAGACTGATGAGGTCGTTCACGGCTGCGGGATTGGTGGCGCCGATATCGGAACCATATGCTTGAGACGTGGATAGACTGGTTCCGATGCCGGTGCCGGAAATTTGCGAAGCGGAGCTGCCGGCGCCGATGCTGGTTTGGCCAGCTTGTGAAGCGGATGGACTGATACCTGTTCCGGGCGCTTGCGACGCGGAGCCGCCTGCCCCGATACCGGCCGCATAGGCTCGCGATGCCGAACTGCCGATACCCACCGCCGGAACCTGCGAAGCGGAAGCGCCAGCACCCGGCCCGATACCTGTGCCGGGAACGAGCGACGCGGACGGACCGGCGCCGGGCGTGACACTGGGCTTGTACGATGGCGGAGCAGCCGTCGGCGCGGTGGCTCCAGGCCGAGGCGCGGCGATAGCCGGGGCGGTTCGAGCCGGATTGTTTGGTGCCGCGCAAATCTGGGGCTTCGCCCCTTTGCACACGTTGCGGCAAGCCGTCTGACACTGACGATTGCACTGTTTCATCTGCGGACCAGCCGCGCCTGAGCAGCGAGTAGAACTGGCCTGGCAGGATGAGCGAACGCCATTGCATCTACCTTTACCCATTATCGAATCTCCAAAATTGAAACAACTGGGTTGCCAAAAGCCAGTTCCACCGGATCGAGTCTCGCTGGACGGGAAACTCAGCCCGCCACTGGAGTTTGGGCGCCTGTGGCGCCGTTGTTGGTCCCGAGGCTTTGAACCGCCGATTGCAGGGCTTGCATGACGGCCTGTACGAGTTGCTGTATGGCCGGCGAAGACGCCGCATCCTGTGCGGGAGATTGAACGCCGTTTGCTTGAGAAGCCTTGGAGCAGTTACACATATCTATTTCTCCGGTTGAATTGAATGATGTGGTTACCGAGCCGGATTCCACGTAATTGATCATAGGGCGAAGAATCGTGATGAAAGAGATGCTCGCGAAATGAATTGCGGTAATCCGAAGCCAGTCCCCGCAGCGTTCGTTGGTTAGGCGCGGATGAAGCGCTTGCCGGAAGTAACGAGCTATCCGTTACGCGGCGGCTGACATGGTCCGACGTGTCATCTGGCTGAAAGGGCAGTCTTCGGCCGCGGCAAGCCGCAATGACCGAATGCGTGCCGTTCACCCGCGTGTTGTGCAAGCCGAATTAGGGGATCTCTGCAACAGAGGGCGTGGCTCGATCTCGAAGCTCGGCGCGAGGTTTGCGGAAGCTCGTGCGGTGAGCAAGCGGATCCATGACGATCTCGTGGAAGCGTGCTGAATCGATCGGCAGCGCAGTGGTGCTCGAGGGCAAAGTGTCATGCGCGCAGCCAGGAAAACACCCCGGATGCGATGCCTTCGAACATCTCGTCGCTCGATTCCAAAATATTCTGCCGCCAGTAGCGGCCGTGGCCTGCATAGTGTGCAAGCAGTTCGGCGATGGCTTGCCCGGTAATGCCCATGTCGAATGGGAAGCGCAACGCCAGAATGATTCCGCCGGTATCCGCGTCGAGCCCCAAGTGCGCTTGGTCTTGCGCGTAGATCAGAAGATTGGCTTCCAGCATCAGCCTGAATACCACCAGCGTGCGGCCCGAAGTCATCGTGCCGAAGCTGAAGTTGATATACATCGCATCGAGATCGTGCTCGAAATATTCGAGCCGCACATCAAATCCGTCGACCTCGATGGTGCGTGTCCTGAGGACATGATCGACATCGGTCAATCCAACCGTCTCGCATAATTCCGAGATCAACGTGACATAACGCTCGCTGCTCACTTTCTATCCGATATGGCACTTGTGCGAAAAATATATTCGGTAGTGCCAAGGGTACAACGCGCCGGCACGTATTTTGTGCCGGCCGCATATGAGGAGGTATTTCGTGGATATCCATTCGAATATCCACGAAATACGATTAGGCCGTTATTGGCCGCCGACCCGCTCCGTATCGGAGAACGACTTCTTCGTCACTTCCGCTTCCATTTTGTACATATCGGCTTCCGCTTGCGCGGCCGCCAGTTGCTTCTGGAATGCAGTTTGCATAGCCATCGTCTGCATTTGGAATTCCGTCGACTTGGCCATGCTTTGTTGCAGCGATTGAATGTCGTTCACGTTGAACGTGTTGCTTTGAGGGTTGAGATCGCGATTCGTATTGACAGAGTTAGTATTGCGTACCATTTTAATCTCCTTAAAAATAAATGAGCATGACGCTCCACTACAACCTGGCCACCGCGAGTTTCCGGTGGCTGGTATTTTGCCGGGGCGGATCATTCATGTCCGCCTGTCGGTATGCCCGGGCCTTGGCCGGTTCATCCTATTTCTCTCGATGTTGCAATTGCTGGAGTACGCGTGACGCGGCAAAGAATCCACGGTACAGCTTGATGAGGTTGCTGCGATCAAGCTCTGTCGTGCTTTTGGTTTCGCCTATGCGTTGAGCGGTTTCTTCGAGTGCTTGGCATATCTCGCCGATGCGCTGCGAGTTGCCGTCTTGATTCAGGATTTTGGAAATGTTTTCAATTTCCGATGAGTGTGATTCAAGCAATTTGTACATTTTCGTTCAAATCAAGTTGAGTGCCGCCGATGCGGTTCGGTGCGATTGGCGCAGCGAACCAATCTTGTTCGACAGTCGATGCCGAATCGCAACGCGTACTGCGCCGTTCGAACCGCGGGCAGACGTGCCGATCCGATATGGCTATCTGGGTATCGCATTTTCACTTTCCATCGGATCACTGCTGCTGAAGAGATGTTTGACGCCATCGGGGGTTTGGGCAAAGTGCACGTCGTTGGAAGCCAGCATTTCCGAATAAGACGGGATCGGGCGAGTTGTGGCATCCGGGCCGCTGGTTCGTAACACAACGTCCGTGATGTTGGGGCCGAGATCGTCCCGAACGCGAGCGATGGCGGTTTCGAGCGCGGCTTTCTCGAGAGCCGGCCCATTGACTGCGAAACGGGCGTCACCGAGATACGTGACATACGCGCCATTGACACCGAGCATGTCGCCGATGCTGCGGGTTACGTCCTGTGCGATATCGTAGTTGCGCTCGATCGTATTGGTCGAGCTGAATCGATCGAGAATCCTGCGTGCCGCTCGATCGTCCGTGTCGTTCAATACGATGCCGGATACGGCGATGGTGTTGCCGATTGCCCGCGCATACAGCCCGTCGAGGTGCGCTGCCGCGAGCGCACGGCGGATTTGCTGCGCATTTTCGCTAGTGAAATTGAGCGTCGACGCATGGCTGGCCTCCGCGGTATCGAGCGACAGGCCGATCGTCGCGGATACGAACAACGCACATGTGACGGCTGCGGCGATCGCATGACGATAGAAGCGCGTGCCGTGAGCACGCAATTCGTGCGGCTGCGCAAGCAAAGTGGAAAGCAGTTCGACGTCGGACGGCCATTTAGGGGTTTCGTTTCCCACGCATAGCACCGTTTCTCCAAACTGAACCGGCTCGAGATCGGTCAGGCTTCGGATGGGCAGGCCTGGCTCGGCGGTCGCAACGTCAGCGTCCGTTTCGTCGCGCTTCGGCGACACGGTCACGACGCCGTTGGTGTCGACGCGTAAGACCACGTCGTTTCCTTGCCAGTCAATTAACTGGATATCGGCATCGGCATGCGCGCCGATGCGATAGACACCAGGTTCGATACTGAGTTGTGCGCCGGCATGAAAGCCGGTCAATACGCGTAACAGCTTCATCGCCCGTACCAAGTTTTGACAAGTCGCATGAAATCAATAATGCTTAATTTGAACTTGTCTCAAGGTTACGTGATAGATACATCATATCGTCGGCCCGATGCGAATTCTTCATAGGCGAGGCGAAACCGTATGACACAGGCGGCTCGCGGAGCTTGTGGCCGATACCGGATAAATGAACGCAAGAGCCGCACGCCGGCTGGTTTGGCGGCTAATGCCCGATCCAGTGCTCGAGTTGCGCGCCGAGTGCCTGCAGCGTCAGTTGGCTGCGCGTTTGGTCGATCACCAGCCCGGCGAACAGGGCGAGAATCAGTACGGTGAGAGCGCCCTTGATTGGCTGACTGAACGTTCCCAGATCCAGTTTTTCCGCCGACTTTCCGATGAAACCGAAGGCAAAGTCCACCAGCAGCAGAATGAACACGATTGGTAACGACAGCTTGGCCGTCAGTTGCAGCAGCGAATCGCTTTGTGTCAAAACGAACGATTCGAGAATATTGAGTGGAATCGGTTTGATCGCCGCGATCGGCCACCATCGATACGATTCGTATATCGCACCGAGCAGAAACGTCATCCCGCCGAGCGACCAGAACGCGACGGTCGCGATTTGCGATAGTAATGTAGAGGTCGGCGTCGACTGCTCCTGACGCAACGGATTGCTAACTTGTGCGTTGTTGTAGCCTGTTAGATTGTCGATATAGATGCCGGCATTTTCCACGGCCCAGAATACACTCGACGCGGCGAATCCGATCAGAAGTCCGATCAATACTTCGCGGCCCGTCATCAGAAGCGCCGACATACCTTGGATTTTTTGACCCAGCGACAAAGGTTGCCCATAAGCGACGTATGATCCGAACAACATGACGACGCCAGTGCGGACGGAGCCGCTCAAACCATTGGCAATAGGCGGGAACATGAGTGCCGGCACCGCGAACCGGAGCGAGCAAAGACCGATAACTGTCGCGTACTGAACCAGTAGCGGGCCATAGGGGAAAATGGTCAGCGTATCGTTCATCGGAGTGCCTTTCTGCGGAGTGACCGGGCAACGGAAAGCTCTTCGGCTTCCTCATCGAGCGCATCGTTCGACGCCATTTCGAGCGCCCGTTCAATCGTTTGTAGACGATCGCGGCAGCGATCGATGCGGCCAGTGTTTCGTGCAATTTCGCGAAGCGTTTGAGTAATGGTCTCGGCGGCCTCGGACAGGAGCGCTTCCAGCCGCTGAAATTCTTCGCACTGCATATCGACGCGCTCCGTCAGAATATTCACATAGGTATGGTAATCATTGAACAATTCAGGGTGAAACGCCTGGCCGCAGCTGGTTAGCGCGTCTATCTTGCGGATGTATCTATCCAACGTGTTCCGTTCGCTCTCCAAGCGTTCGCGCTGGGCGTCGCAATGCGCGGCACGCGTTGCATACTCATCGCGCTGCGTTGCAAGCTGCTGGCGCAATTGCCCGTCGTATCGTTGCCCGCGCTCGATCGAACGTTTCAGCGCCCGAATGAGGAGGGCCGGCGCCATCAGTTGCCCGCGAGTGCGAAGAGCAGCTTTTCCGTATCGGATGCGTGTGCGTAGTGTGTCGTGGCCTGACAGAGGAACGCGCGGATGGCTTCGTGTTTCTCGATGGCTTCATCTGCAAGTGCATCGGTGCCCGGTTTGTATTCACCGATTTGCAGCAACATTTCGACATCCTGATACTTGGCGATGAGTTCGCGCAGGCGGCCCGATGCCTGCATATAGTGCGGTGGCACGACTTGAGGCATAACGCGGGACAGGCTCTTGAGCACGTCGATGGCCGGATAAAAATTCTTCGCGGCGATTTCGCGAGAAAGAATCATGTGCCCGTCGAGGATGCCGCGCACTTCTTCCGCAATGGGATCGTTTCCGGTTTCGTCCTCGGCCAGAACGGTATAGAGGGCGGTGATCGATCCGACTTCGCCCATGCCGGTGCGTTCCAGCAACCGCGGCAATTCGGCGAAGACCGAAGGCGGGAAGCCGCGCCGTGCGGGAGGTTCTCCGGCGGCAAGACCAATTTCCCGAACGGCGCGGGCAAATCGCGTCAATGAATCCATCATCAGCAGCACGCGTTGGCCGCGATCACGAAAATACTCGGCGATCGACGTTGCCACGTATGCGGCCTTCGCTCGCTCGGTCGGCGAGCGATCCGACGTTGCGCAGACGACGACCGAACGCTGCATGCCTTGCGGGCCGAGAATCAATTCGACAAACTCGCGCACTTCCCGACCACGCTCGCCAATCAACGCGATCACGTTGACGTCGCAGGCGGTTCCTTTGGCAAACATGCCGAGCAGCGTGCTTTTCCCGACTCCGGCAGGAGCAAAGATTCCCATCCGTTGTCCTTCGGCCAGCGTCAGAAGTGCGTCCACGGCGCGCACGCCGGTGGGCATCGGCATTTCGATCATGCGCCGGCTCATCGGCGGAGGCGGTGAGGTCAGGATCGGGCGCAGCGTCGCGGCCTCGATCGGTGGTCCTTCGTCGACGGGTTCACCCAGGCTGTCGATTACGCGCCCGAGCAGCGCATCGCCCACTTTTACGGACAGCGGGCGCCCAAGCCCGATGACCTGTGTCGAACGTGAAATATGCTCCAGGGATGCGAATGGCGAGAGCAACGCATATTCGCGCGTGAAGCCGACGACTTCGGCACGTTGCAGCACCGAGCCTTTTGGGTCGCGTAATTCGCATAGTTCACCTAATGACAAATCCACACCGATGACCTTGAGTAACGTTCCGATTACTTCGATGACTTTGCCGGTGCGGGTGACGGTTGATTGAACGCCGAGTTCCTGTTCGATTTCCGCCGCGAATCTCTCGAGATCGAACTCCTCCACGGACCATGCGGGCTTCATGCGAACGCTCCGTCATCCGCATGCGGCTGCTCGATCATCTGGCTGCCGGAAATATCGGTTGCGGAGATGAACGCGTCGGCAGATTGCCAGACATGAAGGCCCGGATCGGACGTCTCGTCTGCCATCGTGGCGGAGGCAGTGCGATCGACCGCCCGTTTCAGCGCGCGCGATACCGCGTTGCGCATGGCGCGTAACTGCGTGTCGAGACTGGCGTCGACGGTGCCGCAGTCGGAGTCGCAGACGCAGCTACCCGGCGCAAGCCGTTTGTCGATATTGACCGATAGCGATATCGGATAACCCAGCTCCCGCCAACGCGAGGCGAGGCGATTGAATGTCGTTCGTGCTTGTTCGAAATCCTGAGGATTGACGGCGACATGCAGATAGGTTGCGCCGTCGACCATCCGTTCGACCGTGGATAACGCACGCTCGAATAGCGCATCGTGATTTTGAACATGCACGATCTGTTCGACTGCTGACGTGACGATTTCGGCCAGCCGCGCACACATGCGCTTCTGCATTTTGGTTTGCATGTCGGCAGATGCCGCGACTTGCTCCATCCATTCGGTGCGTGCTTGGTCATATCCGTCGGCATAGCCTTGAGCTATCGCACTTTCGCAATCCCTGCGGGCCGCATCGAGTAATTGCTGGGCTTTGTCCTCGGCCGCTGCGACGATCGATGCCGCTTGCGCATGCGCGTCTGCGAGAAGCGCTTCACGCTGGTCGGCGAGTATGGCATACGCCTGCTCGAGTTCGACCAGTTTGCCAAACGTGTCACGCGCAATGACGTCACCGGTTACGCCGAGGTCGTTATTGATTGCATCAGCGCCGATCTGAGCCGTTGCCGACCCATTGCGTCTTAGCCAAATAACCATGACCATGTTCCAAGCCAGTTGGGCAACTGTGAATACAGCCATGCGCTGCCGTTCGCGTCGGTCTTTCCGGGCATGAACGCCGGCGCGCCGCCGTCATGGCCGCCGTGCTTGAGCGCCAGTTGCAGCAGATGGCGATATGACAGACCGTCGTGGCAACCGTCACGCATGAACAATACGAACCCTTCGTTGGCGAGCGCTTGGGCATCCAACGCATCGATCGGCAAATGGAGGCCGCGATCGGTCTCGAGTGTGTCCATCGGCGGCGCGTCGGCGATGAGCGTTTCGATATGGACGCCTGCCCATTCCGACAATCTGGCCCATACGCGTTTATCGATCGTTCGGCGTAGTTCGATGCGACGGAAAAGAAGCGCGCGCATGCACAATACCTGCAACCCGACGGCGGTCGGCAACATGCTCAGAAGTGCGAGATTCAATCGAGCCGGCGAGTTTGCCGACGTTTCGAGCGCGGGCCGTTGATATGCATCGGGATCGGGATGGATGACATGTGCGGCTTCGGCGAGCGCGCGGGAACAGACATGAAGTGCGTCTTTGCTCGTATGGGCGAGCGTGTGACGCCATTGTTCGACGATCGATTCATCGACGCCCAGTATGGCCATGTACCAGGAGGGATGTGCCCATAGCGCAGCGTGCGACAGATTGGCCTCATACGTTTCGCGCAGCGCGGCTGCGCGTTTGGATGGCGGGCGGGTCGGTTGGGTCTTCATATGAGTGGAAGAGGCGGGCACACTGTGCGGCCCGGTCTCATCGAATTAGCGTGATCGTATTTTTCGGATGCGCTCGACTAGCGACGAGAATCCGTCGTTCCACCATTTCTTGGAAACAGTGCCCGAGGCTGGTTCTTGGCTACGGCCGGGCATGCTGAACGGCATTCGTGCATCACTACCGGCCGTTTGTCTTAAGTTGGCTGTCAAGCTTCGTTGGATGACGACGAGCGCGACGATCAAACCGATGACCAATATCGCGATCAAGGTGCGATGTAGCCAGACATTGTGATCGGCTGCCGGAGCGGATACAGCATTGGTTGAGGTGTCGACAAGATCCGCAGGCATCGCAATGACGCTCACCTGGTCGTATGTCAGCCCTTCGACGCTGTGCATGACGAGTGTTTTGATCTGTGGGATCCACGCGCGGACATCGGCTCCAGGGCGATATTTGATGAACACCGCCGCCGACGATGGCTTGATGGATTGCGCAAGCGGATCGTTATTCGGCAAGACGATCTGCACGCGGGCGACAAGTACGCCGTCGATTTTCGACAAGGTATCCGACAGCTCCTGAGACGTGCCGTAAATAAATCTGATCCGTTCCTCGGTTGGTGTGGATATCAAGCCATCCTTACGGAATAGATCACCGAGGTTATTGAATTTGTTGCGTGGCAAGCCATGTTCGCGCAGTACCTGCACCGCACGCACCAAGTTGGAATCCTCGACGTCCAGCGACCAGGTCTTGCCGTCCGAGGACGGGTATTTCGATGACTCGATTTTCGATTCGAGCAGGACAGCCAGAATTTCGTTGGCGTCTTGCTCCGAAAGGCCCGTATATAGCTCTTTCTTGCACCCAGATATAAAAATAAGTGTTGAAAATATAATAATTGGCAAAATGCGATTACTATATTTAAAAAATGCATTTCGCATGGTTACAATCTGCTCGCGGAAGCGAAACTATAAATTTGTTTTATTACTGGTTGCGCATCAGCGTGTCGAGCGCCGATTTCGAAGAGTGCACTACCGCGATCTTTACCGACATGTTGGCTTGCACGGTGGCGATTTCTTTCATCATGTAGGCCGAATTTGCTATGACCTCTTTCGTCGTGAGATAAGGAATGGAATGCGATAATTGGTTAATATGATTAACAGCTTGTTGAAGTTGACCATCGTGCAGCTTTGCCAATTTCAGCACAATGGTTCCGTTGGATTCGGTCGGTTCTGGCGCAACCATCGGAGCTTGGTGCATCAGCGTCCGAAAGCGCTCGACAAGGTGTGCAGCGGGCGTGTCGATCGGCGTTTGGACATCTTTCCCTATATTTTCGACTGCCGCTTGCAGCAGCTGATCTGTTATGGATCCGTTCATTTGTGTGACTCCACTGGCTTCAGGCTCGCCGGAATGAATACATTGACGCATCCGGCGCGAGTTGCGTTTGCGCCTGCGCCGTATCGGGCTGTTCTCTTGTCACGCCGTCGGTATTGGCGAGCGCAGTGAGCCGTGCGACGGAGTCTGGTACGACAAACTCCGCTCCGTTCTGTGCGGCTTCCACTGCTCGCGTCAAATCGTCTCTTGCCTGGAGCGCTTGCACGAGATACCGGGTGTCGGTGCTCGGAGAGATTTCCAATGCTTCTTCTGCAAAACGTTTCCATTCAGGATCGTTTTTCATCGACAGACAATATGCGAGAAGGGCTCTGGCCTGACCGAATTGAGGAGCCGCATTGCAAACGTCACGAAGTATGTGAATCGCGCTATCCCAGTTGCTGCGCGTCATCTGTAAAACGCCATCCAGCGCGTTGATTTCTGCGACGTGAGGACGCAGCACGTGCAATGCGTCGAGTACCAGCTCGATATCGCTTTCATCAGCAGACAATTTGGGAAAGTTGTCGAGCAACGCGGTGGATATCGTTTCGACCAATCCGCCCACGACGCCCGCGGGGCAATCCATATATTCGGGTTCTTGTACAGCCGTCATGGCGAAAGACCTCTTGGTGAAACACGCCGATCAAGCGCCGGCGCGGAATGGAAAAGCCGACTTCGCCTGAACTCTAGCAATCATTGAAAATTACATTTGATCGTTGAGCGAAAAAAATCTAGCAGTACGAAATTCTGTTTGCTCGCGAAATATTCACAATCTTTCACAAACTGGTTGGCAATTGTGGCTACTTTGAATAGGTATAGTGTCGATCTCTTCGAAGTCTGCATGTTTGAGTTGTAGTTACAGGTGATGAGCGATGTTTTCTATCTTATATTTTCCACTTCTTAATATTCAATCAATACGGTCCTGGTCTATTCCAACCGATCACATTGTCGACATGTTGCTCGACGGCCAAATTCTTACGGCCAGCAGAGTATTACACCGTTGTAGCGAAGAGGGAGGGAATGGTACGCATGCGTCGCGCGTGCTGCAACTGGTTGCGGATTTACAAGTTTGTCTCGGTATGGAAGTGGAGGCCGAAGAGAATTATCAACGATCCCAACACATGATTCGTTCGTCAAAACGAGAATTGCGAGTCACGTCCTGTCGCAATGCCGCATGGCAGGCGCTGTATCGTTATCGGCCAAGTACGGCGCTATCGTGTTTCGCGCGCATCATCGCTTGGACTGAGGACATAGGGTTGGAGCAGGAGTTGGAAGCCAGGTTCGGCATGATCTGCGCACTATACGCTATGGGGCGCGTCGATGAAGTCGCTGAGGCGCTGGGCGTGCTCGAAGAGCGAATTCACGAAAGTCCGGAGGTGGATGAACTCTGGAAGGCTTTGATAGAGGCGATGAGATTCGATATCACCGTTCAAATAGAAATGCACTGTGCAAATGCGCTGAGCGACCATGCTTACTGGCGCTCCGGGCTCGATTCAGTGGACGGCCAGTGGATGCAAAGAAAAGTACCAAGCGTATCGCCAAATGTGTTGCGCGCCCGGATCGAATACGTGCAGAAACTAAGGGAAATGATGAGCGGCGTGTATAGCGCGGCGAGTTCGGCAAATGTTCATTTGTGTTGGGCATGTAAATTAGGAATGCAAAATTATCAAAGAACCGTGCGTCTTGAAATTGCGATGGCTGGCTTGATTGGTAGCGTTCCGCAGATTGCGGAAGCGGTGCTTGAACCGTTGCATCGAGATGGGCAAAGAGAGCTGACGGCCCATGCCAGGCTGGATTATTTGTACTGCACCGCGAAGACTGAACAGGCCCGCGGCCATATAGAAAAGGCGTGGCAGTGGTACAGCCGCTACACTTTGACTGCCATGCAGTGCCTTCGCGAGAATTCTCGATTGGCTCCGCTGCCAAATCGGGCGACGAAATTGAGAACTCCCGCAGACGATATCGACGCCCGGCTGCCCGTTCGCTATCGCCGTGCATATCATTTCATAATTGATAATTTGAATCGAAGTGATCTGTCGATCTGTGAGATTGCTGCGGAAATCAATCTGACGGAACGGGCTCTTCAATGGGCGTTTCGAAAATATCTCGGCTTGTCCCCGACAGAGTTGATTCGCGATATGAGAATGGAGCGTATTCGGGAAGAATTGCTGAGTGAGCCGACGCGCAATGTATTAGAGGTGGCAAGGCGCTGGGGGGTGCGCAATTGCACGACGCTATTGAATGGCTATCGAAAGCAATTTCATGAAGCTCCTTCTCAAACGCTTGCACCGTGACCGTTCATTAAATATTTTAATAGATATACCAAAAATTTTCGGGGAAATCTCATGGCATTGTTGCGAGCCATCGCAGTGGCAATATTCTTGCTCGCCGGTGTGATTTGTGAATCGAATGCAAGGCCGATCCAGTGGCCTAGTAAGACAGTGCATATTTCTGTTGAAGGCAAGGATTTGAAGGATGTGCTGCGCGATTTCGCGGCCAGTCAAAAAATTCCCGCGCAGATTGCTCCAAACGTACAAGGGACCGTCACTGGCCGATTCGATATGTCGCCTCAACGTTTTTTCGACACGCTTGCTGCAAGCTTTGGCTTCGTCTGGTTTTACGACGGCGCGGTATTATCGATCAGCAACGCGAACGAAATGACTCGCCAAGTTATCAAGATGAACTATGCGAACACTCGTCAGTTGGCCGCGACTTTGAAAAAGATGAAGTTGTCCAACTCGAGGTTTCCGGTGACTTATGCTGAAGATGCCCGGACTGCAATCGTTACGGGGCCGGCGCAATATGTGCAGCTTGTGAACGATGTCGCTCGACAACTCGATCAGAGCATAGCGAATCAAGCCGGTTCGGTTGTACGTGTGTTCAAGTTGAATCATGCATGGGCGGCGGATCATAAAGTTCAAATTGACGGCGAAGCCGTTGTCATACCCGGAGTGGCAAACATATTGTCCCAACTTTATGCATCCAGTTCGACGTTGCACAATTCCGGCGATGGGGCACTTCCGAATGTTGTGACATCGAATGTACGGCGTCTGCGCCAACTGAGTGACGTAAATGGAAGTTCCAGTGGCAATGGGTATCCACCACCGATACCGACGCTTCCGGATTCGCCGGACGGCTCATTGGCAAACTTATTCAGCGGTAAATCTCCTGCCGCTGGCAGCCCGGATGTCGATGCGGCCGACGGGAAAATTATTGTGAGTGGCGGCCGTGAAGTCGAAAGCGCCAACGAGAAGATGCTCCCGGTAATCGAAGCGAATCCGATGACCAACTCGGTACTTATTCGCGATACGCCTCAGCGTATCGAGCAATATTCTTCGATAATCGAAAAGCTGGATGTTCAGCCTAAACTGGTAGAAATAGAGGCACACATTATTGAAATAGACGATGATGCGCTCAAGCAAATTGGTGTGGATTGGAGAGCGCATAATAGCCATGTCGATGTGCAAACAGGAACAGGCACTCGGCAGCAAAACGGTTATGATGGAAATCTCAACCCGAGTTTTGGCCGAACGGCGGCCGATAATATTACTCTTCTGGATGCTACTCCGGTAGGGGCTTCGATCTCGGCGGTATTGGGCAATGCAGGCCGTTATCTGCTCGCGAGGATCAATGCGCTTCAGCAAACCTCAAAGGCAAAGATAGATGCGACGCCGAAGGTGGCCACGTTGGACAATGTCGAAGCCGTCATGGATAGTAAGACGCGATTCTTTATACCCGTGGCGGGTTATACGGGTGGAGCCTTGTATAACGTATCGGTTGGTACTTCGCTGCGCGTTTTGCCTATGGTTGTGGAAAGCGGCGGCGAGACTAAAATCAAGCTCAATGTGCATATTGAGGAAGGAAGTATTACCAAGGGGGCGGTCAAGGAGATCCCAATTATCAAAACAAGTGAAATTAATACGCAGGCTTTTGTCGGGGAGAATGAAAGTTTGCTGATTGCTGGTTATAAGGTGGAAAAGCAATCGACTGCTGAATATGGTGTTCCGGTATTGTCTAAAATTCCGCTTCTGGGTGCGTTATTCCGTAGCCGGGATAATGAAAATTCTCGAATGGAACGGATATTTTTGATTACTCCGAAAGTTTTGTCATTCTAAGTGTGGCGATCATCGCTTTGTGAATTATTGGAATTGATTGTTGGCGGTCGAGAGTTTCGTCTTGAAATTTGAGAATTTTTCTTGCAGCTAAACTGAATGCGCGCTCGCGGCAATGGCGTTTGTGGTGCATTTTCGATGGCCAAAGTCGAGATGGAGAGATTCAAAGACGTCGATTGTTCGATCGAAGCCGGCATTGAATTTATTCCGGTATCGGCGACGTTCGTTATCACTGATTTATATGCTGTTCGAACGTATGGATTGGTCATGGTGATGTTGAAGTTGCGCAAATATTTCAAGAGATGCTATGTCTTCGAAAATATCAGCTTTGCGTTCCCATGACATCCATTCGGTAGCCGTGTCCGTACACGGAAACGAGCCGGACTCCATTTTCCGGGCGTAATTTCATCTTGAGGCGGATTTTGGCGACGTGTGTATCGAGAGATCGGGAAACAACGCTACCACCATACCCCCAGATCACTGCCATCAAATGCTCTCGAGTGAGAATTTCGCCGGCATGCCGAAAGAATAATGCAGCGACTTTGAATTCCTTCGGCGTGAGTAAAATGGGAGCGCCGCGATAGTAGCAAAGTCTATTGGCCAAATCAATCAGATAATCGCCGATCATTATCGATTGATCCGCTGATTTTCTCCTTTGCCGGGATCGACTCAACTGAACGTTGATTCTCGCAATGAGTTCGGTTTCGCCGAATGGTTGAATAATATAGTCATCGGCTCCAGCGGCCAATATTTTGCTGACGTAATTTTCCTGATTTTGGTGTAATAAAAAAATCACCGGAACGTGTGAGCTTAAATTGCTTTTTGCCCACATCAGAACGTCGTAGCCGGTTACAAACGGGGCGTCCCAGTTGAGTAGCAGCAGGTCGAATTTATTTTTCTTTAGCTTTGATATTAACATTTCCCCGTCTTCGAAGGGAAGGCAGTTGTATCCGTGGGCGAGCAATGTCGACTGAATTTTTTTTATGTCATGTGAGTCGAAATCTAAATATGCAATCTTTGCCATAATAAACCAAAACAATAACACTTTAACGGAAATTTTGATTCCGATCGATGCTTGATTTCTGTGCGACGATGAATCAATAAGGGCGATGCCGATGCGTAGTGGGCGCCGATTGGGAGTGGTTATGAATTTCGACGTGTTTTGCGTGCTCCTTGATCGGCTTGAACGAATGCCGTGAGTACTTGGTGCATTTTTCGGCGTATTGGCCGATTGATTGAAAAGTATCGTGCCGTGAGGGAAAATGTTTGGATTCAATGGTGCCGTGATACATGTCTGATTGATATCCTTATTTTCACTTAATTATCATATGTGATGGAGAATGGTGTGCGCTGAAGTGTGCCGTTTTAAAAATTAATATGAAATTTATTGTCTGCCAGAGGTAAGTGGTTTGATTCCAGGAGGCTCGACTCCGATCGGGCATGGCATGAGCGCTGCCGGATACGAACGGATCGAGCATGACAAGAATATTGGTATCGCCCGATTCAAACTCATGCAAGCCGCATCAAATTTCTGAATGACAGGGTCTTTGCGAAAGCTCGTGTTGCAATTCGTTTCTCGTGCCACTGTACGCAATTGTCCGCGCTATTGTCAATCAGGTTGTCAATGGTTGACGTTTATTTTTCATGATAATGACTGTCATTATAATGATATTTATATGCGGGTATTTTAGGTGGATTGCGGTGTATTGTGGCAATGTTTTGATTGGTTGCTTTAGTTTTGGTCGGGTTGGGTGGGTATGTCGCTATTTGATGTGAAATTTGATCGGGCCGGACGTTGCAGGGCTGATTTTGAATGTTTTCTAATGCGAAACCAGGTGAAATGAATTAATCGGTCGATCGACATCGCGGCATAAGTCAACTCGTAGTTGCGCGGCGAACCGCTTTTACGCGCAACGGTTGGTTCCGTTCGGGCTTGGCTGCTCGGACGTCTACCGGAGTGTCGTCGCCCGGATGCCGGAGAGCCCGCCAACCAAGCGGCGAAGCCTGGGACTCGCTGCACTCGAGGGGCATCGCTCGCACGGATACGTTGCGTCGCAACATCCGACCTCGACACATCCTATGTCCCCCGAAATTTATACAGGTGTTCGAAAATTACGATTTGACTCATGCCCTGCTTTCGGTTGAAGCTAACGGCTTGCTGTCCGAAGGGGGCTGTATCTGCATGAGTTCGATTTTGACTGTTCGTCGTATTGCCGCGGATCAGGGCGGTGTGTATCGCGAACTGCGTGCGGCTTCGCTGCGCGAGCCCTTTGCGAGCGGTGAGACGCCCGAAGCCGAGTTGAGAGTCGATGCGGCCGCTGCGACAGCGATCGCAGAGCGTCGCGCGTTCGTGAGCGAGTTGTGGGTCGCGCACGCGGTGCGTCACCTGCGCGGCGGCGTGCTGCTCGTCGATACGGCACGCAATTGGCTCGCCGAGCGCGGCGCCGTCGAGGTCTATGCATGGATTGCCGATCAGAACCGTGTTGCAATCCGCTTCTATGAGCATGTCGGTTTTGCCGATACCGGCGAGCGCGCGCCGATCGCGCGCGTGCCTGGCGCGCTGAAATCGCTGTTTGTCTGCCGCCGGCGCGTGTAAGAAAGTACCTCTCGTGCGCGCGATTCCCGAGCCTTGCGGCGCCGTATCCCGGCGGGGCGCCATCGGCGGCGCCGGGCCGCGTGCGCCCGAAAATATGGCCGTCTGCGTGGACCCCTGTAAAATACGCAAAATTTTTTTGCAGAACGTCCATGTCGCTAAAAAAATCGCCATTCTTCGAACTGCGCAGCGGTTCGGTCGACACGTTGCTGTTCATCGTGAAAACCACCGATCTCGATGCGCTGCGCGCCGAGTTGGTCAAACGTTTCGAAGCGACTCCCGAATTTTTTGCGGATGACGTCGTTGCGATCGACGTGCGCCGGCTTGCGGACGGCGAACGCGTGCCGCTCGACGCGATCCGCCAGATGCTGAACGACGTGAGGATGCGCGCGGTCGGCGTGGTTGCGCAGCATGCGCAGCACGCATGGGCTGCCGACGCCGGCTTGCCGCTGCTCGAGGCGCGCGACCGGCGCGGCGCGGCGCACAAGACCGGCGCGGACGCGCTCAGCGAGGCTGCGGCAGGCACGCTGGGCGAGCCGGCCCAGTCGAACGGGATGCAAGCGGCGGGGGAGGCCGCGCGCGCGGCCGAAGCGGGCTTGCCCGCCGGCGCGGACATGCCGGGGGCGGATGCGGTATCCGCGGCATCCGCCGTCACGCCATACGCGGCGACGCTCGTGATCGACCGTCCGCTGCGTTCAGGACAACAGATATACGCGAAGGGAGACCTCGTGGTGCTCGGCCCGGTCAGTCACGGCGCCGAAGTCATCGCGCAAGGCAACATCCACATCTACGCGCCGCTGCGCGGCCGCGCTCTCGCGGGCGTGCATGGCAATCACGACGCGCGCATCTTTTGCACGTGTCTCGAACCGGAACTGATTTCGATCGCGGGTATCTATCGGACGACGGAGAATCCGCTGCCTGCCGACGTGCTCGGCAAATCGGTGCAGATCCGGCTCGAACAGGAAAAACTGATGATCGAGCCGCTGCGCCTGACGTGATGCGCGGGCGCGGCAAACGGATCGGTCGGTTCTCATTGACGAACACAGGGTAGGTAAATGGCAAAAATCATCGTGGTGACATCGGGCAAGGGCGGCGTGGGCAAAACGACGACGAGCGCAAGCTTTGCCTCCGGCCTCGCGCTGCGCGGCCACAAGACGGCCGTGATCGACTTCGACGTCGGCCTGCGCAATCTCGATCTCATCATGGGCTGCGAGCGCCGCGTCGTGTATGACCTCGTCAACGTGATCCAAGGCGAAGCGAACCTGAATCAGGCGCTCATCAAGGACAAGAAGTGCGAGAACCTGTACATCCTGCCCGCGTCGCAGACGCGCGACAAGGACGCGCTCACGCGTGAGGGCGTCGAGAAGGTCATCAACGATCTGGTGGCGATGGATTTCGAGTACATCGTCTGCGATTCGCCGGCAGGCATCGAGGCGGGCGCGCTGCATGCGATGTATTTCGCAGACGAGGCACTGATCGTGACCAATCCGGAAGTGTCGTCGGTACGCGATTCCGATCGCATTCTCGGCATTTTGTCGTCGAAGACGAAACGCGCGACGGAAGGCAAGGAACCGATCAAGGAGCACCTGCTCATCACCCGCTACAACCCGAAGCGCGTGAGCGAGGGCGAGATGCTGTCGCTCGACGACATCAGCGAGATCCTGCGCATCAAGCTGATCGGCGTCGTGCCGGAATCCGAGGCGGTGCTGCACGCGTCGAACCAGGGACTGCCCGCGGTGCATCTGGATGGCACCGACGTCGCCGAAGCGTACAAGGACATCGTCGCGCGCTTTCTCGGCGAGGACAAGCCGCTGCGCTTCATCGACTACCAAAAGCCGGGCCTGCTGCAGCGCCTCTTTGGCAACAAGTAACGGAGGCGCGCCATGTCGATACTGTCGTTTCTGCTCGGCGAGAAGAAGAAGTCCGCGGCCGTCGCGAAAGAGCGGCTGCAGCTCATCATCGCGCACGAGCGGGTGGGCGGCCGTCCGCCTGCCGATTACCTGCCGGCGCTGCAAAAGGAGCTCGTCGCCGTCATTTCGAAATATGTGAAGATTTCGAACGATGACATCCGCGTGAGCCTCGAGCGCCAGGACGACCTGGAAGTGCTCGAGGTGAAGATCGAGATTCCCCAGGCCTGAGGCCGCGCTGCCGCTCTTCGTTGTCCGCCAAGCGCGCGGTGCCACGGCGCCGCGCGTGCCTTACTTCCGGTTGCACTCTCGAGTGCTCTGTAATACAGCCCCGGTCTGCTTTTCAGCTCTTCCGAGCATTGAATGAATGCGCGCGCATCGCGCGCTCATTCACTCTCGGAGGCTGTGATGTCGTTCTCTATTCGTCGTGTTGCGTGGCCGCTTGCCGTCGCCGGTGCGGCCGTTTGCGCGCTCGCGCCGCTTGCCGCGAGCGCCGGGGAAATCGTTGTCGCGCAGGTCGCGCCCGGCGCGATTGTCGAGCCGGCGTCCCCTGAAGTGGTCGTGATCGCGCCGAGCGCGCCGCCGCCCGTGCGCTATGAGATCACGCCGGCGCCGCGCGTCGGCTATGTATGGGATCGAGGCCACTGGCATTGGGATCATGGCCGCTACGTGTGGATAGCAGGGCATTGGCAGGCCGAGCGCGTCGGCATGCATTGGGTGCCGGGGCGCTGGGTGCCGCGCGGGCCGAACTGGGTCTGGGTTGGCGGTCATTGGGCATGAGCGGGAGCGTGCGATGAAACGGACGTTGTTGGGGCTCGCGCTTGTCGCGTTGACGTTGGCCGGCTGCGTCGTGGTGCCCGCGCGGCCGGTGTATTACCGGCCCGCGCCCGTCGTGATCTATTGACGGGGTCGTTGCGGCGGTTCGGCCGAGGCCAGCGTGCCGTCGCGGGCTGGCGGCGGGGCGCTCGCGGTTGGCGCGGTTGCGGCGCGCGGCGTGTTCGTATCGACGGCGCAGGCGGCGGCGTCGGTTTGGGGGGCGGTGCTTGCGTTACCGTCGGCATGGCGGCGGGCGTCAGCGTCAGCGTCAGCGTCAGCGTCAGCGTCAGCGTCAGCGTCAGCGTCAGCGTCAGCGTCAGCGTCAGCGTCAGCATGACAGCCGGCTTCGGCTTCGGTTCGCGTATCCGCGTCGGTTTCGTCGCGCAACGTATCGAGCGGATCGGCGGGCGCCGAGGCGGCATCCACCGGCATCCTGACCGCCGTCATGCCGGCAGGCGCGGCGTCGCGGGCCGCCGCGGCGTGCGCCGGCTGAGGCGGCTTCAGATAGCGCTCGGCGAGCGCTTCATAGAGCGGTGGCACGAAAAAGCGCGATACGCGGCTGGCAATCAACGCGGTCGCCATCAATGAAATCACCAGCGCGTGACCGTTGATCATCTCCATCACGATCACGAACGACGTGATAGGCGATTGCGTGACGGCAGCGAGGTAGCCAACCATCGCAAGCGCGATCAGCATCGGCAGGTGCATGTCGCTGAACACGAAATGCAGCAGGTTGCCGAATCCGGCGCCGATCGACAGCGACGGCGCGAAAATCCCGCCGGGGATGCCCGGCAGGTACGACGCGACCATCGAGATCATCTTCAGGAACGGATACAGCGCAGGCAATTGCTCATGGCCGTCGAGCAGGCCACGCGCCTCCGCGTAGCCGCTGCCGAACGTCGTGCCGCCCGAGACGAGGCCGGCGAATGCGATCGCCAAACCGCACCCGGCCGCGAATACGATCGGACGCTCACGATATAGCGACAGCAGCCTTGCCGGCAGCCATCGGGCGGTATTTAGCAGCAGCCAGCCGAACAGGCCGCCCGCGATGCCGGTGACGAGCGCCGTCAGCAGCACGGCGGCGGCGAGCGCTTTGGGGAAATGCGCGCCGATTTCGATTGTGCCGAAATACGTGTAATTGCCGTTCAAGCCGAGCGCGATCACGCCGGCGATGATGATGGCCGTGATCAGCACGCCGCTTGCGCGCGCGGAGAAGCTGCGGCTCAACTCCTCGATCGCGAACACGATACCGGCAAGCGGCGTATTGAACGCGGCCGACAGGCCGGCCGCCGCGCCCGCGAGCACGAGCTGCCGCTCGATCAGCGCATTCGAGCGTGGGTAGAAGCGGCGCAGATTGAACATCAGCGACGCGCCGATTTGCACGGTCGGCCCCTCGCGGCCGATGGTGAAGCCGCCGAGGATGCCGAGCAACGACACCAGAACCTTGCCGAACAGAATGCGCAGCGTCAGCAGCCGGGAGCCGAACGCGCCCGGCTGCGCGTGCAGCGTCGCAATCACCTGGGGAATGCCGCTGCCTTCCGCGCCGCGAAAGAAGCGGCGCGTGAGCCAGACCGATAGCGCCGCAATCGCGGGGGTGAGCACGAAAGGCAGCCATACGTAGCGATGCTGGAGAGCGCGGAACGCGTCGTAGCCCCGATCGATAAGCCGCGCATAGAGCACGGCGGTCAGGCCCACGGCGATTGCGCCGAGCCAGAACACGCCATATTGGCGCCAGATACGTTGGGTGCGGCGCGCGAGGGACGGGAAGAGGCGGTGGCGTGGCATGGGCGGCGGCGCTGACAAAATTGCAATTATAGAGAGCGTCGCACGCAGGATTTTGCGTGAGAGGGGGGCGTAATCAAGTTGAAATATGAGCTGAGACCAGCCGCCACGGCTAATCGCGTGTCGCGGGCTGCACGCTTCGCGGCGGAACGGTCGGTGCGCTTGCGCCGCGCAAAGCGCGAGCGTTGCCGAGCTATGCAAGCAACAGTTCGAGCGCGATGACAGCCGCGATCGCCATGAGATTGGCCGCGAGCGCTTGGCCTGCGACGCCGAGCCAGGTTCGGGGTTTAAAGCGCGCCGCCAGCAGCAGCGCGCGGCCGAGGGCCAACGCGACGATCAGTACGAGATCGGAATTTCGCAGATGGATGAAATGCATCGCGACAATCCCGTTACGGCCGGAACACAACGGCCGCCCGCCGGTTGCGGCAGGGCCGGCGGGCGCCTGATCGAGTACAGGCGCGCCGGTGCGCGGCGCAAACGCGGACCGATACGGGCGTGACAACGCGGCTGACGTGAAGCGGTCGGCCGGCGAACGATACGGCTGATTCCGCGCCACGCGAATCCGTTGCGTCATGCGCGCGCCGCGCGCCCATTGCGCTCAGGCAAGCGACGTATCGCGGGTCTCGCGCATCAGCAATACGCCGACCAAACTGAGCGCCGCCGCGATCGACACATAGGCGCCGACCCACGCCAGCCCGCCGCGCGCCGCGAGCAGTTGCGCGATATACGGCGCGATCGATGCACCGAGAATGCCGCCGAGGTTGTAGGCGACGCCCGCGCCGGTATAGCGGACCGGCGTCGGAAAGAGTTCCGGCAAAAGCGTGCCCATCGGTGCGAACGTCACGCCCATCAGGAACAGCTCGATCGTCAGGAACAGCGCGACGAGCGGCGTCGAGCCGCTGCCGAGCAGCGGCGCCATCGCGAAACCGGACAGCAGCGCGGCGGCCGACCCGGCGATCAGCACCGGCCTGCGGCCGAAGCGGTCGGCAGCGGCGGCGGCCAGCGGCGTCGCGAGCGCCATGAACAGCACCGCGAAGCACAGCAGGCCGAGGAAGCGCTCGCGCGGCATGTGCAGCGTGCTCACGCCATACGATAGCGAGAACACCGTCGAGATATAGAACAGCGTGTAGCAGACGATCATCGCGAGCGCGCCGAGCAGCGTCGGCCGCCAGTGGTGCGCGACGAGCGATGCGATCGGCACGCGCACGCGCTCGTGGCGATCGAGCGTCGCCTGGAAAGCGGGGGTCTCCGCGATCTTCAGGCGCACGTACAGGCCAAGCGCGACGAGCACCGCGCTGACGAGAAACGGAATGCGCCAGCCCCACGCGCGGAATTGCGCGTCCGATAGCGACAGCGCGAGCGCGAAAAACAGGCCGTTCGACGCGAGAAAACCGATCGACGGGCCCAACTGCGGAAACATGCCGAACCAGCCGCGTTTGCCCGGCGGCGCGTACTCGGTCGCCAGCAGCGCGGCGCCGCCCCATTCGCCGCCGAGGCCGATGCCTTGGCCGAAGCGCAGCACGCACAACAGCACGGGCGCAAGCGTGCCAATCGTGTCGTAGCCGGGCACGAGGCCGATCGCGGTCGTTGAGATGCCCATCACCAGCAGCGACGCGACGAGCGTCGATTTGCGGCCGATCCGGTCGCCGAAATGGCCGAACAGGAACGAGCCGATCGGCCGCGCGACGAAGGCGATGCCGAACGTGACGAAGGCGGATAGCGCCTGCGCGGTCGACGAGCCGTGCGGAAAGAACACGGGGCCGATCACAAGCGCGGCGGCGGTCGCGTACACATAGAAATCGTAAAACTCGATCGCCGTGCCGATGAAGCTCGCGAACACGATGCGCCGCTGCTCGCGTCTATCGGCCATGCGTGGCGCGGCGGCAGCGGCGGGCTCGGCTCGGCCGGGGGCCGGTGCCTGAGCCGTTGACGAGCGGATTTGCGACATCGATGTCTCCTTGGATGGTTTTTACGTATCGTTTATGGTGCGTGACGGGCGGCGGCGAATCGCTTGCAAGCCGGCAGCCGGGTGGCGGCTCAGATCCCGGAATCGAGGGGGCCGCATCGCGTGCGGTACGGCGCGGCGGTCCGAGCGAAGCGCCGCGCGAGCGATTCGCTCGCGGCGCTTCGATGCGCATCGCGCGGCGGGCCGATCGGGCCTGCCGCTTGCGCGCGGCCTGGCGGCTAAAGCGCGGTGCGGGCAATTATAGCGAGCTTGTCGGGGCCGTTTGGCGGATCGCTTCGGGGCGCGGGTGCCGCTTGGCAGCCTCGCGCGTGCTCATCAACGTCACCGTGCCCAGGCGTTGCGCGCCGCAAGTTCGGCCTCACGCAAAAAATCGCGGCGGGTGTCCAGGCACGCCGCCCGCGTATCTCATGCACGTCATATCGCCGCCGCGGCCTTACGCGTTTCGCGTTCAGTTGAGCGTCTGCGCTTGCGGCGACGCGATCGTGCGCAACTGGAATTCGCCGTCGTCGTTGAAGAGCCAGCTTTCCATCAGTTCGACTTCGCCATGGGCGTCGAGGATTCTCACGGGTGGCGGTGGCAGCGGCGCGGCATGGCGCAGCGACGCGAGCGCGATGCCCTCGGCTTCGTCGTCGCCGTTGCTGCGATAAACCGACGAGTTGACGAGCCGCCCGTTGCGATCGACGGTGAACGAAACGACGACGAGCGAGCGCAGCATCGCTTGCGGCGTGCCGTGCAGCACGTGTTCCGGATTGCGCTCGGCGATGCGCCGCGCGATGCTCATGCGGTACTCCGCCGTGCCTGCCATGGGCACGCCCGGCGCGGGCGCGCCGGCGTTCGGAGGCGTGATGGTGCAGGCGGTGAGCGCGGCCGCGCAGGCTGCCGCGGCGGCATGTCGCCAGGCGGCGAAGAGGCGGGGGGAGTGTGGCGTCATGATCGCCTCCTCGATGAGCGAAAGACCGTCGATTTCATGATAGGCGCACGCAGGCGCGCATGCATCGGGACAAGCGAGCGGCGACATAGTTCCGGCGGCCCGGCGTTCGGCCGGGCGCGTGGCTCGGGCGCGCGAAATATCCGTGCCGAAACGAAAAATCCCGCCAGGCCGAGACAGCGCGGGCGGGATCGTTCTGGCGGAAGCGGTGAGATTCGAACTCACGGACGGTTGCCCGTCGCTGGTTTTCAAGACCAGTGCCTTAAACCACTCGGCCACGCTTCCACGGGCGTGCATTGTAACCGAAACAGCGCGTGCGGCGAACGTGAAGCAACGGCGTTTTCGCGTGCGCCGCACGCAATGCGTATTGCCGCGCTTATTCGTCGCGCAGAAACAGCGCCTGCAAATCGTTGAGAAAGCGCTGGCCAAGCGGCGTGGGGGCGATGCGCAGATGGTCGCGCGCGAGGAGGCCGCGCCGTTCGGCCTCGGCGAGCGCGGGCTCGATTGCCGTGACCGACATGCCGGTGCGCTCGGTGAAGCTGGTGATCGGCACGCCTTCGACGAGCCGCAGCGCATTCAGCATGAATTCGAACGGCAGCTCGCGTGGGCCGACCTCGCGCTCTTCCTGCACGCTGGCGCCGGCCTTCGCGCGTTCGATGAACGTCGCCGGGTGCTTGTAGCGCGCCTGGCGCAGGATCCGGTTCGGAAACGACAGCTTCGTGTGCGCGCCCGCGCCGATCCCGAGATAGTCGCCGAAACGCCAGTAGTTGAGGTTGTGCTTGCATTGCCGGTGAGGCTTCGCATAGGCGGAGACCTCGTAGCGCCCATAGCCCGCCTGCGTCGTGCGCTCGTGCAGCCAGTCCTGCATGTCGGCGGAGGCGTCGTCGTCCGGCACCGCGGGCGGAAATTTTGCGAAGTACGTGTTCGGCTCGAGCGTCAGGTGGTACAGCGACAGATGCGGCGGCGTGAACGACAGCGCCGTTTCGAGATCCGCGCGGCACTCGTCGAGCGTCTGGTTCGGCAACGCGAACATCAGGTCGAGATTGAAGTTGTCGAACGTCTTCGCGGCGATCTCGACTGCCGCGCGCGCCTGCGCGGCGTCGTGGATGCGACCGAGCGCCTTCAGATGCGCTTCGTTGAAGCTTTGAATTCCGATCGACAGGCGGTTCACGCCGCTTGCGCGGAATTGCGCGAACTTCGCGGCCTCGAACGTGCCGGGGTTGGCCTCGAGCGTGATTTCCGCGTCGGCGTCGAGCGGCAGCAGCGCGCGCACGTCGGACAACAGCCGGTCCAGTCCCGCCGCGGAAAGCAGGCTGGGCGTTCCGCCGCCGATGAATACCGTGTGCACGTGGCGGCCCCAGACGAGCGGCAGCGCCGCTTCGAGATCGGCGCGCAACGCGTCGAGATAATCTTGCTCGGGCAATGCGCCGCCGTCTTTCCATTCGTGCGAATTGAAGTCGCAGTACGGACACTTACGCACGCACCACGGGAAATGCACGTACAGCGCAAGCGGGGGCAGCGACGCGAGCCGAACCTTGCCGGGCGCGGCGAACGTCGCGACGATGCGCGCGCCGTTGGCGGCAGCCTCGCTCATTGCGCCGCCTCGCGCATCGCTTGTTCGAGTCTGCCGGCGAGCGCTTGCAGCGCGAGCGCGCGATGGCTGATCGCGTTTTTCGCGGCGGGTTCGAGTTCGGCCGCCGTCGCGTTGAGCGCCGGCACGAAGAAGTGCGGATCGTAGCCAAAGCCGTGCGCGCCGCGCGGCGTGTCGACGATTTCGCCCGTCCAGCGCCCTTCGGCGACGATCGGCTCGGGATCGTCGGCATGGCGCACGAGCGCGAGCACGCAGCAGTAATACGCGCGCCGGTCGGCCACGCCGCGCAGTTGCTCGACGAGGTACGCGTTGTTTGCCGCGTCGCTCTTGTCGCGGCCCGCGCGCTGCGCGTAGCGCGCCGAGTAGACGCCAGGCGCGCCGCCGAGCGCGGGCACGCACAGGCCGGAATCGTCGGCGACGGCCGGCAGGCCCGTCGCGCGCGCCGCATGACGCGCCTTTTCCAGCGCGTTTTCGATGAACGTCACGTGCGGCTCGTCGGCTTCGGTCACGCCGAGTTCGCCTTGCGGCACCAGTTCGATGTCGAGCGGCGCGAACAGCGCGGCGAACTCGCGCAGTTTGCCCGGATTGTTCGATGCGAGGACGATCCGCGACAGCGTTGCGTGCGTCGCTTTGCCCGGCGCGCCGGCATGCGCCGGGCTGTTTTCCCTGGCGTTCGTTGGAGGCGAAGGCTGCTTCACGTCAGACTCCCAGCGCCTGGCGCTGCAGGCGCACGAGTTCGCCGATGCCGGCCTGCGCGAGATCGAGCAGCGCGTTCATCTCGGCGCGCGAGAACGGCGCGCCTTCGGCCGTGCCCTGCACCTCGACGAGGCCGCCCGCCCCGGTCATCACGACGTTCATGTCGGTATCGCACTGGGAATCTTCCGCGTAATCGAGATCGAGCACCGGCGCGCCTTCGTACATGCCGACCGAGATCGCCGCGACGTAATCGGTGATCGGCGAGCGCGCGAGCTTGCCGGCCGTGACCAGCTTGGTCACCGCGTCGTGCGCGGCGACGAACGCGCCCGTGATGCTCGCCGTGCGCGTGCCGCCATCGGCCTGAATCACGTCGCAGTCGAGATGCAGCGTCCGTGCGCCGAGCGCTTCGAGATCGAACACCGCGCGCAGCGCGCGGCCGATCAGGCGCTGGATTTCCTGCGTGCGGCCCGTTTGCTTGCCGCGCGCCGCCTCGCGGTCGCTGCGCGTGTGGGTTGCGCGCGGCAGCATGCCGTATTCGGCGGTGAGCCAGCCCTGGCCGCGATCGCGCAGGAATTCGGGCACGCGCTCGGCGATGCTCGCGGTGCAGATCACCTTGGTGTCGCCGAATTCGACGAGCACCGAGCCTTCCGCATGCTTGGTGTAGTGGCGCGTGATACGCACGTCGCGCAGTTGGTCGGCGCGGCGCTCGCTCGGGCGTGAGGGGGAATGGGTCATCGGAGCCATACGCGTGAGGGAAACCCCGATTTTACCGCGCGCGCGCCGTGCCGACCCGCGGCCGATGCGGGCAAAAATGGGATAATGCGCGTTTAGCGCCCCGCGCCGTGCCAAGCGCCGGGCGCCTCGAATCCTTCAGGGCCGCATGGCCCTTCCAACGACGGGACGAATGATGATCTACAGCATGACGGGATACGCGAGCGCGACGCGTGAGCTTGCGACGGCCGCGGGCAATGGCGGCACGAGCGTATCGGTCGAATTGCGGACTGTGAATTCGCGGTTTCTCGACCTGAACTTCCGGATGCCGGATGACGTGCGCGTGTGCGAGCCGCAACTGCGCGAAATGCTGATGAACAAGCTGTCGCGCGGCAAGGTCGACATCCGGGTCAACCTGCAGCGCGGCGATCAGAGCGTCAGCGCGGGCGCGCTGAACCGCGCGGCGCTCGATCAGCTTGCCGAACTCGAGCGTGCGGTGCTCGACGCGTTTCCGGACGCGGAGCGCCTGCGCACGGGCGAGGTGCTGCGCTGGCCGGGCGTGCTTGCCGAAAGCGGCGTGAGCGCCGACGCGCTGCGCGACGCGGTGCTCGCGTGCGGCAAGGAAGCGCTCGCCGAACTCGTCGTCGTGCGCTCGCGCGAAGGCGCGCAGCTCGCCGCGATGCTGCTCGCGAACGTGACGGAAATGGAGGCGATCGTCGCGCGCATCGCGCCGCTCGTGCCGGAATTGATCGCCAAACATCAGCAGAAAATCGTCGAGCGGCTGCAGGAGGCGCTGGGCGTCGCGGCGCCGGACGGCAGCGCGCCCGCCGTGTCGCGCGACGAGGCGGCCGAGCGCATTCGCCAGGAAGTGACGATGTACGGCATCCGGATCGATATCACCGAAGAGCTGTCGCGGCTCACCGCGCACCTGTCCGAGACGCGCCATGTGATCGACAAGGGCGGGCGTGTCGGCAAGCGGCTCGACTTCATGATGCAGGAACTCAATCGCGAGGCGAACACGCTCGGCTCGAAGGCGGCGGCAAAAGAGCTTGCCGATGCGTCGATGGCGCTCAAGCTTTTGATCGAGCAGATGCGCGAGCAAGTGCAAAACCTGGAGTAACGTGACATGACCGATTCTCATCGCGACGGCGCAGGCGCACCCGCACCCGCGCATACGCTGCATGCCGGGGTTTATCCCGGCAATCTGTTCATGGTGGTCGCGCCGTCGGGCGCGGGCAAATCGACGCTCGTCAACGCGCTGCTGTCGAAAGATCCGGCGATCTGCCTGTCGATCTCGTACACGACGCGCAAGCCCCGCCCCGGCGAGCAGGACGGCCAGCACTATCATTTCACGACGGTCGAGGATTTCCGCGAGCGCCACGCGCGGCACGAGTTTCTCGAAAGCGCGGAGGTGCACGGCAATTACTACGGCACATCGCGCGTGTGGATCGAAGAGCAAATGAAAAGCGGTCACGACGTGCTGCTCGAAATCGATTGGCAAGGCGCGCAGCAGGTGAAGAAGCAGTTCCGCAACGCGGTCGGCATTTTCATTCTGCCGCCGTCGCTTGCCGCGCTCGAAGAGCGGCTCAAGAAGCGCGGGCAGGACGAACCGAACGTGATCACGCGGCGCCTGCTTGCCGCGGGCAGCGAGATCGCGCACGCGGCCGAGGCCGAGTACGTCGTGATCAACGAGACCTTCGAGCACGCGCTTGCCGAGCTCGAATGCATCGTCGCCGCGACGCGCCTGCGCTTCGCGTCGCAATATGCACGGCACACCGAACTATTCGTCGAGCTCGGCATTCATCTGCCGCATGCCGAGTGACGGATCGAACGGCGCGCATAAGGTAGAATAAGCACCATATTCTGAAGGAACGACCCAACATGGCTCGCATTACCGTTGAAGACTGCCTGAAGCAGATTCCGAACCGCTTCGAACTGGCGCTTGCCGCCACTTATCGCGCGCGGCAGCTCGCGCAAGGTCATACGCCGAAGATCGAAAGCCGCGACAAACCCACGGTGGTCGCGTTGCGCGAGATCGCGGCCGGCCAGGTCGGCGTCGAAATGCTGAAGAAAGTGCCCGTTTAAGGCACGGCCGGATTTCGTTAACCATGTAATCCCCAGCGACGCGCGAACCCAGGAGGCGAAAATGAGCACCGCACCATCGTCCGCCTCCACCGAGGCCACTTCCAAAGCCGTTGCGCCGTCGCCTGCACGTCAATATATCGACGCGGTTCTCGAGCAGTCGTTTCGTCATCTGTTCGGGCCGACCGCGACACCGGAGCAGCCGCGCAAGCACGGCGTCGTTTCGATCGCGAAACTGACCGCCGCGCTTGCCGACTATCTCGGTCCGGACGAAATCAAAGAGGTCAAGGCGGCGTTCCACTTCAGCGACGAAGCCCACCTCGGTCAATATCGCCAGAGCGGCGAGCCCTACATCACCCATCCTGTCGCCGTCGCGGAAATCTGCGCCGGCTGGAAGCTCGACGCACAGGCGATCATGGCCGCGCTGCTGCACGACGTGATGGAGGATCAGGGCGTTACCAAGAGCGAACTCGCCGAGCGTTTCGGGCCCAAGGTCGCCGAGCTGGTCGACGGGCTGTCGAAGCTCGACAAGATGGAGTTCAGAAGCCGCGAGGAGGCGCAGGCGGAAAACTTCCGCAAGATGCTGCTCGCGATGGCGCGCGACGTGCGCGTGATTCTCGTGAAGCTTGCCGATCGCCTGCACAACATGCGCACGCTCGGCGCGGTGCCGATGGAGAAACGCCGCCGCGTCGCGCGCGAGACGCTCGATATCTACGCACCGATCGCGCATCGCCTGGGCCTGAACAACACCTATCGCGAGCTGCAGGACATGAGCTTCGCGAATTTCAATCCGCATCGCTACGCGACGCTCGAGAAAGCCGTGAAGGCCGCGCGGGGCAACCGCCGCGAGGTGATCGGCAAGATTCTCGAATCCGCGCAGCGCGCGATGGCCGAAGGCAAGATCGAAGCCGAAATCAACGGCCGGGAAAAGACGATCTACAGCATCTACCGGAAGATGCGCGACAAGCAACTGTCGTTCTCGCAGGTGCTCGACGTGTATGGCTTTCGGATCGTCGTCGAGCATCCGCTCGATTGCTACACGTGCATCGGCGTGCTGCATTCGCTTTATAAACCCGTGCCGGGCAAGTTCAAGGATTACATCGCGATCCCGAAGGTCAACGGCTATCAATCGCTGCATACGACGCTTGTCGGCCCGTTCGGCGCGCCGATCGAGTTCCAGGTGCGCACGCGCAAGATGCACGAGATTGCCGAGGCGGGGGTTGCCGCGCATTGGCTGTACAAGAACGGCGGCGCGGATCTGAACGACGTGCAAAAGCGCGCGCATCAGTGGCTGAAGTCGCTGCTCGATATCCAGAGCGAAGCGGGCGATTCGAGCGAGTTCCTCGAGCACGTGAAGATCGATCTGTTCCCGGATGCGGTCTACGTGTTCACGCCGAAGTCGAAGATCATGGCGTTGCCGCGTGGCGCAACTGCGCTCGATTTCGCGTATTCGATCCATAGCGATCTCGGCAACCAGTGCGTTGCCGTGAAGATCAATAACGAATTGCTGCCGTTGCGTACCGAGCTGAAGAGCGGCGACATCGTTGAAGTCATCACCGCCCCTTATTCGAAGCCGAACCCCGCATGGCTCGGCTTCGTGCGTACCGGCAAGGCGCGCTCGGCGATCCGTCACTATCTGAAGACGATGCGCCTGAACGAATCGGTGCAATTGGGCGAGCGCCTCGTCGATCAGAGCCTCAAGGGCTACGGCTTCACGCTGGCCGACGTGACGCCCGAGGTGTGGGAGAAACTCGTTCAGTGGACGGGCAACAAGAGCCGGCAGGAAATTTTCGCGGATATCGGCCTGGGCCGGCGCGTCGCCGCGGTGATGGCCAAGCGCATCGAGGTGCTGATGAGCGGCCGCGACGCCGACGACGACGGCTCACGAGCCGAGCGCCAGGCGACGAATCATGCGCCTCCCGTGGTCATCACCGGCACCGAAGGAATGTCGGTGCAGTTGTCGGCGTGCTGCCGGCCGATACCGGGCGACGACATCATGGGCTATATCGGCATCGGGCTCGGGATGGCGATTCATACGACTACCTGCCGGGTCGCGCGCCGGATTCACCGGCGCGATCCGGGACGTTGGATCGACGTTGCATGGGCGCCGCAGCCCGGACGTCTGTTCGATGTCGCGGTGAAGGTGCTCGTAAAGAACGCGAAGGGGATTTTCGCGCGTGTCGCGGCGGACATTACTTCGGCTGATGCGAACATCGTTCATATCGCGATGGATGACGATCAGACCCATGAATCGACGGTGCTGCGCTTCGTCATTCAGGTGAGTGATCGTATGCATCTCGCCAACGTGATGCGCCGTGTGCGCACCAATCCCGACGTGATGAGGATGATGCGCGAGCGTTCGAATGACGACGCGGTGCATGCGCGCCATGATGGCGGGATGCGAATCGATCGCGAGCGGCAGGACTATTGAGCGTGATCTGGCGCGGCGCCCGTCCGAGGGTGGGGCAGGGGTGGTGTTAAATATCCGAGGCAGGCCGCCGCGCTCCTGTTGAAATCAACGGCGGGCAGGTTCTTGTGTGACGCATAAAAACAAAGGGCCTTCCCGGAGGAAGGCCCTTCAAAGATGGCGCGGCTGGCAGGATTCGAACCCACGACCCCTTGGTTCGTAGCCAAGTACTCTATCCAACTGAGCTACAGCCGCACGCAAAGCGGTACAACTACTTCGAATTGAAAGGGCCTTCCCGGGAGAAGGCCCTGAAAAAGTGGCGCGGCTGGCAGGATTCGAACCCACGACCCCTTGGTTCGTAGCCAAGTACTCTATCCAACTGAGCTACAGCCGCACGCAGAAGCGAAATTATAGCAAACTTCTTTAAAAAGGGAAGTGCCTGAACACAAATTATTGGATAGCGCGATGCGCGTGCCGGTTCGCGTCGCCGCTTTGCCGATCGTGTAACCTTGTCGAATTCTGGTGGATAGCCGTTGAGAGCATCATGAATAAGGCGTTTGTGAAGGAGTCGGACGGAGACGACGAGGATCTCGAATACGCACAGGCGGCGATCCCGCCCGGTGCGAAGAACTACATCACGCCAGCCGGGCATAAGCGCTTGCGTGACGAACTGCTGCATTTGATTGACGACGAGCGGCCCGAAGTGGTGAAACTCGTGTCGTGGGCTGCGTCGAACGGGGATCGTTCGGAAAACGGCGATTACATATACGGCAAGCGGCGCTTGCGCGAGATCGATCGGCGGATCCGTTTCCTGACCAAGCGCCTCGATCTGGCCGAAGTCGTCGATGCGAGCCGGCAGGAAAGTACGGATCAGGTGTTCTTTGGCGCCACCGTCGATTACGCAACCGAGGACGGCGCCGAGCATACCGTGACGATCGTCGGCATCGACGAAGTCGATTTGGACCGTGGGCACGTGAGCTGGATTTCGCCTGTCGCGCGTGCGCTGCTCAAGGCGCGGATCGGCGATACGGTGACGCTGATGACGCCGCTCGGTCCTCAACCTATTGAAGTGCTCGACGTTCATTATCCCGCGCCGGGTGCCGCGTAGCCGCGCGGCGGCATTGCAAGTTCGCAGGCGATAAAAAAGCGCCCCGGCCGGGGCGCTTTCGTTTGTGCGGAAACGCGTGGCTTAGAAGCGATGACGCAGCCCGGCGGTAACGACGACCTGCTTGTTGGTCGACGATGCGCCGCCCGCGCCGAGGACATAGGAGCCGATGTTCAAGCCATCCTGGGTGATGCGCTGGTAGACGCCTTGCAGATACACATCGGTACGCTTCGACAGGGCATACGCCGTTTGCAGGTTGAACTGGTTCCAGCCCGGGTGACGGCCGTCGATATAGCCGGCCGTATAAGTGTATGCGCCGGCGACCGTCCAGGCCGGTGTAATCGCGTAACGGGCATTCACTTCATAGTTGTTGAAGCGCAGGAACGTGCCGTTGAGCGCAATACCGTTCGCCACGCCCGACTGGCCCGGGCTGATGAAAAGCGCCTTGTTGATCCGCGATTGCGTGAACACGAAGCCGGCCGTCGCCGGGCCATACGTATAGTTCAGGCCGCCGCCCCACACGCGTTGACGCTTGCCGACGAACGTGTAGTCGCCGGTTACGGCGCCCGCCTGGTTATTGATCGTCGGTGTCGTGTCGTTGTTGATTTGCAGGTAGCCGGCGCCGACGTTGAGGCCGGCGTAGCTGTACGACACGCCCGCACTGAATGCGCGGTTGTTCGCGAACTGATTGCTGTTCGAGAAGCCGTACAGGCCGCCGAAGTGCAGGCCATACCAATCGGCGCTCGTGTATTTGATCGAATTATTGATCCGGAACGAATTGTTCAGGTTGTCATTGTCGAACGGGTGGGCAAACTCGGTGCCGCCGAATTGCGTGCCCGTCAGCGACAGAGGGCCGACGTAGTCGACCACGCTATCGTACTGGCGGCCGAGCGTAAGCGCGCCGTATTGCGTCTGCGACAGGCCGACGAATGCTTGACGGCCGAATTCCCGGCCATTTTGCTTCAGCGCGCCGTTATTGATGCCGAAGCCGTTTTCCAATACGAAGATCGCCTTCAAACCGCCGCCGAGATCCTCGGTTCCGCGCAGGCCCCAGCGGCTGCCGTTGACAGAGCCCGACGTTTCCGACCAGGAGCTGTGGCCGCCTTGATTGTTCGTGTACGTGATGCCGGCATCGATCAGGCCATACAGCGTCACGCTGCTTTGCGCGTGGGCGGCAGTGGCGAAGGCGCCGGAAAGAGCTGCAACGATGAGAGTCTTTTTCATTGGGTTTATCTCCGTGTAAAACAGGGCTGATGGCAGTCCAACCTGCTTTTCGAAGCTCCCGGCGATTGAGACGAGAAACAAAGCCGGGGAGGGTATGTTTCGAGCGTGCTTGGCGCTCGTTATCAATCAATGCGGAGTGTAAGAGAATGTTGCTTAAATCCGATGGAATCAATTTAAGAAATATTATGTTTATGTTTCAGAAATAATTGATAAAAGGCCGGTGGCCCTTGTCCTATAAGGCTTTGCGGGGAGGTGGGAAAAGTCTGACTACAATGAAATGTATCGCGGCGTTGCGTGATGGCGACAATGCGCTGCGATATGCGCACTGGCATCGTCGGCAACGACTCATTATTGTCGCTTCGACAATAGAGGTTTGTCAGGACTATGACTAATAAAAGAGAGTCAAGTCGTTATACTGCAGACTCTGCTTACTTAAGCAGACTTTTTCGTTGACGGAAAAGATCTCCAAACCTTTGTCGGCGCGACTTCTAGTCGCGCTTTTTTTTGCGCGCGATTATTGCTCGCGGCGGCGCCGGCGGCGCTTGACTGGTTGAGGGCCCGCGGCTTCGTGAGGCAGCGGCATCGGCGGTTGCGTCCAGTCTTCCATCACGTAATGACGTGCATCGAGGGGTGAAGACAGCAAATTTTGCCAATGATCGCCGTGCCAGGTTGCGTCGAATTCGCTGGCGAGCGTCGCGGACGCAGCGGAAGTGCGCCCCGATAGATTGCTGCGACGCACAATCCCCAGCCGATGGGCGAAGCGTTTGATGCCGTTCAGCATAACGATCTCCTGCTGCTTCAATGCACCGCTCAGCCTTGCAAAAGTTTAGGGCTGCCGCAACCCGGAAAAATACCGATCCAGTGCCGATTATCTCGTTCACGGTAGATTTTTCTTTTTGAAATTAAATATGCCTGCTAATCCCGGTAATTGTGACAGGTGTTGTTGCGGCTTATTAATTTTCCAGCGCGAGTGTACCGATTCCAGTTGTGTTTCCATCAAGCGGCATAAGACGTCACTAAAAATTTTCTTGACTGCATTGGATTTTCCAATTTATAAAAGCAGCACGCGGGCTCGCGTTGCTTCCGCCATGTCCGTAAGGAGATTGGGGGGTATCGGAGCCTTGTGTGACCGTATAAGGGCGTAGCCCGTGTGTTATTTAAATTTAGTGGGGAACTAGGAATATGGATACCGGTATCGTGAAATGGTTTAACGATGCTAAGGGCTTCGGCTTTATTACGTCGGACAATGGCGGTGAAGATTTGTTTGCCCATTTTTCCGAAATCAAGATGGAGGGCTTCAAAACGCTTAAAGAAAATCAGCGTGTATCTTTCGATGTGAAGACTGGTCCGAAAGGTAAGCAGGCTGCGAATATTCAGGCGCTTTGAACGCCTAAAAACCGAGGGCCGTGCAAGCCCCCGCCGAGGCGGGGGTTTTGATTTTTATGGCGAGTAGAATAGCGCTGTAAGCGCCGGGTCTTCGCCGGCGCGTACCCTAAAAACAGAAAGCGCGATCAGCACGCCCCCTATGACTGCCTTGCCGTTGCACGCCCCTGTGATCGACATGCCACTTGCATTTGTCGATCTCGAAACAACTGGTGGCTCGGCCGCCGAGCATCGCATCACCGAAATCGGCATCGTCGAGGTAAGTGCGCAACGCGTGTCGACGTGGACGACGCTCGTCAATCCTCAGCAACCCATTCCTCCATTCATTCAGCAACTCACCGGAATCAGCGACGATATGGTGCGCGATGCGCCAGCCTTTGCCGATATCGCGCCCGCGTTGTTCGAGCGGCTTCGGGGCAGGCTGTTCATTGCGCACAACGCAAGCTTCGACCGGAGCTTTTTGCGTGCCGAATTCGAGCGCGCAGGTTTTGCGTTCGATCCTGACGTGCTTTGTACGGTGCGGCTGTCGCGCGCGCTTTTTCCGCGCGAGCCCCGGCACGGGCTCGACGCGTTGATCGAGCGCCATGCGCTCACGCCGATGGGGCGGCATCGCGCGCTCGCGGATGCGGATCTCGTCTGGCAGTTCTGGCAGAAACTGCACAACGTCGTGCCGCTCGAGCGTTTGCGGGAGCAGGTTGCGCTGGCGACGCGCCATTTCCAGCTCGCGAATGGTTTGACGGATCAGCGTCTGGAAGATGTGCCTGCGGGCTGCGGGGTCTACGCGCTGTTCGGCGACGAAGACGCGCCGCTCTATGTGGGACGCAGCGTCAGGCTACGGCAGCGGTTGCGCGCGCTGTTGACGGGCGAGCGCCGCTCGTCGAAGGAAATGCGGATCGCGCAGCAGGTCAGGCGGATCGAGTGGCGTGAAACGGGCAGCGAGCTTGGCGCGCTGCTCGCCGAAGCCGAATGGATTGCGGCGCTCCAGCCGGCTTTCAACCGGCGGCCCGAGCGCGGCGCGCGCAATCCCGGCGCGGGCGTGCAGTGGCCGTTTGACGGTCCGGTCGCGTTCGAGGAGCGTGGTGCGGTGCGGTTTTTCCATGTGATCGATCGCTGGCGCTATGTCGGCGCGGCGCCAACGATCGATCAGGCCGCGGCGCTCGCAGCGCAGGCAAGCCGTTTGGAATCCGACGCGGGCGGGGCGCCTGCCGTTCGCCGTATTCTGCAGACGCATCTCGCGCGCGGTCTGCAACTGATTCCACTGGCGGGCTCCACCGGCTGCGCTCAGCCGACAGCGCTGGCGCTGCCTGCTGCGCAGACGTGAGATAGCGCAATATCGAATGCATTCTTCTGGTTGGAGTCGTAGCGCGTCAGCGCTTTCCAATTCGCGACGCTGCGCGCGAGGCGTGACGGACAATCCGGCGCATCGCGCAGCGGCGCGACGCGCGCAAGGGCGCTCAGCATAGACTGCGTCAGCCGGTCGAGTTGCGGCCGCGTGCTGGTGGCCAGATCGGGGGCGGGCCCGGTTGGGCCCTGTGTGGCGCGCCAGTTCGCGAACAGCGCATGCTGCGCGGCTTTGCTCGCCGAGATTTGGTCTTCGAAGAACGTGCGGGCGTAGGCGGGATCGACGCCGCTGCGCTGTGCCCGTTTTTCGACGTCGGCGAGGAGCGTTGCTTCGCGCGGCGGGTCCGAGATCGGTTTCTTATTGATCCATTTCCATTGCGCGACCGGCTCGGCGAGCGCGAGGCGCTGCGATACGAGCGCGACGAGATTGGTGAGCGGCGTATCGCCTGCGTCCGCGACGGCGATGCGGGGAGCGGCCATCATGGCGAGACTGAGCGCGGCGGCAGCAAGACTTGAGCGAAGCGATTGTTTCATGGCGACAAATGACGATGCCAGCCAGTCGGGCCGGTGACGGGAAATTCAGAAGAATAAGCGAAGATGCCGCGCAGCGATGCGGCGCAAGCGGGAGATCAGTGGGCGAAGCGGAAAGGGGGACGGCAAAAACCCGGGCCGTTGGTGGGGTCCGGGTTCAGAGGGGAGTGCCGAAGCGGCGACGCAAGGCGCACACGAGATCGCTCATCGGCGCGTGACGGCTGCGATCGCTTGCCGGTGCGAACGTGAGATGAACAACGCGCTTACTTCGGCGCGCACATCTTGTGCTGTTCGTCAAAAAACGCGCGCACATGATCGGGCAACTCGGCGAGAAATTCGACAGCCACAGGCTCCGGGTCCGGGCTCATCACTTTCTCGGGCGGGGGAATGCGGGTCGGTCTCTCGTCCATGATTTTCTCCTTGGGATAAAACAATTATCGATCTCAAGCTCCGGTTCTTGCCAGTAATCAATCGTTAGATTTTGTCTTTGTTGCTTAAACGTTACACGCCGGGGCGCGCGTGAGGAATGGATGCCGGACGCGTGCGCGGATCGGCTTGTTATACTGCGCGCCTCTTTGCCCTGGACTGCGAATGAAACGGTCGACGCGATGGATGAGCCTCGTTTGGCTGGCGCTGGTACTCAACGTACTGTCGCCCGTCATCGGCTATGCGCGCGACGCAGCCATGGCTGTCGCGAATGCGCCGTTTACGCTCGAATTGTGCAGCGCGGCAGGGGCGAAGCGCATCACGATCGCCGACGAAGGCGGCGGGGATACATCGCAAGCGCATGGCGGCGTCGCGCATTGCGTCTATTGTCCAGGCTTTGCCGCGAACGTCGCGCTTGGCGCGAGTGCGCCTGCATTGCCGAGCTTCGTGCGCCGGTTCGTTTGCGAGCGCCGTAGCGAGCAACCCACCGTTTTTTTGCGCCGCGGCATGCGCATCGCGCAGCCGCGCGCGCCGCCTGAATCCTCGTTGACCTGACCTTTGCCCGCTCGTGTGCCGCGTCCGCGTAAGCGCTTTATTGCGCGCGCGGCGCCTGGTGCCGCCGTTTGGCCTCGTTTGTCGAGGCTGAGCGTGGCGCTTGCTCGCGCATGCAGCGCGTCGTCGACTTCGCTTTCAGGATTCGTTTCATCATGCTCAATGTTCTTGCCGCACGCTACGCGCACAGGCAACTCGCGGCCGCGTGCGCGGCATCGCTCGCGTGGCCCACCGTTCACGCGGCGGCCAATGACGCCGCCGTCGTGACTTCGCCAGCCGCTTCGCCAGCCACTGCGCCGGCCGCCTCCGCATCCGGCCTTCCGCCCGTTTCGCCGCGTCCGCCAGGTGCCGTTGCAACCCCGGCGGCCGTGCCCGCGCGCACCCTCGACGTCGTCACCGTCACCGCGCGGCGGCCGGCGTTTGCCATTGACACGCCGGGCGTCGTCGAATCGCTTACGCGCGAGCGGATCGATTCGCACGTCAACGTGACAACCGAGGATGCGCTGAAATATGCGCCGAATCTGATGGTGCGCAGGCGCTATATCGGCGATCGCAATTCGGTGTTCGCCGGCCGCGATTTCAACGAGTTGCAGAGCGCGCGCGGGCTTGTCTACGCGGACGGTCTGCTGCTGTCGAATCTGCTCGGTTCGAGCTATTCGTATCCGCCGCGCTGGTCGCTGATCCAACCGGACGATATCGCGCGCGTCGACGTGCTCTATGGCCCGTTTTCCGCGCTGTATCCGGGCAACTCGGTCGGCTCGACCGTGCAGATCACGACGCGCAAGCCCGAGCGGCTGGAGGCGTCGGTGTCGACGCAGTTCTTCACGCAGCGCTATCGCGACGATTACGGATATGCCGGCAGCTTCGGCGGCAACCATCAGACCGCGCGCGTCGCGGATCGGGCCGGGCGTTTTTGGTATGCGCTGTCGCTCGGCCGGCTCGAGAACGACAGTCAGCCGATGCAGTACGCGAGCCCGAACGCCGCGTACAACCCGAAGCTCGGCGCGAGCGTGCCGGTGACGGGCGCTCGCACCGACGTCGATCCGAACGGCCGGCCGCGCACCATCGTCGGCGCGCAGACGATCGAGCGCACCGAGCAGATCAACGAATCGCTGCGCCTGGGCTATGCATTCACCGATCATGTCGACGCGACGCTTACGCTCGGCCATTGGGAGAATCACTTCCGGCAGCACGGCGACACGTTCCTGCGCGACACGGCGGGCAATCCGGTGTACGGCGGCAACGTGTCGTTCGGCGGGCGCAACTATACGGTGTCGCCCGCGGCATTCGCTGTGCAAAGCGGCGATCAGGAGAACTGGCTATATGGGCTCGGGCTCGACGCGCGGCTTGCGTCGGGATGGAGGCTGTCGATGGTCGCATCCGCATACGACGTGTCGCGCGACGTGCTGCGGGCGTCGTCGGGCGTATCGCCGGCCGGCGCCGGCACGGTGTTCCACGGCGACGGCACGGGCTGGCGCACGGTCGATCTGCGCGCGGAATCGGCCGACGTGCGCGGGCACCGGCTGTCGTTCGGCTATCACTTCGACACCTATTTCCTGAACAACGAGACCTACAACACGCTGGATTGGCAAAGCGCGGTGCCGACGTCGCTCGCCAGCCGCTATCGCGGCAACACGCGCACGCAGGCGCTGTACGCGCAGGATGTGTGGCGTTTCGCACCCGGCTGGCTGGCCACGCTCGGGTTGCGTTACGAGCGCTGGGACGCATATGGCGGCGTGCTTGGCGATGCGAACTCGACGCTCGGCTATGCCGGGCGCAGCGCGAATGCGCTGTCGCCGAAGCTTGCGTTGCAATGGGAGCCCGCCGATGCGTGGCGCTTCAGGCTGTCGTTCGCGACGGGCACGCGTTTTCCGACCGTCGCCGAACTGTTCCAGGGGACGATCTCGAATAACGCGATCGTCAACAACAACCCGAACCTGCGGCCGGAAAAAGCGATCGATTGGGATTTCACCGCGGAGCGTGACGTCGGCGTGGGCGTCGTGCGCGCGAGCGTGTTCCAGAGCGATCAGCGCAACGCCATCTATAGTCAGACGACGCTTGCCGGCGCGGCGACGTACACGAACATCTCGAACGTGGACCGCGTGCGCGTGCGCGGCGTCGAGCTGGCGTTTTCCGGACAGAACGTCGGGCTCAGGGGGCTCGACGTCGATGCAAACGTGTCGGCGACCAATGCGCAGATTCTTGCCGATTCGGCCAATGCCGTGTATGTCGGTGCGCGCTGGCCGCGGATTCCGCGCATGCGCGCGAATCTGCTCGCGTCGTATCGCTTCGACGAGCACTGGATGACGAGTCTCGGCGTTCGCTATTCGGGACGTCAGTTCAACACGCTCGACAACCGGGACGTGAATCCGAACGTGTACGGCGGTGCGAGTTCGTATGCGGTCGTCGATCTGAAGGCGCAATACCGGTTCGATCGGCACTGGCTCGCATCGTTCGGCATCGATAACGTGACGGGCCGCCGCTACTACGTGTTTCACCCCTATCCGGGGCGGACGTTTTATGGAGAGCTGAAATGGGCTATCTGAAACGATGGGGGAGGTTCGGTGCGGCGTTTGCGCTCGCGTTCGGCGCGCATGCGCACGAGATGCCGATGGCGGCATTGGCGGCCGAGCAGGCGCCCGCGCCGCGTGCGGCGCAGTCGACGCATATGGCGATGCATGCCGCGAGCGCGGACGTCACGCAAAAAACGCCACTCGCGACCGGTGCCGCGTTCGATGCGCGTCATCGGCTGTGGGTGGCATGGGTCGACGGCGAGCATGTTCAGGTCGCGCATTCGGACGACGCCGGGCGCACGCTGTCCGCGCCCGCGACCGTCAACGCGCTGCCGGAGCCGATCTACACGAGTGCCGAGAACCGGCCGAAACTCGCCGCAAGCCCGGACGGCCGCGCGATTTACGTGACGTGGTCGATGCCGCTCGATGCGCCTTATACCGGCATGGTGCGTTTTTCGCGCTCGCTCGACGGCGGCGCAACCTGGTCGGTGCCGCTTACCGTCCACCGCGACCGGCAGGCGATCACGCATCGTTTCGATATGCTGACGGTCGATCCGCAAGGGCGCATTTTCGTTGCGTGGATCGACAAGCGCGACCGGGTGGCGGCGCAGCGGGCGGGGCTGCCGTATGACGGTGCGGCCGTCTACTACGCGGTATCGAGCGACGGCGGCGCGACATTCGAGCCGGAGCGCAAGGTGATGGATCACACGTGCGAATGCTGCCGAATCGCGATGACGGTCGATTCGCACGGGCGCGTGCAGGCCGTCTGGCGCGGCGTGTTTCCTGACCAGATCCGTGATCATGCGCTGGCAGTGTTGCCTGCGCACGCGGATCGCGCCGTCGAGCCGGTACGCGCGACGTTCTCGAATTGGCATGTCGAGGCGTGTCCGGAGCATGGGCCCGCGCTTGCGGTTACGCCGGACGGCGTGCGGCATCTGGCGTGGTTCGGCGTCGTCGACGGCCGCGCCGACGTGTTTTATTCGCGGCTCGATGCGAAAGGCGTGCCGATCGACTCGCCTTTCGCATTCGCAGACGATCCTGCGGCGCCGGGCGAACAGGCTTCGCATGCGGCGCTCGTCGCGCGGCGCGACACGCTTTGGCTTGCATGGAAAGCGCTCGACGGCGACACGATGCGTATCAAGCTACGCCGCTCCGACGACGGCGGCGCGCATTGGAGCGAGCCGCGCACGCTCGCGCAAACCGCCGGCGCAAGCGACAACCCGCAGCTCCTGGTCGATCGCGAGCGTGTCTTTTTGTCGTGGCGCACGCGCAATGACGGCTATCGGGTGATCGATGTGGAGGGGCAATGATGAGGCGCGCGATCGTCGTATCGATGGCGTTCATCGCAGGGTGTGTCGCATATGCGGGCGTGGCCGCCGAACCGCCGCCGCGCCCGGCCTCGTTGTCTCGGCTGTTGCCGCTGCGGGTGCCGGACGTCGGGCCGCTTTATGCAAGCGGGCGCGGCGCGCCGCTCGTCGTCGAGGTGTGGTCGCTCGATTGCGGATATTGCCGGGAAAACGTCGCGCATCTCGTCGAATGGCGGCGCGCGCATCCGCGCGTGCGGATCGCGCTCGTCGCACTCGATCCGCTCGAAGAGGCGGCGTCGCAGCTGGAACGGGCGCTGGCGCAGATGCAATTGCCGGCCGACGTGTTGCAATACGGAAATGCGGAACCGATGCCGGAGCGTCTGCGCGCGGCGCTCGATCCTGAGTGGCGGGGCGAATTGCCGCGAACGCTATGGATCGATGCGAACGGCATGCGAAGGGGGAAGAGCGGGCTGCTCGCGCCAGCGGTGCTCGACGGCTGGTTGCGGGATGCGCATTGATTTGCCGCGTTGCGCACCGCGCGGGCCGCTCGGCCGACGCCGGCAAACGGCACGGGTGATGAGCGCCTGCGCAGCGTGCCGCTGTCGCAGCAGCGAGGACAACGCTGGAAAAGGCCGGCCCGCGCGGACGCGGGCCGGATTACAGCGAAGGGAGGATCAGGCGCCTCGTTTGAACAGCCGGATGACGAACAGCAGGATCACGGCGCCGATGACGGCGACGATGATCGAACCGATAAGGCCGCCGCCCAAGCTGATGCCGAGCAGACCCGCCAGCCAGCCGCCGATGACGGCGCCGACGATACCGACGATGATATCGACGATCAGGCCAAAGCCGCCGCCCTTGACGAGCAATCCGGCGAGCCAGCCGGCAATCGCGCCGATGATGAGCCACGCAATCAAGCCATGTGCTGCCATAGTGGTCCTCTCCTTTGGTGAGTACTCCAAGTGAAACGATACGGGCACCCCGCCGGACGACTCGGCGTGGGCGCGCCGCGCTGCCCCGCAATGTACTTCAATAGGCGGGTCAGGATCGTTAAGTAATGTTATGCGGCCCGAGTCCGATTTGCCAGGGGGTTTTGTGGGCAAGCGAACGTATTTCTTTTTGTAAATAATTGAAAGTTTATATTTGTCATCCTTTGCAAGCAGTGCGAAGCTTGTTGCCGGCAGGCGGCGGATGGTAAAGACGGCAGAAGTCAGCAGTGGCGGCCGGCAGGCGGCTAAATTATCATGAGACGCCCGCTGCGAATCTGGGGTATGACCACAGCCGGCCAGCCGGCCGGGGTGATCATCGCAGATCTGGCCGGTTTGCGGCGCTTGTCCGATCCGTCGAATTCAACAATCCACATGAAAAAAACAATGCTGAATCCGTTTGTCCGTATCGGGTCCGCCTGCGTGCTGGTTGTTCCGCTCGAAGGCTGCGCGACGCGCGGCGCGCCGTCATTTGCACTGTTCGGCGCGTATTTTCCGCTTTGGCTGGTCAGCGCGCTCATCGGGGTCGCGGGCGCGATCGTCGCGCACCGGGTGTTCGTCTCGACCGGCTGGGCTCAGACGGTGCCTTTCCAACTTTCCGTGTGCACCGCGATCGGATTCGTGATCGCCGTGTTTGTCTGGTTGATTGGCTCGGGGCAACTGTCATGAAGCTTGCAGGGGTTCGCAAAAGCGCGCCGAAAGGCCGCCTGATCGCGCTTGCGATCGTCGCGCTCGGCATTGCCGCCATCTGGTATGCATACGAGCGCAGCGTGCGCTATCCGTCGACCGATGCCGCGACGATCGACGCAGATGTCGTGCACGTCGCGACGCCCGTGAGCGGGCGGATCGTCCGACTCGCCGTGCACGAGAACCAGCGGGTTTCGAAAGGCGATCTGTTGTTCGAGATCGATCCAGTGCCGTACCGGCTTTCGGTCGCGCAGGCGCAGGCCGATGTCGAGCTTGCGCGCGCGTCGCTCGATTCGCGGCGCAAGGCGATCATCGGCGAGACCTCGAATGCGGCGGTCGCGGCCGAGCAGGTCAAGCGCGCGGCGCACCATTACGAACTCTCCACGCGCACCGTCGAGCGACTCGCGCCTCTGGCCGCGCAAGGGTACGTGCCGGCGCAGCAATTCGATCAGGCGCAGGTGTCGCAGCGCGATGCGGCGGTATCGCTGAAGCAGGCGCAAGAGCAGCAGCGTGCGTCGTCGCGCACGATCGGCGACGACGCCGACGCGGTCGCGACGCTGCACGCGCGCGAAGCCGCGCTCGCGCGAGCGAAGCATGCGCTCGATGATACGGTGGTGCGCGCGCCGCACGACGGTTTCGTGACCGGATTGTCGATCCTGGCGGGCGAGACGGTCGGGCCGAACCAGTCTATTTTCACGCTGGTCGATGCGAGTGAATGGTTTGCCGTCGGCAATTTCCGCGAGACCGCGTTGTCGCGGATCGCGCCGGGCGATTGCGCGACGGTTTATTCGATGATCGACCGCAGCCGCGCCATTCGCGGCCACGTGGTGGGGATCGGCGCGGGCGTCTCGGATCCCGGCCGCGTGGATTTGCCGCGTACATTGCCGATCGTCGAGCGCTCGGTGAACTGGGTGCGTGTCGAACAGCGTTTTCCGGTTCGCGTGAAGCTCGATGAACCCGACGAAAAGCTGGTGCGCGTGGGGGCGAGCGCAATCATCGAGATCCGGCATGGTTCAGCTTGCCGCTGACGTCGCGGCGCCTCGCCCGCGCGAGATTTTGCGGCTGCTCGCACCGTTTGCGGGGCGCCCGGCCATGGCGGCGCGCGTCGCGCTGATCTGCGCGCTGACGGTGCTCGTCACGAGCCTGTACGGCACGCCCGAGGCGGCGATCTCGGCCTACGTGGTGTTCTTCATGAACAAGCCGGACCGCGTGTCGAGCGTATTGACGACGGTGGCGATGGTGCTGCTCGTCACGATCGTGATCGGGCTCGTGATCGCCGTTGCGATTTTTTGCGTCGACTCGCCGGTGCTGCGCGTGGCGTGCATGGTCGCGCTTTCGATCGGATTCCTCTATTTGACCTCGGCTAGCAAGCTGCGTCCGGTCGGCGCGATTCTCGCGATGATCGTAGGTTACGGGCTCGACAAGTTGGGCATGGTTCCGTTCGGCGAGGTCGCGACGCGCGCGCTGTTGTATGCATGGTTGATGGTCGCGATTGCGGCCGGCATGTCGCTCGTCGTCAATCTGCTGCTCGCGCCTTCGCCTCGGCGCCTGGCATCCGTGCAGCTCGCGCGGCGGCTGAGGCTTGCCGGCGGGCGGTTGCGCGGCGACGATGCCGGGGCGGCCCGCGCCGAATTCGACGCGTGCTTGCGCGGCGGCGACCAGCAACTGACGACGTGGCTCAAGCTGTCGAAGCTCGAAGGCTCGTCGACGCTTGCCGATGTCGCGGCGTTGCAGCATGCGGTCGCGGCCAGCACGGCGATTCTGATCGCGGTCAATCTCGCGGATCGCGAACCGCAAGCGAGGTTGCCGGAGCCGTTCGTCGCGCCGCTGGCGGCGACGCTCGACGAGATGGCCGTGATGCTCGAGCAAGGCGGCTATCCCGTCGACATTCAACTGGCTTTGCCCGATGTCGACGGGTTGCCGCCGCTTGCGCGCATCGTTGCGACGGATCTGCATGCGGCGATCACCGGCTTTGCCGTTGCTGATGCTCAGCCGAGCGCGCAGGGCGGGCCGGCGGGCGGCGCTCTGCCCGAATCGGCGCCGGAGCCAAACGGGCAGACGGAGTTGGAACCGCAGTCGAAACCGGCACCCGCCGCCCGCCAAGGCGGCTTCTTCCTGCCCGATGCGCGTACCAACCCCGATCACATCCGCTATGCGCTGAAGACCACCGCCGCGGCGATGCTTTGCTATCTGCTGTATTCGCAGCTCGACTGGCCGGGCATTCATACGTGCTTCATCACGTGCTACATGGTGTCGCTCGGCACGACGGCCGAAACGGTCGAGAAGCTGACGCTGCGAATCGCGGGCTGTATGGTCGGTGCGCTGCTCGGCACTGCCGCACTCGTGTTCGTCGTGCCGTCGCTCACTTCGATCGGTGAGCTGATGGCGCTCGTGTTCGCGGGCGCGTGGTTGTCCGCGTGGGTGGCGTTCGGCTCGCCGCGTATCGGATATGCGGGTTTTCAGATCGCGTTCGCGTTTTTCCTTTGCGTGATCCAGGGAGCGGGGCCGGGCTTCGATCTGACGCTCGCGCGTGACCGCACGATCGGGATTCTGCTCGGCAACGTGGTGGTTTATCTGGTGTTCACGCGTGTATGGCCGGTTAGCATTGCCAAGCAAGTGGATGTGGCGCTTGCGGCACTCGTCGAGCAGTGGCGGCGGCTCGCGCGCGTCGCCGAACCCGCGCAGCGGCGCATACTGGCGGCCGACGCGCTCGCGCGTGGCGGCGCGCTCGCGCAGAACCTCGGTTTGATGCACTACGAGCCGGCGTGGGTGCGGCCCGCGCCCGGATGGATCGCCGAGCGCCGGTGCAGGCTCATGGAACTGGCGGCGCTCGAGGGGCCGGTATTCCTGCTGGCCGAGCGCTCGCGGGGCGACGCCGCGCTCGAGGCACGGCTGCTGCGCCTGTCGCGGAAGGTGACACGGCAGCAGGCGGATGCGCGCGCGGGCAGCGACGCGCGCACGCTCGACGGCGCGCCGTTGCCTGATGCAATGCTCGGCTCGTCGCCGGAACGCGGCGCGCCTGGGGCCGGCCCCATGCCGCCGCAGACCATTGCGCAATCCGACGGCGACGGCACGCGCGCCGCCGCCGCCGACATGCCGCCGCGCGCCATCGCGCAACCGACGAAAGACGATGCGGGTGCAGCCGGCGGCCAGCGCGACGCCGATGCGGCAGGACGCCCGATCCAGCCGCCGGACGCCGTGCCGGCGCCATCCACGGCGCATCCGGCGCATCCGGCGCGCGAACCCGCCATGGCCGATGCGTCGCGCGATGCATTGCTGAATCTGATCGACGCGCGGCTTGCGGCCATTGCCGCAGACGCGGGTCAAGCCGCACCGAAGGAGTCCATCGCCCATGCGCCTGCCTGAAGCGCCAACCTTGTCGTTCGTCGCGGCTGTTGTCGCGGCCGCTGCCGGATTGGCCGGTTGCGCGACGTCGTCAATCGATCTCGCGCCGCAGGCGGCCGATCGCCCCTGGCTGCCGCAGACGACGCCAGCCGGCCAGATCGTGCCGGCGCCGCAAAAAGCCGTGCCGGATACCGGGCGCCACGACTACACGCTGCCTGCGAACCACGCGCTCGGCAGCGTCGCCCCGGCGGGCGAGTTCGATCCGGCGCGCATCTACACGTTGCCCGATCTGATCGATCTCGCCGAATCGGCAAATCCGCTGACCCGCATCGCGTGGAACGACGCACGCAATGCGGCGCTCGCGGTGGGGATCGCGAAGAGCGCGTATTTGCCGCAGTTGTCGGTGGCCGCGATGGGGCGTTATCTGAGCGGCCATAGCTCGTCGTCGACTGAGCTGGGCGATTCTGGCGTCGACGCGACGTCGCGCAGCGCGGTGTCGGCGCTGTCGTTGCAATGGCTGTTGTTCGACTTCGGCGGGCGCGCGGCGCGCGTCGAGGCCGCCAAGCAAGGCTCGATCGTCGCGAATATCGCGTTCACCGGGCTTCATCAGCAGGTGATACACGATGTCACCGTGGCGTACTACCGGTATCAGGCCGCGCACGCGCGCGTGCGCACCGCGCGGCAGGCGCTCGACAATGCCGATGCGATCGTCGCGGCCGCGCGCGCGCGATTCAAGCAGGGCACCGGCACGGTGGTCGAAGTGGCGCAGGCGACGCAAAACCGCGCACAGGCAAATCTCGCGTTCGTCGAGGCGCAGGGCGCCGATAGCGATGCTTATCTGAGCGTCGTGTCCGCGCTCGGTATTTCGCCGCTGTCGAAGCCTACGCTCGCGGAGCTTCCGGTGCAGCCGCTGTCGCCTGCGTTGCGCACGTCGGTCGACGAGATCGTGGCGTCCGCGATCGCGCGCCGCCCCGACGTGTTGAGCGCCTACGCGGCCGAGAAGGCGAGCGACGCGAAGATTCGGGCGGCGCAAGCCGAATTCATGCCGAAGGTGTTCATGTCGGCGTCGGCGTCGTACAACGCGAGCCGCTCGGCGATCACCGCGCTGCCTGCAATCGGTCAGCAGGCGCCGACCGTCAATCTGAACGGCAGCCGCTACGGCGGCAGCGTGTTCGTCGGCGTGTCGATTCCGCTGTACGACGGCGGGTTGCGCTCGGCCGTGCTGATGCAGGCGCGCAACGACGCGCAGAGTGCGCAGGCGCGGCTCGAGCGCACGAAGGAAGAGGCGGTGCGCCAGATCGTCGCCGCGCAAAACGCGTTGCAGACAAGCCTGGCCTCGCACGAGGCCGCGAAGGCGCTCGTCGACGCGGCGCGCACCAGCTACGACGCGGCGCTCACCGCGTATCGCAACGGCGTCGGCTCGATTACCGACGCCACGCTCGCACAAAGCCAGTTGCTCGTCGCGACAAATGCGTATGTCGACAGCTATAGCGGCGCGTTGTCGGCGGCCGCGGCGCTGGCGCTCGCGACCGGGACGATCAGCGCGGCGCAGTAGCGGCGACAACGGCGCGCATCGGCGGGAAGAGGCGGGGCGCGGACAGCGCGGGCGATGCGCCCGATGGGGAATAGACGGCTCCGGCATGGAGGCTGGCTTGCGTCCGCATGCCGGTGCTCGCACGCGCGGCGATACGATTCGCCCGCCGCAAGAAAATGCGCGACCGGCTATCGCTTGCCGGCTTGGCCGGGCCGCCGCGACGGCGTCGCGCGGATCGCGCGCCGGCGGCGCAAATCATTTGTAGTTGAATGCGCCGGGGTGATTTTCGACGCTGCCCGTCAGCTGCGCATAGAGAATCGTTTTGCCGTCGATCGATTCGCTGCCGCCGCCGATGTTGAGCCAAGTCAAGTGCTCGGTATCGTTTTTCGGGGCAACGACGGAAAGCACGCCGTACATGGCTTTCTTCTGCGGATCGTAAAGGATGGCGATACGCTCCGAGCCGCAATCATGCGGCTTGCAGCCGCTCATCACATAAACGTCGTGTCCGTCGAACGACACGGCATGCGCTGGAGTTTCGGTCGCGCCTTTCGTCACCCATGCCGGCAGTCGCTGGCCTTTTTTCATCGCGTCGAAAGCGGATTTCGCCGCGCGGTCGTGCAAGATCGCGCTCAGCGACCACGCATCGGTCTTGGCGGGCGCGTCGGCCCATGCGGCCGGGGCGGCGAGCGACGCGACGAGCGCGGCGGCGGACAGCATTTTGATTCGCATGACTGTATGTTCCCATCAAGAATGTAATGGCTATGGTTTGTGATGGGCGTCGCGTCGAAGTTCCGGTCTGTTTTATGGAGATTTGTTCCCGCGCGCGACTGATCGAGCGGTCCCGGAAAAGAAAAAGGGGTTACAGGCAAAGCGCTGTAACCCCTCGATTCTGTATGGTGCCGGAGATAGGAGTCGAACCTACGACCTTCGCATTACGAATGCGCTGCTCTACCAACTGAGCTACACCGGCAACAGAGAAGTGAGATTATAGGGTGCCTACACGGGACTGACAAGAGGGTAGGCGAAAATTTTTTCGTCGGCTGGGCGGAACAGCGTTTTCATCGAATCTTCGCCGCCCGGCTTTCCCGAATTTCGCGTGCGCGGGCAGCGCGGCGTTTTCCGATGACCCGCGTCGCGCTGTCCGTGCGCCGCCTTACTTCGCTTCCTGGTGATATCGCGCGATGCGCTCGACTTCGTTCTTCGAGCCGAGGATCACCGGCACGCGTTGATGCAGCCCCGTCGGCCGAACGTCGAGGATGCGTTCGGTGCCCGTGGTGGCCGCGCCACCCGCCTGCTCGACGATGAACGACATCGGATTCGCTTCGTACATCAGCCGCAGCTTGCCCGGGCGATCGGGCGTGCGCTTATCGGCCGGGTACAGGAAGACGCCGCCGCGGTTCAGGATCCGGTGCACGTCAGCGACCATCGACGCGATCCAGCGCATGTTGAAATTCTCGCCGCGCAGGCCGTCCGCGCCCGCGTTCAGTTCGTCGATATAGCGCTTTACCGGGTCGTACCAGTGGCGCGCGTTCGACGCGTTGATCGCATATTCGCGCGTATCGGCCGGAATTTGCAGGTTGCTTTGCGTCAGCACCCACGAGCCGACTTCGCGATCGAGCGTGAAACAGTTCACGCCATTGCCTGTCGTCAGCACGAATACGGTTTGCGGGCCGTACACCGCGTAGCCGGCCGCGACCTGTTGCGTGCCGGGTTGCAGGAACGACTGCTCGGTCGCTTGCTGGCCGTCCGGGCAGCGCAGCACCGAGAAGATCGTGCCGATCGATACGTTGACATCGATATTCGACGAGCCGTCGAGCGGATCGAACACGAGCAGGTATTCGCCGCGCGGGTAGTTCGCCGGGATCGGGAAGAACGTCTCCATCTCCTCGGATGCCATCGCGGCGAGATTGCCGCCCCATTCGTTCGCATCGAGCAGGATTTCGTTCGACAGGATGTCGAGTTTCTTCTGAACTTCGCCCTGGACGTTCTCGCTGCCGGCCGTGCCGAGCGCGTCGCCCAGTGCGCCCTTGCTCACGTTGTAGCTGATCGCCTTGCACGCGCGCGCGACCACTTCGATCAACAGGCGCAGATCGGCGGGGAGGTTATGGGTTTCACGCTGCTGCTCGATCAGGAACTTGGACAGCGTGGTGCGTCGGGTAATGGACATCGAGAGGCTCCGAGAGGCTGAAAAATGCTGAAGATGTTGGGATAGGAATAATTGGCTCGATTTTACTCGCCGAGCCATGCCGATCGGCGGTTTTTCGTCGCGCGGCGCGCCGAATGTGGCGTAACGCGCGCTGTCTGCCGCAGTGGTTCGGACGGCCGGCGATTCCGGCGCGCATGGCCGGAGCGGGGGCTTGGGCGGATCGCCGCGCCAGGAACGGCGCAGTGGCGCAGGCTGCGGGCCGGCGCGCGTTGGCGGCTCATGGGGGCGGCTGGGGGGGCGCCGTTTGCCGGATGCGTGGGATGCGGCGTCGGGACTGCCAGCGGCGTCGTGGGCGTTGGGTGCGGTATCGGACATCGCGCCGCGCGGGCGAATGCGCGCCGTTGGCGGGCAAGGTACCGCAGCGTGCGAGACGGCGGCCTGCGGGGCGTGCCCGCCGCCCCGTGCCGCGGGATTGCACGGTGCCCGCGCTCCGGCAGGTTTCGCTTCGGGCCGTCGTTGTGCTGACGGGCCCGGATGGGTTCCGATTCAGGCTACCCGGCGCGCTTGCCGCAGCCGGGCCCGGTCCGGGCCCGCTGCGGCAAGCCTGCGCTACGCGAGCGCTTTTTCGACAACCTCGCGCACGTCGCGCGACTGCGCGCCGGCGGCGACGCGCTCGAGCGCGTCGCGCATCGGCTCGCGCAGCGCGGGTATGTAGC
>NZ_FXAN01000097.1 GCF_900176645.1 Burkholderia singularis
TAACGAAGAGTTATCCACACCGGAATAGATGTACTACGCTGTCTCGGGGTGGGGCAGATTTAGATGAAATCGGTCGGTTAAGACTCGGTAGAAATCAACACGCCGCCTCAATGGGGCGATAGAACACCTTGGTGAGCACGCGTGAAGGGTGCAGTTTGTCCATATCTCACTCCGCCTCTCAAATCAACGTGCGACCGGTTGATAACGGACAGGAGGATGGCGACCTGCGGAGACATCGCGCTGCCATACTCGTGCCCAAACCTGTGGCTGTCTGGACCAAACGGCCGGAAATACGGACGTGCTGCCCGGCACTGCATGGTCAATGCCAGAAGGTTGGTATGGGTGAGTTTTTAGGATTGCAGCAAGCGCCAGAAAAGACTTTTTGCGTCTTGTCGTTGGCGTCGTCGGAACGATTGGCGCGTTAGACCGGAAAAGTCATGCGTGAAACGCGTTCGTGGGCATCCTGTCAGGTGGAAAGAACCGCCGAGACGCCGAACATCAGACCTGTGCGGTCTGTTCTCAGACGAAAAAAACATCGATGTTGCCCGACTTCAGCAATCGGAAGCTGCGACCATAGAAAATTGCAAGCACCCGATGACCGAAAATTGTCGTTATTTTTCGGACACTCATTAGACATGGATCGGAGTCGCTACGGGGTAAGCAACGAGATTTGGTCGCTAGGTAGGACGGGCGCATCCTGAACGCCCTCACTAGCCAAATACTGTCCACGCGACACGGCGCTTGATTTCCTCCGTTCACTTGCCAAAGGTACGCGCATGGCGAAGCCCCAAAAACGGGGCTCGTGGAAATCGCCCTACCCCAGCCAATCCGATTCACAGTATCCTTGCCCCTGGAATCCTTGGAGATCCATGGACGTTCGCACCGTGAAAACGCCTCTCCTAGCGTCTAACGTTTGCTAGCTGGCTTGTGAGTTACCGCACAGCAAAAACCCCGCAGAACTTTCGTCCTGCGGGGTTTTAGCCCAATCCTGGCGGAAAGGGTGGGATTCGAACCCACGATACGGTATAACCGTATACCGGATTTCGAGTCCGGCGCATTCGACCTCTCTGCCACCTTTCCTTTTCAGCTTCACCGGTAGGTCGCCCCGGCGAAGCGAAGATTATAGAACAACTTGCAGCAGCTTTCCAAGCCTTTCCTCAAAAAATTTCAAGGCCGCGACTCCTTCTCCGTTTAACCCGCGCTTGCGCCCGCGGCCGGCGCGGCAATCAACTCGAGCCCGCCCATGTAAGGGCGCAGCGCGACCGGCACCGTCACCGAGCCGTCGGCGTTCTGGTAATTCTCCAGCACCGCGACAAGCGCGCGGCCGACCGCGAGGCCCGAGCCGTTCAACGTATGCACGAGTTCCGGCTTGCCCTGCGCATTCCGGAACCGCGCCTGCATCCGGCGCGCCTGGAACGACTCCGTGTTCGAGCAGCTCGAGATCTCGCGATACGTGTTCTGCGCCGGCAGCCACACTTCGAGATCGAACGTCTTTGCCGCCGAAAATCCCATATCCCCCGTGCAAAGCGCCATCACGCGATACGGCAGTTCGAGCTTCTGCAGGATCGCTTCCGCGTGGCCGACCATCTCGTCGAGCGCGGCATACGATGTCTCCGGCGCGACGATCTGCACCATCTCGACTTTGTCGAACTGATGCTGGCGGATCATCCCGCGCGTATCGCGCCCATACGAGCCTGCCTCAGAGCGAAAGCACGGCGAATGCGCGGTCAGCTTGAGCGGCAGCGCCGCCGCGTCGATGATCGAGTCGCGCACGGTGTTCGTCAGCGAAATCTCGGACGTCGAGATCAGGTATTGCGATGCCGCGTTCTCGTCGCCCCCCCGCTCGACGCGGAACATGTCGTCGGCGAACTTCGGCAGCTGGCCGGTGCCGTACAGCACGTCGGCGTTGACGATGTAAGGCGTGTAGGTCTCGCTGTAGCCGTGCTGCTGCGTGTGCGTGTCGATCATGAACTGCGCGAGCGCGCGATGCAGCCGCGCAATGGGCCCGCGCAGCACCGAGAAGCGCGCGCCCGACAGTTTCGCGCCCGTGTCGAAATCGAGGCCGAGCGGCGTGCCGATGTCGACGTGATCCTTCACGTCGAAATCGAACTGGCGGGGCGCGCCCCAGCGGCGCACCTCGACATTCTGGGTCTCGTCCTGGCCGACGGGCACGCTCTCGTGCGCAAGATTCGGCATCGCGAGCATCAGCTCCGATACGCGCGCCTGGATTTCGTCGAGCTTCGCCGCCGAAGCCTTCATTTCGTCGCCGATGCCGCTCACTTCGGCCATCACCGCCGACGTATCCTCGCCCCGCCCCTTCATCGCGCCGATCTGCTTCGACAGACTGTTGCGGCGCGCCTGCAGCTCCTCGGTGCGGGTCTGGATCGCGCGGCGCTGCGCTTCGAGCGCGGAAAACGCGGCGACGTCGAGGGTATAGCCGCGATCGGCGAGGCGCTTGGCGACGCCATCGAGGTCTTTACGCAGCAACTGGATGTCGAGCATGGGGGGACGAAGATTCGTTGAGTGAAACCGGGATTTTAACGCACAGCGCCCGCGCGCCGGTGACCGGACGGCGTGGGCGGCCCGTCGCGGCTGCGCCCTGCATCGCGGCCGGCCGTTGCCGGCCGAGGGCCGATGGCCGATGGCCGCGGACCGGTTCGTTGCCGCATGGCCCGCGGCACGGCTGCGCGCTAGTCCTGCTTGCCCGCTTCGTGATCCAGCTCGCGCAGCCACGCGAGCTTGTCGGCGATCTTCGCTTCGAGACCGCGCGGCGTCGGCTTGTACCAGCGCGGCTCGCGCATGCCGTCCGGCAAATAGGTCTCGCCCGCCGCATACGCATTCGGCTCGTCGTGCGCATAGCGGTACGCGTGGCCATAGCCCAGCTCCTTCATCAGCTTGGTCGGCGCATTGCGCAGATGCACCGGCACCTCGCGCGATTTGTCCTGCCTGACGAACGCCATCGCTTCGTTGAACGCGTTATAGCCGGCGTTGCTCTTCGCCGCGCAGGCGAGATACAGCACCGCCTGCGCAAGCGCCAGCTCGCCTTCCGGCGAGCCGAGCCGCTCGTAGGTCTCGGCCGCGTCGTTGGCGATTTGCATCGCGCGCGGATCGGCAAGGCCGATGTCTTCCCACGCCATGCGCACGATGCGCCGCGCGAGATACTTCGGATCGGCGCCGCCGTCGAACATCCGGCACAGCCAATACAGCGCGCCGTCCGGACTCGAACCGCGCACCGATTTATGCAGCGCCGATATCTGATCGTAGAAATTGTCGCCGCCCTTGTCGAAGCGGCGTGCGTTCATCGTCATCGCGCTGTCGACGAACGCCGCGTCGATCGTCGTCACGCCCGCGGACGAAGCCGCCGTCTGCGCCTGTTCGAGCAGGTTCAAAAACCGCCGCGCGTCGCCGTCCGCATAGCCGACGAGCGTGTCGACCGCGCGCTCGTCGAACGTCAGGCCCGCGAGCGCGGTGTCTTGCGCGCGCTTGAGCAGCTGACGCAGTTCGTCGTCGGTCAGTGATTTCAGCACGTACACCTGCGCGCGCGACAGCAGCGCCGAATTCACCTCGAAGCTCGGATTCTCGGTCGTCGCGCCGATGAACGTGACGAGCCCCGATTCGACGAACGGCAACAGCGCATCCTGCTGCGCCTTGTTGAAGCGATGGATTTCGTCGACGAACAGAATCGTGTGGCGGCCGGTGCGGTTGAGCGTGTCGCGCGCCGCGTCCATCGATTCGCGGATGTCCTTCACGCCGCCCAGCACCGCGGACAGCGCGATGAACTCGCAATCGAACGCGAGCGCGGTAAGACGCGCGAGCGTCGTCTTGCCGACGCCAGGCGGCCCCCAGAGGATCATCGAATGCGGCTTGCCCGATTCGAACGCAAGCCGCAGCGGCTTGCCCTCTCCGAGCAGATGGGTCTGCCCGATCACGTCGCCGAGCGTTTTCGGGCGCAGCGCCTCGGCAAGCGGCCGGCGCGGTTCGACTGCAAACAGGTCCGACATGACCTTGGCTCCCACGAAAAACGGTGGCGGCGCGCATGCGCCGCCCGACCGGACATTATGACAGCCGCATGCAAGATGCGCGGCGCGGCCGCGTCGGCGCGCCGCCCGAAACGAACCGGGCCCGCCACTGCTGGCGGGCCCGGCGGGCATTGGCGCGAGCGGGAGGCGCTTAGCCGCTGACGACGTCCGCCCCCTTCGGCACGACGAACTTGAACTCGTCGGCCTTGAACGGCGGATTCGTTTGGATATTCGTGAACGTGAGCAGCGTCACGTTGCCGAACACGTCGTGCAGCTCCATCGCGGCGAGCACGCCGTTTTTGAAGCCGATGCCGATGCGCTGAAACTGCGTGTCCTGCGCCTTCGGCAGCATTTCGAGCCAGTCGATCCCGCCCTTCTCGCCCGCGTCGCGCAGCGTGTAGTTCTTCTCGAGATCGTTGCTGCCGAACAGGATCGCGGCCGGGCTCGCGCCGAGCGCGCCCGCGAGCTTGCGCTCGGTGACCTGGTTCAGATCCTTATCGTACACGTAGAGCTTGTCGCCGTCGGCTTGCAGCACCTGCTGATACGGCTTCTGATACGACCAGATGAATTTGCCCGGCCGCGAAAACTCGAAGCTGCCGCTCGAATTGTCAGTGGGCTTGACGCTCGGCGCCGCGCCGCTCGCGGCCTTCGACGGCGTCTTGACGATCTGCTGCGTAAATTCGCCCTTCGCGCCGCGCACCTTCGACACGAATGCCTTCAATTGCTCGGTGCCGCTCGCAAACGCGTGCGACGCGGCAAGCGCGAGCGCCGCGCCCGCCAGCGCGGCGCGCATCGTGCGCGCGAACACTCGCCGCGGCGAGCCGGCGTAGCCGGAATGAATTGCCAACGACTGATCCTGCATGCTGTGGTTTTCTCCGTAGAAGGCCGAAGCGCCCGGGCGGCAGCCTCGGCACGAACTCACTCGGCGTCGCGCGCGGGCACGAGGATTTCGCGGTTGCCGCTCGACGACATCGCCGAAACGAGCCCTGATTGCTCCATCTGCTCGAGCAGGCGCGCCGCGCGGTTGTAGCCGATGCGCAAATGACGCTGCACGAGCGAGATCGACGCGCGCCGATTCTTGATCACGATCTCCACTGCCTGGTCGTACAGCGGATCGGCCTCGCTGTTCGCGTCGCCGCCGGCCGCGGCCGAGCCCTCGTCGCCATCGGCCGTGCCGCCTTCGAGCAGCCCCTCGATGTAATTCGGCTCGCCATGCTCCTTGAGCTTCTCGACCACGCGATGCACCTCGTCGTCCGAGACGAACGCGCCATGCACGCGCACGGGCAGGCCGGTGCCGGGCGGCAGATACAGCATGTCGCCCTGGCCCAGCAGCGATTCCGCGCCCATCTGATCGAGAATCGTGCGCGAGTCGATCTTCGACGACACCTGGAACGCGATGCGCGTCGGCACGTTCGCCTTGATGAGGCCCGTGATCACATCGACCGACGGGCGCTGCGTCGCGAGAATCAGATGAATGCCGGCCGCGCGCGCCTTCTGGGCGATCCGCGCGATCAGTTCCTCGACCTTCTTGCCGACCACCATCATCAAATCGGCAAGCTCGTCGATCACGACGACGATATTCGGCAGCCGGCCGAGCGGCTCCGGATCGTCGGGCGTCAGGCTGAACGGGTTCGGAATTTTCTCTTCGCGCTTCTTCGCATCCTCGATCTTGTTGTTGTAGCCGGCAAGATTGCGCACGCCGAGCTTGCTCATCAGCTTGTAGCGGCGCTCCATCTCGGCCACCGTCCAGTTGAGCGCGTGGCCCGCCTGGCGCATGTCGGTGACGACCGGGCATAGCAGATGCGGAATCCCTTCATAGACGCTCATTTCGAGCATCTTCGGATCGATCAGGATCAGCCGCACCTGCTCGGCGCTCGCCTTGTACAGCAGCGACAGAATCATCGCGTTGATCCCGACCGACTTGCCCGAGCCGGTCGTGCCCGCAACCAGCAAGTGCGGCATCTTCGCGAGATCCGCGCACACCGGCTTGCCGCCGATGTCCTTGCCGAGGCCGAGCGTGAGCATCGACGGCGCGTCCGCGTAGACCTCGGAGCCGAGGATCTCCGACAGCCGCACCGTCTGGCGGCGCTGGTTCGGCAGCTCGAGCGCCATGTAGTTCTTGCCGGGAATCGTCTCGACGACGCGGATCGACACGAGCGACAGCGAGCGCGCGAGATCCTTCGACAGATTGACGATCTGACTGCCCTTCACACCGGTCGCGGGTTCGATCTCGTAGCGGGTGACGACGGGCCCCGGATACGCGGCGACGACACTCACCTCGACACCGAAATCCTTCAACTTCTTCTCGATCAGGCGCGACGTGAATTCGAGCGTATCGGCGGAGATCGTTTCTTGCGCGGCGCTTGCCGGATCGAGCAGCGAGATCGCGGGCAACGTCGAGTCGCCCGGCAAGTCGGTGAAAAGCGGCTGCTGGCGCTCCTTCTCGGCGCGCTCGGATTTGACCGGCGTGACCACGGGCGGCACGATCGTCACGGGCTCGTGCTCCTCGATGCGCACGCGCTCCTCCTCGACCTTTCCTTCGCGCTTGACGGCCGCCGCCTCGCCGAGCTTGCGGTCGCGCTCGGCCTCGCGGCGCAGCCGCGCGAGCGTGACGGCCGAGATGATCGCGCCGCCCACCCGCTCGGCCACCGACAGCCACGAAAAGCGGAAGTACAGCGACAGCCCGATCGCGAGCGCGATAAGCAGCACGAGCGTGCCGCCCGTGAAGCCGAACGCGTGCGACACGCCGCGCGCGATCGTCTCGCCGACGACGCCGCCGGGCGCGCGCGGCAATGGCAGCTTCAGCGACCACATGCGCAGCGCCTCGACACCGTCGCTCGCGAGCAGCACGAGAACGAACGCGAAACCTTCGGCAAGCCAGCCGATCGACTTTTCGGGCTTTTCCGGCTCGTCGGCCAGCGTCTCGTGCCGCGTGATGCGGCGATAGTTCGCGGCCACGCGCCGCCCGAGCAGCACGGCGAGCCAATAGGCGGAAAGCCCGAACAACAGCAGCAGGATGTCGGCCGTCCACGCGCCGACCCGTCCCGCCCAGTTCGCGATGTGATCGACCTGCGCCGCGTGCGTCCAGCTCGGATCGCTGCGGCTGTAGCTCAAGAGCGCCATGAGCAGGAACGCGAGCAGCGCGACCTGCAGGATCCAGCGGATCTCGACCAGAAGGCGCGACATGCGATGCGGCAGCGCTTGGGCCTGCGCGGTATAGGGAGCTTTTGCCATGAATCCGTCAAGAAGGCGATGAGACGGCGTCACACCGGGTGCGGGCCGCCGATCGTTCGATTCGGTCTATTGTAAACGCTGCGCTGCCCGGCCAAGTGTAAATGACGGTAACGCGTGCGTCGCGCGAGAGGCCCGGGCGACGCTATCGCGCCGATTGAAAACGCGTTGCGGCGGCACGGCGGGCGGGCCTTTATAATGCGCTCTTTGCCCCCATCTGCGACGCTATCCCGCTCGCATCGTGCCGCCCAGCGTCATCCGGCCGGCCGCTTTTTACGGATCATCCTCATGTCCACGCCCAAACACGCGAAAGTCCTGATTCTCGGTTCCGGCCCCGCCGGCTACACGGCGGCCGTCTACGCCGCCCGCGCGAACCTGTCGCCCGTGCTGATCACGGGCATCGCGCAAGGCGGCCAGTTGATGACGACCACCGACGTCGAGAACTGGCCGGCCGATGCGAACGGCGTCCAGGGGCCGGAGCTGATGCAGCGCTTTCTCGCGCACGCGGAGCGTTTCAACACGGAAATCGTGTTCGACCACATCCACACGGCGAAGCTGCACGAAAAGCCGATCCGCCTGATCGGCGACGCCGGCGAATACACGTGCGACGCGCTGATCATCGCGACGGGCGCGTCCGCGCAATACCTCGGCCTGCCGTCGGAAGAAGCGTTCATGGGGCGCGGCGTGTCCGCCTGCGCGACCTGCGACGGCTTCTTCTACAAGAACCAGAACGTGGCCGTGGTCGGCGGCGGCAACACCGCCGTCGAGGAAGCGCTGTATCTCACCGGCATCGCGAAGAAGGTCACGGTGATTCACCGCCGCGACAAGTTCCGCGCGGAGCCGATCCTGGTCGACCGGCTGCTCGAAAAGGAAAAGGAAGGCGTCGTCGAGATCAAGTGGAATCACGTGCTCGACGAAGTGACGGGCGATGACAGCGGCGTGTCCGGCGTGCGCATCAAGCACACGCAAACGGGCCAAACGCAGGACGTCGCCGTGCAGGGCCTGTTCATCGCAATCGGCCACAAGCCGAACACCGACATCTTCAACGGGCAGCTCGAAATGAAGGACGGCTATATCATCACGTCGAGCGGCCTTGCGGGCAACGCGACGGCAACCAGCGTGGCGGGCGTGTTCGCGGCGGGCGACGTGCAGGATCACGTCTACCGCCAGGCGATCACGAGCGCGGGCACCGGCTGCATGGCGGCGCTCGACGCGCAGCGCTATCTCGAAAGCCTGCACGACCGCAAGTGACGATAACGGGCGCGGCGCGACGCTACAATGGCGTCGTCGCGCGCCGCCCGCTCAAGGCTCACGGCCTCTGCCGCCAGCCGCTGCGTATCGCGCAGCGGCTTTTTCATGTCCGGCGGCAGCGCGCCGCCCTCTCGCATCCGACCGATCATGGCGAAGAACCAGCCCCATCCCAGCGACCCCGCGAAGCGGCAAGCCGCCGCCCGGCCCGCCACGCCGGCGCCAGCGCCCGCACCCGCCAGCCCGCCGCCGCCCGCCGCGTTGCGCGGCCAGGGGCTGGCCGGGCTCGGCGCGCTGCGCGCCGCGCTCGAGGGCCAAGCCGAGCAACGCGCCCGCGAGCAGGCACAGGCAGCCCAGGCCGCGCGCGAAGCGGCGGCGGATGCCGATCTGTTCCGCCGCGAAATCGGCGACATCCGGCCGCTCGCCGTGCCGCAGCGCGCCGCGGGCGGCCGCACGCCGCCCACTCCCGTGCCGAAGCACACGCGGCAGGATGAAGCGGCGGTGCTCGATGCGACGTTGTCGGACGAGTTCGATCCCGAGACGCTGCTCGACGCCGACGAATCGCTGTACTACCACCGCCCCGGCCTGAGCCGCGACGTGGTCCGCAAGCTTAGAAGCGGCGCGTGGATCGTCCAGGCGCAGCTCGATCTGCATGGCATGCGCCGCGACGAGGCGCGCGAGGCGCTCGCCGAATTCATCCGCGAATCCGCGAAGAAGGGGCTGCGCTGCCTGCGCGTGATCCACGGCAAGGGGCTGGGCTCGATCGGCAAGGAACCGGTGCTCAAAGGCAAGGTGCGCGCGTGGCTCGTGCAGAAAGACGAGGTGATCGCATTCTGCGAAGCGCGCGGCCACGACGGCGGCGCGGGCGCGGTGCTCGTGCTGCTGCGGCAAGCCGGCGTGGGCGGCGAGCGGGGGCCGCGTGCCGCATCCTAGACTGACGCTGGCGATCACCGTACTCGAGGCGCTTGCCACGCTCGCGTTCGCGATCTCCGGTTTCATCGAGGCCCGCAAAAGCCGGCTCGACTCGGTCGGCACGTTCGTCGTCGCGCTCGCGACTGCGTTCGGCGGCGGCACCATCCGCGACATCCTGCTCGAGCGCCGGCCCTTCTACTGGGTCGTCCACGACGATTACGTGATCGCCATCTTCGCGATGGCGATGTTCGCGCCGATCGTGCTGCGGATGATGTCGCGTCTGTCGGCCGAACGCGCGCTGCTCGTCGCCGACGCGGTCGGGCTCGGCATCTTCAGCATCTCGGGCACGTCGATCGCGCTCGACGCCGAGATGCCGCGCTTCATCGCCGCGATGATGGGCGTGACCACCGGCGTCGCGGGCGGCATTCTGCGCGACGTGCTGTGCAACGACATCCCGCTGATCCTGCGCGACTCGCGCCCGTATGCGACCTGCGCGTTCGCCGGCTGCTGGTTCTATCTGCTGCTGGTGTGGCTGAAGCTCGATCCGGTCTACAGCGTGCTCGCCGCCACCGCGTTCATCCTCGCCGCGCGGCTCGTCACCTATAAGCTCGACATCCGGTTGCCGCACTGAGGGGCCATGCACGCGAAAACGCGAAGGGCCGTTGTTCCGGCAGGAACGAACGGCCCTTCGTCATGAACGCAGGCTGGCCTCGCGCGGCACGGCGGCGCCGCGCGCGCATCACGCGATGCGCGCCTCGGTCGACGGATCGAACAGCACCGCCTTCGACACGTCGAACAGCAGCGACAGCTTCTGCTGCGGCTTCGGATCGGCGGCCGGATGCACGCGGCTCACGATCCGCTTGCCGTTGACCTGCGCGAACACGTGCGTGTCCGGGCCGGTCGGCTCGGTCACGTCGACCGTCACGTCGATCGGCTGCAGCGACGATGCCTCGCCGTTGTGCGCGCTTCGCGCATCGGTGATCCGCTCGGGCCGCAAGCCGAGAATGACGTCCCGGCCGAGGTGCCCGTTCATCCGCTTCGCGTCGAACGGCAGGTGCAGCACGCCGAGCATCGCGCCCGTGTCGAGTTCGAGGCCGACGCCGCTGCCCTGCTCGACCAGCTTGCCGTTGATGAAATTCATCGGCGGCGCGCCGATGAAACCCGCGACGAACAGGTTCGACGGCGAATCGTAAATTTCCTGCGGCGCGCCGAATTGCTGCACGACGCCGTCCTTCATCACCGCGATCCGGTCGCCGAGCGTCATCGCCTCGATCTGGTCGTGCGTTACGTAGACGATCGTCGTGCCCAGGCGCTGATGCAGCAGCTTGATCTCGGAGCGCATTTCGATGCGCAGCTTCGCATCGAGATTGGACAGCGGCTCGTCGAACAGGAAGAGCGACGGATCGCGCGCGAGCGCGCGGCCCATCGCGACACGCTGGCGCTGGCCGCCCGAGAGCTGGCCCGGCTTGCGATCGAGCAGATGCTCGATCTGCAGCATCGCGGCGACGCGCTCGACGATACTCTTCTGCTCGCTCTTGGGCACCTTGCGGATGTTCAGGCCGAACGAGATGTTGTCGCGCACCGTCATCGACGGATACAGCGCATACGACTGGAACACCATCGCGATGTCGCGATCCTTCGGCGACAGATCGTTGACGACCTGCCCGCCGATCCGGATCTCGCCCTTCGTCACGGTTTCGAGCCCGGCGATCATGTTGAGCAGCGTCGATTTTCCGCAGCCCGAGCCGCCGACGAGAATCAGAAACTGGCCGTCCTCGATATCGATATCGACGCCCTTGAGGACGGGCACCCCGTTCGGGTAGGTCTTGTACACGTCACGGATGGAAAGGCTTGCCATGCTGTGAATCCTCTGTCTTCAGTGCGGCGCGCGCGCCGCGTCGTGTCTCGTAATCTCGTATCGCCGCGCGGCGCCGGCCGCGCCCGCGTCATCCCTTTACCGCACCCGCCGTCAGTCCGCGCACGAAGTAGCGCCCGGCGAGCACGTAGACGAGCAGCGTCGGCAGCGCGGCGATGATCGCGCCCGCCATGTCGACGTTGTACTCCTTCACGCCCGTCGACGTGTTGACGAGGTTGTTCAATGCGACCGTGATCGGCATCGAATCGACGCCGGAGAACACGATGCCGAACAGGAAGTCGTTCCAGATCTGCGTGAACTGCCAGATCACGCACACCATGAAAATCGGCAGCGACACCGGCAGCAGGATCTTCGTGAAGATCGTGAAGAAGCCCGCGCCGTCGATGCGCGCGGCCTTCACCAGCTCAGCCGGCACGCTCACGTAGAAATTGCGGAAGAACATCGTCGTGAACGCAATGCCGTAGACGACGTGCACGAACACCAGGCCAGGAATCGTGTTCGCCATCCCGAAGTAGCCCTCCAGGCGCGCCATCGGCAGCAGGATCACCTGAAACGGGATGAAGCAGCCGACGAGCAGCATCGTGAAGAACGCGTCCGCGCCGCGAAAGCGCCAGTGCGTGAGCACGTAGCCGTTGAACGCGCCGATCAGCGACGAGATCAGCACGGCCGGAATCACCATCTTGAGCGAATTGAAGAAAAACGGCTTCATCCCGTCGCAGCGCACGCCGGTACACGCCTCGCTCCATGCCTTGACCCACGGCGCGATCGTCCAGTTGGATGGCGGCGTGAGCAGGTTGCCGGTGCGCAACTGGTCGAGATCCTTGAACGACGTCGACAGCATCACGTACAGCGGGAACAGGAAGTACAGCGCGAACAGAATCAGCGCCGCGTAGATCACAGCCCGGCCGATCGTCATCTTAGGCTGCATTGCGGGTGCTCCTCGATTCGAGATACATGAGCGGCACGAGCACTGCGACGACGGTGGCGAGCATCATCACCGACGATGCCGCGCCGACGCCCAGCTGCCCGCGGTTGAACGAATACGTGTACATGAACATCGCGGGCAGCGACGACGACGTGCCCGGCCCGCCAGCCGTCAGCGCGACGACGAGATCGAAGGTCTTGATCGTGATGTGACAAAGGATCAGCAGCACCGAGAAAAACACCGGGCGCATGCTCGGAATCACGATCTTGCGGTAAATGGTGGGCAGCGTCGCGCCGTCGACCTGCGCGGCCTTGAAGATCTCGCCGTCCACGCCGCGCAGCCCGGCGAGGAACAGCGCCATCACGAAGCCCGTCGATTGCCAGACGGCCGCGATCACGACGCAGAAGATCGCCTTGTCCGGATCGTCGAGCCAGCCGAACGAGAAGTTCGTGAAACCCCAGTCATGCATCACTTTCTCGAGGCCGAGGCCGGGGTTCAGAATCCATTGCCACGCCGTGCCGGTGACGATGAACGACAGCGCCATCGGATACAGGAACACCGCGCGCAGCGCGCCTTCGTTGCGGATCTGCTGATCGAGCAGGATCGCGAGCAACAGGCCCAGCACGACGCAGATCACGATGAACGGAATGCCGAACCAGCCGAGGTTCGCGGCCGAGGTCCACCAGACGTCGTTGCCGAACAAATCGGAATAGCGGCCGAAGCCGTCGAACGTGTAGTTCGGCAGCAGTCGCGAATTCGTCATCGACAGATAGCTGGTGATGACGATGAAGCCATAGATGAACACCAGTGCGATCGCGATGCTGGGCGCGAGCACCAGTTTCGGAATCCAGCGGTCGGCGAGCGCCGACAGCGGCGACGTGCGGCGTGCGGCGGCCGCGCTGGTTCCGTTTCCGCCAAGTGGGGCAGCCACGTGTTTCGACTCCTGGAGCAAGATCGCCGGCGCCGCGGCGCGACGCCGCAAGCGGACAGCGGATAGGGCGCGAGCCGGCAACCGGCCCGTTTGCAGCACATGCGACGCGCGCAATGCCCGGCGCGCTAAGATCGGCGCAACCGGGCTTGCGCACCGTTCGTTACTTCACTTTCGCGGCCTTCGCGAGCGCGGCCACCGCGCTCTTCGCGTCCTGCTGCGAGTTCATGAACTTCGTCACGACGTCGGTGATCGCGCCCGCGGTGGCGTCGCTCTGGGCCATGCCGTGCGCGAGCGACGGCACGTAGCCGCCGGACTTGATCGCCGCCTGGCCGTCCGCGTAGGACTTCTTCGCGCAATCGTCGAACTTGTCCATCTTCACGCCCTGGCGCACCGGCACCGACCCCTTCAGCAAGCTGAACTGCTCTTGGAAAGCGGGCGTCATGATCGTCTTCGCAAGCGCGATCTGACCCGGCGTCGCCGCCTTCTGACCCTTCTGCTGGAAGAACACGAACGAATCGACGTTGAACGTGTAGGCGTTCGCCGTGCCCGGCACCGCCGCGCAGATGTAATCCTTGCCTGCCTTCTTGCCGGCCGCCTCGAACTCGCCCTTCGCCCAGTCGCCCATGAACTGCATGCCGGCACGGCCGTTGATGACCATCGCGGTCGCGAGATTCCAGTCGCGGCCGTTACGGCCGGAGTCGAAGTAGCTCTGGATCTTGCGGACCGTGTTGAACACGTCGAGCATTTGCGGAGAGGTGAGCGTAGCCTGGTCGAGATCGACGAGCGCCTTCTTGTAGAACGCCGGGCCCTGCGACAGCACCACGTCCTCCCACAGCGTCAAATCTTGCCACGGCTGGCCGCCCATCGCGACCGGCTGAATGCCGGCGGCCTTCAGCTTGTCGGCGACCTGGAAGAACTCGGCCCACGTGGCAGGCGGCTTCGCGCCGACCTTGTCGAGCGCGGCCTTGTTGATGTAGAGCCAGTTCACGCGGTGCACCGAGAACGGCGCCGCGACGTAATTGCCCTTGTATTTGATGATCTTGTCGATCTCGGCCGGCAGGTTCTGCTTCCAGTCGCCCGCTGCCGCGTTGATGTCGACGAGCACGCCCTGATCGGCCCATTCCTGAATCAACGGCCCCTTGATCTGCGCGGCCGACGGCGCGTCGCCGCTGATCACCTTGGTCTTCAGCGCGGTCATCGCCGCGGCGCCCGCGCCGCCCGCGACCGCGAAATCCTTCCACACGTAGCCCTGCTTTTGCAGATCGTCCTTGAGCACGCCGACGGCCTTCGATTCACCGCCCGACGTCCACCAATGCAGCACGGTGACATTCTCGGCCGCTTGCGCCGCGGCGGCGCCGAACATCAGACCTGCGGCGCACAACGCGCCCATGATCGCGCGAACTTTCATCAGTTATCTCCTCCAGTTTGGGTCATCCACTCGTCGGACTTTCGATCGCGCGAAAGCCGGCTTATTGGCTAGGTCGCCGCACAAACGACGGCACTAAACAAACGGCACAGGAAAGAAGACACGGGGAATCGAGCCGCGAACGACGCGCCACACGCGGTACAGGCCGACGCATGGCGTGCGGGCCGATGCCGGCCGCGGGCTCTCAGAGGCTGAGTGCTGACTCGAGCTTCAACGACTGTCTCCTCCTGGGCTATCCGGTTGCGCTGCCCGACCACCGCCAGGCGTGCACCCCAGGGGCAGCAACGTGCACCTATGCGCATCATCAATGTCCGATAACATCCGACGTGCGGCATACATCCGCCACGCGCCCCGTCCGAAGTTCGCGCCTCTTCATGCCGTGCGCTTCTTTTCTTCGTTCAGGTGCTACCCCTTGCGCCGGATTGTAGTTAAACTACAATTCAGTGTCAAAAATATTTTTATCGCACTACGGCCCACGATGCGCGGCATCGCGGGCGCCCGAATCCGTGGGAGACACATGCATACCGACTCAAGCTTCACCTTCGTTCTCTTCGGCGGCACCGGCGATCTGTCGATGCGCAAGATTCTCCCCGCGCTCTTCGAGGCGCACCGCGCGAACATGCTGGCCGAAGCCGGGCGGATCGTCGCGGTCGCGCGCGGCGCGGCCGATCGCGACGCCTACCTCGGCTGGGTCGAGGAGCACGTGAAGCCGCACGCGGCCAAAGCGGCCGGCAGCGCGTTCGACGAGGCGGCCTGGCGAAGCTTCCTCGAGCGGATCGTCTACGTGAAGCTCGACGCGAGCCGCGCGCAAGACTACGCGCTGCTGCGCGACGCGGTCGACAAGCTGTCGGGCATCCGCGTGTTCTATCTCGCGACCGGCCCGTCGCTGTTCGTGCCGATCTGCAACGCGCTTGCCGCGGTGGGCCTCAACGAGGGGGCGCGCATCGTGCTCGAGAAACCGCTCGGCTACGATCTGCGTTCGTCGAATGCGATCAACGACGCGGTCGGCGAGATCTTCGCCGAAGAGCAGATTTACCGGATCGACCACTACCTCGGCAAGGAGCCGGTGCAGAACCTGCTCGCGCTGCGCTTCGGCAATGCCCTTTTCGAGCCGCTGTGGCGCCGCGAATGGGTCGAGAGCATCCAGATCACGATCGCCGAGGAGCTGGGCGTCGAGGCACGCGGCGATTTCTACGACAATACCGGCGCGCTGCGCGACATGGTGCAGAACCACCTGCTGCAACTACTGTCGATCGTCGCGATGGAGCCGCCGCATTCGATGGATTCCGATTCGGTGCGCGACGAGAAGCTGCGCGTGCTGCGCGCGCTCAAGCCCGTCGACCAGCGCGACATCGGCAAGGTTGCGGTGCGCGGCCAGTACCACGCCGGCGTGATCAAGGGCTCGCAGGTGCCGGCCTATGCGACCGAACCCGGCGTGAAACCGGATAGCCAGACCGAGACGTTCGTCGCGCTGAAGGTCGAGATCGAAAACTGGCGCTGGGCCGGCGTGCCGTTCTTCCTGCGCACCGGCAAGCGCCTGGCCGACCGCGTCGCCGAGATCGTCGTCAACTTCCGGCCGGTGCCGCATTCCGCGCTCGGGCCCACTGCGCTGCGCGCGGGCGCCAACCGCCTGGTGATCCGGCTGCAGCCGAACGAGTCGATCCGCTTGTACTGCCTCGCGAAGCAGCCGGGCGAAGGGATGAACCTCGCGAGCGTGCACCTCGATCTCGCGTTCGACCAGTTTTTCAAGGAAGGCCAGATGGAGGCGTATCAGCGCCTGCTGCTCGACGTGATCAACGGCCGCCTCGCGCTGTTCGTGCGTCGCGACGAGCAGGAAGCCGCGTGGCGCTGGGTCGAGCCGATCCTCAACGAGTGGGCGCGCTCGATGAAACCGCCGAAGCCGTATGCAGCCGGCACCTGGGGCCCCGCCGCTGCGAGCGCGATGCTCGCGCAGCACGGCACCTGCTGGCTCGAAGAAGAAAACTGATGAATGCGGCGCGGCTTCGCCGGCCGCCGCCGCGCCGACCCGCATCGATGCAGTCCCGCACAATTCGATGAATTCAATAAAGACAGTCTGGATGGAGGAGAAGTGATCGAGATTCACGCTTTCGAGACCCCGAGCGCTCAATCCGACGCGCTGGCGCGCGCGGTGGGCGAAGCGCTCGCGGCCGCGCTCGCGGCCGCGCTCGCGCAACGCGCGCGCGCGACGCTCGCGGTATCGGGCGGCACGAGCCCGCGGCCGTTCCTGCAAACGTTGTCGAACGCGGCGCTCGACTGGCCCCGCATCGACGTGACGCTCGTCGACGACCGCTGGGTTCCCGACACCGACTCGGCCAGCAACGCGAAGCTCGTGCGCGAGACGCTGCTGCAAAACGCCGCCGCCGGCGCGCGTTTCGCGCCGCTGGTGGATACGCGCGAGACGCTCGATGCGCGGATCGCGGCGCTCAACGCGAGCGCCGCGCATGCGCTGCCCGACGTCGCCGTGCTCGGCATGGGCGAGGACGGCCACACCGCGTCGCTGTTCGCCGACGCGCCCGAGTGGGCGCACGCGACCACGACGCCCGAGCGCTTCGTCGCCGTGCATCCGCTCGCCGCGCCGCATGCGCGCGTGAGCCTGTCGCTCGACGCGCTCAAGCACATCGGTCGTCTGTTCCTGCTGATCGCAGGCAAGCGCAAGCGCGAGGTGCTCGAAGCAGCCGCCGCCGCGCCGCAACAGAACGCGATTTCGCAATTGGCCAACGACAAGGGGACAAAGCTCGATGTCTACTGGTGCGCAAATTAAAGCCGCCGCCGCGAACCAGCACGCGGACGGCCCGCGCCTGCTGGCCGACGTCGGCGGCACCAACGCGCGCTTCTCGCTCGAAACCGCCGCAGGCGAAATCGAGCAGATTCGCGTCTACCCGGTCGCCGACTATCCGACGCTCACCGACGCGATCCGCAAGTATCTGAAGGACGTGAAGATCAACCGCGTGAATCACGCGGCGATCTCGATCGCGAACCCGGTCGACGGCGATCAGGTGCAGATGACCAATCACGATTGGAGCTTTTCGATCGAGGCGACGCGCCGCGCGCTCGGCTTCGACACGCTGCTCGTCGTCAACGATTTCACCGCGCTCGCGATGGCGCTGCCGGGCTTGACCGACGCGCAGCGCCTGCAGGTCGGCGGCGGCACGCGGCGGCAGAACAGCGTGATCGGCCTGATGGGACCGGGCACCGGGCTCGGCGTATCGGGCCTGATTCCGGCCGACGACCGCTGGATCGCGCTCGGCAGCGAAGGCGGCCACGCGTCGTTCGCGCCGCAGGACGAGCGCGAGGATCTCGTGCTCCAGTACGCGCGCAAGAAGTTTCAGCACGTGTCGTTCGAGCGCGTGTGCGCGGGCCCCGGCATGGAGATCGTCTATCGCGCGCTCGCCGCGCGCGACAAGAAGCGCATCGCCGCGAGCGTCGATACTGCCGAGATCGTCGAGCGCGCGCACGCGGGCGACGCACTCGCGCTCGAAGCGGTCGAATGCTTCTGCGGGATTCTCGGCTCGTTCGCCGGCAGCCTCGCGCTGACGCTCGGCGCGCTCGGCGGCGTCTACATCGGCGGCGGCGTCGTGCCAAAGCTGGGCGAGCTATTCATGCGCTCGTCGTTTCGCGAACGCTTCGAGGCCAAGGGCCGCTTCGACACGTACCTCGCGAACATCCCGACCTATCTGATCACCGCCGACTATCCGGCCTTTCTCGGCGTATCGGCGATTCTCGCCGAGCAGTTGTCGAACCGCTCGGGCAGCGCGTCGTCGGCCGTGTTCGAGCGCATCAGGCAAATGCGCGATGCGCTCACGCCCGCCGAGCGCCGCGTCGCCGATCTCGCGCTCAACCATCCGCGCTCGATCATCAACGATCCGATCGTCGATATCGCGCGCAAGGCCGACGTGAGCCAGCCGACCGTGATCCGCTTCTGCCGCTCGCTCGGCTGCCAGGGGCTGTCGGACTTCAAGCTCAAGCTCGCGACGGGCTTGACGGGCACGATCCCGATGAGCCACAGCCAGGTTCATCTGGGCGACACCGCGACCGATTTCGGCGCGAAGGTGCTCGACAACACCGTGTCCGCGATCCTGCAGTTGCGCGAGCATCTGAACTTCGGCGACGTCGAGCGCGCGATCGATCTGCTGAACAACGCGCGGCGCATCGAATTCTACGGGCTCGGCAATTCGAACATCGTCGCGCAGGACGCGCATTACAAGTTCTTCCGCTTCGGCATCCCGACGATCGCCTACGGCGATCTGTACATGCAGGCCGCATCGGCTGCGCTGCTCGGCCAGGGCGACGTGATCGTCGCGGTGTCGAAATCCGGCCGCGCGCCGGAGCTGCTGCGCGTGCTCGACGTCGCGATGCAGGCGGGCGCGAAGGTGATCGCGATCACGTCGAGCAACACGCCGCTCGCCAAGCGCGCGAGCGTCGCGCTTGAAACCGATCACATCGAGATGCGCGAATCGCAGTTGTCGATGATCTCGCGAATCCTGCATCTCGTGATCATCGATATCCTCGCGGTCGGCGTCGCGATCCGGCGCGCCACGCCCAATGCTGAACTCGCCGAAGCGATGGCGCGCGCGAAGGCGCGCGCGGGCGCGAAGGCGGACGACGAAAGCGCCGACGTGCTCGATTGGCTGAGCCACGGCGCGTCGCCGATCGCGCGGGACTAGCGCGGCCGCCCGGCGCGACGCGTTGCGCCGAACGCGGAAACAGCGCCGCCGGAGGTCATGCCGGCGGCGCTGTTTTTTTTGGATAGCCCGCGGCCCGACGTAAAAAAGGGGCTTGCTGCTTGCCATTTGCCGCTATGCGCTTGCGGGCCGTTTCGGCCGCTCGCCCCCGCCGGCGCAAACCCTTGCCGCCGCGCCCCTACCCCGCGTTTTTCACCGGCCGCCCGTGCCAGCGCAGCACGAGCACGCGCCCCGCGAAGCACAGCAGTCCCGTCGCACCGATCGTCACCCCCATCGCGAACGGCGAGCCGTCGGACAGCGCGCCGATCACGACGCTCGCGAGCGCACCGAGCGCGAGCTGCATCGCGCCGAACACGGCAGCCGCCGCGCCGGCGTTGCGCGTATAGCGGTGCATCAGTTCGGTCGTACAGTTCGCCGACAGCACGCCGACGACACCGACGACGAAAAAAAGCCCCACGACGATCGACCACAGCCCGCCCAGCCCGGTGATCGCGAAGAACGCGACCGCGAGCGACGCCACGCAACTCACGAGCGCCGCGGCCGCGATGAGCGCGAGCGAGCCGACGCGACCGACGAAATGCGTGTTCACGAAGTTGCCGATCATGATGCCTACGACATTCAGCCCGAACAGCAGCCCGTAATGCTGCGGCGACACGTGGAAATGCTCGATGTAGACGAACGGCGTCGCGGTGATGTACGCGAACATCGACGCGAACGCCATGCCGCCGCACAGGACGTAGCCCCACGCGAGCGGATCGGCGAGTATGCGCCCATACGCGGCGAACGCGCGCAGCACGCCCGCGCCGCCGCGTTTGTCTCGCGGCCAGGTCTCCGGCACGCGCAGAAACGCGGCCGCCGCGCACGCCGCGCCGAACAGCGCGAGCACGACGAACACGCCGCGCCAGCCGAGAAAGCGCAGCACCTGGCCGCCGATGAGCGGCGCGAGCAGCGGCCCGATCGCGGTGACGATCGCGACCATCGACAGCACCTTCGCCGCGTCGGCGGGCTCGTGCGCGTCGCGCGCGATCGCACGCGCGAGCACCGATGCCGCGCCCGCGCCTAATGCTTGCAGAAAGCGCACCACGATCAGCTGGTCGATCGACGCGGCCACGAAGCAGCCGATGCTCGCGAGCGTGAACAGCGCAATGCCGCCGAGCAGCACCGGCCGGCGGCCGTAGGTATCGGACAGCGGACCGTAGAGCAGCATCCCGATCGAGAAGCCGGCCATGAAGCTCGTCAGCGTGCGCTGCGCGGCGGCGGCGCTCACCTGGAAGCCCGCCGCGATCGCGGGCAGGCTCGGCAGGTACATATCGGTGGCAATCGGCCCGCACGCGGCAAGCGCACCGAGCAACAGGATCAGCCGGCCGTCGGGCCGGCCTCGGGAAACGTGACGCATCGGAATTCCATACGGAAAGGGGCAGCCGAACCGCATTGGCCGCGCACGCGCGAGCAGTTGCGCACGCCCGGTCCGCCCAGCCCGGCAAGACAACGACGAAAAAGGCGGCCGACCGCGCCGCCATGGACCCGTGATTGTAAGCGAGCCACCTCGGTGCTTCGGTTAAGCTTCTCACTTTGGTCCGACAGCCCGCCCGCCGAATCGCCGACATGACTGCCTTCCTGCTGATCTGGAGCCCCAAGAAATGGCCGTGGCCCGAGTTGCCCGAGTTTGCCGCGCGCGTGCAGGCGGGCGAAGCGGTGGCGGACGTCTGGGGCTGCGGCTTCTCGCGCAGCATCCTGCCGGGCGACCGCGTGTTTCTGCACCGGGTCGCGCAAGAGCCCAAGGGCGTGTTCGGCTCCGGCTACGTGACGCGCGCGCCATATGAGGTGCCGGATCCGGCGACCAAGCGCGGCTACCGGCTCTGCATCGATTTCGTCTACGACTGGCTGGTCGACGGCCATCGCCAAGTCGTGATCGCGCGCGACGCGCTGCGCACGCATCCGTATTCGGTGCAGACCTGGGACGCGCAGACCTCCGGCACGTCGATCAAGCCGATGGTCGAGGGCCCGCTCGAGAAGCGCTGGGCCGAGCTGACCGGCAAGCGCAAGCCGCCGCGGCGCGCGTAGCCGCACGCACGGGCGGCGGACGGCAGCGACGCCGCCGAGCGGCCGCGGGCCGCCGCCCCGGCCGTCCTCCCCCCTTCCGCGCGCCGCCTTCGCGACGCACAAGCGTGCGCATACCGATCCGGTTCCGGCCTGCCCGCCCACGCCCGCTTATGCC
>NZ_FXAN01000041.1 GCF_900176645.1 Burkholderia singularis
CGGCAGAACGGCAGAACGGCAGAACGGCAGAACGGCAGAACGGCAGAACGGCAGAACGGCAGAACGGCAGAACCGCAGAACCGCAGAACCGCAGAACCGCAGAACCGCAGAACCGCAGAACGGCAGAACCGCAGAACCGCAGAACCGCAAAGCAACACGCAGCGCGAGAACCCCGCCGCACCCCGGGCGCACCACGCCCGATCAAGCTGCCGGATCAGTGGCGGCGATCAATGTTTCCAAGGAGGAATTCATGCTTCGATACGCCCTGATCTTTTTTATCGTCGCGATCGTCGCGGCCGTGTTCGGCTTCGGCGGCATCGCGGCCGGCGCGGCCGAGATCGCGAAGATTCTGTTCTACCTGTTCGCCGTGATCTTCATCGTCACGCTGTTGCTGGGCATCGTGCGCCGATGACTGCGCCCCATGGCCGGCCGGTCTGCATCGCGGCACTCGGACCTGCGTGTGCGAGCGCATCGGCGTCGCACACGAGCGTCGCCGTGTATGCGGACGAAACGTCCGGACGGTTGACGATTCAGGTGACGTGGGTGCGCGCGTCGGCATCGGCCCGTGTGCGCGATTGCCGCTGCACGGTCGATCTGGCGTTCCAAGCCGACGCGCTTGCCCGCTATACGACGCTGGACGCGGCCGAGCGCCGGCGTGTGCGTATGCATCTGTACAACGCGGCGTGCCGCGCCGTGGACGAGCGCCAGTAGCATGCCGACGACGCCGCGATCGAATGCCGCGTGGCGCTCGAGGTGACGGCGGCCGAATTGGACGCCGCACTGCGTTTGCGTTGACCCCCGGGCCGCGGCGCAGGTGCGTTTGCGTCGCGGCTGCCTTGCGACCCTGACGAGGAGCTTCAGATGACGAATTCCCATCGCGGCCATCCGCCGTCGAACCCCGCGCCGCAGCCCGACAGCGCGAAATCGCGTCAACTCGACACATACCGCGCGCATCCCGACGGCGAGGCATTGCGCACCAACCAGGGCGTGCGCATTGCCGATAACCAGAATACGCTGCGCGCCGGCGCGCGCGGCCCGTCGCTGCTCGAAGACTTCATCATGCGCGAGAAGATCACGCACTTCGATCACGAGCGCATTCCCGAGCGTGTCGTGCACGCGCGCGGCTCGGCCGCGCACGGCGTGTTCCGCGTGTACCGGTCGATGGCCGAATACACGAAAGCCGCGTTCCTGCAGGACCCGGCCGTGCAAACGCCCGTCTACGTGCGCTTCTCGACGGTGCAGGGGCCGCGCGGTTCGGCCGACACGGTGCGCGACGTGCGCGGCTTCGCGGTGAAGTTCTACACCGGCGAGGGCAACTACGATCTCGTCGGCAACAACATGCCCGTGTTCTTCATTCAGGACGCGATCAAGTTTCCCGACTTCGTGCACGCCGTGAAACCGGAGGCGCCCAACGAAATGCCGACCGGCGCGTCCGCGCACGACACGTTCTGGGATTTCGTCTCGCTCGTGCCCGAGGCCACGCACATGGTGCTTTGGCTGATGTCCGACCGCGCGTTGCCGGCCAGCTTTCGCGCGATGGACGGCTTCGGCGTGCACACGTTCCGCTTCGTGAACGCGGCCGGTGCCGTGCGCTTCGTGAAATTCCACTGGCGGCCCGTGAACGGCGCGTATTCGCTGTTGTGGGACGAGGCGCAGCGCATCGCCGGGCACGATCCGGATTTCAACCGGCGCGATCTGTGGGAGTCGATCGCGCGGGGCGACTATCCCGAGTACGAACTCGGCGTGCAGATGATCGAGCCCGAGGACGCCGACGCGTTCGATTTCGACTTGCTCGATCCGACCAAGCTGATTCCGGAGGAGCGCGTACCGGTGCGGCCGATCGGCCGGATGACGCTGAACCGCAACCCCGACAATTTTTTCGCCGAGACCGAGCAGGTTGCGTTTCACCCCGGACACGTGGTGCCGGGCATCGATTTCACGAACGATCCGCTGCTGCAAGGGCGGCTGTTTTCCTATACGGACACCCAATTGAGCCGGCTCGGCGGGCCGAACTTCCATGAGATTCCGATCAACCGGCCGCTGTGTCCGTTCGCGAACAACCAGCGCGACGGGATGCACCGGCAGACGATCGCGGCAGGCCACGCATCTTATGAGCCGAATTCGGTCGACGGCGGCTGGCCGCGCGAGACGCCCGCAGCGGCGTCCAACGGCGGCTTCGAGACCGTGCGCGAGCGGGTCGATGGCGAAAAGCTGCGCGTGCGCAGCGAATCGTTCGCCGATCATTTCTCGCAGGCCGCGCTGTTTTACCAAAGCATGAGCGATGTCGAGCAGCGGCATATCCGCGACGCGTACAGTTTCGAACTCGGCAAGGTGACGGCGCTCGAGATTCGCGAGCGCGTGGTCAATCAGATCCTCGCGCGCTTCGACGCGGGGCTCGCCGCGCAGGTCGCCGAACGGCTGGGCCTGCCTGTGCCAAGCGCGGCGGTGACGCTGGCCGTCGCGCAGCGTTCGCCCGCGCTGAGCCTGATCGAGCGGGCGAAGCCGGGCATGCGCTCGCGCAAGATCGCGCTCGTCGCCACGCCGGGCGTGAGCCCGGCGCTCATCGAACAGGTGCGCGACGCGCTGTTGGCGCGACACGCCGTGCCGAGCGTCGTCGCGCCGACGCTCGCGCCGATCGGCCACATCGTGCCGCAGGCGAGCTTCGCAGGGATGCCGTCGGTGATGTTCGACGCCGTGTTCGTATGCGGCGGCGACGGCTGCGATCTCACGCACAGCGCCGACGCGCGCCACTTCGTGCGCGAGGCGTTCAAGCACCTGAAACCGATCGCGGCCATCGGCTCGGGGCGTCAACTGCTGAGCGCCGCGCATCTGTCCGAATCGGCGCCCGGCGTGTGCGTGGGGCAGCAGGGCGACCTCGACGCGGTGCTGCGCGCGTTCGCCGACGCGCTCGGCGAGCATCGCGCGTGGGCGCGCGAGCCGCAGGCGGCCGAACTGGATGCTTAGCGCCGCGCCGTTCGGGCAGCGCGCGATCGGAGGGCGACGGCCGAGCGTATGGGTGATGACCGACGGTGATGGCCGGACGTGATGGCCGAGCCGGCCACGAATCGTCAGAAAAATCGCCCGCTCGGCCGATATCCGCAACCCGCCATTCTCAACCCGCAACGGAGGCGACGATGGGCGCTCGCCATACTCACGCAGGCCGCCGCGCTGGCGCCTCGCGCACGCAAGACGCACCCGCGCAGCGCGACCACGGCGGCCGGTCGCATCGATCGCCCGCGCGCGCTCGCGCGGCACACGACGAATCGCGGGCCGGCACGGCCGACCCTGTGCGCATCACGCATCCGCAGCGCATGCTCGATCCGCGGCATCACATCCGCAAGATCGATCTCGTGCATTACTGGCAATGGGTGGCCCCGTGGCTGCTGCCCGAGCTGGCAGGCCGGCCCGTGTCGCTCGTGCGCGCTCCGCAGGATATCGAAGGCGAATTGTTTTTCCAGCGGCATGCCGGGCGCCGCGAGATTCCATTCGTCACCCAGCATGCCGGGCTCGATCCCGGCCACAGGCCGTTGCTGACGATCGATAGCGTCGAGGCGCTGCTCGGCGCCGCGCAGATGGGTGTGATCGAACTGCATACGTGGAATGCGCAGGTGCGCCGAATCGAGCGGCCCGACCGGATCGTGTTCGATCTCGATCCCGGTCCGGGGTTGCGTTGGCATGCGATGATCGAAGCCGCGCAAATCCTCCACGAACTGCTCGACGAACTCGGGCTTGCATCGTTCTGCAAGACGAGCGGCGGCAAGGGGCTGCACGTCGTCGTGCCGATCACGCGCCACACGCAGTGGGACGACGCAAGGGCGTTCGCTCGCGCGCTCGCGCGGCATGTCGCCGGCGCGCTGCCCGATCGCTTCACCGCGACGATGGGCCCGCGCCATAGGCACGGCAAGGTCTTCGTCGACTATCTGCGCAACAGCCGCGGCGCGAGCACGATCGCGGCCTATTCGGCGCGCGCGCGGCCCGGGATGGGCGTATCGGTGCCGATCCGTTGGGACGAGGTGCCCGCGACCACGGGTGGCGCGCAATGGACGATCGGCACGTTGCGCGCGTGGCTGGACGCGCTCGCGCGCGATCCGTGGGACGGTTATGCGCATGCGCGGCGCCGCATCACCGCGAAGATGCTTGCGCGGCTCGCGCCGGCGTAATGCGATCAGCGGCAATCAGCGCCGGTGCGGCAGCCGGTGGTACCACTTCATTAGCGGCGTTGCGGACAGGCCGTGCGCGATGACCGACGCCGAGATTGCCGCGAGCGTTGGCGCCGCGAGCGGACGCACCGCGTCGGCGGGCCCGTGTTCGAGTGCGAACAACAGGTAGTAGAACGAGCCGATCCCGCGAATGCCGAACCAGGCCATCAGGCGCCGCTGCGTGTGCGTCGCGCGCGAGCCCGCGAGCGCGAGCTGTACCGCGAGCGGCCGCACGGCAGCCAGCAGCGCGATCGCGAGCGCCGCGTTGCGCCACGTGACGAGCGGGCCGGGCAGCGTCGCGAGCACGCTGCCGACCATCGTCATCACCAGCGCTTCCGCGATCCGTTCGAGTTCGATCGTAAAGCCGAGCACGGTTTCGGCCATGAACGCATGGGCTTTGCCGGGATGCTTTTCGGTTGCCACGACGTCCCCCGAATCGATTTGGCCGATCACCTCGCGCGGCGCACGCTCGCCGCTCGCACGGTGCTCGACGCGTCGCATCGCGACGCCTGCCGCGAACGTCGCGATGAAGCCGAACGTCTGCGCAAGCTGCGCCGCGCCGAACGACAGCACGATCAGCGCGAGCGCGAAAAAGCCTTCGAGGCCGAGCGCTTGTGCGTGCCGCGTGCGCAGCCAGCCGATCATTTTCGTTGCCGACCAGCCGAGACCGCCGCCGATCGCGGCGGCCCCGGCGATGCCCCATAGCACGGCGAGTCCGAACGCGGCCGACAGCGGCGGCAGCCCGTGCGTGGCGGCCGGCGCGCCGCACAGCGCGAGACCGGCGAGCGCGAACGGCAGCGCGATGCCGTCGTTCATGCCGCCTTCGCCCGACAGCGCGAAGCGCACCAGGTCGCGGTCGCCCGGATCGCGGACCTGCACGTCGTGCGCGAGCACGGGATCGGTCGGCGCGAGGATCGCGGCCAGCAGCAGCGCCGGGCCCCAGCCGAGCCCGAGCGCGAGCATCGCGCAGGCCGCGAGCAGCGGCACGGTGAGGGCCATGGCGAGCAAGCCGAGGCGGCACGGCACGAGCCAGAGCCGGTCTGACAGCGGCACGCGCAGCCGCAGCCCGATCGCGAACAGCGACACGAGCAGCGCGATCTCGACGACGATGCGCAGCAGGCGCGCGTCGCGTTCGATGTCGAGCCGCAGCAGTCCGATGCCGGCCGGGCCGAGCGCAGCGCCGAGCGCCAGATAGATCATGGCGGCGCTGATGGGCAGGTGCCGCAGCGCCGATGCCACGATGCCCATGCCCATCAACACCGTGCCGACGGTCAAATACCAAAGAATTTCGTGCATGAGAACAAGCCGGGGCGGAAGGGTGCGCAACGCGGCAGACTCCGGCTTCGACGTCGCCGCCGTACCGCGACGCGGGCAACGCGAATGCCTCGGCCGCGCGCGTGCTGCACATCGATGAAACAACGCCGATGAATGGCCGACGAAAAGCCGCGCCGCAATGCACGTGCCGCGTGCAGCGTCCGCGCCGCCCGGTCCAGTCAGGTCCGGTCCGGCCGCGCGCCGGAATGGCGTTTGCTGAAAAACGGCGCAATTCATCGGTTTTCATGAGCGACACCGGCGTCGAGCGGCCCGGCTCGCCGGTTGGCTATCGATGCTCGCGCCGGCGCACCGGCACGGCACCGTGGCCCGCGCTTGCCGATGGGCGCGCGGCCCTCATCCAGGAGAACACCATGCAATCGAGTTTCCAGTCCCGGCTTGCACAGGCCGAGATCGACGACGGTGTGGACGACGGCGGTTTCGATACGACCGTTCATCTCGATGTGGAAACAGGCAGGATCATCTTTCATGCGGCGTGGGCCGTGGCGGCCGATGCGCCGCCTGTGTCGACGCACCACTCGGTCGTGCTCACGCTCGACTGCAGCACGATGGCGCGCTACGCGGATCTCGATGACGGCGCTCGGCGCCGCGTGCACGCGATGCTGCACGAAACCGTGCAGCAAAAGCTCGAGCGCCTGCCCGAGGGGCAAGCGCAGACGCTGAGCGTCGAGCTGAGCGATGCGATGCTCGATGCGGTCCGCCGTTTGCAGTGACGGGCGGCGGGCGCGGCGCGCGCTTACATGCCGTTGAAATCTTTACAGACGCCGCGCGGCGTTGCGCGGTTGCCATCGGCGCCAAGCCGCGCCGGCCGGTTCACTTCGGGCAGTGTCACGCATGTTGTTTTCGCGAGGCGCGGGATGGGTGACGTGACGATGGCGGCGCGTTCCGTGCCGCGATGCATCAGGAGAAGGGGATGAGCGATCAATCGGCGCATGGCGTCATGGCGATGCGCGCCGCGTGCCGCTCACGCTCGGCGCGTTCGACGGCGCGCCGGCCAACGGCGCTGACGAGCAGGAGACATTGACCGATGCCGGCTGAATCCGTTGCGCGCGTGCGCTTGATGGGCGAGCCACCCGAATTCGACGGCGCTGCACTGCTGTTGCGCTTTTGGGCCGACGTCGACGGTCGACGCGTGCCTTGCGCGATCACGGCCGAGGCGCTCGAAGATCATTTCGGTGCGCGTGGCGCGCTGGAAGGCGATCTGCGCGCCGCGTTCGAGCGCGGCCGCGAGCGCATCCGCGCCGCGTGCGCGGACGTGCTCGCGCACGACAACGGCGGCGTGGTGCTGCACAGCGGCTATTTCCGCAGCCGGGACCGTGCGGTGGCCGCGCTCGCGAAGGCGCGCGCCGTCGAGCCGCGTCGGCGATGACCGCTCGCGCGCAATGCCGTTGCCGCATCGTCCGTCCAGGGGCGGCATCCGGCTTTACATGCGATTGAAAACTTTCCAAGCAAAACGGGCGCGCGACCAGGCGGGCGCACGGCACATCGTCGGCCCGCGCCGTGCGCCGCCGGTGTGCGCGGCGGCCGGCCCGCTTTGGCATGTTCCGTGCACGCGTCTTCGTTCTCGCGTGCAGCGCCGGATGCGTCCGTGCCACCGCCGTATTGCGCCAAGCCTTCAACGGGGAAACGACTATGCTGAGCGCTCATGAATTTGCCGCGCTGTTCCTGATCCATCGCGCGCCGGAACAGATCCAGCTCGATCGCGACGATGTCGTCGCGCTGTTCGAACGGCGCCTCATCGTGATGCGATGCGACGCGGCGGGCGAGAACCGGCCCGCGCTCACGGACGACGGCCTGTCGATCCTGCAATGCATGCAACGCAACGACGATGGCCCGCTGCGCGACAGCGACGGGTGAGCGCGACGGAAGAGCGCCGTCGACGCGCGCGTTCGCACGCGCCTGCGCGATAGCGCCGTGCGCAGCCGGGGTCGCGGGGCGCACCGGGCCCGCCGCCTCGTCGGCCGAGGCTCCGGCACATTGCGTCACGATCGCTTCACGCCCGGCTCCAACGCCGTTCGTATCCGGGCGACGAGCGGATAGTGGTTCGACGCTTGCCGCGCACGGGCGCTGCGATGCACGAGCGCGTCGATCAGCAGCTCGCCGGGATGAACCCAGATCCGCTCTGACGAGAGCGCCGGGCACAGCGTAGGGAACGTGCGCGGCGCCGGGGCGCGCCGGAACCCCGTGACAAGCGCTTGCAGCGCGCGGCCGTGCACGCATCGCTCGTTGATGTCTCCCAGCAGGATCACCGGCGACGCGCCGGTATCGAATGCCGCGAGCAGCCGCTGCACCTGCGCGCTGCGCTCGATCACGCACGGCCCGAGGTGGGCCGTGACCACGCGAATGCAGCCCGCGCGGCAGTCGATGTCGACGTCGAGTGCGCCGCGCCGCTCGCGCTTGCGAAGCGATAAGTCCAGTGCGCGCGCCGCGCGGATCGGCCAGCGCGATAGCACCGCATTGCCTTGGCGGCGTTCGGGCGTGTCGATCGTCGCGCCTACCGCCATGTGCATGCCCAATGCCGCGCGCAGCGGTGCGAGCACGTCGGGCGTGCGCGTGCCGCCGAGCGGCACCTCCTGCAACGCGATGACGTCCGCATCGAGTTCGCCGACCACCGCTACGATGCGCTCGACCGCCCGTGCCGACCAGACGCGGCGGCCGCCGTGCACGTTGTAGGTGGCGATTCGCAACCCACGCCCATCGGGCGGCTCGTCGGCCATCACGACTTCGGGCGAAGGCGCATACCGGCTCGTCGTCATGGTCATCGTCCGGGCGCGCTCGCGAGCAACGCCGGCGGGCCGGGCCGCGAGGCGGGCACGAAGCGCAAAAGCCGCCTGAAGTGTTTGAACATGGCGTACATGTGACGGTTTCGCATGGGTAATCAGTGAGGGCTCGGCGGACGAGCCGGGGACGGCGGCGCAAGCCGCGTGCCGAGCCGGCCGGGACTGGGCGTCGTTAGTGTGTAAGTGCGGGTGGATGTAGAGGCGGGTGGGGATGAGGCAAATGGCAATGCGGCGAGGCGCGGATACTGGGGATGCGACAACGAATGCAAATGCGGACGCGCAGCGGATTCATGTCACGCGCCTTTTACATCGTCATCGGCAGATGCGCACGGGAGGACATCGTGCAACCTCGATCAGACTCAGACGCCCACGTGCGCGCCACATATCGCGACTGCGAGATCGGTGCCGCCTGCGCGGCGCGACGCGGCGTGACGATCGCCGCACATCGGGGGGCAACGTGCGGGGGTAGACGCACGCGCGCGCGTCGTGCGCGACCTGCCCCGTTCCAGCGGCTGCGACTGTTCGGCCGGCGACGATGGATCGCGCGTGTGCCGATCCGGCATCCGGCGCGACGAGCGCTGATACAATCGCATCCGGCAGTGCGGAGCCGTATTCGAAAACATCAGCGCCGCACGCGCATCACGCCAACCGTATGCGGCCGAAAAGGTTCACGTCAATGCGAGCCGGTTTTCCACGCTTGCGAATTGAGCTGCCACGCCAGCATGGGCGACGTCGCGCCCGCCGGCATCGCCCAGGTTCCGTTCGGGCCGAAATTCCAAGAAGCGAAATTCGACGACTGGGCCATCTGCGCGTTGTTCAACCCGTTCGCGAGCGGCGGTTGCGCACCGGAGCCTGACGTGACCGCGGGCATCCCATAGGTCAATCCCGACATTTGCGCATTCCAGTACACGTTATTGGCGATCACGCCGGTGTTGCTGTAAGCGACATTGCCGCCCATGCCGATGCCCCTGCTTGCGATCTGCACATTCGCATACGATTGATCGATCACGCCGCTTGCATTGTTCTGGAACACGAGACCCCCGCCCGAAAGGGCCGAGCCCGTCGCATACGATTGGGCAATCAGACCGTTGTTGATGCCGACGAGCCCGGCGCTGCAGCAGGGCGGCAGTGAGCCGGCCGACGTGGACCAGGCGACCGATTGGCGGATCGTGCCGTTGTTGACGGCCGCCAATCCGCCCGCCATCTGGTAGGCCGAAACGGAGGTTTGATAAGTCGACGAGCGATCGATCGTACCGTTGTTGATGCCCACCAGTCCGCCGGCGAATTCCGCCGTCGTCCAGCCGCCGGTTGCCGGGTCTTGCGCGATCGGGCCGATGCGGCTGTTGTAGCCCGCGATCGACGCATTGGCGATTTGCCCGTCGTTGCGGCCGGCGATCGCGCCGAGCGTGCCGTGCGCGCCGCTCACGATTTCGTCCGTCAGCACGACGTTGCGTATCACGCCCGTCGCGCCGACCAGGCCGAATAGCCCGACGTAGGTATTCTGCGTTGCGCCGGCCGGCGCATTGACCGTCAGGTGGTTGATCAGGTGTCCGAAGCCGTCGAACTGCCCGGCGAACGGCGCATCGGAGCCCGCGCCGATCGGCTGGAATGCCGCCGCGCCCGACGTCGACGATGCGTCGATGTCGCGGCCGAGCGCGTAGTTCGCCGTCAGATCGTGCGATACGTTTTGCAGATCCGTCAGCGTGTTGACCAGCTTGTATGCCGTTGCCTGCGTCACGAGCCCGCTGAACGGCGCCGCGCTCCAGCCGCTGTTGGTCAGAATCGTCCCGGCGCTGTACTGGCCGTTCATGTCGTAGAACGCATTGACCAGGCCCGTGCTCGACGACCAATCGATCGTGCCGCCGTTCACCACGCTGCCGCCATTGTTCACGCCACCCGCATCCGCGCGCAACGTCAGGTTCGCGCCGCCCGTGTTGCCGATTATCGTGTTCGGCGCGATTGCCACGCTATGCGCGGCACTGAGCGTGAGCGGCGCATTGCCGTTCCAGCGCACGCTCGAGCCGACCGTCAGATCTCCGTTCGCCCCGTTCGCCTCGACCGTCACCGGCGTGCCCGCGCTCAAATTGTCCGCGACCGTGCTCGCGTTCGCGCCGTCCAGCGTGAACGCCGGCGCACCGAGTGTCCACTGCCCCGCCTGCACCGTCGCGCCCGACACGTTCAGCGACTGGCCGCGCGTTTCCACCACGGCGCCCGCGCCGTTCGCGTTGGCCGCCGAGATCACGCCGTGCGCCTGTACGCTGCCTTGATCCGCGACCAGCCACACATGGCCGTCGCGCACCGCCGTGCCGGTCGCGCGAATCGCCGCGTTGTTGCCCGCCAGCGCGTAGATGTTGCCGTCCGCCGCTTGCAGGTTCGCTTGCGCGGCGCGGATCGTCCCCGCGTTCAGCACGCTGCCGCCGCTGCCCGCTTGCACGAACACCTGCGGCCCCGTCGCCGAATCCTGCAACAGCACTTGTTGGCCCGCGGCCAGTTCGGCCGTGCCCTTCGGCGCATTGATGCTGCCTTGGTTCGACACCTGCGTGCGCGATACCAGCAACACGTCACCGCCCGTCGAGCTGATCTGCCCGAGGTTGACGATCGCGCCGTTGCCTGCGCCGGACAGCGTCAGCGGCGCGCCCTGCATGAATGCATCCTTGTCGATGTTCAGCGCCGAGGCGACGAAGCGTCCGCCCGTGGACACCACGCCGCCCGGCCCGATCAGCACGCCCTGCGGGTTCAGCAGATAAACGCTGCCGGTTGCCTTGAGCGAGCCGAGGATCACCGACGGATCGCCGCCCGTCACGCGGTTGAGCGTTGCACCGGCGCCGTTGTTGATCGTCACGCTGCGGCCGCTGCCGATCGAGAAGCTGCGCCAATCGATCACGCCGCGCGCCGAACTTTGATTGACCGTCAACGACGTGCCGCCGCCGAAGATCGCGCCGGTGCCCGACACGAACGCGCCGCCGGCAGGCAGCGCCGATTGAGCGCATGCGGTGCCGGTATAGGCGAGCGAGCACGCGAGCGCAACCAGCATTGAAAGGGTTTTAGGCACGGGCACGCGTGACGACGATATATAAAACGACATGACTTCCCCCCCGGAATAGTCAGGATATGCGAATGGGAGGCGTGAGCAAAAGAGAAGGACGGAAGGTTTGACTTCTTGCTTCAGTCGAACGGAAACGCAGGCTCATCGTGAAGCGCTCGCGAAATCGGAGCGCGGGACAATGCCGTTTTTCCCCAAAACTGAAGTCTGCTTCTCTGCGGCAATTTCACGCGAACGCTTACTGCGCTATGCAGCGTAATAAGTCGCACCCGGGGCGAATGTGCGAATGCTCACACTTTGATGATGTATTGCGCCGCCGCTCGGGCTTGCATCATTTGGCGATTTAAATCGAATAATAGCGGCGCTTATTGATTCATCAGCGTCGGTAACTGCCGATTCACCAATTAGCGCGAAATCGATTCGATTGTTATCCGAGGCGATGTTTATATTGCGCTTTGGCGCGATGAAAGGTGGCAAGCGTTCATGCGACGCCTGCCTTTTTCCATTTTCTCTTTCACATCGCACCTGGCGACGGATGCGGGGTTATACGTATTGCCGTCGGTTTGCGTTCGTGAATTTCAGACAGAGGGTTTCGCAAAATCGGATGCCGCAATGGCATCGAGCCGCGCGGCGTTTTTTGTTGCCGTAGGTTGTTGGCGGTTTGTTGGTCCATTCGTTTCGCACGCTCTGCGCGCCGGTCGTGCGATCGTGCAGCATCTCGTATCGCATTGTCCTCAATGCGGGATTGTTGAAAAGAGAAGAGGGGCGTTATCCGCACATGCCGTGCGACATTCGCCGTGGCTTGCTTGGCCGAGCGCGATGGCGGGCGTGCGCGTTGCAGACGGCGCGGCCTGTGTGAGTGCTGAAAATAATGCGAAGCCTGATTGACGGCGCGATGTCCGATGCCTAAACTCGCGTGCATTGCACAGTGCAGTGCAATTCACGCATACGAGGCCACGCACGTCGGCGAATGCGATTTGCGGGTTCGCGGGCGTTCCGGGTCTCTTCCATTTATAGCGCCCGTTGCGTGAGGCGCTACGATCGAGGAATCGGTTATGAAGTCAGTTACTGTCGTTGCGTTTTTGAGTGCGCCGATCGGCACCGAAGCGGCGCTGTTCGAGCGATTGTGCGAACTGGTGCCGGCCACCCGCGCGGAACCGGGCTGCTTGGCCTTTACCGCGCATCGGCATGCGCAAATCGCCAATCGGTTTGTGGTGTACGAGAAATTTCAGAATCGCGACGCATTCGATGCGCATCTCGAGTACGCGCACACGCGCTCGTTCGTCGCATGGGTGCAGGCCAACGATGTGGCTTTGAACTTCGAATTGTGGGACGAGCTTGCGTGACTGAACCGCGCGACTGCGCCGCGCGAGCGGCGCCTGCGGTGACGCTCCGCGGCGTTCGAGCCGATACGCGCAATGCAGCCCCGCGCGTCGGCACGGTCTAGACGCGGCGGCTTGCGGCGCTTGCCGAATGGCGCGCGCGTTGCCGTCCTTTTCGCCGTTCGCGCGCGACCGGCGAAAAGGACGTTAGGCGGGCCGTTTGACCAGATAGAAGCCGAGAAACATGTCGACGGCGTTTTGGACCACGAGATCGCGTTCCTGCCGGGTATAGGTCTCCTCCAGGCCGACGACGCGCACCCACAGCAGCGGCTCGTCGATGAGCCCGAGAAATTGTCTGGCGGCGAGTTTCGGGTTCTTGACCGAAATCAGCCCGCGCTTGGCCAATGCGCCGATGTAATCGGCCACGGCGCCCATCGCGGGCGCCTTGCCCTTTTCGAAGAACGTGTTCGTCAAGCCCGGAAATCTGGGGCCTTCCGCGATCACCATCCGCAGAAACGCGACGGCCGACGGCGGAATCCAGAATTCGGAGACCGCGTGACCCAGCCGTGTGAGCCCCAGCCGCGGATCATGAAGCGATTCTTCGTCGCGGGTGATGTCGAAGACGGGAAAGCTCGCCCAGATTCTGGCGATCATCGCTTCGAACAGCGCCTCCTTGCTTTCGAACTGGTTGTACAGCGTGCGCCGCGCCGCGCTGGATTCGGCCGCGACGCGATCCATGCTGGTGCCTTCGTATCCGTATTGCAGGAACACGCGGGTTGCCGCGTCGAGAATCTGATCGCGTTTGGACGGCATCGCCGCATTGTTTTGCGCGAGATCGTCCCGCGCGCGGGAGCGGGCGCGCGCCGCAGCGGGACGGGTTTTTTTTCGAGCGGTAGGGGTATGGGCTGTCTTTGCCACGATGATCGGCGTATCCCGGAAAATACTCAGCGTCCGATTGTACGCAATCGCGCCTCGCACGCGGCGGCATGCGGTCATATGCGGCCGTTTTCGTGTCCGTTTGCGTCGCGGCATCCCGTCAATTCGCGCTCGCCGGGGCGCGGCGCCGGATCAGCGATCGGCTCAACAACAAGCCGCCTGCGACGCCGAGCAGTGCAAATCCCGTCATGCATACGCCGCGCCATCCGTGGATGCTCCACGCGGCGGTGCCGAGCGCGCCGCCCGCGAATGTCGATACCATGTAGACAGTGTTCAGCCGCGCCCGCGCGGCCGGATCGAGCCGGAAGATGCGCGCCTGATTGGCAATCTGCCCGGCCTGATTGCCGAAGTCGAGCAAATTCACGCCGGCCACGAGCGCCAGCGCGGAGGTGTCGCCGGCGATGAGGAAGACGAGGAACGCCAGTGTGGCAGCGCATATCGACAGGCCGTTGACGAAGGTCGGGCCGAAACGGTCCGACAGGCGGCCGCAGCGAGGCGCGACGAGCGCGCCGGCCGCTCCCCACACGCCGAACAGGCCGGCCTGCGCCGGACCCAGACCGAACGGCGGTTGGGCGACGTGAAACACGAGCGTTGCCCAGAACGCGGAAAACGCACCGAACATCGCCGCGCCGAGGCACGCTGAAAAGCGCAGATCGCGCCAGGTCAGCAAAAGCCGCGGCAGCGAGCCGAGCAGCGCAGCGTAGGCCTTCGGTGCGCCTGGTGCGGCATGCGCGCGGCTCGGCACGAAGCGAGGCAGGATCAACAGCAACGCGCCGGTCAGCACGGCGGCCGCCGCATAGGGCGCGCGCCACGAACCGCTCCATTGCCCAATCGCGCCCGACGCGGTGCGCGACAGCAGAATGCCGGCAATCAGCCCGGTCTGCATCGTTCCGACGACACGGCCGGATTGGTCCGGCGGCGCGAGCGACACCGCAACGGGAATCAACACTTGGGGCACGACGGTTGCCATCGTCACCAGCAGCGACATCAGCGCGAGCCATTGCATCGACGGGCTGACGGCGGCGAGCGCGAGTGCGAGCGTGGTGAGCGCGAGCAAGCCGCGCACGAGTCGCTTCGGGTCCGCCCGGTCGGCGCTTGGGACGACGAGCAGGATGCCGAGCGCATAGCCGATCTGCGCGGCGGACGCGACCCTGGCCGCGGCGGACGGCGTGGTGTGAAAGCTGTCCGCCATCGCCGAGAGCAGCGGCTGACAGAGGTACACGTTGGCGACGGTGATCGCGCAAGCGGCGGCCATCGTGGGGATGGCCGCGGGGGAGGCGCTGGACGGCCGGTTTTCTGGCATGACGTTTCCTGAATGTGAAGGCCGATTGAGCCGGCGGAACGCGGGACGTGGCGGCGATGCGCGCGGTTCGGCGGGAAGGACGTGCGGATAATTTTATACTGCACTGTGCAGTGCAATCTACGATATGATCCATCGGGCCCGCCGCGCGGGGCGTCGCGAACATGCCGGTGCATGTCCGCATCGATCCGTGCGATGGCAGACGAGCGGCAAACGAGCGGTAAGAAGCGTTCGATCTCGTGCGCAAGTGCGTCAAGGCGTTCTCTGCGTGCGCAGCGTGCGGGTGCGTCCGAGCACGTTGCCGTCATTGCGAGAACGCGCCGCGTGGCGAGGCCGGAAGAGCATTTCGCATCGCCGCCGTTCGATTTTCACGACGCGGACCGCGCGTCGCCGGGGCGAATGCCGGCATGAGGCCCGCACGGGCGGCGCGGGCCTGACCTTACCCTATCGGAGAGCGGAGAAATGGAACGGTTGAACGGAAAAGTGGCGCTCGTCACGGGCGGCAGCAAGGGCATCGGCCGCGCGATTGCGCTTGCATACGGCGCGCAGGGCATGAAGGTCGCGCTCACCTATATGCGCGACAAGGCATCGGCCGACAAGGTCGTGGGCATGATCGAGGCGCTGGGCGGCCACGCGCAGGCATTACAGGTGGACGTCTCACGTGAATCGAGCATCGCCGGCATGATCGAGCAGGCGCATGCCGCGTTCGGGCAGGTCGACGTCGTGGTGAACAATGCCGGTATCACGCTGCCGAAGCCGTGGCAGGATCTGACGGTCGACGATTGGAACAATGTCATCGCGACGAATCTCTCGTCGGCGTTTCTCGTGACCAAGGCGCTGGTTCCGGGCATGGCGGCGCGGCAGTGGGGGCGCGTCATTATGCTGTCGTCTGTCGCGGCGCAGTTGGGCGGCGTGGTTGGGCCGCATTACGCCGCATCGAAAGCGGGCTTGATCGGCCTTGCGCATGGTTATGCGTCGGCGCTGGCGAAGACGGGCGTGACGGTCAACACCATCGCGCCCGCGTTGATCGACACCGGAATGCTCGCAGGCAATCCGAATGTCAGCAAGGAACTGATTCCCGTCGGCCGTTTCGGCAAGCCGAACGAAGTGGCCGATATCGCCGTGCTGCTGGCGGGAAACGGCTACATCACAGGGCAGACTTTCAACGCGAACGGCGGCTGGTACATGAGCTAGCGCCACGCGCCGCCTGAATCGACGCAGCGCGCCGATCGCGCTTGCCGCGTGCGTTTCGCGAGCCGGTTGCGGTTCACGCAACCGTAAGCGGCGAGGCCATTTGCTTCGGATATCGAATCAATGTTCGCCGGGCGGTTCGCCGCGCGCCGAGCGCGCGGGCTGTGCGAAATAACGCGACGGCGGGCGAAACGATCGGGCCGCCCGATTTGCCCGCACCGCACGCCGAGCACGCGCGCGAAGTCCGGCCGGCGGGCGTCGCGCCAGTGTCCGCGGCGGCGGCGCGCGAATCTTGCGCGATTGACGTGATATGCATAGTCGAAAGCGACCTTTCCATTTGCGAAGCCGTTGCCAATAATAAAAAACCGTCGCCGTCGCGTGCTCGGCGGCAGGCGTTCGGGATGGCTTCGCAAGGAGGAGGGTTCATGGGCGGATCACAACGGGGTACGACGCCTGCGGGCGCGCTGGACAAACGGGGTGCCGACGGCCATCGTCCGGCGCGGTCCGGCTGGTGGCGTGCGCTGATTTCGAATGAAGACTGGTGGTCAATCTGGATCGGGCTCGGCCTGGTGCTGGCCGCCTATTTGCTGTTCGCGTTCGGCGGCAGCATCAAGGGCTTGGCGGTTGCGCCGGCGAAATGGTCGGACGTCGGCCAAGCCGCGCGCGATCTCGGCACGCATTTGACGCGCTACGTCGCGTTGTTCGCAGTGTTCGGCGTGCTGTTTTCGATCAGCGTCGCAGCGCTTGGCCAGAAGCTCGCGCATTTCGTGCCGTCGTTTGCGATCGTGTTCGTCGCATCGGCGTTGATCTATGCGCTCGGCGCGTGGTCCGACGCCGCGAAGTACAACCTCGAGCCGCCGCTGGTCGCGCTGGCGCTGGGGCTCGTGTTGTCGAACGCGTTTGCGTTGCCCGAGTGGTTCCGCGCCGGGCTGCGCGTCGAGTTCTATATCAAGGTCGGCATCGTGCTGCTCGGCGCGACGCTGCCTTTCACGCTGCTCGTCTGGGCCGGCCCGATCGCCGTCGTGCAGGCGAGCCTCGTGTCGCTCGTTACGTTCTTCACGATCTTCGCGGTGGCGGGGGCGCTCGGACTCGACAAACGGTTTGCCGCGGTGCTCGGCGCGGGCGGCGCGGTGTGCGGCGTGTCGGCGTCGATTGCGATTGCGGGCGCGGTGCGCGCGAGGCGCGAGGACGCGGCGATCTCGATCACGCTCGTGATTCTGTGGGCGATCGTGATGATTTTCGCGTTGCCGTTCGCGTCGCGCGCGCTCGGCCTGCCGACCGGCATCGCGGGCGCCTGGATCGGCACGTCGGAGTTTGCCGATGCGGCGGGGCTTGCCGCCGCGCAGGCTTATGGCGATTTCGCCAAACACGGCGCGGGCGCGATCGCCGGTGCGCCGGAGGCGGCGCTGCAGGCGTTCACGTTGATGAAGGTGGTCGGCCGCGATATCTGGATCGGCATTTGGGCATTCGCGCTCGCGATCGTCGCGACGACGCGTTGGGAACGCGTGGACGGCGTGCGCGCGCAGCCGCGCGCAAGCGAGATCTGGGCGCGCTTTCCGAAGTTCGTGATCGGTTTTGTCGTGGCGTCGGCGTTCGTCACGTGGGTCGCGAGCCATTACACGCTCGCGGATTACCGAAAGATCGTCACGCCAGAGCTTGTTGCGCCGATCACCGTATTGCGCACCTGGGCATTTATTTTCTGCTTTTTCTCGATCGGCCTGACGACGCGGCTCAAGGCGTTGTCGGCAACCGGTGCGAGGCCGTTTGCCGCGTTCACCGCCGGCGTGGCCGTCAACGTGATCGTCGGCTATTTGCTGTCGGTCTATGTGTTCGGCGGCTACTGGGCGAGCCTTGGACAATGAGCGCAATGCCATCGTCGCGCGCGCACGCCGACGGCGGCGATCCGCCGGGCCGTTGCGCGCAATGCCGATATTGGGACGCGGCGCGCGGCGGCCTCGAAGCGGCGATCGCCGGGCTGGGCGCGCTCGGCTCGGCTTATGGAGCGAGCGTGGCCGAGAGCCGGCTATGCAGACGCTGCGAGCGGATCGTATCGCCCGGCGACGGTTGCCGGGCGTTCAGTCCGATCGAAGTCGGCGGCTTGGGCGACGCTCGCTGATGCGGCCGGCGAATACGACCAGCCGATCACGAGTGGCCGGCGCGGACGACAGGCACAACCGGTAACCCGGTAACCCGAGCCCGCCGCGTGGCCACCGCCAAACGAGATCGCATGCGGCGTCGCGGCATGGGCGCAGCCGGGCGGTCCGCTGCTGCGTTCGAAGCGGCCGCGTGGCGGATCGTGCCGTTGTGTCCCGGCACGCGGTCGAACTTGCTCGTCATCGCGCCCGTCGCGTGCAGCTCGGGCGACGCCGATCCTGCACACAAGCGGGCGCGAGCGCACCGGCATGCCGATCAAGCGCCGTGACGCGAGGCACCGCCCGTCTACTCATGGCCGTATGCGAGCGCGATCGTATGGCTGCGCACGTCGTCGGGCCACGAGGTGATCGATGCGTGCAGACGGTCCGCATCGTTCGCGAAGAGCGCGCGCGCTGCTTCCTCGAAGCCGGGCAAATCGCCCGCGATAGCCGACATGAAGTGATAAGCGCGCTCCTGGGCCTGGCGGTTCAGATCTTGCTGCGCATGGGTGCGCCGCGCTTCGTCGACGAGCTTTCGCAACGCGACCGACGCGCCGCCAGGCTGCGTCGACAGCCATTCCCAGTGACGCGGTAGCAGCGTGACCTCGCGCGCGATCACGCCGAGCTTGGGCCGGCCGCGCCCGCGCGGCTCGGCGCCGCCGGTGTTCGAGCCGTGCGCCGCGCCCGCGCCGCCCCCGTGCATATCGGGCGTCTCAGACGCCGGGTCCGTACCCTTGCCGGCACGGGATGCGCCGGCAGGCGCGGGCTGCACGCGGGCAAAGCGCGCGGCAATGTCGTCGTCCGAGCCTCGGGTGTCGATGTCGATCGAGCGGCCGGTCGCATTGTCGAAGATCAGGATCGGGCCGGCCGACGGGTTGTCGGCCGCGCGTTTGACTGCCAGCGCGACGCTTTGCAGCGAGCCCGACGCAAGCAGCCGATAGCCGTCAAAAGCCGTGTGAGAAGGAAGAGGAAGATGTGTCATCGCATGTGTCGAATGGCGGGAGAATGCGAATTTATACCCGGATATAAATAGAACGTCAATAATATCCGGGTAATAATTGTGCGGCCATGCGGCGGATGCCCGCCAGCGCTACAGCAACACCTGTTCGCGCAGCAATGCGTCGAGCCATTCCGCAAACACCTGGAAGCGCCGCGACAGATGCTGCCGGTGCGGATACAGCAGCGCCATCGGCATCGGTGCGGCGCGATAGTCCGGCATCACCTCGACCAGTTCGCCCGCGCGCAAATGCGCGGCCACATCGTATGCGGGAACCTGGATCAGCCCGAGTCCCGCGACGCAGCACGCGATATACGCCTCCGCGCTGTTGACGGTGACACGCCCGCGCCGCGACAGGCGCTTGACTTCGTTGTGCTCGACCCATTCCCACGGGGCGATCCGCCCGTTGGATGGCGATGCGTAGTTGATCGGCTGATGATGCTCGAGATCGGCGGGCGTGGCGGGTATGCCGTGGCGCGCGAGATACGCGGGGCTCGCGACGTTGATCAGCGGCAAATTGCCGATGGTGCGTGCGATCAGCCCGGAATCGCTCAGCGTGCCGACTCGCAGCACGCAGTCGACGCGCTCCTCGATCAGGTTCACCGCGCGGTCGGTGACGCCGAGATCGATGTTGATCTGCGGATACCGGTCGAGGAAGGCGGGCAGCGCCGGCGCGACGATCAGGCGGCCGATGCGGCCCGGCATGTCCACGCGCAGCGTGCCGCTCGGCCCGATGCTCGTATGGCGAAACAGGTTCTCGGCTTCCTCGACGTCGGCGATCAGGCGCAGGCAGCGTTCGTAAAGCGCCGCGCCGTCCTGTGTCACGGTGACCCGGCGCGTGGTCCGGTTGAGCAGGCGCGCGCCGAGGCGGCCTTCGAGTTCCTGCACGGCGGCCGATACCGACGAGCGGGGCAGGCCGAGCGTATCGGCGGCGCGCGTGAAGTTCGCGCATTCGACGACGCGTGCGAAAACGCGAAACAAATCGATCCGGTCCATGACCTTGGGCGCGACGTGATTGTCCAGAAATTCTGACGACTGATGTCAGAGAACATGGCTTTATGGAGATTTTTTGGAATATATCATCCGAAGATGCAAGAGGCGGCACTGGGCCGCTTCTGTCCAACAAAAGGGAGGGCCTTCATGGCTGACCACAGCATCCAGGGCAAGACTGTCGTGATCGCGGGCGGCGCGAAGAATCTGGGCGGACTGATCGCGCGCGATCTTGCCGCGCATGGCGCGAAGGCGGTGGTGGTTCACTACAACAGCGCGAGCTCGAAGGCGGACGCCGAAAAAACCGTGGCCGACGTGAAGGCGAAGGGCGCGCAGGCCGTGGCGCTGCAGGCGGATCTGACGACGGCCGGCGCGGTCGAAAAGCTGTTCGCCGATGCGGTGGCCGCGTTTGGCCGTCCGGATATCGCGATCAACACGGTGGGCAAGGTGTTGAAGAAGCCGATGGCGCAGATCAGCGAGGCGGAGTACGACGAGATGTCGGCGGTCAATTCGAAGGCCGCGTTTTTCTTCCTGAAGGAGGCGGGCAAGCACGTGAACGACAACGGCAAGATCCTGACGCTGGTGACGTCGCTGCTTGGCGCGTTCACGCCGTTCTACGCGGCGTATGCGGGGATGAAGGCGCCGGTCGAGCACTTCACGCGCGCCGCGGCGAAGGAACTGGGCGCGCGCGGAATCTCGGTGACGGCAGTCGGGCCGGGGCCGATGGATACGCCGTTCTTCTATCCGGCCGAAGGCGAGGATGCCGTCGCGTATCACAAGACGGCCGCGGCGCTGTCGCCGTTTTCGAAGACTGGGCTGACCGATATCGAGGATGTCGTGCCGTTCATTCGGCATCTCGTCAGCGATGGCTGGTGGGTGACCGGGCAGACGATTTTGATCAACGGCGGATATACGACCAAATAAGCGATCGAATCAGCGGTTGGATAGGTGGCCGGATTGGTGGCCACGTAAGGGCGCCATTCGTCAACCGTCAGCGCAAAAATCATCGCCGGGCAGCTTGCCGCAGTATTCGCCCGGGTTATGGTCCAGTGGCGCGCCCGGAGTGATCGGCGACGATCATTCCGGGCGCGTTTTTTTGTTTTCACGCGAGCGGCCGTGGCGGCGCAGCGGGGGCGCGATGGCGAAAGACCGGAGCGGGCGGTCAATGCCAGTCGCCGGTAGCCGGCCGGCCCGCGATGTCGCTGGCCGTATCCGCTTGCAGCCGAGTGCCCGGCAACGATATTGCCGCGTTGGCGTCGGGCGAGACCGGCAAGCCTGACGAGACCGCCGAGACCGGAGCGCTCGTGGCGGGTTGGCGCGCCGGGGGCATCGAAATCGGTGCGCGCGGGTTGGCTGGCGCTGTCGCCGACATCGACGCGGCGACGCCAGCCGACGGCAGGGCTTGCGACGAAGGGGCGGACGCCGGCGAAGCCGGCGCGGGGGATTGCGATGGAGCGGGCGCAGGCGATGGCGCGGGCGATGACGATGACGCAGGCGCGGCCGACGGTGCCGCGTCGACGCGTGGCGTCGAGGCTCGCGGCGCAGCCGGCATGGAGGCCGCATCGGGCGCCGGTTTCGACCCGGGCGCGAAAACGGCAGCGGGCATCGGCGTGGGCGGCGCCGCACGCATCGACGCCGGCGGCGGCGCGGGCGCCGGGGTAAGCGTCGAGGCTGGCGCGGGCGGATGCGTCAGAGTATTCGGCGACGCCGGCGCCGGCGTGGCGGCCGGCGTGGACGCCGCAGCCGCCGGCGCGGCGTTTGCCGCGGCGTCCGACGCTGGCTCGTTCGAGCCCGTTGCAGCAGGCGGCGGGCTCGGCGTGTTCAACTTCATCGGCGTTTCATCGGCCGTCGCGGCGGGCTCGGGCAGCGGCGCGACGCGTTCTTTCTGCGCCGCGGCGACCGTGGCCTTGTCGCGCCGCGTCGGGTCGATCTTCAGGAAATGATCGACCAGATTGAAGAAGCGCTCATAGAACATACCGGCCGGAATGGTTTCGCTCGCGATCTTGACCATCGCGTCGTCGCTCGAGCCGATCGGCAGCGACAGCGAGCCGAACACGCTCAAGCCGACGCTCGCGGACGTGTTGGTTTTCTTCAGCGAATAGCGATCCTGAACCGCGTTCACGTAGGCGACGCTCGATGCGCCGTCTGCATCGGCGTCCGCGCACACGACATGGAATTCGATGACGACGTGTGAATCGTTGCTCGGCTGGAAGTTCTTGCTCCCGTCGATCGCGTCGGGGCGCGTCGCGCTCGCCATATAGCCTTGGCTGAGCAGCGCGCGGCGCGCGGCCTCGCACGTGGCGGCCGATTTGTCGTGGAACGTGCGCGCATATGGGCTGGCGGCCGCGTCGAACTGCTCCTGCTGATACAGCGGTTTCTGCGTGCTCGAGCACGCGCAGAGCAAGGCTGCGGTCGCCATGGCGCACGCAGCGGGGAACGGTCGGATTCGATTCTGCATGGCGTCAGTCAAAGGGGGCGCCCGCCGTGTCGGGCGCCGGATATCGCGTGGCAAGCCGGTCATTATAGTTTTTCCTGGTGCAGGGCAGCATCACGCGCCGCCGTGCAGTCACGCCGCCTGCCGCGCGGCGGAATCGGAAAATTCCTAAATTACGGCATTTCGTCAATCGCAGTGATTATTCGAGAGAATATTTGTTGAATGTTTTCTTGGGATTTTCAATCTTCCGGAATTTAAATCTTATAAATGTGATCATTGGCGCTTCGAGGCGATGAATGATTGCGGTTCCGTGCTTTAGAAAAAATTACCTGCAAGGCAGACGAATACCGCGATTGCCAGGGAAATTTGTTCCGGATGGGCGCGCTGGGAGCGATTCCATTTGAATTGATTCCCGATCGATGCTTCTATCCGCATTCTGGCGATTTTTGTAAAAACTGATTATCTTTCTGCTACGCTATGCGCAGCCAGATAGATTGATTCATTAACAATATTTCAATCGAGAATGAAATGACCGTGAAAGAAAGATGGCTGGTCATGTCGAATTGCCAAGTTGCGGGGATGACTCATTCGCTATCGCTGATCTGTCCTCACGCGAAAGTCGAATCATGTGATTATTGGGGTTTTCAGCACAGCGCCGATTTCTGGCGCCAGCATATTCGCGTTTACGATCATATTATTGCGATTCCCGAATTTCAGCGCCTCGGCATCGTGGATCTCGAAGCGATGCCGAACGTGCTCATGATGCCCGCGGTCTACTTCCGCGCATACCATCCCGATCTGCAATACGTGTTTCACGCCGGCAAGCCGGTTAAAAGCCCGCTCGACGATTATCATTCGACGATCGTTTTTGCCGCGTACCAGCATGGGTGCTCGGTGGCCCGGACCAAGGCGCTCTTCAACGAAAAAACCTACGACGCGCTTTGTTACTTTTCCCAGTGGGAGCGCGAGAAAAAAGACTTCCTCGACCGATATGCCGAGTACGACCTCGATTTCTCGCCCGAACTGAGCAGATGGACGCGCGCCGGCGCGTTCATGCACAGCGTCAATCATCCGAAGGCGCATGCGCTGCATGACGTCGCGTTGAAAGTCGCGAAGAAGGTGGCGGGCGATGCGGTGGTCGAGTCGGGCATCGTTCCTCACGACACGCTCGTGCGGCTGCCCGTGTTTCCGATCTTCCCGGAGCTGGCCGAGCGTTTCGGCGTCGAGCACGGCAGCTATCTGTTCAAGGGCGCCGATTACGATTTGCTGACGCTCGACGAATTCATCGAAGCGTCGTTCGCCGCATATGCGAACTTCGGCAAGAGCGAACTGTACGGAAACAGCCCGCATCTCACCCGAGCCTTGCAAATGATCGGGGGCGAACTATGACGAATCCCTACAAGCATCTTCCCGCGCATCAGTTTTGGCGCAAGGCCGTCGCCAACACCGAGATGCACGCGTTCGATCCGGTGGTCGCGCCCAAATTCACGATCAGCGCGCAGCAGAAGGTCGGCACCGCGGGCAGTTGCTTCGCCCAGCATATTTCGCGGCGTCTGGCCGGAATCGGATTCAATTATTTCGTGCCGGAATCGGGCGCCGATTTTTCAGAAAGCGAGCGCAAGCGCCTTGGCTACGGCGTATTTTCCGCGCGGTTCGGCAACCTTTATACCGTGCGGCAGCTGTTGCAGCTGTTCGAGGAATCGATGGGACGGCGCACGAAGACCGAAACCGTTTGGCGGCGGCCGGACGGACGGTACGTCGATGCGTTCCGCCCGGCGGTCACACCGGAAGGCTACGGCAGCCCGGACGCGGTGCTGGCCGCGCGTGCCGAGCATCTGCCGCATGTGAGGAAGATGTTCACCGAGATGGACGTTTTCGTATTTACGCTCGGGTTGACCGAGAGCTGGTCCAATCGCGCGCACGGCGAGGTGTTTCCGCTCGCGCCGGGCGTGGCCGGCGGCGCTTACGACGAAGCCGCATACCGCTTCACGAACTTGACCGTGTTCGACGTGATGAGCGATCTGCGCTCGTTCCTGCTTCAGCTCAAGCAGGTGAACCCTCGCGTCAACGTGCTGCTGACGGTCTCGCCGGTGCCGCTCATCGCCACCTACGAGAACCAGAACGTGCTCGTCGCGACCACCTATAGCAAATCGGTGCTGAGAGTCGCCGCGCAGACGGCATGCAACGAGTTCGACTGGGTCGACTATTTCCCTTCCTACGAAATCATCACCGGCCACTACAACGCCGGGCGCTACTACGAAAGCGATCTGCGCGAAGTCAACAACCTCGGCGTGAGCCACGCGATGCGCTGTTTTCTCAAGCACTACACGACGAGCGGCGCACGGCCCGCCGCGGAGTTCGCGCAAGCCGTGCAGCCGGCGCTCCCGGATGCGCCGCTCGACGACGCGCACGCGGCGCCGTCGATCGGCAGCGTCATCTGCGACGAGGAATTGATCGAGCGGGTTTCCCGCTGACCGGTGGCCGTGCGCGCGCCGGCAGCTCCGGCGCGCGCATCCGGTTAAGCCATGCTTGGGCCGCCGCGATCGCACACAGGCGTCGGTGAAAACCCTCGGCTTCGAGCAGTCCGCCGATGCTGGATTGCACCCATTGCGGATCGTGAATGCGCCGCCACAAGCCTGTCACGTCGGGCTCGCGTGCCCGGCCTGCCGGGCCGCGCGTTGCTGCGGCGCAGCGCGAGCGGCATGCGTGGCGATGGTATGCTGGATTACCTTGATCGTATGGCAGGCGTATCAGCAAGCATGTCGGAGCCGTTGTTCCATTACTCTAAGAAGAACGAATGCGAATGCTTCGGCGCCGAAATGGCGGGCGCGCTGCCCGCCGCGCGCGCGTCCCGCCTGCGGCCCCGCTCCCGTTGCGGCGGCGCACCGAACACGATATTCCGATTCAACAACCTGGAGACACGCTAATGACCCGAAGCAACGTGGTCGCGGCCACGCGCACCGTTTCGCTCGATGTACCCGAATACGTCAAACATCGCGGCCTGATCGACTGGGTCGCGCGCATCGCCGAGCTGACCGAGCCCGAGCGCGTCGTCTGGTGCGACGGCTCGCAGCAGGAATACGATCGCTTATGCGACGAGATGGTCGCGCAGCGCACGATGATCCGGCTGAACCCCGCGAAGCGGCCGAACTCGTTTCTCGCGCTGTCCGATCCGTCGGACGTCGCGCGCGTCGAGGACCGCACGTTCATCTGCAGCGAATCGCGCGACGACGCCGGGCCGACCAATCACTGGATCGCGCCCGCCGAAATGCGTGCGACGCTCGACGGCCTGTTTCGCGGCGCGATGCGCGGCCGCACGCTGTACGTGGTGCCGTTCTCGATGGGGCCGCTCGGCTCGCCGATTGCGCATATCGGCGTCGAGCTGTCCGATAGTCCCTATGTCGCGGTGAACATGCGGATCATGACGCGCATGGGCCGCGACGTGCTTGCCGCGCTCGGCGAGCACGGCGATTACGTGCCGTGCGTGCACAGCGTCGGCAAACCGCTGGCCGCCGGCGAGAAGGACGTGCCGTGGCCGTGCAATCCGACCAAGTACATCGTGCATTTTCCCGAATCGCGCGAGATCTGGAGCTTCGGCTCCGGCTACGGCGGCAACGCGCTGCTCGGCAAGAAGTGCTTCGCGCTGCGCATCGCGTCGACGATGGGCCGCGACCAAGGCTGGCTGGCCGAGCACATGCTGATTCTCGGCGTAAGTTCGCCCGAGGGGCGCAAGTATCACGTCGCCGCCGCGTTCCCGTCCGCGTGCGGGAAGACCAACTTCGCGATGCTGATCCCGCCGCAGGGCTTCGAAGGCTGGAAGGTCACGACGATCGGCGACGATATCGCATGGCTCAAACCCGGCCGCGACGGGCGCCTGTATGCGATCAATCCCGAGGCCGGCTTCTTCGGCGTCGCGCCGGGTACCGGCGAGAAAACCAACCCGAATGCGATCGCCACGCTCAAGGAAGGCGTGATTTTCACCAACGTCGCGTTGACCGAAGACGGCGACGTCTGGTGGGAAGGGCTGACCGACACGCCACCCGCGAAGCTCACCGATTGGCAAGGCAACCCGTGGACGCCCGAGATCGGCAGGCAAACCGGCAGGAAGGCCGCGCATCCGAACTCGCGCTTCACGGCGAGCGCGTCGCAATGTCCGTCGATCGACGCCGATTGGGAGAACCCGGCCGGCGTGCCGATCGACGCGTTCATCTTCGGCGGCCGCCGCTCGAACACGGTGCCGCTCGTGACCGAGGCGCGCGATTGGGTGGAAGGCGTCTATATGGCGGCGACGATGGGCTCGGAGACCACCGCGGCGGCGGTGGGCCAGCAGGGCGTGGTGCGGCGCGACCCGTTCGCGATGCTGCCGTTTTGCGGCTACAACATGGGCGACTACTTCGCGCACTGGCTCGCGCTTGGCGAGAAACTCGCGGCGGCGGGCGCATCGCTGCCGAAGATCTATTGCGTGAACTGGTTCCGCAAAGATGCGAACGGCAAGTTCGTATGGCCGGGCTTCGGCGAGAACATGCGGGTGCTGAAGTGGATGCTCGAGCGGATCGACGGCCGCGGCGCGGGCGTCGAGCATGCGTTCGGCGTCACGCCGCGCTATGAGGATCTGCATTGGGACGGCCTGGCGTTCTCGCCTGAGCGGTTCGAGCAGGTGACGTCGATCGACGCGGACGAATGGCGCGACGAGCTTGCGCTGCATGCGCAGTGGTTCGACAAGCTGGGCGCGCGGTTGCCGCGTGCGCTTGCCGAGACGAAGGCGAAGCTCGACGCGCGCTTCGCGCGCTGATACTGGCCGGGCCAGTACGCGGGCGGTGCTGTGCGCGAAGCGCCGGCGCCGCAGCCGGATCAGCGGCAACGCCGCATCACGCGATTGGCGCGGATGCGGCGTTTTTGCGTCGGGTGCGCGCGTGCCGACGCTCAGGCGCAGGACCGCGATTCGATGCGGAATCGCTCGGGGCCGCTATTGTGGTGGCGTGGCGTGCGCATTTGCCGGGTGCAGTCAGCCGCGTCATGACGGCTGGGCGGTTCGCCGGCTTGAATCGAATCGAATCAAATCAAAGGAGACCTCAAGATGGACGCACAACGGATCGCCGTGATCGGCGCGGGCGTGATCGGCGCAAGCTGGACGGCGTTTTATTTGTCCAAAGGCTTCGACGTGACCGTGACCGACCCCGCCCCCGATGCCCGCGCGCGGCTCGATGCCGCGCTGGCGAGGTTTGCCGGCGAGCGCGCCGCCGAATTCGCCGCGCGGCTTGCATTCGAGCCGCAACTCGATGCGGCGCTCGACGACGCCGATTTCGTGCAGGAGAGCGGCCCGGAGCGGCTCGACGTCAAGCGCGAGTTGTATCGCCGGATCGACGCGCGGCTGCCGGCGCATGTGCTTGTCGCGTCGAGTTCGTCGGGGCTCAAGATGTCGGACATCCAGGGCGCGTGCGAGCGGCATCCGCAGCGCTGCCTGATCGCTCATCCGTTCAATCCGCCGCATCTGATTCCGCTCGTCGAGCTGGCCGGCGGCGCGGCGACGTCCGCCGATGCAATCGCACGGGCGAAGCGCTTCTACGACGAACTGGGCAAGGTCACGATCGTGCTCAACAAGGAGATGGCGGGCCACGTCGCAAACCGGCTCGCGGCGGCGCTGTTTCGCGAGGTGTATTACCTGGTGGGCGAGGGCGAGGGCGTGGTCAGCGTCGAGGACGCGGACAAGGCGGTGTCATGGGGGCCGGGCCTGCGCTGGGCGTTGATGGGGCAGAGCCTCATCTACCATCTCGGCGGCGGCGACGGCGGAATCGCTCATTTCCTCGAACATCTGTCCGGGCCGATGACGACATGGTGGGACGATCTCGGCACGCCGTCGTTTTCGCCGGACGTCGATCGCAAGCTGATCGACGCGCTGCGCGAGATCCAGGGCGAGCGCTCGATTGAGGCGCTCGGCGCGGAACGTGACCGCCTGCTCGTCGAGTTGATCGAAGCGCGGCGCAAGAGCTTTTTGCCGTGAGGGCGTTGCGTTACGCGATGCGGTGGTTGCGGGCCTCGCGGCGGCCGGCCGGCGGCTCGTGCCATACGGCGCGCTGATCGTGACGTTTCATTCCGGCGTGGGTTGCCTGCTCAGGCCATTGTCGCTGCGGTGTTTCGCGACGGGCGCAGTGGTCGGTGGCTAAGTGGGGCGGCGCGATGGCGGAGGGCGCGCGATGCCGGGTGCTTGCCGGATTTCGCCCACGCGCGGGTGCCCTCGGCCTGACCGGCGCGCGAGGCGTGAACCCTGCATCCCGCAGCCATAAGCGGCCGAACGCAGCGGCTGCGTTGCGGCAGGCGGCGCGGCCTGTTCGCGGGATGCGGCGCTTGCCCGCGTCGACCGACACTGGCTCGGCAACGCGGCCTGCGTGCGAACGCGCTGTTCATCGCCTGCATCACTGAGTCATATCGCGCAATATCATCAATTGCCGCGACGCTCCGGCTTACAATGCTGCAAACTCCATCGAACGGTTCGACGCAGGAGACTCCGTATGACGGGATGGAACTATGCCCGCGCGGCGCGCGCCGCGCGCGTTGCCGAGGCCGCGCCGCTGGCGCGGCGCAAGCGGGTCGACGCGCGCGATGCGACCGCGCTGCTCGAGGCAGTGCTGCGCCCGGGCGACCGCGTCTGCATCGAGGGCGACAACCAGAAGCAGGCGGACTTGCTCGCCGCGGCGCTCGCCGCCGTCGACCGCACGAAGGTGCATGATCTGCATATGGTCCAGTCGGGCGTCGTGCTGCCCGAGCATCTCGACGTATTCGAGCGCGGCATCGCCAAACGGCTCGATTACGCGTACTCGGGCCCGCAGTCGCAGCGCATCGCCAAGCTGCTGTTCGGCGGCAAGATCGAGCTGGGCGCGGTGCATACGTATCTCGAGCTGTTCGCGCGTTACTTCGTCGATCTCACGCCGAATGTCGCGCTCGTCGCCGCGGTGAGCGCCGACGCCGACGGCAATCTGTACACCGGCCCGAACACCGAGGACACCCCGACCATCGTCGAGGCCACCGCGTTCAAGGACGGCATCGTGATCGCGCAGGTCGAGCGTATCGTCGAGCGCGTGCCGCGCGTGGACATTCCAGGCGATCGCGTGCATTTCGTGGTCGACGCGGGCCGGCCGTTTCATGTCGAGCCGCTTTTCACGCGCGATCCGGCGGGCATCACCGAAACGCAAATCCTGACCGCGATGCTCGCGATCAAGGGCATTTATGCGCACTATGGCGTGAAGCGGCTGAATCACGGCATCGGCTTCAACACGGCGGCGATCGAATTGCTGCTGCCCACCTACGGAGAGCGGCTCGGCCTGAAGGGCCGGGTCTGCACGCACTGGGCGCTGAATCCGCATCCGACGCTGATCCCGGCGATCGAAGCGGGTTGGGTCGAGCAAATCCATTGCTTCGGCTCCGAAGTCGGGATGGACGACTACATCCGCGCACGTTCCAATGTCTTTTTCACGGGCGCGGACGGCTCGCTGCGCTCGAACCGCGCGTTCTGCCAGATGGCGGGCCTCTATGCGTGCGACATGTTCATCGGCTCGACGCTGCAGATCGATCTCGCGGGCCACTCGTCGACGGTGACGGCCGAGCGGATCGCGGGCTTCGGCGGCGCGCCCAACATGGGCAGCGATGCGCGCGGCCGGCGCCATCCGAGCGGGCCGTGGCTCGCGGCGGGCGCGCAGGCCGATCCGGCCACGCCCGCCGCGTTGCGGCGCGGGCGCAAGCTCGTCGTGCAGATCGGCGAGACGTTCGGCGAGAAGAACGCGCCGATGTTCGTCGAGCGGCTCGACGCGCTGCGTCTGGCCGACCAGTTGTCGCTCGATCTCGCGCCGGTGATGGTATACGGCGACGATGTCACGCACATCGTGACCGAGGAAGGCATCGCGAACCTGCTGATGTGCCGCGACGCCGACGAGCGCGAGCACGCGATCCGCGGCGTCGCGGGCTATACCGAGATCGGCCGCGGGCGCGATCGCAAGCTGGTCGAGTGCTTGCGCGAGCGCGGGGTGATCGTGCGCCCCGAGGATCTGGACATCGATCCGCTCGACGCCGACCGGCGCCTGCTCGCCGCACGCTCGATCAAGGATCTGGTTCACTGGTCGGGCGGGCTGTATGCGCCGCCGTCCCGATTCCGTAATTGGTGAAGAGGAGCAGGGGAGCGATGGAACAGCTTTATTACCGCCATGCGGCACGCGAACGGGCCAAGGGTGATGCCCCGTGGGCGATCGTCGGCGTGGTCGCGTCGGGCAATCTGGAGGTGCTCGTCGAGCGCGTGCTGCCCGACACCGAATGCGAGGTCGACATCCGGACCGCCGCCGAGGGCTTCGGCGAGGTCTGGCGGGCAGTGGTCGCTGATTTTGTCGAGCGCCGCTCGCCGGGCGGGCTGCGGCTGTCCGTCAACGACGGCGGCGCGCGGCCGGACATGGTGTCGCTGCGGCTCGCACAGGCGGTACGCGCGATCGAGGGAGGCGAGCGATGAGGATCGGCACGGCGGGTGGGGCAACGCTCGAAGCGGCGGACGAGCCGGCCACGGGTGGCGCCGGCGGCACGGTAAGCCGGGCGGCGGGCGCGCCGGCGAGTGTTGCGGCAGATATGGCAGGCGTGCCGGCAGGCGCCGCAACGGGCGCGACGGCCGATCCGCCCGCAAACGCCGCAACCCGTCCGCCAATCGGTTCGGCCAATGCCGGGCGCTTGGCCGCCGGCACGAGCTGGTATGAAGCATCGGCGCGGCAGCGTCTCGCGGGGTTGGTCGACACGGGCACGTTCAGCGAGTTTGTCGGCCCGCGCGAGCGTATGACGAGCCCGCATCTGCCGCTGTTCGAGCTGCCTGGACAATTCGACGATGGCATGATCGTCGGCCGCGCGCGGCTTGCGGGCCAGCCGATGCTGGTCGCCGCGCAGGAAGGCCGTTTCATGGGCGGCGCGTTCGGCGAAGTGCACGGCGCGAAGCTGACCGGGTTGCTACGCGCCGCGCGGGACGTGCGGCAGCCCGTCGTGATCCTGTTCGATACCGGCGGCGTGCGGCTGCAGGAAGCGAATGCGGGCGAAATCGCGGTCTCCGAGATCATCCGCGCGATGCTCGATGCACGTGCGGTGGGCGTGAGCGTCGTCGGGCTCGTCGGCGGGCGCGCGGGCTGCTATGGCGGCGGCGGCATCATCGCCGCGTGCTGCTCGGCGCTTGCGGTGTCGGAGGCCGGGCGCATCGGCGTGTCCGGGCCGGAGGTGATCGAAAGCCGGCACGGCGTCGACGAATTCGATTCGCGCGACCGCGCGCTCGTGTGGCGCACGATGGGCGGCAAGCATCGGCGCTTGAGCGGCGGCGCCGAGCGTTTCGTCGACGATACCATCGACGCGTTTCGCCACGCGGCGATCGAACTCGTGGCGCAGACGAGCGCCGTCGCATTCGACATCGCGACGCTCGAGGCGGAACACGCGCGCCTCGCGAAGCGCATCGAGCGCTTTCGCGGCTGCCACGACGCGCTCGATATGTGGCACGCGCTCGGCGCGAGCGACGCGGCCTCGATTCCCGCACTCGATTACCCGGCGTTCACGGCGCTTGCCGATCGACTCTCGGAGGTGAGCGATGGTGCTCGATGACGTGCTGGCGTCGCTGTTTCCGGCCGGCCACGATATCGATGTCGATGCGCACGGTCTGCTGTCCGGGCGCGGCGCGGCCGCGTTCGGCGCGATCGACGTGATCGGCGTCACGCAAGGCGCGGCGCTGGGCGTGCACGGCGCGCTCAAGCTCGCCGCGCACGTGCTCGCGACGATCGCGCGCGGCGGCGCCACGCCGATTCTCGTGCTCGTCGACGGCGACAGCCAGCGCATGAGCCGACGCGACGAACTGCTCGGCCTGAACGAATATCTCGCGCATCTCGCGAAATGCCTGCAGCGCGCGGACGCACTCGGCCATCGGACGATCGGACTGCTTTACGGGCATGCGGCCGCAGGCGCGTTCATCGCGACCGCGCTGGCGACCCGCACATTGGTGGCGCTGCCGGGTGCCCAGCCCGAGGTGATGGATTTGCAGGCGATGGCGCGGGTGACGAAGCTGCCGTTGGACGTATTGAGCGACAAGGCCCGCTCGACGGCGGTGTTCGCACCGGGGCTCGACAACTTCGCGAAGACGGGCGCGATTGACGAGGTGCTCGATCCGTCGCGTTCGCTGGCCGAGCAGCTGGCCGAACTGATCGCGCGGCCCGTGGATCGCACGGACCGGCGCGGCAGAGTGGGCCGCGAACGCGGCGGCCGGCCGGTTGCGGCCGACGTCGCGCAACGCGTGTATGAGCTGGCGCGCGCCGGCGGCTGACGCGCCGCTGCGCCGCCATACGCTCGTGCGCGTGCGCGCCGATGCGTGGCCCGGCTTGCTTGCCGCGCACGGCGACGCGGCGCATCTGCCTGATGTGCGGCACTGGGCCGCGCGCGGCTGGCCGCTGATCGTGCGGCGCGGCATGCCGGGCGAGGCGGGCGTTGCGCTCGGATTGCCGTTGCCGCCGTCGGCGGGCAAGCGGCGTATCGCGCTGGCCGCGGCGCCCGCGCAGATCGCCGCCATCCGCGCGTTGCCGACGCTCACGGAGGTCGAACGCGATGCGCCGCCTGCGTGGCGGCCGACGCTCGCGAATTTGCGCATACTTGCCGACGCGCATTGGGTCGATTGCCGCGTGTTCGGCAGCCTTGGGTGGCAGGCGCTCACGGGACTGCGTTATCTGCACGGGCAATCGGATCTCGATATCGTGCTGACGCCGCGCGCGGCACGGCGCGCGTGCGACACGGCGCGCGACGCGGCGGCACGGATCGCGTGCGACGGGCCGGGCCGCGGGCGGGAATCGGGGTGGCCGGCAGACGATGCCGAGGCGGCGTGCGGGCGTGACGCATCGGCGGGGGAGTCGCAGGAGTCGTCGGATTGGGCGGATTGCGCTGAGACCGGCGCATCGATCGCGGCACTCGTCGCGGCGCTCGCCGACCTCGATACGCGCGCGCCGATGCGCATAGACGGCGAGCTGTTACGGGCCGACGGCGCAGGTGTGAACTGGCGCGAGCTGCATGCGCGCGCGCGCGAGATCGCGGTGAAAACGGCGGACGGTGTCGTATTGTGCGCGCCGGACGTTTTTCTGGAGACGTGGCGATGAGCGCATGCCGATGCTCGGCGCATGCCGGGGTCCGTTTGCACGACACGCAGCCGGACCGGATGCCGGCAACGCAGCCGCTTGACGGCGCGGGCAGCGCGTATGCGCTGACGAGCCCGTCGAGCCCGGCCGCCGCATTGCGCGACGCGCCGCAACGCCCGCTTGCGGCAACCGCGTCCGTTTCAGCGGAAATCGCCGCGCAGGCGACACGCTGCCTGCTCGTCGAAATCGACACATGGCCGAAGCCCGGCCTCGTGAGCCATGTCGACTCCGGCAGTCACGACGACATGAGTGCCGATACATTCCGCCGCAGCGCGGCGGCGTTACGCCCATTCTTCGCCGAGCTGGCCGACGCGGGCGCGCGCGACGCGAACATGGCCGCGCTGCGCCGGATCGGCTTGCGCGCGGAGTCTGCGATGCTCGACGCGACCCATGGCGTGAACACGCATCGCGGCGCGATCTTTGGGCTCGGCCTGTTGTGCGCGGCGGCGGGCTTGCGTGCCGCATCCCATGTGCCGCATCGCGCCGCCGCGACGCTCGGCGCGATCGTGGCCGAGCGCTGGGGCGCCGCAATTGTGCGCGGGCCGCGCGCGCTCGACAGCCACGGCGAATGCGCGAGCCGCCGCTATGGCGTCGGCGGTGCGCGGGCGGAGGCGGCGGGCGGTTTTCCGAGCGTCTATACGCTCGGCGTGCACGCGCTCGCCGACGCCGCGCAACTGGCGCCCGGCAACCCCGAGGCAGCGCGCGTGCACGCATGCTTCGTGTTGATTGCCGGCATCGACGATACGAATCTGCTGCATCGCGGCGGCCTTGACGGACTCGTCTTCGCGCAGCGCACCGCACGCGATTTTCTGGCGCGCGGCGGCGTGGGGGCGATCGATTGGCATTCGCGCGCGGTGGCCGCCCACCGCGCGTTCGTCGCGCGCCGCCTGAGCCCGGGCGGCGCGGCCGATCTGCTGGCGATGAGCCTGTTCGTCGCCGCTTATGATGGCAGCCGTTTGCGGGCGGCGCCGCCCATCGAGCCTCCATGGCCAACCCGCGCGAATCGACGGCAGCCTGAACGCAGCGCGACGGTTCGCACGCCGCCGGATCGGGCGCGGGGCGTGCAGGCCGAAGTCAGTGCGGATCGGCGGCGGCCGCAACGGCGCACGGAGCCTTCGCGGTGACGATCGCGATTCTCTGCGCCGGACAGGGCGGGCAGTGCGCGGACATGTTCGAATTGACGGCGGACCTGCCGCAAGCGGCGCCGCTGTTCGCGCACGCGGCGAACTTGTTCGGTGTCGATCCGCGTGTCTGGGTGCGTCACGCCGACGCTGAGGCGCTGCACGGAAATTTTGCCGCCCAACTCGTCTGCACGCTGCAGGCCGTGAGCGCGATGACCCGGCTCGATGCGCTGCTGCCGCGCCGGCGTTGCGTGGCAGGCTATAGCGTCGGCGAAGTGGCGGCCTGGAGCGTCGCGGGGTTGATCGACGCGCGCGCGGCGCTCGATCTCGCCGCGGCCCGCGCCCGCGCGATGGACGCCGCGAGCCATGCCGATGCGCGGATGTTGTTCGTGCGCGGCCTGCGGCGCGACGCGATCGACGCGCTGTGCGCCGCGCACGCCGCCGCCGTGGCGATCGTCAACCCAGGCGACGCCTACGTGCTGGCCGGTTCGCCCGCGGCGCTCGATGCGCTCGCGCGCGCGGCGCGCGCCGAGCACGCGCAGCGCGTCACGTCCCTCGACGTTCGCGTGGCGTCCCATACCCGCTGGCTTGCCGACGCCGTGCCGCGTTTTCGCGCGGCGCTCGCGCACGCACGAGTCGCGCGCTCGCCGACAGCCGGCACGCGGCTGCTGGGCGGGCTCGACGGCTCGCCCATGCTCGACGTCGGCGCCGGTCTCGACAAGCTCGCGCGTCAGATTGCCGAGCCGATCGACTGGGCCGCATGCGTTGCGGGGTGCGTGGAGGCGGGCGCGCGCGCGTTCGTCGAACTCGGGCCCGGGCGCGCACTCGCGCAGATGGCCGCCGCGGCGTATCCGGCGCTGCCGGCGCGCAGCCTTGCCGATTTCCGGTCGTGGGACGGCGTGCAAGCGTGGCTCGCGCGCGTCGATTTCGTTTAGCGTTCGCCCGGGAATTGATTCGATTGCCGCAAGCCGCACGATAGCGGTACAGCGCCGGTGGCAGAACCGGCCGCCCCGGCCATCACATTGATCGCCCGGACGATCCGGCAGACGACCGGGCGGTTCGCGCCATCGCCAGGCGGGCGCCGCCACGTCCATGCTGCGATATCTTTTCGCGGCATCTTTTCTCATCGAACGTGGGGAACCTCCGACCATCCAAGTACCGTGCTGCTGGCGAACAAACATATTCGCTTGCACAATAACCGTAAGACAAAAGGATGGTGCATGCACGAACGACAGCCAATCACCGCCGAAACGACACGCTTTGCGGCGCTGGACGGCAGATTGCTGACTGGGACTTTCTATTTGCCGGCGGCCAGTAACGGCCGCAGCGTGCTCGTGAATGGCGCGCTCGGCGTGCCGCGCGCTTACTACGAGCGATATGCGCGCTTTCTCGCCGCCGCCGGTTTCACAGTGCTGACCTACGATTATCGCGGCATCGGCGATTCGCGCCTGCGTTCGCGCACCGCCGACACCGCGACGTTGCGCGACTGGGGCGAGGCCGATTTGCCCGCCGCGCTCGATCATCTTGCGCAGCGCACGCCGGCCAGGCGGCTCGTCGCGGTCGGCCATGGCGCAGGCGGGCAGATGTTCGGCCTCGCGCACAACAACGGCCGCGCGGCGGCGCTGCTGTCGGTGTGTTGCGGGAGCGGCTACTGGGGGCATTGGACGTGGCCGCGGCGTCTGATGATGGCGCCGCTGTGGCTCGGCGCCGCGTGTGCGTTCGGCGCGCTACTGCCGGTTCGGCCGGGACGTCATCCGGGGCTCGCCGCGCTTTGCTCGCTGCCGTCGGGTGTCGCACACGAATGGGCGCGCTGGTGCCGTCATCCCGACTACCTCGTCGATAGCGGCGGCTTCCCGTTGCGCGATCATTTTCGCGGCTATCGTGGACGCATCCTCGCCTACACGGTGAACGACGATTGGATTGCGCCGCCTACCGCGGTGCAAGCGCTGCATCGCTTTTATTCGAGCGCACAGATCGAATTCCGGGAGATCGATCCGTCCGACGGGCAGCGACCGATCGGCCACTTCGGTTATTTCCGCGACGACAACCAAGGGCTGTGGCCGCTCGGTGCGGCTTGGTTGTGCGAGCAGTGATGCGTCGCGCGGCGTAGAGAAGGATATGCCGTGCCGTCGCGCGTATCGATTCGGCGCGCTGTCCGGCGGTCGCCGCGCTGCGCTTACGGGCTGGCGCGTTGCCGGAATTCGAGCGTGCGGCGCAGGATGGCGCGTGGCGGTCGCGGTGGAGAGTGACCGGGTTTGGCGCTGACATCGGCGGGGATGAGCCGATAAGAAACAGATCGGCGAGCCGGCTGGCAGAGCCGGCCCGATTGCCGAACCGGCGGATCGATCGGCCGCCGAGCCGGTCGGGACAGTCGAGCTGGTCGAGTGCGCCCGTTCCGTGCCGGCACGGCCCCGCCGATTCCGATAACGATTTATGCCCGCAGTGTCGCCGCCGCAGCGTACCTTCCATCGTCATCCTGCTTGCGCGCGTGGCGCTCGCGTTCGAGTTCGCGCGCCAGCGCACGCGCCTCGTCATGTGACGCGACCGCGGGCGGCGATCCGTTGAGCGGCCGGCGCGCGCTCTCCGGCAGCGCGAACACCGAAATCGCACCGATTACGGCGGCGCCCATCAGGTAGTACGCGGGCATCATCAGATCGCCCGTTCGGTCGACGAGCCAAGCGGCCGCGAGCGGCGTCGTGCCGCCGAACAGCGACACCGACACGTTGAAGCCGATCGCGAGCGCGCCATAGCGGATCTTGGTCGGAAACAGCGCGGGCAGCGTCGACGGCATCACGCCCGTGAAGCACGACAGCAGCGCGCCGAGCATCAGCAGGCCGCTGAACACGAGCATCGCGTCGCCGGTGCGGATCAGCGTAAGCGCGGGGATCGACAGCGCGAAAAGCCCGATGCAACCCGCCATCATCACCGGCCGGCGGCCGACCGCGTCGGACAGACGGCCTGCCGCGAGCGTCATCGGCATCATCAGGATCATCACGATCAGGATCAGCGCGAGGCCGTGCGCTTCGTCGAAATGCAGCGTCGACGACAGATAGCTCGGCAGATACGACAGCGCCATGTAGTCGGTGACGTTGAAGATCAGCACGAGACCGACGCACAGCAGCAGCGCGCGCCAGTGGCGCATCAGCTCGCGGCGAAAGTGCGTCTTCGGCACGGCCTTGTCCTGCGCTTCGCGGGCTTCGGCCTCGCGCTTGAACGCAGGCGTTTCCTCGAGCCTCGTGCGGATGTAGAGGCCGATCAGGCCGAGCGGGCCCGCGATCAGAAACGGCACGCGCCAGCCCCACGACAGCAGCGCGTCGCGCGACAGCGTGGCTGTCAGCAGCGCGACGACGCCCGCGCCCATCACGTAGCCGATCAGCGTGCCGAACTCGAGGAAGCTGCCCATGAAACCGCGGCGCTTGTCGGTCGAGAATTCGGCGATGAACGTTGCCGCGCCGCCATATTCGCCGCCCGTCGAGAAGCCCTGCACGAGGCGGGCGACGAGCAGCAGCACGGGTGCCATGATGCCGATGGAGTCGTAGCTCGGGATCAGGCCGATCGCCAGCGTGCCCGCCGCCATCATGATCATCGTCATCGCGAGCACGCGCTGGCGGCCGATCCGGTCGCCCAGCGGGCCGAACACCATGCCGCCGAGCGGGCGCACGAGAAACGCGGCGGCGAACGTGCCGAAGGTCGCGAGCAATTGCGCGGACGGGCTGCTGGACGGGAAGAATACCTGGCCGAGCGTGACGGCGATGTAGCTGTAGACGCCAAAGTCGAACCATTCCATTGCGTTGCCGAGTGCCATCGCGCCGACGGCGCGCTTCAACAGGCTGCGATCGACGACGGTGATCTCGGAGCGCTCGGACGTTGCCGCGTCGTGAGCCGGCGCGGCGAATCGACTGGGAGACGGACTGGAAGACGAATTGGCGGATGTTGCGGTCAAGGTCGAAAGCTCCTGTGACGGCGGCCAAATCGCGCGGTGATTCGCGCGTTTTGCCACGGTTTGCCGACGAGTGCGGGGCGAGATCGACGCCAATCGACGCGCATGAGCACAACAGACGCGGCGGCGCTCGCTTCGCGGCGCAGCGGATCTGGCGCGAACCGGTCGATGCCGTCGCACGCTCGCACTCGAGAGAAGTCCGTCGCGCATCTCGCGGGACGGACGGCGCACCGGCGCATCGCGTGGTGTTTGCGGCCGGCGGTATGCCCTAATCAAGGGCGTTGAAACGAAAAAAGCAGCGCGGAGGCGCGCTTTCTTGTGAACGAAATTTCGAGGGCCGGCAGGCGACAGTATGCCTCGGCGGTCGAAATGAAATGACGGCAATAGCCTGTTGAAAGATGCGACATGATAGCACGATGGCTGAGGATCGTGCAAATTGCCGGAATAGCCCCAGCCGCGCGGGCGTTGCGTCGGGCATAATCGCGCTCGTTGCCGTGGCGTTTCGCGGCGTTTTCGACGCGCGCTTCGCGCGCTTGCGCCATGCTTTCGATCGTGAAAATCGCCGTGCTTTTCGTGCTGACCGCGCTTGCTGAAATCGCCGGCTGCTACCTGCCTTGGCTCGTGCTGAAGTCGGGCAAGCCGGCGTGGCTGCTTGCGCCCGCCGCACTGTCGCTCGCGCTGTTCGCGTGGCTGCTGACGCTGCATCCGGCTGCCGCCGCGCGTACCTATGCGGCGTATGGCGGCGTTTATATTGCGGTGGCGCTTGCGTGGCTGCGGCTCGTCGACGGCGTGCCGCTGTCGCGCTGGGATGTCGCTGGCGCGGCGCTTGCGCTTGCCGGGATGTCGGTGATCGCGTTGCAGCCGCGAGGCTGAAAAGCATGCGCAGAGGCCGCGCGGCTTGCGCGAGGCTTGCGCTGCTGGTTAGGGCGGCGGCTGGCGAGCCGAAGAGCCGAAGAGCACGGTAACAAAACGCCGGTTGACTTACGCGCGCGAACGTGTGCCCGAGCGCGTTCGCAGGGCGGCCCTGGCGGGCTCGAATAGTCCGAACGGCCAGGGTAGAGCGGATGAGCCGGATGCCGCGGCTTGCCGGGCCGCCTGCTGGCCGCTATTGGCAGGGAAGCAGGCCAGCAGGCCCGCGCGCGATTTTATGCGTCGCTGCTTGCCGCCGCGTCGCCGGCCGCTGCCGCGCTGCGCCAGATGCAGGCGCCCTTGACGGCCTTGTCGAGCGCATCGAGCTGCGCGTCGTGTTCGGCGAGTTCGTCCGCCGTCGCCGCGAGCACCGGCAGATCGAGTCCGCTGAACGTCACGCGCGGCGCGTTGCCGTTGTGTTGCGCGTGACTGCCTTCGTCGAGCATATCAATGACGAGACTTTCCTGGCCCCGCGTCATCGCGAGATAGACCTCGGCGAGCAGTTCCGAGTCGAGCAGCGCGCCATGCAGCGTACGGTGCGAGTTGTTGATTCCGAAGCGGTCGCAGAGTGCGTCGAGCGAATTACGCTTGCCGGGGAACATCTGCTTGGCCTGCACGAGCGTGTCGATGACGCCCGCGCAGTCTTCGGTGATCGGCGGCAGGCTGAGCCGGTCGAATTCGGCGTTGAAAAAGCCGATGTCGAACGGCGCGTTGTGGATGATGAGTTCGGCGCCGCGGATGAAGTCGCGCAGCGCATCGACGATCTCGGCGAATTTCGGCTTGTCCCTCAGGAATTCGGTCGTCAGCCCGTGCACCGCGAGCGCGGCGGGATCGCTGTCGCGCTCGGGGTTGATGTAGAAGTGCAGGTTATTGCCGGTGAGCCGCCGGTTCAGCAGCTCGACGCAGCCGACTTCGAGGATGCGGTCGCCGGCGCGCGGGTTCAGGCCGGTGGTTTCGGTATCGATGATGATCTGGCGCATGGAGGAAGCGAGGTTCGGGTTAATCGTGAAAGCAAGGGCGCGCGAGCGGTTTGCGAACGGCTTAGGCCGTCAGCGGATCGCTCGCGCGCTGGGCCGCCGGCGTGGCGGTGCGCGGCCGGGCCGCTCGTGCGCATGCCGCGCTCGGCAGGCGGCCGCGGCGCGCGAACCGGCCGGCGCCCGGGCGCGGCAGGGACGGCCGGCGGCAGCCGGCGGCGAGGCGCGCAGCGCGGCCAGCCGGGTTCATGCCGATTCGAGCGATGCGACACCGCGGTTCGCGAGCGCGTCCGCGCGTTCGTTTTCCGGATGGCCGGCATGGCCCTTCACCCAGCGCCACTCCACGTCGTGCCGCGCGACGAGCGCGTCGAGTTTCTGCCAGAGGTCGGCATTTTTCACCGGCGTCTTCGCGGCCGTCACCCAGCCTTTTTTCTTCCAGCCGTGAATCCATTCGCTGATGCCTTTTTGCACGTACTGCGAATCGGTGTGGACGATCACCTTGCACGGCCGCTTGAGCGCTTCGAGCGCGGCGATGACCGCGGTGAGTTCCATCCGGTTGTTGGTCGTGCCGGCTTCGCCGCCGAAAAGCTCCTTCTCCTGCGTGCCGTGGCGCAGCAGTGCGCCCCAGCCGCCGGGGCCAGGATTGCCTTTGCAGGCGCCGTCGGTATAAATGTCGATAATTTGCTGCGTCATGAATGTTCTTGGTGGGTGGTCGGGGTGGCCGCGGGCGCGAGGCCCGGCTTCAGCACCGGTTTCTTGACCTTGATCGGGCCGACGAGCCGCATTCCCCGCACGCGCTTGATCGCCGTCACCATGTAGACGGCGCCGAAAATCGGCCACCAGCGGTCGCCCGCGGCCTCCATGAATGCGTAGCGGTTGAGCCACTTGTCGGTCGACAGCGGCGGCCGGTAGCAGCCGAAGCGGCCGCGTTCGAGATCGAAGCCAAGCAGTTTGATCCAGTCCTTCAGCCGGATGAACGTGATCCGCTCGAGCGTCGCGGGCACGAACGGCCGGTTCGTCATCTTGCCGACCGACTGCCTTGCGCCCCAGAGGCTCAACGAATTGAAGCCCGTGATCACGAGCTGGCCTTCCGGCATCAGCACGCGTTCGACCTCGCGCAGCAGCCGGTGCGGATCGGAGGTGAACTCGAGCGTATGCGGCATCACCACGAGATCGACGCTTTGCGATTCGAACGGCAGATCGAGCAGATCGCACCAGACCGTGCTGCGTCCGGCGGGCGCGTGCTCCGGGCTATGCGCTTCGCGCGCCCACGGGTAGTGGTACGGCGCGCTCGCGCCGCTGGCAGGGTCGAGCACGAGCCCGCGGTACGGCATCCGGTTCTCGCGCAGCGCGTCCAGTTGCGGCAGCCCGAGCTGCAGCGCGTGGAAGCCGAACACGTCGGACACCATGCGGTCGAGTTGCGCCTGCTCCCAGCCCAGCACGTAGCGTCCGGGCGGAGAGGCACTCCAGGCGGGCCAGTCTATAATCGAACGGTCAGACATATATGGTGAGTGCGCGCCCATGAACGAGCTGGAATACGTGCCGGTGCCGGCATTCGACGACAACTACGTCTGGGTCGTATCCGACGGCCGCGATGCGCTCGTCGTCGATCCGGGCGAAGCCGAGCCGGTGCGCCGCTATCTCGACGCTCGAGGCTGGCGGCTAAGCGCTATTTTACTCACGCACCACCACGGCGACCATGTCGGCGGAGTGGCCGAGTTGAGCGCGCTCGCTCGAGATCGCGAAATCGCCGTGTTTGCGCCCGCGAACGAAGCGATAGAGCACGTGACGCGGCGCGTCGCGGGCGGCGAGCGTGTGCGGGTCGGGCTCGCGTCGGGTGCGGCCGTCGAGTTCGACGTGATCGACGTGCCGGGCCATACGCGCGGGCACATCGCGTATTTCCAGCCGGCGGGGCCGGCGAATGCCGCGCCGCACCTCTTTTGCGGCGATACGCTGTTCTCGTGCGGCTGCGGGCGCCTTTTCGAGGGCACGCCCGCGCAGATGCTCGCGTCGCTCGACGCGCTCGCCGCACTACCGGGCGACACCCGCGTGCATTGCGCGCACGAATACACGCTGTCGAACATCCGATTCGCGCTCGCCTGCGAGCCGGACAACGCCGCGCTCGCGGCCTGGCGCGACGACGCGCTCGCGCGCCGCGCGCGCGGCGCGCCTACGTTGCCGACCACGATCGCCCACGAGCGTGCCGTCAATCCGTTCCTGCGCGCGGACAGCGCGTCGATCCGCGCGACGCTCGCGGCCGAGTTGCACGAGCCCGTGCCGGACCGGCTCACCGCGTTCACCTTGATGCGCGAGTGGAAAAACCGGTTTCGGTAATCCAACCTACTTTCGAGTGGGGGGATGCTCATCCGAAATCTAGAGAATCGGCCCCAAATATCCGAATTAGCAGGTTTTTTCGGTGTTTTTATTGACGCGAACGGCGCACTTTCGTACTATCGCCTGCAATTTCCAGCAGTTGGAAGCCGAGATTTTTCATGCGATTCTTCATTAGCGCGCTGTTGGTTCTGATGCTCGCCGCGTGCGCGGGCACGGGGCCTACCGCTCAAGGTCCGGCGGCAGCGTCCGATGCGCAGGCCGCGTCGAATTTCATCCGCAAGTCCGCCACCGCGAAAGAAACCGTCGACGTCGACAAACAATCGGTCGGCGATCTGACGACTTCCGACAGCGATCTCTGGGCGCGCATCCGCCGCGGTTTCCAGATTCCCGATCTCCAGACCGACCTCGTCGACATGCAGGCGCAGTGGTATGCGCAGCGTCCCGACTACGTGCAGCGGATGACCGAGCGCTCGCAGAAGTATCTGTATCACATCGTCGAGGAGCTCGAATCGCGCCACATGCCGACCGAGCTTGCGCTGCTGCCGTTCATCGAATCCGCGTACAACCCGCAGGCGCTGTCGGTTGCGAAAGCCGCGGGGATGTGGCAATTCGTGCCGGGCACGGGCCGCACGTACAACTTGCGGCAGAACATGTGGCAGGACGAGCGGCGCGACGTGCTGGCCTCGACGAGCGCCGCGCTCGACTACCTGTCTAGGTTGCACGACATGTTCGGCGACTGGTATCTCGCGCTTGCCGCCTACAACTGGGGCGAGGGCAACGTGCAGCGCGCGATCGCGCGCAATCAGGCAGCGGGCCTGCCGACCGATTATCAGAGCCTGCGGATGCCGAACGAGACGCGCAACTATGTGCCGAAGCTGCAGGCGGTGAAGAACATCGTGATGAACCCGAAGCAATACGGTCTCACGCTGCCCGAGATTCCGAATCACCCGTATTTCGTAACCGTGACGACGTCGCGCGACATCGACGTGAAGGTGGCGGCGAAACTCGCGAACCTGCCGCTCGACGAATTCAAGTCGCTCAATCCTTCGTTCTCGAAGCCGGTGATCCTCGGCGCGACGCAGCCGCAGATCCTGCTGCCGTTCGACAACGCCGCCGCGTTCGGCAAGAACCTCAAGTCGTATGACGGTCAATTGTCGAGTTGGACCACGTACACCGTAACCGAGCGCGAGCGGCCGGCCGCGCTCGCGGAGAAGATAGGCGTCGACGCGGACACGCTGATGCAGGTGAACAAGATTCCGGCCGGCATGCGGCTGAAGCCGGGCTCGACGATCGTCGTGCCGCGCGGCGACGACGATGACGAGGACATCAGCGCCGATGTCGCGGAAAACGGTGTGCTCGCGATCGAGCCGGATGTGCCGGATACGCGCAAGATGCTGATTCGCGTGCGGCGCAAGCAGTCGATGGAGATGGTGGCGAGCCGCTACGGCGTGTCGGTCGCGCAATTGCATGCGTGGAACCGCACCCGCCGCTCGGTCGTGATGCCGGGCCAGACGCTCGTGCTGCACGTGCCGGTCGGCCGCGCGGTGCCGGCCGAGCCTGGGCCGCAGCGGATCGCGACGGCGGCGTCGGGCGGCCGGATCGAGCGTGCGAGCCTGCATACCGGCGGCCGTGCGACGGGCCGAGGCCGCAAGGCTGAAGCGAAGGCGCCGGCCAGAAGCTCGGCCAAGGCTGCGGTGAAAGCTGCGCCCGCGAAGGCGACGGGCCGCAAGGGCAAGAAAAAGTAAGACGAAAGGGCGCGCGCGGCAGGGGCTTTCGGCGCCGCGGCCAAGCGTCGACTATCATCGGAAAACGCCGTCACCTGGGTGACGGCGTTTTTGTTTGCGCCCGGCCGCCGTGCTTGTGTCCGCTCTTGCGCCGAGCGCCGTCGGCCCGGCGTTTTTGCGTCGGTGACCACCATGTCCTTCGTGCAGTTCCGCGTATTCGCGTTGTTCGCGATCGGCTATTTCGTTTCCTATGTCTATCGGGGCGTGAATCTCGGTTTCGCGCCTTTGATTACCCGTGATCTCGGCCTGTCGGCCGCCGATCTCGGGCTGTTGACGAGCCTCTATTTCCTGGGTTTCGCGCTCGCGCAGATTCCAGCGGGCGTGTTGCTCGACCGTTATGGCCCGCGCCGCGTCTGCGCCGCGCTGCTGTTGGTCGCGGCGGCGGGCGCGTGGGTGTTCGGGGCCGCGCACAGTGTCGGCGCGATGATGGCCGGGCGGCTGATGATCGGCATCGGTGTATCGGTATGCCTGGGCGGCGCGTTCAAGGCGCTCGCGCAGCATTTCCCGATCGCGCGGCTGCCGCTTATGAACGGCTTCGTGATGGCGGTGGGCGGTTTGGGCGGCGTGGTGGTCGGCTCGCCGCTGTCGTGGTTGTTGAGCTTTTCCGGCTGGCGTGCGGTATGCGTAGGGCTCGGCGTGATGACTGTCGCGGTGGCCGCGGCACTGTGGGTGTTCGCACCCGATGCGAACCAGGAGCGCCGCGATGCGGGTATTGCAAGCCAGTTCGTCGGCACTTGGCGGATCATCACGAATCGTGCGTTTTGGAAAATCGCGTCGTTCTCGGTCGTCACGCAAGGCGTGTTTTATGCGATGCAGTCACTGTGGGTCGGTGCGTATCTGCGCGACGTCGGCGGGTATGCGCCGCACGATGCGGCCGCGCTCGTGTCGGTGCTCGGCTTCGCGATGATGGCGGGGTGCGTCGGTTTCGGCGCGGCTGCGCGTGGCCTTGAGCGGCGCGGCGTGTCGCTGTATGCGTTCTGCGGGATCGGAATGATGCTGTTCGTCGCGACCCAGCTCGCGATCATGCTGCGCGCGCCGTTACCCGCCGCGCTGCTGTGGTCGGCATATGGCGTGTTCGGCGGAGTCGGCATCCTCAGCTATGCGGTGCTCGCCGAATATTTTCCGGCGCACTTGATCGGCCGTGCGAATACGACGCTCACATTGGTCATTTTCGTGTTGATTTTCGGGTTTCAAATCGGCGTCGGCGCGGTGCTGTCGCAGTGGCCGACGCAGGCGGCGCACTATCCGGTGCACGCGCATTTGACTGCGTGGGGTTTGCTGATCGCGCTGCAACTCGCAAGCGCGGTCTGGTATGCATTGCCGGATCGCACGCCCGCCAAGCCGGCGCGCGAGGTCGTGTGAGGATCGGGTGACCGGCCGCGGGCCCGGCCGCGGCGCGCGCCGGCGGCCGGGCCCAATGGCTTAACGGCGATAGCGCAACGATTGAATGATCACTTCCCAGAGGGGCACGGCATTGGCCACTGCCGCATAGCCCGCATCATTCGGATGCAGGCCGTCGCTGCTGAGATAGCGCGCCTGAATGACCGACGGATTGGCGGGATCGCGCAACGCGGCGTCGAAGTCCGCGACGCCGTCGAACGCGCCCGACGTCCGGATCCATGTATTCACCTGTTGGCGGGTTTGCTCGAGCGGCGCGGGCGACAGCAACGCCGGCGCGAGCGTTGCGCCGATCACCGAGATGCCGTGCTGGTGCGCGACGGCGATGATCCGTTGATAGCCGTCGACCAATGATTGGAAGTCGCCCTGCTTGTGCGGCGCGAGGCAATCGAGCCCAGGCTGCGGCTGCGCTGCCGCGAAGCCGATATCGTTATCGCCGGCTTGCAGGATCACCACCTTGACGCCGGGGTGCGCGAGCACGTCTCGTTCGAAGCGGTTTTCCACGGCCGCGCCGTAGCACACGGAATCGTTCAGCAGCCGGTTGCCGGTGAGGCCGAGGTTGAGAACGCCGATCTCGCGCGCGCCGACTTTCGCGAGACGCGCCGCGAACGCATCGGTCCAGCGCCGGTTCAGATTCACGCTCGAGCCTTCGCTGTCGGTGAGCGAATCGCCGATGGCGGCAACCGTCGAGGCGAACGGCAGATGCTTTTGCACCGCCAGCTCCGTCATCCATGCGTAATGCGTGATGCCGTTCTGGTAGGCGTCGGCTGCCGTGTCGCTCGTGTGATCGCCGACGTCGGACACGTAATTGACCTGGTTCGACACACCGTGCCACACCGTCATTTTCTGCTGATCGCCCAGATACAGACTGAGCGCATACGGCACGCCCGCCTTCACGGCATAGGGAATGGGGTCCGTGTCCAGTTCTTGACCGGGCGACAGCGTGACTTCGGTCGCGCCGCTGAACGTCGCCGCGACTGAACTGTTGGCGGTGAGCGCAGCGCCGCCCGCCGACTGGCCGATCCTCAACGCTTTGACCACGAGCGGCGCATTGCTGTAGGCGTTGCTGACGCGGATGCGCACGGCCTGCCCGGAGAGCGTCGGGTAGACGATCTGTCTGAACGTGCGTCCTCCGACATCGGGCGTCGGGAAGATGGCCTGCGAATTATCGGGGATGGGCTCGAGTGCGGTCGCCCACGCGGAGACCCAGTGCGGCGCCAGTAGGTTGGTATTCGGTGAAGCTGCGCTGGCCGCGTGCGATGCGCCTAGCGCAATGCCGACGCCATAGACAACTGAGTAGAACCAATGCCTGAGTGCATGCCTGTGTGCCGTCGGTTTCATTCTTCTATTCCTCTCACAAAAGGTCACCGAGCGCTCAGGGTATTGGATTGCGTCAACCGTTCTGTGCGCATGCTTACTCAAACCGAAAAGGGATGAAACTTTTCGTAGGCCGAAAGGATTGGGAAAGCTTGACGAGGCTGCGCCGACAGCGTTTCATCTTTTATTGCCGCCGCTCGCGGGCGTGAGGGGGGCGTTGGCTTTCGATGGCGGAGGACCGGCATTTCGGGCGCTCGCGCCGGCGGCATTCAGCTCGATCCGGCCGCCTGCAACGCTTCGATGCGCGCGCACGCGCTGTCGTACCAATACTGAATATATATAATCAATGCCGATGGATTTTCTCCATAATAAGACGTCGTTTTGCGATGCATGCGCCGCAGCAATTCGATGCATGCATTTAATTGCCGGATATCGGTCAAATGCTCGACGCCATATTGCTGGCATTCAATGAGCGGAAGCAGGGTGTTGCGTTCGGCTTCCGTAAGCTCCGGATAAAAGGCATGCAAAATCACTGCTCTATTTTGATGCACGGCAATGCGCATCGCGCCTATATCGCGGCTGATGTTGGTTTCGTGCAGCCGGTAAAGTGCAAGCACCCGGTCGATATTTGCGAAGTGTGCGCCGGCCAGCATCGCGTCGATCCAAAAACGATGATCGCGAGCGGACGGCAGGGCCGGATTCCACCAAATATTCCGCGCCATGAACCAGCATCGGCGCCACATGGTCGTCGACGTAATAAAATGGCCGCCGCCGTCGAGTAGCGCACACTTGATGTCCGCATCCGCCAGCATGACGCTGGACCGATTATCCTGACCGAGGATATTCACGTTGCCTCCTGTCAGCGTGACGTGCGGATTGTGATCCAGCACGTCCACCTGATAGGCCAGGCGCTCCGGCAGTGCAACATCGTCGGCATCGAGCCTGGCAATGTACGTCCCGCGCGCCGCGGCTATGGCGACATTGGTGGCGACGGCCTCTCCTTGGTTGGTTGCAAAGGTAATCACCCGAACGCGGGGATCGCCGAGAAATTGATTGAGTAGATGGGCTGTGTTGTCGGTCGAGCCGTCATTGACGACGATTACTTCAAAATCTTGGTACGTTTGCGTCAAAATGGATTCGACAGCCTCGCCAATAAAGCGTGCTGCGTTGAATGCCGGAATGATGACTGATATCCGAGGGTAAGCTGGCATGGCCTGCTCATTATTTGGTGGATTTTATTTTTCCAATAAACTGGATAAATCTATGTTTACCGCCGCCGATGGCCGAAAGGCGCGGAGAGCCGTGCCGCCGGCTCGCGTGCCGACCGGCACAGGCGGTTTTGCGGAAAGACGCCAAAATCTAATTGGTGTTTGACGCATGCTCGGGCGTTGAATCCATTGCCTGTTCGCCATGCAAGTGTAGGCGATTGTAGCGGCTCGCAATTGCCGGATGATCGGAGTCGGGCCTGCGTGCGATCATGATGCGGCGATTCTTGATGCCGCATCCGTGCTTGTCAAAAAAATAATGACAAGCGTAAGCGTCTAATCCATGAAAAGCGCGATATCGACGAGACGCGGATGACTGAATGGCGCGGCGAATAAAACCGGTTGCGTGGCGAGCGCGTTGCGCGCGCATGCATGGACGCGGCGGCGCAAGGGCGGTGTGCGCCGAGCCATCCGGACGTTTCGATTTGGGCGGCCGTTCGACGCGCACGTTTGCCGCGCGTCGCATGACGCCGCGGGGTTCACCGCGCCTCGGCGCGGGCCGTGATTGGGTCGATCGGCACGGCCTTGGCCATCGCCGCATAACCCGCATCGTTCGGGTGAATGTCGTCGCCGCTGTTGTAATTCGGCAGGAGTGCCGATGGATTCGCCGGATCGCGCACCGCGGCGTCGAAATCCACGATTCCGTCGAATGCACCCGAGCTCCGGATCCACGCGTTCACTTTTTGGCGTACAGCCTCGCGTTCGGGCGGCATTGACGTCGGTGTCAGCGTGCCGCCGAATATCGCAATGCCGTGCTCGTGCGCGGCGGCGATCATGCGCTGATAGCCGTCGATCAGCGCCTGGGCATCCGGTTTGATGCGCGGGGCGAAGCAATCGACGCCCGATAGCGGCACGGGCGCGGCGATGAAGTTGATATCGTTCACGCCGATCATCAGGATTGCGACCTTCACGCTGGAGCGTGCCAGTACGTCGCGCGCAAAGCGCTTTTCGAGCGCGACGCCGAGGCAGCGCGAATCGGTGAGCAGTCGGTTGCCGCTGATGCCGAGATTGACGACGCCGAGTTCGCGCTCGCCCGCTTGTGCGAGGCGCCGGGCAAACTCGTCCGGCCAGCGGCGATTCAGATTCGTGCTGGAGTGCAGGCCGTCCGTGAGCGAATCGCCGACTGCCGCGATCGCCGCGGCGCGTCGTGACGGCGGCGCGGCGACCGCGAGTTCCGTCACCCAAGCGGAATTCGTGATGCTGGTCGGATAGGCGCGCGCATTCGCATCCGATGTATGGTCGCCCGGCTCGGACACGTAATTGACCTGCATGGCGGTGCCGTGCCATGCGCGCATCGTCTGCCGCTCGCCGACATACAGGCTGAGCGCGTAAGGCTTGCCTGCGTCGATGTCGAATTCGATCGGATCGCTCTGCGCATCCTGACCGGGCGGCAGTTCGATCGCACGCCGGCCGCCGAACGTCACGACGGCCGAGTGGGGTGCCGCGAGCGCGGCGCTGCTTCCTGTCGAAGGCGCGATGCGCAGCGCGTTGACCACGAGCGGCGTATCGCTGTATGCGTTGCTCACGCGAATGCGCGCGGCGTGGCCGGAAAGCGTCGGGTAAACGATCTCGCGAACGGTGCGGCCCGCGACATCCACTGCGCCATACGACGGGTCCGGAATCGCGTGCAGCGCGCTCGCCCATGCGGCGACCCAATGCGGCGCGGCGTCAGAAGCGGTGTGGCGTTGCGCGAGCGCGGCGGCGGATGCGGCGAATGCGATGCAACACGCGATCGCGACGAGCCGTTGCGTGATCGTTTTCATGGGACGGGCCCTACGATGAGGATTCCGGATTATATATACGGGCCGCCTCCCGTCGTGCTGCGGAGCAGGCTTTGCCGTCGGGCGTCTCAATCGGACCGGGCAAGCGAAACTGCGCCGGTCCGCTGTATTGTCCGGGCGGGTTGCGGCGGCAGCGCGGGCGCGGCGCGCGGCCGGTTCGCACCGTCGAGCCGGGGTCTGCCGGGTACGAAGCGCTGCGCCGTGCCGCACCGCTCATCGACGTTGATCGACGTACTCGATGTAACCGCGCCCGCTGATCGGCTCTGCGCCGCGCATCCCTTCCCACCGGTAGCCGCCGACGTAGCCGGTGCCGACGCCGAACAGCATCGGCGTATCGACGGTCCCTTCGATCACGAACAAGTCGTTGCCCTGCGTATCGCGCAGCGTCCAGATGAACTGCCTGGGCAGCGGCATCGTCGAGCCGTCGGGCGCGACGGCCGGCTCGGATTGCAGGCTCAGCACCCGGAAATGGACGTCGGCATCGAGCCGATGCGCGCATTCGCCCAGGATGCGCAGGTGCGCGTAGGTTGTCGGATGACCGTCGAACTGGACGTGCGACAGCAGAAGTTGCGTCTCCGCATCGAGATCGATCACGTGATAGCTGAGCACGTCCCACGGCAGTTTCGCGGCTTTCGGCAGAAAGCGGTTGTACAGCAGGTACGGTGACGAGCCGCGTGCATATTCGTAGGTGCAGAGCCCCGCCACGCCGATTGACGTGCCTTCGTGCTCGATCCTGCCGCGATAGCGGGTGACGAGCACGATATGGTCGAAGAGCGGACCTTTCGCAAGCCAGGTGATGTCGCCCGTCGCGTGCAGCCGCAGGTCGACCGCGAAGCCCGCGCGCCGGCTCTTCAATTGGAAATCGGGATAGCGGCCGGCAAGCAGCAGCTCGTTGCCGAAGCGCAGCAGGCTGCCGTCGTCGCGCAATTCCACGTCTTGCGGTATCGAATAGCGTGTGAAGTGGCCGTCGACGGCCGCCGCCGTGCCATGCACGAGCGTCGCGGTGCGCAGCGGGCCGTCGCCCGGCTGGGCTGCGAAATCGGTGTCGAATGCGCGCATGCCGGCGTTGCCGATTATTGCTCTGCAAGCGAGAAATTGATGCGGGTCTGGCAGATTCGAAATCGTCACACCGTAATGCGTGAGGCCGAAGCGGCACGAGCCGCCGTTCGGCGGGAATATCAACGGTGCGGGCGGCGCGGGCCGCACGGACGGCTTCACGGGCCGCAGCAACAGCTCGGCCGCCTTTCCCATCAGATGGCTGCGCAGGCCGCGCAGGCCATGCGGGCGCCGCCTGCTGTCGATCAGCGGCGGGCTTGGCGGAGCGAGGAAATCGCGCGTGTCGAGGAAGGTGTCCATGAGTTTCCTTGTGTTGGCCGGATGCGCCCGGCGATGCGATGCACGGGCATCGCCGTCGCGGAGCCGCTGCTCGCTGGCATGACGGCCCGCAATTCGCGATCCGGGTTCGATGAGGGAAAGATCGCATTGAACGTAACATTGATCAATGGCAAATTGGGCGAATTCCGAACATTTGAGGCCACTCATGACGACTGCGCGTGCACATTGGAATCCGGCGTTTCCGGTCGGCCGGATCGACGTGCTGCTCGACATCGGCGCGCAGCAGGGGTTGAGCACGCGGGATTGCCTGGCGGGCAGCGGCGTGGCGCCGGATGGTCCGGGCGATCCGGCCGTGGCGTCGACGGCGGCGCAAGAGTTGCGCATCGTGCGCAATCTGAAGCGGCTGCTGGGGCCGGACTTTCCGCTCGGCATCGAGATCGGCCGGCGCTATCACGCGACCGCATACGGCATCTGGGGCCTGGCGCTGCTCAGCAGCGCGACGCTCGGCGACGCGATCGCGACCGGCCTGCGCCATCTGCGGCTGACGTCGACCTTCTGCGGCATCCGCCCGGCCGTGCGAGGCGGTGATCCCGCGCTGATCGTCGATGACCGCGATTTGCCGGCGGATGTGCGCGACACGCTGGTCGAAATGACGATCGCCGCGCTTATCACCCTGCAATTCGATCTGGACCCGGCGAATCTGCCGGTCAAGGGCATTGCGCTCAAGATGCGCAGACCCGCATACGCGGATCTCTATGCGGCGCTGTTCGGTGCGATGCCCGAGTTCGGCGCGGCGCAAAACGCGCTGACGGTCGACGCGCCGTGTCTGGGCTCGAAACTGCCGCAAAGCAACGCGCTGACGTGGCGGGCATGCGACGACGAATGCCGCCGCATGCTCGAGCGCCGCAGCCGCGGCGACGATGACGGCCGCGGCCACGGCTGGGCCGAGCGTGTGCGCAGCCGCGTTGCCGGCGATCCAATGCCGTGCCTGACGATGGTGGCGCTCGCTGCCGAGTTCGGCATGAGCGCGCGCACGTTGCGGCGGCGTTTGGCCGATGAGGGGACGGATTACGAGACGATCGTCGGTGAGATGCGCGAGCGCCTGGCCGGAGAACTGCTGGTGACGACGGCGTTGCCGATTCCTTCGGTGGCGGAGCGGCTCGGCTATGCGGAGCCGTCTTCGTTTGCGCGGGCGTTCCGGCGCTGGAAGGGCGTTTCGCCGCTCGCGTACCGGCGCTCCGCTTGACGCGCGCGTTTCGTCGGCCGCCGGCCTGGTTCGGGTACGCGGAATTTTCATCCGCAGGCGCTGGGGGAAAGCTGTCCGGCGATTGAGGATAATGATTGTTTCACGCTATAATTCGAAAGTTTGTGCTAATCAACCTCGCACCCTAGCGCCTACCTCCATCACCCCTTCATCCGCCGCACGCCGCTTGACGCGGGCGATGCCGCGAAACCTGCGTGCGCCGTCGAGTCCGCGCGGTTTCGCGTTTTGCCCCGGCCGGTAAGCGAGCGCGCTGCCGCCGCGTGCGGCTCGCGCGCCGGCGCGCAAGTCAGTGCGCGGCAGGAAGACAGGTCGGCGGCAAGGGTGTCCCCCAAGGAGTCTCCCGTGTTGCCGTCTTTTTCTCCCGCTTTGCTCGCACTTGCCGACGGCACGGTTTTTCGCGGTTATTCGATCGGCGCGTCTGGCCAGACGATCGGCGAAGTCGTGTTCAACACCGCGATCACCGGCTATCAGGAAATCCTCACTGATCCGAGCTACGCGCGCCAGATCGTCACGCTGACCTACCCGCACATCGGCAACGTCGGCGTGAACGGCGAGGACGTCGAAGCGACCAAGGTGCATGCGGCCGGCCTCATCGTGCGCGACCTGCCTGCGCTCGCGTCGAACTTCCGCTGCACGCGCGCGCTCGGCGACTATTTGCGCGACGAGGGCGTGGTCGCGATCGCGGGCATCGACACCCGCAAGCTGACCCGCATCCTGCGCGACAAGGGCGCGCAAAACGGCTGCATCCTGACGGGCTCCGACGACGAAGCGAAGGCGCTTGCGTTCGCACGCTCGTTTCCGGGCCTGGCCGGGATGGATCTCGCGAAGGTCGTGTCGACGACGAAGCCGTTCGAATGGAAGCAGACCGAATGGCGTCTCGGCAGCGGCTACGGCATGCAGGAAACGCCGCGTTACCGCGTCGTCGCGTATGACTTCGGCGTTAAGTACAACATCCTGCGCATGCTGGCCGAGCGCGGCTGCCATGTGAGCGTGCTGCCCGCGCAGTCGAGCGCGGCCGAAGCGCTCGCGCTGAATCCGGACGGCATCTTCCTGTCGAACGGCCCGGGCGACCCCGAGCCGTGCGATTACGCGATCGCCGCGGCGAAGGAATTCATCGAGCGCGGCGTGCCGACGTTCGGCATTTGCCTCGGTCATCAGATCATGGGCCTCGCGGTGGGCGCGAAGACGCTCAAGATGAAGACGGGCCACCATGGCGCGAATCATCCGGTGAAGGATCTCGCGAACGGGCGCGTCGTGATCACGTCGCAGAATCACGGTTTCGCGGTCGATGCCGACTCGCTGCCCGCGAACGCGCGTGCGACGCACGTATCGCTGTTCGACGGCACGCTGCAGGGCTTCGAGCTGACCGACAAGCCCGCGTTCTGCTTCCAGGGCCACCCGGAGGCGTCGCCCGGCCCGCACGACATCGGCTATCTGTTCGATCGCTTCACCGCGCTGATGGATGCCGCGAAGGCGAAGAGCGCCGCCTGACGGCGGCGCCGCATCGATCAAGGAGGCGCGCTCATGATAGGCCACGCACTCGGCATCACCGATCTCTGGACTTACGTGTTCGGCGTGATCTTCATCGTCCTGTTGCCGGGGCCGAATTCGATGTATGTGCTGTCGATCGCCGCGCAGCGCGGCGTGAAGCTCGGCTATCGCGCCGCGTGCGGCGTGTTTGCCGGCGACGCGGTGCTGATGGTGCTGTCGGCGGCAGGCGTCGCGTCGCTGCTGAAAGCGAATCCGTTGCTGTTTTCGGCCGTCAAGTACGGCGGCGCCGCATACCTGCTGTACCTCGGCATCGGCATGCTGCGCGGCGCGTGGCGCAAGCTGCGCGCGCCGGCCGCGGCCGATAGTGCGCCGCCCGGGCGCGCCGTCGACGGCGCGCGGCCGTTTCGCAAGGCGTTGGTCGTGAGCCTCTTGAATCCGAAGGCGATCCTGTTCCTGATCTCGTTCTTCATTCAATTCGTCGATCCGGGCTACGCGCATCCGGTGCTGTCGTTCATCGTGCTGGGCGCGATCATGCAGCTCGCGAGCTTCCTGTACCTGAGCACGCTGATCTTCGCCGGCGCACGCCTTGCCGCCGCCTTTCGCCGCCGCCGCAAGGTCGCGGCAAGCGCCACGGGCGGCCTGGGCGGCTTGTTCGTCGGTTTTTCCGTGAAGCTCGCGTTCGCGACGCTGAGCTGAGCGGCGCGCGCACGCTAAGACGCGCATTAACGAATCATTTTTTGAATCCCGAAAGCCATGCCAAAACGCACAGACATCAACAGCATCCTCATCATCGGCGCCGGTCCGATCATCATCGGTCAGGCGTGCGAGTTCGACTATTCGGGCGCGCAGGCATGCAAGGCATTGCGTGAGGAAGGCTACAAGGTCGTTCTCGTCAATAGCAATCCGGCGACGATCATGACCGATCCGAATACGGCCGATGTCACCTACATCGAGCCGATCACGTGGGAGGTCGTCGCGCGCATCATCGAAAAGGAGCGCCCGGATGCGATCCTGCCGACGATGGGCGGCCAGACCGCGCTCAATTGCGCGCTCGATCTGCATCACCACGGCGTGCTCGAGAAATTCGGCGTCGAATTGATCGGCGCGTCACCCGCCGCGATCGACAAGGCCGAGGATCGCCAGAAGTTCAAGGACGCGATGACGAAGATCGGCTTGGGCTCCGCGAAGTCGGGCATCGCGCATTCGATGGAAGAAGCGTCGAAAGTCCACGCGGAAATCACCGCCGCGACGGGCGGCAGCGGCTATCCGGTGGTGATCCGGCCGTCGTTCACGCTGGGCGGCTCGGGCGGCGGCATTGCGTACAACCGTGAGGAGTTCGAGGAAATCTGCAAACGCGGCCTCGACCTGTCGCCGACGCACGAGCTGCTGATCGAGGAATCGCTGCTCGGCTGGAAGGAGTACGAGATGGAGGTCGTGCGCGACCGCGCCGACAACTGCATCATCGTCTGCTCGATCGAAAACCTCGATCCGATGGGCGTGCATACCGGCGATTCGATCACGGTCGCCCCGGCGCAGACGCTTACCGACAAGGAATATCAGATCCTGCGCAACGCGTCGCTCGCGGTGCTGCGCGAGATCGGCGTCGACACCGGCGGCTCGAACGTGCAGTTCGCGATCAACCCGCGCGATGGCCGGATGGTCGTGATCGAAATGAATCCGCGCGTATCGCGCTCGTCGGCGCTTGCGTCGAAGGCCACCGGCTTTCCGATCGCGAAGGTCGCCGCGAAGCTCGCGGTCGGCTACACGCTCGACGAGCTGAGAAACGAAATCACGGGCGGCCAGACGCCGGCATCGTTCGAGCCGACGATCGACTACGTGGTCACGAAGATTCCGCGTTTCGCATTCGAGAAATTCCGCGAGGCCGATTCTCGGCTGACCACGCAGATGAAGTCGGTCGGCGAGGTAATGGCGATCGGCCGCACGTTCCAGGAGTCGTTCCAGAAGGCGCTGCGCGGTCTCGAGGTCGGCGTCGACGGTCTCGACGAGAAGACCACGGATCGCGACGAAATCGTGCGCGAGATCGGCGAGCCGGGGCCGGACCGGATCTGGTATGTCGGCGACGCGTTCCGCGCGGGCATGTCGCGCGAGCAGATCTTCGAGGAAACCGCGATCGATCCGTGGTTCCTCGCGCAAATCGAGCAGATCGTGCTGAAGGAAAAGGCGATCGCCGGCCGCACGCTCGCGAGCCTGACCCATGACGAGCTGCGCTATCTGAAGCAAAGCGGTTTTTCCGACCGCCGTCTCGCGAAGCTGCTCGGCGCGACGCCTGCCGACGTGCGCGCGCGCCGTCTCGATCTGAACGTGCGCCCCGTCTACAAGCGCGTCGATACATGCGCGGCGGAATTCGCGACGAAGACCGCCTACATGTATTCGACGTATGACGACGAATGCGAGGCGCAGCCGACGGCAAACAAGAAGATCATGGTGCTGGGCGGCGGCCCGAACCGGATCGGGCAGGGCATCGAGTTCGACTACTGCTGCGTGCACGCGGCGCTCGCGATGCGCGAGGACGGTTACGAGACCATCATGGTCAACTGCAACCCGGAGACTGTATCGACCGACTACGACACGTCCGATCGTTTGTACTTCGAACCATTGACGCTCGAGGACGTGCTCGAAATCGTCGACAAGGAAAAGCCGGCCGGCGTGATCGTCCAGTACGGCGGCCAGACGCCGCTGAAGCTCGCGCTCGATCTCGGCGCTCACGGCGTGCCGATCGTCGGCACGTCGCCGGACATGATCGATGCGGCCGAGGACCGCGAACGCTTCCAGAAGCTGCTGCAGGATCTCGGCCTGCGCCAGCCGCCGAACCGCACCGCGCGCGCCGAAGGTGAAGCGCTCGCGCTTGCCGCCGAGATCGGCTATCCGCTCGTCGTGCGTCCGTCATACGTGCTGGGCGGCCGCGCGATGGAGATCGTCCATGAGCCGCGCGACCTCGAGCGCTACATGCGCGAGGCGGTGAAGGTGTCGAACGATTCGCCGGTGCTGCTCGACCGCTTTTTGAACGACGCGATCGAGTGCGACGTCGATTGCATTTGCGACGGGGAGGCCGTGTTCATCGGCGGCGTGATGGAGCACATCGAGCAGGCTGGCGTTCACTCGGGCGATTCGGCGTGCTCGCTGCCGCCTTACTCGTTGTCGGCGCAAACCGTTGCCGAACTCAAGCGCCAGACGGCCGCGATGGCCAAGGCGCTGAACGTGGTCGGCCTGATGAACGTGCAGTTCGCGATTCAGCAGGTGCCGCAGCAGGACGGCTCGAAACAGGACATCATCTACGTGCTCGAAGTGAACCCGCGCGCGTCGCGCACGGTGCCTTACGTGTCGAAGGCGACGAGCCTGCCGCTCGCGAAGATCGCCGCGCGGGCGATGGTCGGCCAGACGCTCGCGCAGCAGGGCGTCACGAAGGAAGTCGAGCCGCCGTACTTCAGCGTGAAGGAAGCGGTGTTCCCGTTCATCAAGTTCCCGACCGTCGATCCGGTGCTCGGGCCGGAGATGCGCTCGACGGGCGAGGTGATGGGCGTCGGCCAGACGTTCGGCGAGGCGCTCTTCAAGTCGCAGCTCGCGGCGGGATCGCGCCTGCCGGAATCGGGCACGGTGCTGTTGACCGTGATGGATGCCGATAAGCCCAAGGCGGTCGAGGTCGCGCGCATGCTGCACGATCTCGGCTATCCGCTCGTGGCGACGAAGGGCACGGCTGCCGCGATCGAGGCCGCCGGCGTGCCGGTGAAGGTAGTCAACAAGGTCAAGGACGGCCGCCCGCACATCGTCGACATGATCAAGAACGGCGAGATCGCGCTCGTGTTCACGACGGTCGACGAGACGCGCGCGGCGATCGCCGATTCGCGCTCGATCCGAATGAGCGCGCAGGCACAAAAGGTCACGTATTACACGACCATGTCCGGTGCGCGCGCGGCAGTTGAAGGGTTGCGCTATCTGAAGAACTTGGAAGTCTATGATTTACAAGGCCTGCATGCTCGCCTAAACTAAGCCTCCAGTTACCTGTCGAAGCAACACGTGCCGCGGTTGAGCGGCGTTTCCGGTGTTTCGGAAATGCGCTTAATCGCGGTGATTTTTTTTATAGCCGTTTTAGCTATTGAGTCGTTTATGAGCACCATTCCGTTGACGAAGCGTGGCGCAGATCAACTGCGCGATGAATTACAGCGCCTGAAGTCGGTCGAGCGGCCGGCTGTGATCAACGCGATCGCCGAGGCGCGTGCGCAGGGTGACTTGTCCGAAAACGCCGAATACGACGCCGCGAAGGAAAAGCAGGGCTTTATCGAGGGCCGGATCGCCGAAATCGAATCGAAGCTGTCGGCCGCGCAAATCATCGATCCGACCGCGCTGGATGCCGATGGCCGCGTGGTATTCGCAGCAACGGTCGAACTCGAGGATCTCGCGTCCGGCAACACGGTCAAGTACCAGATCGTCGGCGACGACGAAGCCGATCTCGATCACGGCCTGATTTCGGTCAGCTCGCCGATCGCGCGGGCGTTGATCGGCAAATCCGAAGGCGATGTCGCGGCGGTTCAGGCGCCGAGCGGCGTGCGTGAATACGAAATCATCTCGGTGCTGTATATCTGATGGCCGGTTCCGCGGCCCCGCATCGCTTCTTTCGCCTGCTGGCGACGATCTGGGTCGGCAGCCTGCTGACGATCGGTTATGCGGTCGCGCCCGTGCTATTTGCGACGCTCGAACGGACGACGGCAGGCTCGGTCGCCGCGCGGTTGTTCAGCATCGAGGCAACGCTGGGCGTGGTGTGCGGCGTGTTGCTGATTGGTTTGTCGAACCTGCTGGTGCGGCGCGGTCATGATGGTTACCGTTCGCTGCGCTGGTTGCTTGCCGCGATGCTCGGCTGCGTGCTCGCCGGCTATTTCGCATTGCAGCCGTTCATGAACGCGCTGCGCGTCGCCGCGCTCGAGGCGGGTACGGACGTCGGCCATTCGGCGTATGCGACGCGCTTTACGATACTGCATGGCGTATCGAGCGCGTTTTATCTGATCGAGAGCCTGCTCGGCCTCGCGTTGATCTGGCGATTGCCGGTGCGGGACGAAGCCGCGCCATTCGGCCGCGCGCCGCAGCGCTGATCCAGACTCCGGCGAGGGCGCCGCGAGTGCGCTGCGAAAACGCATCGAATACCTCATGCGTGAGCGCGGCGGGCCCGATGCGGCGCGGTGGGCCGCATCGGGGCGATCCGGACGGCCGCTTTTCGCGATTATTTTTCGTTTTGGTGTTGGCGTTTCGCGCTCGACTGACGTTTTTTCGCGCGCTTGACATTACCGCCCGCCGTCACGCGCTCGTTGCCGAGCACGCGTACTTTTTGCGGTTTCGGCCGGCGCACCGCGGGCGCGTTCGGCGATTGCTTGACCACCTTGACGACGCGCGGCGCGCGCCCTTTCGGCGCACGGCCTTCGCTGTCCGCGCCGGCCGCGTTTGCGGCTTCGCGGGCGCTCGGCAGAGCGCGGCGGCCGCGCACCGGCGCGGCTTGAACCTGTTCGGGGCGCCAGATGACGAGCAGCTTGCCGATATGCTGGATTGGCGCGGCGTTCAGACGGTCGCAGATTTCATCGTAGATCGCGATGCGCTCGTCGCGTTCGTCGCCGAACACGCGGATCTTGATGAGCTGATGGGCGGCGAGGTGGACGCGGATCTCAGTGAGCACCGCCTCGGTCAGCCCTTCGGCGCCGATCAGGACGACGGGCTTGAGCGCGTGGGCTTGGGAACGCAGCGCGGAGCGCTCGGCGGGGGAAAGCGAAAGGGCTGGCATCGGAATGACGGAATCGAATCAAATTAACGGCGTGCTGCGCGCGAAGAAGAGCAGCCAAGCGACCGGGCTTTTCTGCGGCGGAGCGCCGAAACCACGTAAAATCGCGGCTTGGGCCTGTTGGGGCCGAAAGCCGCGCCAATAAACCCCGCATTATCCGCTAAAAGTGCGGCTTCACGAAGCAATCGGCAGCAATCTCTCATTCGCATGGCAAAGAATCGCTTTAACCAATCCTGGCTGCATGACCATATCAACGATCCCTACGTCAAAATGGCGCAGCGGGAAGGCTATCGCGCGCGCGCGGCGTACAAGCTCAAGGAGATCGACGAGCAGGACAAGTTGATTCGCCCCGGGCAGGTGATCGTCGATCTGGGCGCGGCGCCGGGGAGCTGGAGCCAGTACGCGCGCAACAAGCTCGCGCAGGGCAAGCGGCGCGATGCGGTGCGCGAGGGCGGCATCGACGGCACGATCATCGCGCTCGACATGCTGCCGATGGAGCCGATCGCCGACGTCCATTTCATCCAGGGCGATTTCCGTGAGGACGATGTGTTGCGCCAATTGGAGGAAGTCCTCGCCGGAAGCCCGGTGGACCTTGTAATTTCGGACATGGCCCCCAACCTGTCCGGCGTCGCGGTCGCGGATGCCGCGCGCATCGAACATGTTTGCGATCTGGCGCTCGAATTCGCGCAGCAACATTTGAAGCCGGATGGAGCCCTTTTAGTGAAATGCTTTCACGGCAGCGGTTACAGCCAGATTGTCGAGAAATTCAAGCATCAGTTCAAAACGGTGGCGCCGCGCAAGCCGAAAGCGTCGCGCGACAAATCGTCCGAAACGTTTATTTTGGGTCGGCATCTAAAGCATTCCCGTTGAAGGCAATGCGTGTCGGTTTCAGCCTCGCCTTGCCGGTCGCGCCCCGCGCCTATTGGCGGGGTAGCGAATCCTTATGGCGACGGGTTGCGGACTGGATTAGAATGCCTGAGGAGCGCCGCAAGGCAAATGTAGGCGCTCGTCTATGAGTGAAGGAGTGGTGCTTTGAACAACAATATGTTTTCGAAGGCGGCAGTGTGGCTCGTGATCGCACTGGTGCTGTTTACGGTGTTCAAGCAGTTCGATAAGCCCCGCGTCCAGGAAGGCGTCTCCTATTCGCAGTTCATGGATGACGCGAAGAACGGCAAGATCAAGAACGTCGTCGTGCAGGGGCGCAACCTCACCGTCACTCCCGCAGATGGTCAGAAGTATCAGATCGTATCGCCGGGCGACATCTGGATGGTTGGCGATCTGATGAAGTACGGCGTGCAGGTCAGCGGCAAGGCTGACGACGAGCCGAACGCGCTCGTCTCCGCGCTCTACTATCTCGGCCCGACGCTGCTCATCATCGTGTTCTGGTTCTACATGATGAGGCAGATGCAAGGCGGCGGTAAGGGCGGCGCATTCTCGTTCGGTAAATCGCGCGCACGGCTGATCGACGAGAACAACAACGCGGTGAATTTCTCCGACGTCGCCGGTTGCGACGAAGCGAAGGAAGAGGTTTCCGAACTCGTCGATTTCCTGCGCGATCCGCAGAAATTCCAGAAGCTTGGCGGCCGCATTCCGCGTGGCGTGCTGCTCGTCGGGCCGCCGGGTACCGGCAAGACGCTGCTTGCTCGCGCGATCGCCGGCGAAGCGAAGGTGCCGTTCTTCAGCATCTCGGGTTCGGACTTCGTCGAAATGTTCGTCGGCGTCGGTGCGGCCCGCGTGCGCGACATGTTCGAGCAGGCGAAGAAGCATGCGCCCTGTATCGTGTTCATCGACGAAATCGATGCGGTCGGCCGCCATCGCGGCGCCGGCATGGGCGGCGGTAATGACGAGCGTGAGCAGACGCTTAACCAGATGCTCGTCGAGATGGATGGTTTCGAGGCGAATTCAGGGGTGATCGTGATCGCCGCGACGAACCGCTCCGACGTGCTCGACAAGGCGCTGCTGCGCCCGGGCCGTTTCGACCGCCAGGTCTATGTCGGCCTGCCGGATATCCGCGGCCGCGAGCAGATCATGCGCGTGCATCTGCGCAAGGTGCCGATCGCGAACGACGTCGATGCGGCAGTGATTGCGCGCGGCACGCCGGGTTTCTCGGGGGCTGATCTCGCGAACCTCGTCAACGAGGCGGCGCTCTTTGCCGCCCGCCGCGGCAAGCGGATCGTCGAAATGCAGGATTTCGAGGATGCGAAGGACAAGATTTTCATGGGGCCGGAGCGCAAGTCGGCGGTGATCCGCGAAGAGGCGAAGCGTGCGACCGCGTACCACGAATCGGGCCATGCGGTGATCGCGAAGCTGTTGCCGAAGGCTGATCCGGTTCACAAGGTCACGATCATTCCGCGCGGCCGTGCGCTCGGCGTCACCTGGCAGTTGCCGGAGCACGACAACGAGACGTATTCGAAGGATTATCTGCTCGATCGCCTCGCGATTCTGTTCGGCGGCCGCGTGGCCGAGGAACTGTTCCTGAATCTCGTCAGCACGGGCGCGTCGGACGACTTCAACAAGGCGACGCAGACCGCGCGCGCGATGGTCGCGCGTTTCGGGATGACCGACGCGCTCGGGCCGATGGTCTACGTCGATGACGAGAATGACAGCGGTCCGTTCGGCCGCGGCTTCACGCGGACGATTTCGGAGGCGACGCAGCAGAAGGTCGACGCTGAGATCCGCCGCGTGCTCGATGAGCAGTACAGTCTTGCGCGCCGGCTGCTGGAAGAAAACCGCGACAAGGTCGAGGCGATGACGGCCGCGCTGATGGAGTGGGAGACGATCGACGCCGATCAAATCGACGACATCATGGAGGGGCGTCCGCCGCGCTCGCCGAAGAGCGTGCCGCCGTCGGCAAGCGATCCGTCGTCGGGCGGTTCGCCTGGCGCAGAGGTCAAGCCGGGCAACGCCACCGCACCGGCATAAGCGGTTCCGGCTTTCGTCCACGGGCTGGTGTGGCTGTCACACCGGCCCGTTTTGCATTCTCGCGACGGTTTCGTCGCGCTCGATCCCGCGCCATTGTTCGTGTCCAGCTCAACTCCCGTCTATCCGATTCCCGACCCATTGCAGTGCGGCCGTTTCACGCTGACTTTCGAGCGGCCCCTCGTGATGGGGATTCTCAATGTGACTCCCGATTCGTTCTCTGACGGCGGCCGCTATATCGACCGTCACGCCGCACTCGCGCAAGCGCAGCGAATGCTTGCCGAAGGCGCGGATCTGCTCGATATCGGCGGCGAATCGACGCGCCCCGGTGCGCCGCCCGTGCCGCTGGACGAGGAACTCGAACGCGTGATTCCGCTCGTCGAAGCATTGCATGGGCTCGGCGTGCCATTGTCGATCGACACGTACAAGCCGGCGGTGATGCGCGCGGCGCTTGCCGCCGGCGCGGATCTGGTCAACGACATCTGGGGGCTGCGTCAGCCGGGCGCGATCGACGCGGTGCGCGATAGTACGTGTGGCCTATGCGTGATGCACATGCTGGGCGAGCCGCCGACGATGCAATTGCACGAGCCCGCGTATCGCGACGTCGTCTCGGACGTGCGGTCGTTTCTTGCCGAGCGTACCGATACGCTCGTGCAGGCGGGCGTTGACCCCCGGCGTATCAGCGTCGATCCGGGGTTCGGCTTTGGCAAGGCGGTGATAGAGCACAATTACGCGCTGCTTGCGCATCTGCGCGATACGGCGCCCGCGCGGCCCGGCGGCCGCGCGTACCCGGTGCTGGCCGGCATGTCGCGCAAATCGATGTTGGGCGCGCTCATCGGCCGGCCTGCCGGCGAGCGCGTGGCGGCGAGCGTGGCCGCGGCGGTTTGCGCAGCGGAGCGGGGCGCCGCGATCGTGCGCGTGCACGACGTCGCGCCGAGCGTCGATGCGCTCAAGATATGGGGCGCCATGCGCGATGCCGCGCGGCGCGAATAAGTCGAAACGAGGAGGAAGGTTCTACATGGGACGTCGTTATTTCGGTACGGACGGCATTCGCGGCGAAGTCGGGGTGGCGCCGATCACGCCCGATTTTGTGTTGCGGCTCGGCTACGCAGCGGGCAAAGTGCTCGCAAGCGCGCCGGGGCGCGCCGCGTCGGGCGCGCGTCCGACCGTGCTGATCGGCAAGGACACGCGGGTGTCCGGCTACATGCTCGAGGCCGCACTTGAAGCGGGCTTCTCGGCGGCGGGCGTCGACGTGATGCTGGCCGGGCCGATGCCGACGCCGGGCGTGGCGTATTTGACCCGCGCGCTGCGTCTGTCGGCGGGCGTCGTGATCAGCGCGTCGCATAATCCGTATCACGACAACGGCATCAAATTCTTCTCCGCCAGCGGCAACAAGCTGCCGGACGAGACGGAGGAGGAAATCGAAGCATGGCTCGACAAGCCGCTCGACTGCGCGCCGTCGGACGGGCTCGGCAAGGCGCGCCGTCTTGACGACGCGGCGGGCCGCTACATCGAATTTTGCAAGAGCACGTTTCCGGCGGAATTCGATCTGCACGGGATGAAACTCGTCGTCGATTGCGCGAACGGCGCCGCATATCAAATCGCGCCGCACGTGTTTCACGAGCTTGGCGCCGACGTGATCCCGGTCGGCGTCGCGCCGAACGGCTTCAATATCAACGACGGCGTCGGCGCGACCGCACCGGACGCGCTGATGCGCTCGGTCCGGGCGAATCATGCGGATCTGGGCATCGCGCTCGACGGGGACGCGGACCGGCTGCTCGTCGTCGACCGGGCCGGCCGGTTGTACAACGGTGACGAACTGCTGTACGTGCTGGTCAAAGACAGAATCGCAACTCATGGCCGCGTCGAGGGCGCGGTGGGTACGTTGATGACGAATCTGGCCGTCGAAGTCGCGCTGAAGGCGGCCGGCGTGCAGTTCGTGCGGGCGCCGGTCGGCGATCGTTATGTGCTCGAGCAATTGCATGAGCGCGGCTGGCAGCTTGGCGCGGAGGGGTCCGGTCACATTTTGTCGCTCGATCGGCATTCGACGGGCGACGGGATCGTATCGGCGCTGCTCGTGCTGGCGGCGATGAAGCGCAGCGGCAAGACGCTTGCGCAGATGCTCGATGGCGTCAGTCTGTTTCCGCAGAAGCTGATCAACGTGCGGATGAAGCCGGATGCGAACTGGCAGGCGAGCGAAGCGATCCGGCGTGCGATCGCCCGTGCCGAGACGTCGCTCGCGGATGGCGGCCGCGTGCTGATTCGCGCATCGGGGACAGAACCGGTATTGCGGGTGATGGTCGAGGCGAGGCAGGCAGCGGATGCCGATCATTACGCGCAAGCGATTGCCGACGCGGTCAAGCAGGCGACTGCATAGGCACGGCGATACGCGAAGCCGGCGGCCGACGCTTGGGGACGAGATTGCCCTGCGTCGGCTTTTTCATATTTGTGTGAATTTTTTCCTACGCGCGGCGCGCAGGGAATGAAGCGCGCTCGCGACCCGGACGCACGGGAAGTTTGCCTTTCAATCAGTCATGTTACTGTCACATTAGGTTCATCGATTGTCACATGACTGTCATGTAGAGCCCCTAATCTTCGCGGTGCCGTAGTTATCCGCTCACACACTGGAGGTCTCATGAAATTGATGCAAACCGCGTTCGCAGGCTTGGCCGGCGCGCTTTTCGCGGTCGCCGCGCACGCTGCCGACATCACCGGCGCGGGTAGCACTTTCGCCATGCCGATTTACACGAAATGGGCAGCCGACTATCAGCAGTCGGGCGGCGCGAAGGTCAACTATCAAGGTATCGGATCGTCGGGCGGCTTGAAGCAGATTATTGCGAAGACGGTCGATTTCGCCGGCTCGGATGCGCCGCTGAAAGACGACGAACTTGCAAAGGAAGGCCTGTTCCAGTTTCCGACGGTGGTGGGCGGGGTTGTGCCGGTCATCAACGTGCCCGGCGTGAAGGCGGGCGAGATCACGCTGTCGGGTGCGGTGCTCGGCGATATCTATCTCGGCAAGATCAAGAAATGGAATGACCCGGCGATCGCGTCGCTGAACCCGAAGGTCAAGCTGCCGGATACCGACATCGCGGTGGTGCGCCGTGCGGATGGTTCGGGTACGAGCTTCATCTGGACGAACTATCTGTCGAAGGTCAACGACGAGTGGAAGTCGAAGGTCGGCGAAGGCACGACCGTCAACTGGCCGACTGGCACGGGCGGCAAGGGCAACGACGGCGTGGCGGCATTCGTCCAGCGTCTGCCGGGCGCGATCGGCTATGTCGAATGGGCTTACGCGAAGAAGAATCACCTGGTCTACACTGCCCTGAAGAATTCGTCTGGCACCGTCGTCGAGCCGAAGACCGAGACGTTCAAGGCGGCGGCGGCCGGCGCGAACTGGTCGAAGTCGTTTTACCAGATCCTGACGAACCAGCCGGGCAAGGAAGCCTGGCCGGTCGTCGGCGCGACGTTCGTGCTGCTGCACGCGAAGCAGGAAAAGCCGGAGCAGGGCGCCTCGACGCTCAAGTTCTTCGACTGGGCGTTCAAGAACGGCGCGAAGGCGGCCGACGATCTCGACTACATCACGCTGCCGGCGTCGGTCGAGACGGAAATCCGCAAGCAGTGGAAGGAAAAGGTGACGGACGCATCGGGCAAGACCCTTGCCGAGTAAGCTGACGGCAGCGTTCCAAGCGGTTTGCCGCCCGGCCGATTGATCGATCGGCCGGGCGGCGTGTGCAGTGCCGGCGGGCGGTTTGTGCCGCCCGTCTTTGAAAAACAGGCTCCCATGTCTGACTTTCCTCTTGCGTCGTCCCGATCCGGCGGCCAGCCGCAGCAGCGCGCGCCGAGCCCGTTCGGCGACATCGTGTTCGGCGGCCTGACGCGGGTCGCGGCGATCGTGACCCTGTTGCTGCTCGGTGGCATCATCGTTTCGCTCATCATCGCGTCGATGCCGACCATCGAAAAATTCGGTCTCTCGTTCCTGTGGCAATCGGAATGGGACCCCAATTCCGATATCTATGGCGCGCTCGTGCCGATCTACGGGACCCTCGTCACGTCGATCATCGCGCTCGTCATCGCGGTGCCCGTGAGCTTCGGCATCGCGCTCTTTCTCACCGAGCTTGCGCCCGTCTGGCTGCGCCGGCCGCTCGGCGTCGCGATCGAGCTGCTCGCCGCGATTCCGTCGATCGTCTACGGGATGTGGGGGCTGCTCGTGTTCGCGCCGATTTTCGCGACGTATTTCCAGAAGCCGGTTGGGGCGCTGCTGGGACCGATTCCGGTGATCGGCGCGTTGTTTCAGGGCCCGCCGATCGGCATCGGCATTTTGTCGGCCGGCGTCATTCTGGCGATCATGATCATTCCGTACATCGCGTCGGTGATGCGCGACGTGTTCGAGGTGACGCCCGTGCTGCTCAAGGAGTCCGCGTATGGCATCGGCTGCACCACTTGGGAAGTGATGTGGAAGATCGTGCTGCCCTATACGAAGACGGGCGTGATCGGCGGCGTGATGCTCGGCCTTGGCCGCGCGCTCGGCGAGACGATGGCCGTGACCTTCGTGATCGGCAACACCAACCTGCTCGACAATGTATCGCTGTACTCGCCGGGCAACAGCATCACGTCGGCGCTCGCGAACGAGTTCGCCGAAGCCGCGCCGGGCCTGCATACGGCCGCGCTGATGGAACTCGGCCTGATCCTGTTCGTGATCACGTTCATCGTGCTCGCGATCTCGAAGCTGATGCTGCTGCGCCTCGAGCGCTCGGAGGGGGGCAAATGAGTTCGCCGCATCTCAACATGCCCGGCCCGAGCGGCGCGGCGCTCGACGCGATGCGTGCACGCCTGCAGCGCCGCCGCAAGGCGACCAACGTGGTCGCGCTCACCGCGTCGCTTGCCGCGATGGCGTTCGGCCTGCTATGGCTCGTCTGGATTCTCTACACGACACTGCATCTGGGCATCGGCGGCCTGTCGCTGTCGCTCTTCACTGAGTCGACGCCGCCGCCGAACACCGCAGGCGGCGGTCTGGCGAACGCGATCGTCGGCAGTCTGTTGCTGGTTACGCTCGCGACGCTCGTCGGCACGCCGGTAGGCATTCTGGCAGGCGTCTATCTAGCCGAGTACGGCCAGAAGAGCTGGCTCGCGAGCGTGATGCGCTTCATCAACGACATCCTGCTGTCCGCGCCTTCGATCGTCGTCGGTTTGTTCGTCTATGCGCTCGTCGTCGCGAGGGCCGGGCATTTCAGCGGTTGGGCGGGCGTCGTCGCGCTCGCGCTGTTGCAGATCCCGATCGTGATCCGCACGACCGAGAACATGCTCAAGCTCGTGCCGAACTCATTGCGCGAAGCGGCGTTCGCGCTCGGCACGCCAAAGTGGCGGATGATTCTGAAGATCACGCTGCGCGCGTCGGTGGGCGGCATCGTCACCGGCGTGCTGCTCGCGGTCGCGCGGATCGCCGGCGAAACCGCACCGCTGCTGTTCACGTCGCTGTCCAATCAATTCTTCTCGGTCGATATGAACCAGCCGGTCGCGAATCTGCCCGTCACGATCTTCAAGTTCGCGATGAGCCCGTTCGCCGAATGGCAATCGCTCGCGTGGGCGGGCGTGTTTCTGATTACGCTGGGCGTGCTGGGGCTCAACATCCTTGCGCGTTCGGTCTTTTCGAAAAAGTAACGGCGGAGCAATCCGATGAACATGGCAGAAAGCCACCTCGATTCTTCTCTTCGCGCGGCGCAGCCTGCAGGCACGGGCGCCGCGACGGGACAGCGTCCGCTCGCGCCGTCGACTCCGAAGATCGAAGTCAAGAATCTGAATTTCTTCTACAACAAGTTCCACGCGCTGAAGAACATCAACCTGCAGATTCCCGAAGGCAAGGTGACCGCATTCATCGGTCCGTCGGGTTGCGGCAAGTCGACACTTTTGCGCACGTTCAACAAGATGTACGCGCTTTACCCGGAGCAGCGGGCCGAAGGCGAGATCGTGATGGACGGCGAGAACCTGTTGCAATCCAAGCTCGACATTTCGCTGCTGCGCGCACGCATCGGCATGGTGTTTCAAAAGCCGACACCGTTCCCGATGTCGATCTACGACAACATCGCGTTCGGCGTGAAGATGTTCGAAAAACTTACGCGCTCGGAGATGGACGATCGTGTCGAGTGGGCGCTGACGAAGGCGGCGCTCTGGAGCGAAGTCAAGGACAAGCTGAACCAGAGCGGCTACGGGCTGTCGGGCGGCCAGCAGCAACGTCTTTGCATCGCGCGCGGGATCGCGATCCGGCCCGAGGTGCTGCTGCTCGACGAGCCATGCTCGGCGCTCGACCCGATCTCGACGGGCCGCATCGAGGAGCTGATCGCCGAACTCAAGAGCGACTACACGGTCGTCATCGTCACGCACAACATGCAGCAGGCGGCGCGCTGCTCGGACTATACCGCGTACATGTATCTCGGCGAGCTGATCGAATTCGGCGAGACGGAAAAGATCTTTATCAAGCCGGCGCGCAAGGAAACCGAGGATTACATCACGGGCCGCTTCGGCTGATACGGGGCGAGGAGAAAAATATGTCGGATAAGCATTTGTCGAGCCAGTTCGATGCCGATTTGAACGCGGTGTCGTCGAAGGTGCTCGAAATGGGCGGCCTCGTCGAGGCGCAGATCACCGAGGCGATGCGCGCGCTCAACGAGTTCGATCGCGCGTCGGCCGAGCGCGTGATCGCGGCGGAAGACCGTCTGAATCACATGGAAGTCGAAATCGACGAGGAATGCGGCAACATCATCGCGCGCCGGCAGCCGGCCGCGCGCGATCTGCGTCTTCTGATGTCGATCTCGAAGACGATCACCAATCTCGAGCGCGCGGGCGACGAGGCCGAGAAGATCGCCAAGCGCGTGCGCCGCCTCGTCGACGAGCCCGCCGCGCGGGCGGTGAATATCGCCGAGATCAAGGTGTCGGGCGAAATGGCCGTGACGATCCTGCGTCGCGCGCTCGACGCGTTCGCGCGTCTGGATGTGGTCGCCGCCGTGCAGATCGTCAAGGACGACAAGGAGATCGACCTGGAATTCCGCGCGTTCGTGCGCAAGCTCGTGTCGTACATGCAGGAGGACCCGCGCACGATCTCGGTCGGCCTCGATTATCTGTCGATCGCGAAGGCGATCGAGCGCATCGGCGACCACGCGAAGAACATCGCTGAATTCATTATTTATATCGTGAAGGGTACTGACGTGCGGCACCAGCCGCGCGACACGCTCGATCGCGAAGCCAATAGTTAACCGTCGTTTGAAGGACCGAGGTGCCGATGCCCAGCAACATTCTTGTCATCGAAGATGAACCCGCGATTTCCGAATTGATTTCGGTCAACCTTCAGCATGCGGGACATTGCCCGATTCGCGCTTACAACGCGGAGCAGGCGCAAAACCTGATCAGCGACGTGCTGCCCGATCTGGTCTTGCTCGATTGGATGCTGCCGGGCAAATCCGGCATCGCGTTCGCGCGCGATCTGCGCAACAACGAACGGACCAAGCATATTCCGATCATCATGCTGACCGCGCGCGGCGACGAGCAGGACAAGGTGCTCGGCCTCGAGATCGGCGCGGACGACTACGTGACCAAGCCGTTCTCGCCGAAGGAACTGATGGCGCGGATCAAGGCGGTGCTGCGCCGCCGCGCGCCGCAATTGACCGAGGATGTGGTGTCGATCAACGGGTTGCGGCTCGACCCGGCGACGCATCGCGTCGCGGCACAGGCCGACGGCAGCGAGATCAAGCTCGATCTCGGTCCCACGGAATTCCGTCTGCTGCATTTCTTCATGACTCATCCGGAGCGCGTGCATAGCCGCACGCAATTGCTCGATCAGGTGTGGGGCGATCACGTGTTCGTCGAAGAGCGCACAGTCGACGTGCACATCAAACGATTGCGCGCCGCGCTCAAGCCCGCCGGCTGCGATGCTATGATCGAAACCGTCCGCGGCAGCGGCTACCGGCTCGCGAAACACGCGTAATGACCGGGTGGCATCTGCATGGTGAGTCGCGCCGCGCGCATGTTTTCTTTTTCTTCGTCGGGCGACGATCATGAATATCATTTGGGCGCGCTTTCTAGTGTCGCTCGTATTGCTTGCGCTCGTCGGCGTGCTGATCGCCGTCTTTGCCGGCGTTGCGGCGGCTCTCGCGTTCATGCTCGTGATGCTTGTCGTGCAAGGCTGCTTCAGCACGTTCCATACGCAGCGCTTGTGGCGGCTGCTCGATGCACCCGTCTACGGCGAAGTGCCGAGCGCGCCCGGTATCTGGGGCGAAATCTACTATCGTCTGCACAAGCTCGCGAAACAATGGCATGCACAGGTGCGCCAGGTCGAGCAGCAGCACTCGCGTTTCATTCAGGCGATCCAGGCGTCGCCGAACGGCGTCGTGATGCTCGACGATCACGACCAGATCGAATGGTGCAACGCGATCGCGGAAGTGCACTTCGGACTCGACACGAAGCGCGATCTGCGCCAGCACATCACGCATTTGGTTCGTCATCCGGATTTCGTCCGCTATCTGAACGGCCAGCGCTACGATGAGACGCTCGTGATGCGCGCGATGGGCGGCAGCCGGCAGAACGTGCTCGCGGTGCAGGTGTTTCCATATGGCGAGAACCGCAAGCTGCTGCTCACGCAGGACATCACCGAACTCGAGCGGACCGACGCGATGCGGCGCGATTTTGTCGCGAACGTGTCGCACGAGCTGAAGACGCCGCTCACCGTGCTGTCGGGTTTTCTCGAAACGCTGCGTGAACTGCCGCTTGCCGACGACGAGCGCGCACGCTATCTCGAACTGATGGAACAGCAGGCGTCGCGGATGCGCTCGATCGTCACCGATCTGCTCGTGCTCGCGAAGCTCGAAGGCGAAACCAATCCGCCTGCCGATCGCGCAGTCGATATGCAAGCCGTGCTCGATCACCTGAAGGACGATGCGCAGACGTTGTCGAACGGGCATCACGACATTATGTTCGACATCGACGAGACGCTGACCGTCACGGGCTCGCAAACCGAAATTTTCAGCGCGCTCGGCAATCTGGTGACCAACGCGGTGCGCTATACGCCGGAAGGCGGGAAGATACGCGTCGAATGGCGGCGCGACGGCGCGCAAGCTGTATTTTCTGTGACGGACAGCGGACTCGGGATTCCGGCCGCCGATCTGCCGCGGTTGACCGAGCGCTTTTATCGTGTCGACCGCAGCCGCTCGCGCGACACGGGCGGCACGGGGCTCGGGCTCGCGATCTGCAAGCATGTGCTGCAACGCCACGATGCGCAGTTGCTGATTCAGAGCGAGGAAGGGCGTGGCAGCACGTTTAGCGCGCGGTTCCCCGCACATCGGACGATCGGCCGCCGGCACGCAGCATAACCACCGCGCCGTGCGCGCGACGCTTCGTTGCCCGCGTCGTGCTTCGCAGCGTGCAGCGGCGGGCCAGCCGGGCTGCCGTGGGCCGCGTCGGCAGCGCATAAGCGATTGCGTTGCGATGGCTTGCCCCGCGAGCGCATCGACGATACGCCGCCAGCCCGCCGCCAGCCGAGACGGCAGGCCGCCCGCCGGGCAGGCCATCGGCAGTGCGCCGCCTGCTCGCGTTGCTTGCCGCCGCTTGTTGGCGCTTTCCTATGCGCAGAATTTCGCAAGCAGCCCGAGCTGGGCGCTGCGCTGCGTTTTGCCCGTGCGGCGGCGGCGGTAGTGACCGTCGCTTTGCATGAGCCACGCGGACTGATTGTCGCCGAGAAACACCGACAGCCCTTCGGCGATCACCCGGCGCTTGAGTTTGCGCTCATACACCGGAAACGCGACTTCGACGCGGCGGAACAGGTTGCGATCCATCCAGTCGGCGCTCGACAGGTAGACGAGTTCGTCGCCGTCCGCATGGAAGTAGTAGATCCGGTGATGTTCGAGAAAGCGCCCGACGATCGAGCGCACCGTGATGTTTTCCGACAGCCCCGGCACGCCCGGTTGCAGCGCGCATACGCCACGCACAATCAGATCCACCTTCACGCCCGCCTGCGACGCCTCGTAAAGCTCGGCGATCACGGTCGGCTCGAGGAGCGCGTTCATCTTCGCGACGATCCGCGCCCGTTTGCCGGCACGCGCGTTCGCCGCTTCCGCGCGGATATGTTCGACAAGCTTCGGATGCAGTGTGAATGGCGATTGCCACATCTGATGCATCGTCAGCTCGCCGCCGATGCCGGTCAACTGCTGGAACACGTGATGCACATCCTCGCAAAGCGCGGGCTCGGCCGTCATCAGCCCGAAATCGGTATAAAGGCGCGCGGTACGCGGATGATAGTTGCCCGTGCCGAGATGCACGTAGCGGCGCAGCACCGTCTTGCCGTTGTGCGTCACGCGCCGCACGATCAGCATCATCTTCGCGTGGCATTTGTGGCCGACCACGCCGTACACGACATGCGCGCCGACCGATTCGAGCCGCGCGGCCCAATTGATGTTCGTCTCTTCGTCAAAGCGCGCGAGCAACTCCACCACGACCGTCACTTCCTTGCCGTTGCGCGCGGCTTCCATCAGCGCGTCCATCAGCGGCGAATCGGTGCCCGTCCGGTAAATCGTCTGCTTGATCGCAACGACATTCGGATCCTGCGCCGCTTGCTGCAGCAGCTCGAGCACCGGCTGAAAGCTCTCGTATGGATGATGCAGCAGGATGTCGCCGCGGTCGATCGCATCGAACATCGACGGCGCATTCGTGATCGCGACGGGAATCGAGGGCGTGAACGGCACGAACTTGAGTTCCGGCAGATCGACGAGTTCCGGCAGCTGCATCAGCCGCACCAGATTGACGGGGCCGTTGACGCGATAGCAGTCCCGGTCCGACAGCCCGCTTTCGTCGAGCAGGCGTCGCACGAGATGCTGCGGCGTGTCGGCCGATACCTCGAGGCGCACCGCGTTGCCCAGATGCCGCGCGGGCAGCTCGCCTTGCAGCGCGACGCGCAGATTGGTGATTTCGTCCTCGTCGACGAAAAGTTCGCTGTTGCGGGTAATCCGGAACTGATTGCAGCTCTTGACGGCGAGCTTCGGGAACAGTTCGCCGACGAAGTGCTGCATCAGCGAGCTGAGCAGCACGAAGCCGTGCTGGACGCCCGATAGCTCCTGCGGCATGCGCACGAGGCGCGGCAATGCGCGCGGCGCCTGCACGATACCCATTACTGCTTGGCGGCCGAACGCGTCGCGGCCTTCGAGTTCGATCACGAAGTTCAGGCTCTTGTTCAGCACGCGCGGGAACGGGTGAGCGGGATCGAGGCCGATTGGCGTCAAGACCGGCAGCAGCTCGTCGACGAAGCAATTGCGCGCCCATTCGAGCTGCGCATCGTTCCACGTCTCGGGACCGTGGAAATGGATGCCTTCCTGTTCGAGCGCGGGCAGGATCGTGTCGTGCAGCATCGCGTACTGCCGGTGCACGAGCCGTTGCGCACGCTCGACGACGAGGTCGTACACGTGCTGCAGCGACATGCCGTCCGGTGACAGCGCGCCGGGATTGTCGCGCATCTGCTCGAGCAGCCCGGCCATCCGGACTTCGAAGAATTCATCGAGATTGCTGCTCGTGATGCAGATGAAACGCAGGCGTTCGAGCAGAGGGACATGCGGATCGGCAGCTTGGGCGAGCACGCGCTCGTTGAAGCCCAAGATACCGAGTTCGCGATTGAGAAGCGGGTGGCGGACGGACATCGGCACAGAATTTGAAAGGTCGGGCGCAGACTCGAAAGGTCGCTCGGAAAGTCTCACGGTGCGATGACGTCTTGATGACAATTTGATGTTGATCGCTAAATAATACGCTGGAAACCGAGGATTTCATAAAACCGGCGGCCGGATAGAATGTCAGCGGTACCGCAAGTTTTATCGGGGTCGCCACCGGGCGCCGCGCAGCGCTTAAAATGGCGCCTTTGAACCTTTCGGTACGCGCGGCAATCCGCTGCCGCGCGGCCAGGCGAGAACGGAGCCCACTCTCGATGGTTACATCCCCGCATTTACTGGCTGCCGTCGATCTCGGCTCGAACAGCTTCCGGCTCATCGTCGGCCGTGTCGAGGAGGCGTCTGCCGGCAGTCAGATCTATCCCGTCGATGCGCTGCGCGAACCGGTGCGGCTCGCGGCCGGCCTGTCGCGCGACAAGATGCTCGATCGCGCCTCACAGGAGCGTGGCTGGGAAGCGCTCAAGCGCTTTGGCGAACGGCTGCGCGATTTTCATCCCGAGCACGTGCGCGCGGTCGCGACGAACACGTTGCGAGTCGCGAAGAACGCCGGCGAATTTCTTGCCGAGGCCGAAGCGGCGCTCGGTTTTCCGATCGAAGTGATCGCGGGCCGCGAGGAAGCGCGGCTCATCTATGCGGGCGCCGCGCATTCGGTGCCGGCGAGTGCGGGCAAGCGGCTTGTCGTCGACATCGGCGGCGGCTCGACCGAATTCATCATCGGCCAGCACTACACGCCGCTCGTGATGGAGAGCCTGTACATCGGCTGCGTGAGCCATAGCCGCACGTTTTTTCCGGCGGGCAACGTCGACGAATACACGATGAGGCAGGCCGAACTCGCGGCCAAGCGCGAGATTCAGATCATCTCGGGCGAATACAAGAAGGCGGGGTGGGATCAGGCGATCGGCTCGTCGGGCACCGCGCGTGCGCTCGCGGAACTGGTCGAGGCGAATGGTTTCAACGATGCGGGCGTCGCGCACGGCATTTCGCGCGGCGGCCTCGAGCGTCTGAAGCGCGCGCTCATCAAGTCGGAGAACGTGAACCGGCTGAAACTGGTCGCGCTGAAGCCCGATCGCGTGCCGGTGCTCGCGGGCGGGCTGTCGATCATGCTCGCCGTATTCGAGGAACTCGGCATCGACTATGTCGACACGACGGACGGCGCGCTGCGCTTAGGTGTTCTATACGATTTGCTCGGCCGCACGCAGCATGAGGACATGCGCGCGGTGACAGTGGACGGCTTCATGCGCCGCTACGGCGTTGATCGCGCGCAGGCCGCGCGCATCGGTACGCAGGCTGCGCGTTTCTATGATCAGCTCGACGTGCCCGATGGCGAGGCGCGCGAGGAGAGCCGGATGTTTCTGGCCTGGGCTGCCGCGCTGCACGAGATCGGGTTGTCGATTTCGCACAGTGCCTATCATAAGCATTCCGCATATATCGCCAGCAACGCGGATATGCCGGGCTTTTCGCGCACCGACCAGGCGCGGCTCGCGGCGCTGGTGCTCGGTCATGCGGGCAAACTTGGCAAGTTGTCGCAGGCGCGCGAAGTCGAATGGCCGCTGCTGTTCTGTTTGCGTCTTGCCGCGCTGCTGTGCCGGCGCCGGACCGATGCGGGTTTGCCCGAAATTCGCGTCGCGCAGATGAAGAAGGGCGGCTACGAAGTGCATTTGCCGAATGCGTGGGTCGCGCAGAATCCGCTGACTGATTACAGCCTCAGCCAGGAAGCGGCGGAGTGGGAGAAAATCGGGATTCCGTATCGTGTCGTGTATACGGGGGCGTGATTCGTCGGCCGCCGGATTCGCCTGCTTTCGTCGGTTTGACGCCGCACTCACGCGCGGCGCATTGGTTTCGCGGGATCGCGCCGCGGTGGATTCGCGGTGCGCTTATCGCGGCGTGCAGACGATCGCCGTCAAAAACGGCAGTGCGGTCTTGACCGTTGCTTGGCTGCCAGCCGCGCGCACCTTTTCTTCTACTTCGCTTTTCGTTCCTCTGACGACGACGCCGTATGCCCATGCGCCAATCGGTTCGCCGTCGCCCTGTTTGAAGAGCGGATCGTCGGCCTGATAGCCGAGCACGACGAAAACCGGGAAGCCGTAGGCGGTTAGCGGGCTGTTCGTGCGAAACGCATTGACCGAATTCGCCTCGACATGCATGGGCTGTGAGCGGATCGCCTGGCGCGCGAGGAGCGGTGCGATAAATGCGTGGCCTGTCGACGAGCAGTCGAGCGCGGAGTCGAGTGCCGCGCCGGGCGTTGGCGCGTCAGCCCACGCCGATGCCGCATTCGCGAGCGTCGCGACGGAAATCAGGAGTCGGGCGATGAAGCGGATGGGATGATTCATGTAATCGAAATCAGCCGCAAGGGCGGCAGGGTATGGGCGGCCTGTGGCAGCAGCCGGTGGGCACGTGCAACACGCGGTGATGCTGGCGCTGCGGCTTTCCTCGCCGCTTTCGCCTTTTGCCCGGCCGGGGCTTGGGTATCGGGCCCTGGCCGCGCAGGCGGCTTGCGGGGGCAATGCCGATGATAGCGAAAATTGCAGCCGCGCGGGCAATGGGGCGGGGCGGTTGGAATCGAGGTTGTCGACGGACGGGCAGGGCCGATGGACGCGCAACGCGCGTCCGTTAGGGGCGATGCCGATGTTATCGAGGTCGCGCGCGCGATGTTGCAGCTATATCCGGTTGAGGAAATGGGGGCTGATTTGTTCCCGGTCAGGAATGACCGCCGCCGGCGCATTTTTGGAGCACAGGGTTTTAAAATTTGGAGGCGGTTTGCGGCGGCTCTTTGTGAACCGTCCGTCCGCAAACCGTTATACAGCGCGGGTGTTCGTGGTCGGAGCGATAGGATTCGAACCTACGACCCTCTGATCCCAAATCAGATGCGCTACCAGGCTGCGCTACGCTCCGACGAATCAATAATTCTATCCCTCTTTTCGAGATCAGGTCAATCATTGCGCGCAGTCAAAATGGACTTTCGGATCTGCGCGCTGAACCGATGCAAGAAAATGGACAATGAGACGCTGTCGTCGCGGCGCGTCGCCCTAATGCGTTTCGGAGGTTGCTTGTGACAAACCTGATTCTCTGGCGTCATGCCGAAGCCGAAGATTACGCGAGCACCGACCTCGGCCGCCGCTTGACCGAGCGCGGTCACAAGGATGCGCAGGCCGCGGCGAAATGGCTGCGTGCGCGCATCGAGCGCAACGCGGCGGTGCTCGCAAGTCCTGCGGCGCGGACATTGCAGACGGCCGAGGCGTTGACTGATCAATACCGGATCGTCAACGAGCTTGCGCCAGGCGGCACTGTCGACGACGTGCTCGTCGCGGCGGGTTGGCCGGACGGGATCGCGTCGACGGTCGTCATCGTCGGACATCAGCCGACGCTCGGCAGTGTCGCCGCCTGGTTGCTCGCCGGCTCGCGCGAAAGCTGGAGCATCAAGAAGGGCGGCCTGTTATGGCTCACGAGCCGCGTTCGCGACGGCAATGGCCAGACGGTGTTGCGTGCGGCGATTGCGCCAGATCTAATCTGATCGCGGGCAATCCAGCGCTATTTCCGGCTTTCTGCTAAAGTCAAATCGGCGACACGTCACCGAATGGACACCGTTTTGCCACATAAGCGTCACGGCCGGTTACTACATTGGCGGGCATGTCGTTCCCTTCCTTACGACCAGGAAAGCCTAATGCGAGAACTGCCGACGCCTACGCTGCCTTTTGCCTCGCTACCCCTTGAACTGCCGCGTCGCCGTTTGCCACGCGCGGCCGAAACGGTTACGTCGGAATTCCGGCTGCGCGCCGTCTGGGCGCGCACCGAAGACGAGCTGCGCGAAGCGCAGCGCCTGCGCCATAGCGTGTTCGCCGAAGAAATGGGTGCCCGCTTGGTCGGCCCGGCCGGCCTCGATGTCGATTCGTTCGACCAGTACTGCGATCACCTGCTGGTGCGCGATCTCGATACGCTGAAGGTTGTCGGCACATACCGCGTGTTGCCGCCGCATCAGGCTGCGCGAATCGGCCGCCTGTACGCGCAAGGCGAGTTCGATCTGTCGCGTCTGGCGCACCTGCGCTCGAAGATGGTCGAGGTCGGCCGCTCATGCGTGCATCGCGACTATCGCAGCGGCGCGGTGATCATGGCCCTGTGGGGCGGGCTTGGCACGTATATGCAGCAAAACGGCTACGAGACGATGCTCGGTTGCGCGAGCGTTTCGATGGCGGATGGCGGTCACTATGCGGCGAACCTTTATCGGTCGCTCGGCGATGCGTTGACGGCGCCCGAATATCGAGCGTTTCCCCATACGCCGCTGCCGGTCGACGATCTTCAGACCGGTGCAAAGGTGGCGCCCCCTCCGCTCATCAAGGGTTATCTGCGGCTCGGCGCGAAGATTTGTGGCGCTCCTGCGTGGGACCCGGATTTCAATTGTGCGGATTTTCTGACGCTATTCCGCTTGTCGGACATCAACGCCCGATATGCGCGCCACTTCCTGAGCGATCCGATGCCGCGCTGACAATGCGCGATGCGACGATACGACAGCGGCCCGGCAAGTTGATTGCCGGGCCGTGTGTTTTGGAGCGGGCCGCCTGCGACGGCGATGCACGCAACGCGGGCACGAAGCCGGCACGCCTGCCGTGCCGGTAGCTGGTAGGCCTCCGGCAATGAAGGCGGGCGTCGGCATGCGAACAACTGTCCGCCCGCTTCAAGCGGGCGCCGCTGTGTTGCCGAAAGAATTCAGCCGTATTTTCGCGAGCCGTGCGATGCGCATAGCGCGTCGCGGCGCGGTCTGCGTGCCGAAAACGTCATGAGCGGAGCGCGGGGGCGCTAGTGTTTGCGTCGCCAATCGAGCAAGTGATGCTCGGCCATCCAGTGATGGATCATGCCCTCGCCGTTGTGCGTCCGTTTGTACTCTCGCGATTCGTAAACGGACAGGCCGATGAGTACCATCAGTCCAATACATAGGCCGATCAGGCCCGCAATCGATTCGGTATCCATGGCAGCCCTCCTTTCGAACCGGCATAGCGCCACGCTTTCATAGTAGAACATGCATGTGCGGACGGAGAAGCCGCGCGATCGAGCCGCGTCGCCGCGCGCCGATTTCCAGTAGACTCGCCGGGCGCTGCTCGGCGGAACGGGCGGCGCAGCCGTCAATCCGTTCGAAGGAAAATCATGAACCGCATCATCGTCGCCGCGCTGGTTGCGGCCGTGCTGGCCGGCTGTGTGAGCGACCCCCGGCAAACGCGTCGCGGCACGCCGCCGCAAGATCCTCCCGATTACCAAGGGGTGCCGACCGATATGACGCCGCCGTCGATGCTGGCGCCCGACGCGAAAGCGCCCGCTCCAGCGAGCGCGACGCCGATGCCCGGCCCCGCGTCTGCACGATAGTGGGGTCGGTGCGCAACGCGTAGCTGGCCGACGCGCGAACGGTTGGATACGCCGGCGCGCTGGAGCGGCGAGGTTGTGGTGCGCCGTGTTCCGGCGGCGGATGCCGCGAAGCGCGGCGTATCGGGCGGTATGAAGTACCGCACGCAGCGGGCGTTGGCGTGCCGGGTGTCAGTCGGCGACGGCGGCGAATCCGCGGGAAGGCGGATCATCGGCAATCGCTCTCGTCAGGGCCGGGAGGTACCGGGCGAGCGTCATGCCGCGTGCGCCCATGAAAATCAGCAGTGCGGCCCAGAGCCCATGATTGCCGAATGGGCCGACTAGCGCGAGCGTTGCCGCGACGAACAGCGCGAACGATATCGCCATCGCACGCATCAACGCTCGGGTGTACGTCGCGCCGATGAAGACGCCGTCGAGCATGAAGCCCCATACCGAAATCACAGGCGACAACGCTGCCCACGGCAAATAACGCCCGGCCATGTCGCGAATCGACGGTTGGTCGGTCAACTGGGCGACGATCCATCCGCCAGCGCTCCAGTAGACGAGCGCGAATCCGGCTGCACCGAGCCCCGCCCAGACGAACGTCGTGCGCAGTGCATGACCGAACGCGCCGCGATCGCGCGCGCCCGCTGCCGCGCCTACCAGCGCTTCCGCGGCATGCGCGAAGCCGTCCAGGCCGTATGCCATGAAAGTCTGCAGATTCAGTAGCAGTGCGTTTGCGGCGAGCGTCGTGTCGCCTTGCCGCGCGCCGAGATGCGCAAACCAGCCGAACGCCGACAGCAGGCATAGCGTGCGGATAAAGATGTCGCGGTTGAGTGCGACGAGCCGCATCAACGCTGCACGGTCGAACAGCTGCGCGCGCTCGATGCGCGGCAGGCCGGGCGGGCTCAGCCGGCCAAGCAGCAGCGCGCCGAGCGCGAACCCCGCGATGTCGGCCGTCGCCGTCGCGGCGCCGATGCCTGCGACGCCCCAATCGAAACGGTACACATAGAGCAGCACCGCACCGATGTTGACGACATTGACGAACACCTGGATGGCGAGCGCCAGCCGCACGCGCTGCATGCCGAGCAGGCAACCGAGTATCGCGTAGTTCGCGAGCGCGAACGGAGCAGCCCAGATGCGCGCATGCGTGTATTCGAGGGCTGTCGCGCGCACGGCGTGGCTACCGCCGAGCGCGGCGAACGCGAACGTGACGAGCGGCGTTTGCAGCGCGAGCACCGTTGCGCCGAGCGCGAATGCGAGCAACAGCGCGCGTAGCACGTCGATGCGGATTGCCGCGAGATCGTTGGCGCCGTATGACCGCGCGACAAGCCCCGTTGTGCCCATGCGCAAGAAACCGAAGCCCCAGTACACGAAATTGAAGAAGAGCCCGCCGAGCGCGACGCCGCCGAGATATTGCGTGCCATTCAGATGGCCTGCGACGGCCGTATCGACCGCGCCGAGGATCGGTTGAGTAAGATTGGCCGCGATGATCGGCAACGCGAGGCCGAGCACGCGGCGGTGCCAGTTTGCCCCGGTGCGGGGCCCGAGGCCGTTGCCGGGGCGGTCGGGGGCGGACATTGCCGCGTTACCCGCGCTCTTGTACGCACACCCAAGGCGATACGACGACCGCCCACAGCTCGGGTGTGCGCGCCGCGTAATCCTGCGCGGTGTCCGTCTGCATCCGTTCGACATGGCCCGCGGCGAGCCAGCGGGCGACCTGATCCTTATCGTCGCGGGCAATCGCCTCGGCGATGCTCACGAGATCGAGATCGCGCGCCACGGACAGCAGCTTGCCTTGCGCAAAGAAGCGTTCGAGATCGCACCAGTCGATCTTCGCGGTTTCGCCAAGAAGTTTCAGATACAGCGGACTGTGTTGCGCGTCGGCGGACGAAGCGTTTGAAGACATCGGATGGAGATTGAACTGACTACGGTGAGCGCCACTATAAACCATTCGTGCGGGGCTCGAGAGTCGGCCGTTCGGTCAGTCGGGCGAAATGCGATGGCGCCGGCAATCGCTGGGATAGATAGGATGTGCGGCATATGCGCGCGTTTGCCGACGGCCGCAAACGACACAGTGGCGCTTTGGGTCGCTCAGCTTGCGCAGCGACCGCGCGGACGATCGTCGCGGTTGCGTTTATCGGCAAATCGTCGGCACGCGCGATTTCGCATGGATGCTGATGTGCGGGGCGAGTCGAGCTTTCGTACTTTCTGCATCGACGCAATCGATCGTCGCGGGAGACGGTGGCGATGCGCGCGGCGCGCACGGTTTTCTGACGGTCGGCGCGAGCGGTAACAGGCGCGGCCGCGCAGTTGCTGCCCAGACGCAATGCGGGCGCGCGCGCCGAACAGCGCGCACGACATTACCAGCAAGGCTGCTATCGCATCGATCTGATACGCCGACCGGTGCGCGATTGCCGTTTGAGTGCGCCGCGCGCGGAATGCCGATCCGCTTGCCGCGTTTCACGTCCGCGCGAGCAAAGCCGTTTGCGAAACGATTGGAGGCATCCTTCGGTTCGTCGCGCGTCCGGCGCGTGACGGTGCAGGCGGTCGCGTCGCCGCGCGGCACGATGCGGCCGCTTTCGTCGGTTCATTGGCGCTGGTATCGGCGCGATGGCGGGCAGGCGCGGGACGAAGCGTGCGACGGGATCGGCATGGCGGCCGGCACGGGCGGCATCGTGGATTTCCGATTGCGCGGACTGTGCGCCATGTCAGTGCACAGGACAACGAAACGATGGATCAGGCGCCATCTTTCGCGCCGTTACTGGGGAAACACCTTCATGCGAAAACCATAAATGCTGCGTATGATCGACTTACCAACAATAGATACGATCATGGACCTGATTCTGATAGCTACGGGGCTCAGCGTAGTCGGGATTGGCGCGCTGGTGGCGTTTGCTTGCCGTGTCGATCCGCTTTCCGGCCGGTTGCGCAAACGCTGAGCTTTTTTCGATCGCCTTCATCCTGCCGGCGCACGCGGCGGTCGTTGCCGCGCGCGGCGTTGCGTGTATGCGCATGCGGGCGCGTCAGCGCAATGGCAGATAGCGCGCCGGATCCACCGGACGGCCGCTGTAGCGCAGCTCGAAATGCAGCGCGACGCGGTTGTTGTCGGTATCGCCCATCTCCGCGATCTTTTGCCCTTGCGCGACCGTTTCTCCTTCCTTCGCGAGCAGTGTGCGGTTGTGCGCGTAGGATGTCAGAAAATCCGCATTGTGTTTGATGATCAGCAGGTTGCCGTAGCCGCGCAGCCCGTTGCCCGCATACACGACCGTGCCGGCCGCTGCCGCGACAACCGGCGTGCCCGCCGTGTTCGCGATGTCGATGCCTTTGGACTGCGAGCCGTCGAATGAGCGAACCACGTTGCCAGCCGCGGGCCAGACGAGCGAGATGCTCGATGGGGGCTTGACCGCTGACGCAGATGACGAAGCCGATGCCGTGCGGCCCGAACTTCGGGCCGTGCCGCCTGTAGCGGCCTTCGACGCGGCGCCCGATGGCGGCGCAACACGCAGCACTTGGCCGACTTCTATCGCGTCCGGATTCGAAATCTGATTCCAGCGGACGATGTTCGCGACCGATTGCCCGTTCGAACGCGCGATTTTATTCAGCGTGTCGCCGCGCTCGACCCGATAGAAACCGGGGCCGACAGGGGCCGAACCGCAAGCGGCAAGCAGCACGGCAAGCGATGCGACGACGAGCCGTCTCGTTGTTTTCACCAACATTGAACCTCGCAAGCACTGCCGCGACGGCGCGACAGCAGGGACAAAAACATCTGATTTTAACGGGTTCGGCAACGGGTACGCGGCTTTGCGTTCGATATGCGCGGGCGCTGACATACGGCCACGGGGGTTGGCATGGGTCGAGTGGAGAGACGCACTTGCGAGGGCGCGGGGGGGGGCGCGTATGGGCGAGTAGGGGCGCGGCGCCAGCGGGGCGTCCCATACCGCGAGCGTGGCGGGTGGCTCTTCGATCGATGCACGCTGTTCGCTGCTTGGCAGGTGCGTCGCCGCCGATCGTTGTGAGCAGGGCGCATGCCCCGGCGGGCGGCCTGATGCGAATGACGCGCCCGGACGGCGCAATATGCGCCGTGTCAACTCAACGCGTGACGCGGATACGCAACGCCGCGGTTTCGGTCACGCCGGGCGCGACGGTGCGAAGACCAAGACCGTTGTGGATCGCGTCCGGCAGGCCGAGCCACGGCTCGACGCAGTAGAAGTCCGATTCGGGCGCTTCGGTCCATGTCGTGACGGCGTACCACGGCACCGAGCCGGGCCGGTTCAGATCGATCTCGATCGTGTGACGGCCGGGCATCGCGATGCGAACCGGCTGGACGGGCGCGCGATCGGGCTCGACGCAGTGAAAGCGGTCGATGATGCTCGAATCGTCCAGCGTATAAAGCGGCGTGCCGGGCTCGGGCGGGCTGATCGAGCCGTCGTCGAGCTGACGGCGAATCTGTGCGGGCGGCAGCGCGAGTGTCGTCGACGCGCGTTCGCCATGCGGCAGCGCAAAGTAGAAATGATGGCCTGCGTAGTACGGCAGCGGCGTTTGACCCAGATTGGACGTCGTCAAGGCGACGTCCAGCGTGTGCGCATCGGCGAGCCGGTAGCTTGCCTCGAAACGGAATTCGAACGGATAACCGTCGCGCGTGACGCTGCTGCTTTCGAGCGTCAGCGTCACGCCGCGGCTGTCGGCATCGGGATGCGCGCTGAACGGCAGGTCGCGAGCGAAGCCGTGCATCGGCAGATCGCGCACGATGCCGTCGCGGTCGCGCCACCGGCCTATCTGGCCGTCTGCCCGATGGCGGCCGAGAAACGGGAACAGCAGCGGATTGCCGCCGCGGACCTTGGCGGGGCGCGACCAATCTGCCGATTCGGGCCAGAACACGACGCTTTCGCCGTCGACGCTCCAAGACAGGAGCCGTCCGCCTGCCTGAGGCGCGATGCGCGCGAGCGATGCGCCGTCGGCAAGTTCAAGAATGGGTTGATTCTGGAAAGTGGGCATGATGACGCGCGTTGACGCTTTATTGGGGGTTGGATTACTAAGAATAGCGGATCGTGCGGGGTTGTTGGGCGAGCTGTCGGTACGGCGGATGACGGGAGGCGATGTACGGGAAATCGAGAATGTCAAAGAACGTCATCCGTAAGGACAATGACGTCAACCGGTCATCTTTATATCGTGCCGTATCAAGATTTACCTTGGAGAACTCACTATGGATCTGGCAACTGCGATGGCTCTCACGCTTTTCGGGATGTTCACCGGCAGCACGGTGCTGTTCTTCTACAAAGTCGGCCGTTGATCTGACCGTTTTTGTGCCTGGAAGCAGTCACTTTGATTGATATGTGCTTTCGAAGTGCTTTCAAATCATGTGAGAATGTATCCGGCTGTTGGCTGGATGCCTGATTTGCGCCAAACGCCTTGGCGCAGTCATTCACGCTCGGCATAATCGGGGCGCGGTTTTCTGGGGTGGTGCGGCGTCGAGTGCATGCTACGCCGTTTCCGCCGGTTTTCCTCGCTTAATCTCTCCGATAAAAGGACCGACGCGTGAGCCTTTGGTTTCTGGTATTTCTGAGCGTCCTGCAGGGCGTAACCGAACTCTTTCCTGTCAGCAGCCTCGGGCACACATTGCTCGTGCCCGCCATCTTCGGCATGCATATCGACAAGCATGCGCCGCAGCTGCTGCCGTTTCTCGTTGCGCTGCATTTGGGCACCGCATTTGCGCTTCTCTGGTATTTCCGTGACCGCTGGCTTGCGCTGATCGCCGGTTTTTTCGCTTCGCTCAATGGGCGCAAGAACGACGATGGCCATATGATGTGGGCGCTCATCATCGGCACGATTCCGGCAGGGCTCGTCGGATTGCTGCTCGAGAAGCGCATCGAGCGGGTGTTCCACGATCTGCGGATCGTCGCGATTGCGCTGATCGTCAACGGCATCTTGCTGTGGATCGGCGATCGGTTGCAGCGGGCGAGCGTACATCGCCCGCCCGAAAAACTGACGTTCAAGCAAGCATTTTTCGTTGGCCTAGCGCAGGTGGGAGCGCTGATTCCGGGTTTTTCCCGCAGCGGCCTCACGATGATCGCCGGCAATCTGGCGGGGCTGACGGCGGAGAAGGCGGCGGAATTCTCTTTCCTGCTTGGCACGCCGATCATTTTCGCGGCCGGCGTGCTCGAACTGCCGAAGCTGCTTCATGCGCCCGGCCAGCTTGCCGACGCGCTGTTGGGCGGCGTGTTGACGGCGATCGCCGCTTATCTGAGCGTGCGGTTCCTGATGCGCTATTTCGAAGGGCGCGGGCGGCTTGCCGCGTTTGGTCTTTATTGCGTGCTGGCCGGGTTGTTCTGTCTTGGCTGGTTCCTGTTCCATCCGCAACCGGTTTAATGCGCCCGTAACAGGGTGGCCCCGATTGTCGTGGCGATCGGGTATAATTTCGGGCTCGGTTTTACCGGGCCCGAGATGCGTCTGGATAGAGGGTTTTTGTTCTCGCGCTGCGCGCTTCTTGTTGTTTCTTCTGGCGACTTCGATTTCAACTGCGTTGTCGTTCTCCGACCGCCCTTAGCTCAGTTGGATAGAGCAACGGCCTTCTAAGCCGTAGGTCACACGTTCGAATCGTGTAGGGCGGGCCAGAATTCTTCGCTTATTCAGGGACTTACAATTTCGCGTTAACCGCTTGGTTAGGATCGGATGCATGTCTGCTGCACTCTCGCTGTGGCGAGAGTGTGGCGGGATTGTATTCCTTCGGCGTGTTGCCGCAAAGGCAGAACCTGTCCGCATTTTTGTGGGCGAGGCGGTTGAACGGCACGTTATCCGCGCGCCTGCATAAATCGCTCTCCGAACAGGATAGCAAAC
>NZ_FXAN01000048.1 GCF_900176645.1 Burkholderia singularis
GCGCCCGACGGCTCCGGCTATGCATTCTGGGCTGATCAGGTGCTCGCGCTCGATGCGTTGAATCCGCAAGTCGCCGCGCGGCTCGCGCAGCGCGGGTATGTAGCGGCGCCACAGCTCGAGCGCGCGCGCGAGCCGCGCGGCGACTTGCGGATTCAACGCATCGAGCGCGAGCACCTGATCAGCCCAGAATGCATAGCCGGAGCCGTCGGGCGCGTGGAACTGCGCCGGGTTCGCCGAGCAGAAGCCGAAGATCAGCGCGCGTGCGCGGTTCGGATTCTTCAGGTTGAACGCGGGATGTTCGAGCAGCTTGCGCACGGTATCGAGCGTCGGATGCTCGGGCGTGCCGCGACGCGTTGCCTGCATCGAGAACCACTTGTCGATCACGAGTGCCTCGTGCTCGAAGCGGCGATAGAAATCGTCGAGCGCGCGCTCGGCCGGCTGGGCGGCCGATGTCGAACCCGCGGCGGCGGACAGCAGCGCGCCGAGCGCGGCCGCGCGGTCCGTCATGTTGTTCGCGGCGTCGTATTGCGCGTGCGCGAGCCGGACTGCGTCGGCCGGATCGTCAAGCTCGGCGAGATACGCAAGCGCGAGATTCTTCAATGCGCGACGGCCGGCGGCGTCGGGCGTCGGCGCGTAATCGCCCGGCGTCGCGTGGCGTTCGTAGGCAGCGAGCCAGTCGGCGCGCAGCGCGGCCGCCAGCTCGCGGCGCACGAACTGGCGCGCGCGGTGAACGGCGGCCGGATCGGCTTCGTTCATCTGGTCGGCGAGATACGCCTCGGACGGCAGCGTCAGCGCCAGCTCGCGAAATGCGGGCGACAGCGCGTCGTCGTTCAGCACGCGCTTGAATGCGGCGACGAACGTGTCGTCGAGCGCGAGCGGCTGCTGGACGGCTGCGCGCGCGGCGAGCGCCAGCAGCGTGCGCGTCGCGAGCCGCTGGCCCGCTTCCCAGCGGTTGAAAGGATCGCTGTCGTGGGCGAGCAGGAATGCAAGTTCGTCGTCGCGATAGTCGTACTCGACGATCACCGGCGCCGAGAAGTTGCGCAGTAGCGACGGCAGCGGCGCGGCGGCGACATCGACGAACGTAAACGTCTGCGCGGTTTCGGTCAGCTCGAGCACGCGTGTCGTGCCGGACGCGGCCGCTTCGCCTTCGAGCCGCAGCGGCAGATCGCGGCCGTCGGCATCGATCAGGCCGATCGCGAACGGAATCAGCAGCGGCCCCTTCCGAGCGTCGCGCGCGGCATCGCTGTAGCCTTGCGTGAGCGTGACCGAATAGCGTTTCGCGGCGGCGTCGTATTCGGCGCTGACTGTTACGCGCGGCGTGCCGGCCTGGCTGTACCAGCGCTCGAATTGCGCGAGATCGCGGCCGTTCGCGTCGGCCATCGCGTGGCGGAAGTCGTCGCAGGTGACGGCTTGGCCGTCGTGGCGCTTGAAGTACAGGTCCATTCCCTTGCGGAACCCGTCGCGGCCGAACAGCGTCTGGTACATCCGCACGACTTCCGCGCCTTTCTCGTAGACGGTCATCGTGTAGAAGTTGTTGATCTCGACATAGCTCTCGGGCCGCACCGGGTGTGCCATCGGGCCCGCGTCCTCGGCGAACTGGAGCTGGCGCAGCACGCGCACGTCCTCGATGCGTTTGACCGCGCGCGCGGCGGCGTCGAGGTCGTCGCCCGCGGCCATGTCGGCGGAGAATTCCTGGTCGCGGAATACGGTCAGCCCTTCCTTCAGGCTCAACTGGAACCAGTCGCGGCAGGTTACGCGGTTGCCCGTCCAGTTATGGAAATACTCGTGGCCGACCACCGATTCGATGTTCGCGAAATCGACGTCCGTTGCCGTTTGCGGATTCGCGAGCACGTACTTCGTGTTGAAGATGTTGAGCCCCTTGTTTTCCATCGCGCCCATGTTGAAGTCGCCGACGGCGACGATCATGAAGCGGTCGAGATCGAGTTCGAGGCCAAAGCGCTTTTCGTCCCAGCGGATCGAATGGATCAGCGAATCCATCGCATGGCGGGTCTTGTCGAGATCCTGCGGCTCGACCCAGACCTGCAGCAGCTTTTCCTTCCCGGAGCCGGTCGTGATTTTCTCCTCGAGCGCGACCAGCTTGCCCGCGACGAGCGCGAACAGATAGCTCGGCTTTCTGAACGGGTCTTCCCATTTCGCGTAGTGGCGGCCGTCGGGCAGGTCGCCCGAATCGACGAGATTGCCGTTCGACAGCAGCACCGGATACCCGGTTTTGTCCGCGCGCAGCGTAACCGTATACGTCGCCATCACGTCGGGGCGGTCGATGAAGTAGGTGATCCGCCGGAAGCCTTCCGCCTCGCACTGCGTGAAGAAATTGCCGCTCGAGACATAAAGGCCGGACAACGTCGTGTTCGACTCGGGCGCGCACACGCTGTCGATGGTCAGCTCGAACGCGTCGGGCACGTTTTCCACCGTCAGGCCATGCTCGTGCGCGCGCGCGGCGGCATGCGGTGCGCCGTCGATCCATGCGCCGGCGAATTCGAGCGCCTCGCTCATCAGTTCGAGGTGCGGTGCGCGGGCGGCGTCCGGATTGCGGCGCACGCGCATCGTGTTGCGCACGCGCGTGCGGGCGGGTGCGAGGTCGAATTCGAGCGCGACGGCGTCGATCAGGAACGCGGGGCGCGTATAGTCGCTACGGCGGATCACGGCGGAAGGAGCGGCGGTTTCGGACATGGCGATCATGGGTGGTAAGAGAAGGGCGGGCGCTTGCGCGCACGGGCGCGGCGGCGATGAAACGCTCATTGTACAAAGCCTTCGCCCACGCTGGGCGGCCGAACTTTTCGCCCGCGCGGACAGTCTGCGTATTATCGGCGCGACGTCCGCGCGGCGGCTATGATCCGATCATTTCCATCATTGCCGGGCTGCGCTGCCGCCGGCGTGCGACCATCGATCAAGAGGACGAACATGAAACGCTACTCAACCGCCCGCGGCGCCATCGGGTTCGCGGGCGTGACGCTCGTGCTGCTGTCCGGCTGCACGTCTTATGTGACGACACAGGTCACCGCGTTCTCGAGCTGGAACGGCAACGATGCGGCGCGCACCTACGCGTTCAGCCGGAGCGCCGAACAGCAGAACAGCCTGGAGCAGGCGACTTACGAGCAGCTCGTCGGCAACGAACTGTCGGCCTATGCGTTCAACCGGGTGCAGGCGAAGGACGCGCGCTACCTCGTTGGGCTTTCGTATGGGATCAAAAGCAACTGGGTGAGCGTGCCGCAGCCGGTCTATTACGATCCGTGGTTCGGCCCCGGCCCGTATTGGCGCGGCGGACCCTGGGGGCCGTATGGTCCGTGGGGGCCGTTTCCGGCGGGCTATGTGAATCAGACCTACCAGATCTTCGAGCGCACGCTCGACATCCGGATCTCCGAGCGCGCGACGGGCAAGGAGGTCTATAACGTCTCCGCACGCAATGCGGGCGACGGGGCGTCGCTGCTGCAGGCGATGCCGTACCTGGCCCGCGCGGCGCTTGCCGACTTTCCGCTCGGCAACGGGACGGTGCGCACGGTGCGGCTGCCCGTCGACGCGCGCGGCCCGGCTGCGATGCCGTCGAACGAGCGGGCCGTGCCGGCTCCCGCTTCCGCGTCGGGGGCGGCTGCGGCAGTGCGGTAAGTCAGTACGCTGGCGGCGAAAGACGAAAGACGAAAGACGAAAGACGAAAGACGAAAGACGAAAGACGAACGGCGAACGGCGAACGGCGAACGGCGAACGGCGAACGGCGAACGGCGAACGGCGAACGGCGAACCAAGGCCGGCGAACCGGCAGCGCGCCGCACCGGCGCGGTTCGTCACCTGCCGCCCGTTGCGCCGCGCGGTGGCACGATGCGGTGCGGCAGCATGCAATGGCGTGTCGATCGACTGTCCGCCTTGCGGCCCGATCGATCGACACGCATG
>NZ_FXAN01000100.1 GCF_900176645.1 Burkholderia singularis
GCCCGCCGGCTCGCGGCCCGTCATCTTCGCGACGAGCTGCTCGACGCTCAGCTCGCTGGCCGGATAGTCGCCCTCGCGCTCGCCGTTGCGCAGCACCGTAATGCGATCGGAAATCGCATAGGTCTGTTCGAGAAAATGCGTGACGAACAGAATCGCGAGCCCCGCTTGCTTCAGCCGGCGCAGCACATCGAAGAGCCGTGCGACCTCGCCGTCGTCGAGGCTCGATGTCGGCTCGTCGAGAATCAGCACGCGCGCGTCGACCGACACCGCCCGCGCGATCGCCACCATCTGCTGGACGGCGATCGGATAGGCGTCGAGCGAGCGCGCGACGTCAATCGACAGCTTCAGATTCGCGAGCGCCTCGCGCGCGCGCGCGTGAATCGTCCGCCAGTCGATCGCGCCGCGCCTGGTCGGCTGCCGGCCGGCGAAGATGTTCTCCGCGACCGACAGATTCGGGCACAGATTCACTTCCTGGTAAATCGTCTGGATGCCCGCCGCCTCGGCCTCGCGCGGCGTGGCGAAGCGCACCGGGCGGCCGTCGAGGCGAATCTCGCCGGCATCGTGCGCGCACACGCCCGTCAGCACGTTGATGAGCGTCGACTTGCCGGCGCCGTTCTGCCCCATCAACGCATGAATCTCGCCCGGCGCGAGGCACAGGCTCACGCGCCGCAGCGCGCTCACGCCGGGGAAGGTTTTGTCGATGCCGATCATCTCGAGCACAGGAGCACGCGTCATGTCGAAGCAAACCTCAAGGGTGAAGAAGCCGGCCGTCTTGGCCAGGCAAGCGCGCCGGCGCCCGGCGCGCGCGTGAGACGCCTGCGCTTCGGCTTCAATACTTGCGGCTCGGCAGCACTTGCGCGGCCACGTTCATCGGGAACACCGTCTCGTTCGTCACGATGCGCTTGGGCAGCGGCTTGCCCGCGACCACATCCTTCACCGCGCTCATCAATTGCGGGCCAAGCAGCGGGCTGCACTCGACATCGACGTTGATCTTGCCGGCGACCATCGCCTGGAAGCCGCCCTTGGTCGCATCGAACGACACGACGCTCACGTCCTTGCCCGGCTTGATGCCCGCTTCCTCCATCGCCTGAATCGCGCCAAGCGCCATGTCGTCGTTGTGCGCGTAGACGACGTTGATCTGCTTGCCGTAGCTCTTCGCGAACGCTTCCATCACCTGCTTGCCGCCGGCGAGCGTGAAATCGCCGCTTTGCGACGCGATGATCTTGAACTTCGGATCGTTGCGGATCACTTCCATCAGGCCCGCGTGGCGATCGTTGGCGGGCGCCGAGCCGACGGTGCCCTGCAGCTCGACGATATTGACGGGGCCCGCGTCGGCCTTGTAGCGCTCCTCGAGCCAGCGGCCCGCCCGCCGCCCTTCCTCGAGAAAATCGGAGCCGATCATCGTGACGTACAGCGATTTGTCTTTCACGTCGATCGCGCGGTCGGTCAGAATCACCGGAATATGCGCCGCCTTCGCCTCGGTCAGCACCGGCTCCCAGCCGGATTCGACGACCGGCGAGAACGCGATCACGTCGACCTTCTGCGCGATGAACGAGCGGATCGCGCGGATCTGGTTCTCCTGCTTTTGTTGCGCGTCGGAGAATTTGAGCGTGATGCCGGCGTCCTTCGCCGCGTTTTTCACCGACACCGTATTGGCCGTGCGCCACGCGCTCTCGGCGCCCACCTGCGAAAACCCAACGGTGATCGGCTTGTCCTGCGCCGATGCCACGGCACTCACCGCCAGCGCCGAACCGACCAGCGCGCCGAACACGAACCGCTTGATGGATTTCATGATCTGTCTCCTATGTAGTCGTTATCCATACAGGGCAGGGCCGCGCCGTCCGCACCCCGGCGCGGCCTGTTTTTCCGCACGCCGCGTCGGCGCCGCGCCGCGCGGATCAGACCGCCCGCCGACTGCGGCGGAACCGGTCGAACAGCACGGCGAGCAGCAGAATGCCGCCGCGAATCAGGTATTGATAGAACGTCGGCACGTTCATCAAGCTCATCGCGTCCTGCACCGCCCCCATGATGAGCACCCCCACCAGCACGCCCGAGATGGTCGCGACGCCGCCCGTGAGCGACACGCCGCCCAGCACGCACGCGGAAATCACGCCGAGTTCGAGCCCGACCGACGTCTTCGGATCGCCCAAGCTCATGCGCGACGCGAGCATCACGCCGGAGAAGCCCGTCACGAGCCCCTGCAGCACGAACACGGCGATCTTGATCCGCGTGACCGGCAGCCCCGCGAGCCGTGCGGCCTCGCTATTGCCGCCGACCGCAAGCACGTTCTTGCCGAACACGGTCTTCTTCAGCAGAAAGCCGAACACGGCAAAGCCGACGATATTGCTCCAGATCGGATACGAAATGCCGAGGAACGAGCCGCCGCCGAGATCGAAGAAGCGTTCCTCGGAAATCATCACGGCGTCGCCGTTCGACGTCAGAAACGCGAGGCCGCGCACGGCTTCCATCATCGCGAGCGTCGCGATCAGCGAATTGATCTCGAAGCGCGCGATCAGCACGCCGTTCACGAGGCCCACCGCACCGCCCGCGAGCACGCCCGCGGCCACCCCGAGCAGCACGCTGTGCGACTGCGTGATGACCGTGGATGCGACGACGCCGGAGAACGCGACGATCGACGCGACAGACAAATCGACCTCGCCGAGCGCGAGCACGAACATCATCGTGACGGCGATCGAGCCGATCAGCGTGACCGACAGCAGCAATCCCTGGATGTTGCGCACGGTGAGGAAATCGGGCACCACGGCGCAGAGCACCGCGAACAGCACGATGAACACCACGACGATGCCCGACCGGTTGATCGCGTCCCACACGCGCACGCGCGGCGCGGCGGCTTCGGTGACAGAGGAGGTGCGCTGAGGTTGCATCGCTTGACTCATTTCAGGTTCATCCATTCATTCAAGGTTCGGTCCGGCCGCGCGGCGCGACGTAGCGGCCACGGCGCGCGTCATTGCGGCAACGCAAGCCGGATCAGTTCGTCGGGGCTCGCCTGCGCTTTCGGCACGCAGCCGGCAATGCGCCCCTCGCGCATCACGACGATGCGATCCGACACGCCGATCACTTCGGCGAGATCGCTCGACACCATCACCACCGCGCGCCCCGCTTGCGCGAGTTCGTACAGCAGGTTGTAGATCTCGGCGCGCGCGCCCACGTCGATGCCGCGCGTGGGCTCGTCCATCAGAAACACGTCGATACGCTCGGCGAGCCAGCGCGACAAAATCACTTTCTGCTGGTTGCCGCCCGACAGCGTGCCGATCGGCGTATCGCCGTCGCGTGTCTTGATCGCGAGCTTCGCGATGTAGTCGCGCGCGAGCGCGCGCTCGCGGCGCGTGTCGAGCAGCACGCGCGCGGGGCTGAAATGGCGGCGCACGCTGATGTTCAGGTTGTCGGCAACCGATGCGATCGCGACGATCCCCTCCTGCTTGCGGTCCTCCGGGCACAGCGCGACGCCGGCGCGCACCGCGTCGCGCGGGCTTGCGAACGTGACACGCTTGCCGTTCAGTTCGATGTGACCCGCGCTCGCGCGCGTCGCGCCATACAGCAGCTTCATCAGCTCCGAGCGCCCCGCGCCGACGAGCCCGAAAAATCCGACGATCTCGCCGCGCCGCGCGGCAAACGACACCGGCTCGGCCAGCCCCGGGCCGAGCAGCCCCTTGGCTTCGATCAGCACGTCGCCGGCCGCGCGCGGACGATAGCCGTACACGTCATGGATGGAGCGGCCCACCATCGCGCTGATCAGCCGGCGGCGATCGAGCGTCGCGATCGAATCGAACGTATCGATGCGCCGGCCGTCGCGGAACACCGTCACGCGGTCGCACAGCGCGTCGACTTCGTCCATCCGGTGCGTGACGTAGATAATCGCGCGGCCTTCGTCGCGCAGCGTGCCGATGATCCGGAACAGGCGCTCGGTTTCGCGCGCGGACAGCGAGCTGGTGGGCTCGTCGAACGCGATCACGCGCGCATCGCGCATCAGCGCCTTGCCGATCTCGACCATCTGGCGCTGACCGATCGACAGCGCCTTGACCAGCGTGCGCGGATCGATGCGCTCGCCCAGACGCTCAAGCTCGCCGAGCGCGCGCGCGACGAGCGCTTTCTCGTCGAGCACGCCGAAGCGGCTAGGCAACTGCCCGAGCATCAGGTTTTCGGCGACGCTCAGCTCGGGGACGAGATGCAATTCCTGATAGATGATCGCGATGCCCGCGTCGAGCGCGGCGCGCGTGCTTGCAAAGCGCTGCTCGACGCCCGCCACGCGCAGCGTGCCTTCCTTCGGCTGATTCACGCCGGAGAGCACCTTGAGCAGCGTCGATTTGCCCGCGCCGTTCTCGCCCATCAGGCCGTGCACTTCGCCTGCGCGCACGTCGAGCGAAACCCGGTCGAGCGCGCGCACGCCCGGAAAGCTGACGGTGATGCCGTCGAGTTCGAGATACGCGGCGCGCGCCGCGCTGGTCGTCGTTTCAGTCATCGCGTTTTTCGTTTCGTCGCTCACGCTGTTTCATTGCCTCACCGTTTCATCGCCTCGCCGTTTCATCGCCCGTGCCGTTTCATTGTTCATGCCGTTTCATCGCCTCACCGTTTCATCGCCCCGCCGTTTCATCGCCCCGCCGTTTCATCGCCCCGCCGTTTCATCGCCGGACGCTTCCGTCGACGTACCGCTTCAAGCGCCTGCACCGCTCCCTCTCCACGCCGTTTCATTGCTGGGCCATTGCCCGGCCGGGTGCTTCCACCACTGCGCCGCGCGCACGCTCATCCGCCGCCGCGGCGCCGGAAAACCACCGCTCAAATGCCAAGCTCGGTCCGCACCGCCTTCCAGTTCTCGCGCGTCATCAGCTTGCCGGTGGTTTGCGTGTCGGCGGGCGGCTGCTTGCCGTTGCGAATCCAATCCACCAGGTTCTGTGCGCTCGCCTTGCCGTGGTTCGTCGAGCTGACCGCGATCGTGCCGAAAAAGCCCGTCGGCTCTTTTTTCTGAAATTCGGCGAACGCCTCGCCCGCACCGTTGATTCCCACGCCGATCACGCTCGCCGCCGGAATATGCAGTTGCTCGGTCGCGCGCACGGCGCCGAGCACGGTCTCCTCGTTGAGCGCGAAGATCACCCACTGCTTGATGTTCGGATGCTGCGCGAGCACGGGCGACGCCGCGTTGAAGCCGCCTTCGTCGTCCGTGGTCTTTTGCGGCGCGTCGAAGATGTTGTCCTTCTTGAAGCCGCGCGCGAGCAGTGCCTGCGTCGCGCCGTCGGTGCGCAGCTTCGCCGTGGGCAGCTCGTAATCGGTGATGCGCAGCGCGCCGACCTCCTCAGGCTTCCAGCCGCGCTTTTTCATCTCGTCCGAGATCGCGTCGCCCACCTGGTTGCCGATCTTGAATGCCGACATCCCGAGATGCGGCACGCCCGCGAGCGGCTTGCCGGCCGAATCGACCAACTGGTCGTCGACCGTGACGAACTTCATGTTGTAGCGCTTCGCGCGCGCGGCGATCGCCGGCCCGAGCCGCACGTCGGGCGCGCAGATCACGAAGCCCTGCGCGCCTTGCGCGCCGAGATTGTCGATGGCGGCGAGCACCTTCTCGCCGTCGGGCGTGCCGATATTCACGACCGAGAAGCCGGCCTGCTTGCCGAGCGCGGTCGCCGCCTTCTGCTCGTTGATGAACCACGCCTGCTCCGGCATCTTCACCAGAAAGCCGATCTTGACGGGCGCATCCGCCCTCGCCGCCACCTGCATGCCGAGCGGCGCCACGCACGCGGCGGCGAGAGCGGCGCGAAGCGTGAGCCGGCGAAATTTGCTGATCATCGTGTGTCTCCAAGGTTTGTGGTTGAAATATCGAATTCATTGCCGGTGCGCGAGCGGCGCAGGCACCCGCGCTCGCGCGCCGGCTCGCATCAGCGGCCGAACGCGTCGGTTTCGACGCGCACGCCAAGCAAAAACGCATCGGCGACGATGCGCAGCGGCCGCACGTCGACATCTTCGTCGCGCCCCGCGATCAATTGCCGGAAATGTTCGTAGAGCGCCGGATACTCGCGCTGCGGCCCGAGTTCCACCGGCTGGCCAGCGATCGAAAGACACCGGCCGCCTTCGCTGATCGACAGCCGTGCATCGTCGGTGTCCACGTCGATTTCCCACTGTTCGACGGGACCGTGACGCCAATCGAATTCGGCATGCACTGGGACGCCGTCGGTGTCGACGCAGTCGAGCTGCGCGGCGATCGGCGTCGAGCAATCGGCGGGCACGAGCAGCGTGGCTGCGCGCAGCACGAGTTCGCGCGGCAAAATGCGCGTGACGATCGACAACGCATTGATGCCGGGATCGAACACGCCGAGCCCGCCCGGCTCCCAGATCCATTGCTGGCCCGGGTGCCAGCGCCGCACATCCTCCTTCCAGCGCACGCGCACCGCGCGGATCGCGCGTTGCGACAACCATTCGCGCGCCGGCTCGACGGCGCTCGCAAAGCGCGAATGCCAAGTCGCAAAGAGCGTGCGGCCTTGCGCGCGCGCCAGCCCGCGCAGCGCTTCAACCTCGCTCAGCCCCGCGCCCGGCGGCTTTTCCAGCATCACGTGCTTGCCGGCGAGCAGCGCCGCGCGCGCCTGTGCGTAACGCACTTGCGGCGGCGTGCACAGCGATACGGCATCCAGCTCCGGCTCGGCGGCGAGCAACGCGTCGAGGTCGGGGTAGTGACGCACGCCGTCGATGCGCGCATGGCGGCTCGCGGCGGCGACAAGCGTAAAGCCGGCGTTGCCGGCGATCGCGGGCAGATGCTGATCGCGCGCGATCTTGCCGACGCCGACGATCGCGATCTTGCAACGCGGCGGCGAGGCGCCGTGGCTATCGCGTGGGCTTGCGGCTCCGGCCGGACGTTCGTTCGCATTCATCGCATGGACCCTTTCGGCATTCATTGCGCCCAGCGCAGTACGAGCGGGTCAAGCCGCCGCGCGATCGCGATCAGCTCGGCGCGCGTGTGCGGCGACAGCGTCGGCATCGGATGACGCGGCAGCTCGCACGCGATCACGCCGCCCTCCTTCATCAACGCCTTCGCCGCCAGCAGGCCCGCTTGGCGATTCTCGTGATTGATGAGCGGCAGCCAGTACTGATAGAGCGTGAACGCATCGTCGGCGCGGCCGTCGCGGTGCGCATCGACGATCTGGCGGATTCCGTCGGGAAAGCCGCCGCCCGTCATCGCGCCGGTCGCGCCGGCGTTCAGATCGGCCAGCAGCGTGATGCCCTCTTCGCCGTCCCACGGCCCCTCGACGGCTTCGCCGCCCAGCCGGATCAGCTCGCGCAGCTTGTTGGCCGCGCCGGGCGTCTCGATCTTGAAATACGCGACGTGCTCGATCTCGCAGGCCATCCGCGCGAGCAGCGGCGCGGACAGCGCGGTGCCGGCGGCGGGCGCGTCCTGAATCATGATCGGGATGTCGATCGCGTCGGACACATGCGCGTAGAACGTATGAATCTGCGCGTCGGGCACGCGAAACGTCGCGCCGTGATAAGGTGGCATCACCATCACCATGGCCGCGCCGAGCGTCTGCGCGCGACGGCTGCGCTGCGCGCAGACCCGCGAGCTGTAGTGGGACGTCGTGACGATCACGGGCACGCGGCCCGCGACGTGTTCGAGCACGGTGCGCGTGAGCACGTCGCGCTCGTCGTCGGCAAGCGAGAACTGCTCGGAAAAATTCGCGAGAATGCACAGGCCGTCGGAGCCGGCGTCGATCATGAAATCGACGGCGCGCTTTTGGCTGACGAGATCCAGTGCGCCGGTCTCGGTAAACGTGGTCGGCACGACGGGAAACACGCCGCGGTAGCGGGGGAAGCTTGCCGTCATCGCGCGGCTCCCATGACGAACGCGGGCGCCTGTGCCCGGGCTTGCAGGCGCTGCGCCGCGAGGCGCCCGGTAAGCCGGCCGGCCGCCGCTCGCGCGCCGGATGCGGGCGCGCCGTCGAATCGTTCATAACGCGCGGACTGCCGCGAAACGGCAATCCACGCGCGGGATGCGTCGGATACCCCGGTCGCGCCGAGCGCACCGGAGCACGGAAAACGCCGGCATCGCGCGCGGCGCTGCATTTTCGTCATGTCGTCTCCTTGGGCTGCGCCGCCTGGCGGCTCGCCCGCTTTTCGTCTGTTCTGTTAACCGTGCTTTCGACGGTTTTTTGTCCATCCGCCGCCGATGCCCGCATCTGGCCGCTCGCCCGATGCCCTGCGGCCACCGCGCGCTGCATCCGTTCAATCAATCCGTCGATTCCGGTCTGCCGCCGCGACGGCGACGCAAGCCGAGCGGATTCGCTTCGCGCAACGCCGGCGGCAGCAGCACGTCCGGCAGATCCTGGTAACACACCGGACGCAAAAAGCGCTCGATCGCGGCCGTGCCGACCGACGTGCTGCGCCCATCGGACGTCGCCGGATAAGGGCCGCCGTGGACCATCGCGTCGCATACCTCGACGCCGGTCGGAAATCCGTTCGCGAGCACCCGGCCGGCCTTGCGCTCGGCAAGCGGCAGCAGCGCGCGCGCAAGTTCGGCGTCGCTTTCGTCCAGATGCAGCGTGATCGTCAGTTGCCCCTCCAGCCCGTGCAGCGCCGCATGCAGCTCGTCGGCGCTCGCGCATTCGACGAGCAGGCTGCTCGGCCCGAACACCTCGTCGCCGAGCGTGCGATCGGCAAGCCAATCGCGCGCGCCGACGCGCATCAGCGCCGCCTGCGCGCGCCCCGGCGCCGCGCCGCCGCGCGCGAGGGTCGTCACGGCCGGATGCCGCGCGAGGCGCTCGACGCCGTGCTCATACGCGCGCAGGATGCCGGGGCTCAGCATCACACCGGCCGGCGCCTCGCCGAATGCCTGCGCGGCGGCGCGGGCGAACCGCTCGAACCCGTCGCTCGCGATGCCGAACATCAAACCGGGATTCGTGCAGAACTGCCCGCAGCCGAGCGTCGCGGACGCGACGAACGCGCGCGCGAGCGGCTCGGCGCGCGCGGCGAGCGCGCCGGGCAGCAGCAGGTTCGGATTCACGCTGCTCATCTCGGCGTAGACGGGAATCGGTTCGGCGCGCGCCGCCGCAAGCTCGACGAGCGCGAGGCCGCCCGAGCGCGAGCCGGTAAAGCCGACCGCGCGAATCGCCGGATGCCGGACCAGCGCGCGCCCCACGTCATGGCCGGCGTCATGCAGCAGCGCGAATACGCCGGGCGGCAGGCCGGCGGCCGCGGCCGCCTGCTGAATCGCGCGTCCGACCAGCTCGGAGGTGCCCGGATGCGCCGGATGCGCCTTGACGATCACCGGGCAGCCCGCCGCCAGCGCGGAGGCCGTATCGCCGCCCGCCACCGAAAACGCGAGCGGAAAATTGCTGGCGCCGAACACGGCCACCGGCCCGACGCCGATCCGCCAAAAGCGCAGATCGGCGCGCGGCGGCTGACGCTCGGGCAACGCGGGTTCGATTCGCGCGTCGAGCGCGTCGCCGCTGCGCACGAGCGCGGCGAACATCCGCAATTGATTCGCGGTGCGCGCGCGCTCGCCTTCGAGACGCGCGCGCGGCAAGCCGGTCTCGGCCACCGCGCGCTCGATCAGCGCGTCGCCGAGCGCTTCGATGCGCGCGGCGCAGTCTTCGAGAAAGCGCGCGCGCGTGTCGGCAGGCTGCGCGCGGTACGGATCGAACGCCGCGTCGGCGAGCCGGCACGCGTCGTCGACGTCGCGCGGCTGCGCGCCGTGAAAGGTTGGCTGCGCGATCGGCCGGCCCGTGGCCGCGTCGAGCGCGTGGAACGGCTCGCCTTCGCCGCGCCGCGCGACGCCCGCGATCAGCAGATCTCCGCTCGGTTGCATCATGATGTTTCTCCGTCCTGGCGCGCTGGCCGCGCGCTTCAATGCGAGTGACGCGGCACGGCGGCGCCGCGCATGCCGACGAGGAAATCGAGATCGCAGCCTTCGTCGGCCTGCAACACGTGATCGACATAAAGACGCGCATAGCCGCCGTCGCCCACGCCGTTGTGCTGCTGCGCATCCGCCTGCGGGACGGCGTCGACCAGCCGCCGGCGCAGTTCGTCTTCGCTGACGTCGAGATGCAGTCTGCCGGCCTCGCAATCGAGTTCGATCCAATCGCCGTTGCGCACCGCGGCGAGCGGGCCGCCCGCCGCGGCCTCCGGCGCGACGTGCAGCACCACCGTGCCGTATGCGGTGCCGCTCATCCGCGCATCCGAGATCCGCACCATGTCCTTCACGCCCTGACGCAGCAGCTTCGGCGGCAGGCCCATGTTGCCGACCTCGGCCATCCCCGGATAGCCGCGCGGCCCGCAGTTCTTCATCACGAGCACGGAGTTCGCGTCGACGTCGAGCGATTCGTCGGCGATCGTCGCCTTGTAGTGATCGAAGTTCTCGAACACCACCGCGCGGCCGCGATGCTTGAGCAGCGCGGGCGTCGCCGCCGACGGCTTGAGCACCGCGCCGCGCGGCGCGAGATTGCCGCGCAGGATGCAGATGCCGCCGTCGCGCACGAGCGCCCGCTCGAGCGGGCGGATCACTTCGTCGTTGTGGATCGGCGCATCGCGCACGTTGTCCCACAGCGTCTTGCCGTTCACGGTGAACGCATCCGGATGCGCAAGCAGCCCGCCTTCGCCGAGGCGGCGCAGCACCGCGGGCAGCCCGCCAGCGTAATAGAACTCCTCCATCAGGAAACGGCCCGACGGCATCAGATCGACGAGCGTCGGCGTGTTGCGGCCGATGCGCACCCAGTCCTCGAGCGCGAGCGGCACGCCGATGCGCCCGGCGATCGCCTTCAGGTGGATCACCGCATTGGTCGAGCCGCCGATCGCCGCATTGACGCGGATCGCGTTCTCGAACGCGTCGCGCGTGAGGATCTTCGACAGCTTCAGATCCTCGAGCGCCATCTGCACGATGCGCATGCCCGACATGTGCGCGAGCACGTAGCGGCGCGCATCGACGGCCGGAATCGCCGCGTTGTGCGGCAGCGTGACGCCGAGCGCCTCGGCCATGCAGGCCATCGTCGACGCGGTGCCCATCGTGTTGCAGGTGCCGGCCGAGCGCGACATGCCCGCCTCGGCCGACAGAAAACGGTGCAGATCGATCTCGCCCGCCTTCAGCGCTTCGTGCAGTTGCCATACGGCCGTGCCCGAGCCGATGTCCTTGCCGTCGAGCTTGCCGTTCAGCATCGGGCCGCCGGAGACGACGATCGCCGGCACGTCGCAGCTCGCCGCGCCCATCAGCAGGGCGGGCGTGGTCTTGTCGCAGCCGCACAGCAGCACGACGGCGTCGATCGGATTGCCGCGGATCGCCTCCTCGACATCCATCGACGCGAGGTTGCGCGTGAGCATCGCCGACGGCCGCAGGTTCGACTCGCCGTTCGAGAACACCGGAAATTCGACCGGAAAGCCGCCCGCCTCGTAGATGCCGCGCTTCACGTGCTCGGCGAGCTTGCGAAAATGCGCGTTGCACGGCGTCAGCTCGGACCACGTGTTGCAAATGCCGATAACCGGCCGGCCGTCGAACTCGTGATCGGGAATGCCCTGATTCTTCATCCAGCTCCGGTACATGAAGCCGTTTTTGTCCGTGGTGCCGAACCACTGTTGGGAGCGCAGCTTGGGTTTTGTCTCCGACATCGTCTCGCCTGAGTCATCTCAATATTCGGCCCAGTCTAAGGACAAGTCTGATAACCTTCCAATGAAAAATTGGATGCAATCGATATCGCTATCGGCATTGGTATAAACACTTAGCCCGCGCGTTCGGCGCGCGTCGAGTCATGTTGGATACGAGCCCTTGGTATGTGCGCACCCGTCTGAAAACGCGGCAATTGCTGCTCGTCGTCGCGCTTGCCGAGGAAGGCAATATCCATCGCGCGGCGGCGGCGCTCAGCATCACGCAGCCTGCCGCGTCGAAGCTGCTGCGCGAGCTGGAGGATACGCTCGGCGCGGTGCTGTTCGAGCGGCTGCCGCGCGGCATGCGGCCCACGCTATATGGCGACGCGCTGATCCGCCACGCGCGCGCGGTGCTCGGCAGCCTGGATCAGGCGCAGGAAGAATTGAGCGCGCTCAAGGCGGGGCGTCTCGGCCATGTGGCGGTGGGCGCGATCACGTCGCCCGGCGTGCGCGTGCTGCCCGCGGCGGTCGCGGCCGTCAAGCGCACGCATGCGAACCTGCGCGTCGCCGTGGAGATCGACGCGAGCAACGCGCTGCTGGAGCGGCTCGGACAAGACAAGCTCGATATCGTGATCGCCCGGCTGTCCGCCGAGCACGACAAGGTGCAGCTGCGCTACGAACCGCTCGCAAGCGAGCCGGTGTGCGCGGCGGTGCGGCCCGGCCATCCGCTCGCGGGCGGCGCGCCGATCCCGCTTGCCGACGCGCAGCGCGCGACATGGCTCGTGCCGCCCGTGGGCAGCGTGCTGCGGCACCGGTTCGAACTGATGTTCCAGCGCGCGAGTCTCGCACCGCCGTCGAACCTGGTGGAGACGGCGGCGCTCCTTTTCATCACGCGCGTGCTCGAGCAAAGCGACATGATCGCGGTGCTCACCGACGATGTCGCGCGCTACTACGCCGCGCACGGCATGATCGAGATCCTGCCGCTCGCGATGGACTGCCAGATGGACGACTTCGGCCTGATCACCCGCGCCGACCGGTTGCCGTCGCCCGCCGTGAGCCTGATGATCGATGCGCTGCGCGAAGCGAGCCGCGATAGTTACGGCCAAGCCCACGGCGGGAGCGCGTGGCCGCAGCGCGCGCGTTCCGGGCGGTTTGCGTAGGACGCGCAGGCGCAGGCGAGTACGGAGGCCGGGCGATCATCATTCGCTGCGTTGCGAGCGCGTGAGCCGCTGCCGCCATCACCGGGGCCGCCCCTCCGACCGCCGCGCCGACCCGCCGCGCCCATTCCCCGCTCGTCACCGTCGGTTCGACCCGGACACCACGTCGATCCACACCGCGAGCACAAGCACGCCGCCTTTCACGATCATCTGCCAGTACGCATCGACATCGAGCATCGACATCCCGTTGTCGAGGCTGGCCATCACGAGCGCGCCGATCAGCGCGCCGTGGACGGTGCCCGAGCCGCCGCGCATCGAGGTGCCGCCGATGAAGCACGCGGCGATCGCGTCGAGTTCGCCCATCGTGCCCGCCGAAGGCGAGCCGGCCGCGAGCCGCGCGGTATTGACGAGGCCGGCGAATCCGCACATCAGCCCCATCAGCGCGAAGATCGCGAGCTTCACGCGATCCGTGTTGACGCCCGACAGCCGCGTCGCCTCGAGATTCGAGCCGACCGCATAAATGCGCCGGCCGAACACGGTCTGCGTCGCGATCCACGAGAATGCGCCGAGCAGCGCGAGCAGCAGCAACACGGGCACGGGAATGCCGCCGTAGCGGTCCAGCATCGCGACGAACGCGAACAGCACCGCCCCCGCGCAGACCACCTTCGCGGCGTCCTGCCAGAGCGGCGCGAGCGCGAGCCGATAGCGCCGCCGGTTGCCGCGCTGCCGCACCACGAGCGATACGGCGAGCGCGAACAGCAGCACGGCGAGCGTGTCGCCTGCGGCACGCGGCAGATAGCCCTGTCCGATGAACACGAACGGCTCCGACACCGGCGCGATCGTCGAGCCGCCCGTCACGCCGAGCAGACAGCCGCGAAACGCAAGCATGCCGCCCAGCCCGACGATGAACGACGGCACGCGCCGATACGTCGACCACCAGCCGTTGAAAAGGCCGATCAGCACGCCGAGCGCGAGCACCGCCGACACGGTCGCGGCGACCGGCCAGTGCCGGTTCGCATCGAGGATCGCCGCGACGCCGCCCAGCAGGCCGAGCAGCGAGCCGACCGACAGATCGATCTCGCCAGCGATGATGACGAACACCATCCCGCACGCGAGCATCCCGGTGATCGACATTTGCCGCAACAGGTTCGACACGTTGCGCGGCGTGACGAACGCCCCCTGCGTCAGCGCCGAGAAGAACAGCCAGATCGCCGCGACGGCGAACAGCAACGCGACGATCTTGTAGCGCGCGAACCATTGCCTGAAGCGCTGCGCGCCGGCCAGGCGATCATTCGCGCGGGAGTGGCCGGCCGGCCGGGAAGTGATGTCGGGTGTCATGCTGCGCTCGCTGCGGTGGAGTTCGGGGCGGGCCGCGCGCGTTTGAGCGCGGCGCCGAGGAGATGTTCCTGCGTGAGGCCGTCGTTGACGAAATCGCCGCGCAATTCGCCCTCGCCCATCACGAGCACGCGATCGGCCAGCCCGAGCACTTCGGGCAGCTCCGACGACACGACGACGATCGCGACGCCGCGCTGCGCCAGCGCGAACACGAGCTTGTAGATCTCGTACTTCGCGCCGACGTCGACGCCGCGCGTCGGCTCGTCGAGAATCAGCACCTGCGGATCGGTCAACAGCATCTTCGTGAGCACCGCCTTTTGCTGATTGCCGCCCGACAGGCTCGCGATCGGCAGCAACGGATGCGCGGCGCGCACCGACAGCCGCTGCATCTCGGTGCGGATCACGTCGAGTTCGGCGGCCGCGTCGATGCGCCCGCGCTTGGCAAAGCGCTGCAGCACCGACAGCGTGATGTTGTGGCCGACGCCGAGCTGCGGCACGATCCCGTGCCGCTTGCGGTCCTCGGGCACCATCGCGATGCCCGCGCGGATCGCATCCTCGGGCGAGCGGATCGCGAGCGCGCGGCCGTTCATCCGCACGCTCGCCGTGCTCGCGCCCGGATACGCGCCGAACACCGCCTGCATCAGCTCGGTGCGCCCCGCGCCGACCAGCCCCGCGACGCCGAGAATCTCGCCGCGCCGTACCTGAAACGACACGTCGTCGACGCGCTTGCGGCGCGGGTTCGCCACGTCCACGCAGGTTACGTTGCGCACGTCGAGCACGACGTCGCCGATCTCGTGCGGCTCGCGCGGAAACAGATTGCGGATCTCGCGGCCAACCATCATCGCGATGATCTGCTGCGTCGTCAGCGCGCGCATCGGCTCGGTCGCGACGTGGCGGCCGTCGCGGATCACGGTGACGGTATCGCACACCGCCCGCACCTCGTCGAGCTTGTGCGAGATGTACACACACGCGACGCCGCGCCGCTTCAGGCCGCGCACGATGTCGAGCAGGATGCGCGTTTCCGCGCCGGTGAGCGACGACGACGGCTCGTCGAGAATCAAAAGCTTCGCGCGCTTGTTCAGCGCCTTCGCGATCTCGATCAACTGCTGATGGCCGCCGCCGTAGTGCAACACCGGCTGCGCGACGTTGATCCCGTCGATGCGCAACTCGCGCAGCAGTTCGTCCGCACGCGCATACATCGCCGCGTAATGCATTCGGCCGCCCGGCAGCGTGATCTCGTTGCCGAGAAAGATGTTCTCCGCCACCGACAGCTCGGGCACCAGCATCAGCTCCTGGTGAATGATCACGATGCCCGCGCGCTCGGTGTCGCGCACGCCGCCGGCAACGAGCGGCGCGCCTTCCCAGCGAATTTCACCGTTCCAGGTGCCGTGCGGATACACCCCGGAAAGCACCTTCATCAGCGTCGACTTGCCGGCGCCGTTCTCGCCGCACAGCCCGACGCACTCGCCCGGATACACGCTCAGGTCGATGCCGTCGAGCGCTTTCACGCCGGCGAAGTCCTTGACGATGCCGCGCATCGTCAGCAATGGTTCGGTCATAGGCTCGTGTCTCGCTGCACCCGCGCGGCGCGCCGCGTCATGCCGGCGGCCGGCCGCGCGTGGCCAGTTGCCTGGCCGATTGTCGCGTTGCTGCTCCAGAGCTTTGCCGCGCAAGCGGCGGTCCTCATCGAATGGCGCCGGATGCGCGCCGGCCATCGGCCCTACGCGGCGCGTTGCCGATAGCGGCCGATGGCGGCCTTCGGGCCGCTATCCGCGGCGGCCCGCAGCGGCTTTGACCGGCTCACCGGCATTGGCCTGCGCGCCGCGCCCGCCCGCCATCCGTCACTGACTCGCCAATTGCGCCTGCGTATAGAAGCCATCCTTGACGACCAGATCGACATTGCGCTTGGTCAGCAGCGTCGGCTGCAACAGCACCGTGTCCACCTTCTTTTTCCCGTTGTCGTATTGCGCGTTGTACGCGGGCTTGGCGCCCTTCGCGAGATCCACCGCGAGCTTCGCGGCCTCGCCGGCGATCAGCTTCAGCGGCTTGTAGACCGTCATCGTCTGCGTACCCGCGATCACGCGCTTGACCGCGGCGAGATCCGCATCCTGCCCCGACACCGGCACCTTGCCCGCGAGATGCTGCGCGGCCAGCGCCTGGATCGCACCGCCCGCGGTGCCGTCGTTGGACGCGACGATCGCGTCGATCCGGTTGTTGTTCGCGGTCAACGCATCCTCGACGATGCGCAGCGCCGTCGAAGCGCTCCACTCCGGCACCCACTGCTGGCCGACGAGCTTGATGTCGCCGCGCTCGATCGCCGGCTTGAGCACCTTCATCTGGCCTTCGCGCAGCATCTTCGCGTTGTTGTCGGTCGGCGCGCCGCCGAGCAGGAAGTAGTTGCCCTTCGGCTTCACGTCGTAGACGCCCTGCGCCTGAAGTTCGCCGACCTTCTCGTTGTCGAACGAGATATACGCGTCGACGTCGGCATCGAGAATCAGCCGGTCGTATGACACGATCCTGATGCCCGCCTTCTTCGCATCGGCGACTACGTTGCCGAGCGTCTTCGAGTTAAACGGCACGATCACGATCACGTCGACGCCGCGCGCGATCAGATTCTCGATCTGCGCGATCTGGCGCTCCTCGCTCGCGTCCGCCGACTGCACGGACACCTTCGCGCCAAGCTTGGTCGCGGCAGCGACGAAATAGTCCCGGTCGCGCGACCAGCGCTCGACGCGCAGATCGTCGATGCAAAAGCCGATTTCCGGCTTGTCCTTGCTCGCATGCGCGAGCGGTGCGGCAAGCGGCAGGCTGCCGAGCGCCGCGCTCCAGAGCAGCGCCTTCAATGCGGTACGACGCGTGACGGATTTCATGTCTCCACTCCTCTCTTTATTGGCTCTCTATTGGCGGTTCATATTGGCGGTCCATCCCCTGCCACCGGCTGCCGCCGACGCCCGGCCGGCCGGATCACGCACGCCCGCCGCAGCGCCGCCGCGCCGCGTGCAAACCCGCCGCGTCAGCGCAGCGCGTAAATTGCCTGGTTCACGATGTTCTCGAGCCGCTCCTGCGCGCCGCTCGCATGCTGTGGATTCACGCCGCGCGCGAGCGCGTCGGCCGCGAGCGACGACAGCGAATAGCCGCCCGCGAGGATCTTGCGGCCGAACTCGGTATCCCATCCGGCGTAGCGCGCGCGGCGCAATGCGCCGAGCCGGTCGTTCTCGACGAGCACCGCCGCGCGCTCGAACGCGAGCGCGAGCACGTCGATCGCGCCGATATGTCCGTAGAACAGATCTTCGAGATCGACGCTCTGGCGCCGCACCTTCGCATCGAAATTCATCCCGCCCGTCGTGAAGCCGCCGTGGCGCAGGATTTCGTAGAACGCGAGCGTCAGTTCCTCGACGCTGTTCGGAAACTGATCGGTATCCCAGCCATTTTGCGGATCGCCGCGATTCGCGTCGATGCTGCCGAACACGCCGAGCGCAAACGCGTTCGCGATCTCGTGATGAAACGAATGGCCGGCAAGCGTCGCGTGATTGGCTTCGATGTTCACGCGGATCTCGTCCTGCAACCCATACTGCGTGAGAAAGCCGTGCACGCTCGCCACGTCGTAGTCGTACTGATGCTTGGTCGGCTCCTGCGGCTTCGGCTCGATCAGCAGTGCGCCGGTGAAGCCGGTGCGATGCTTGTGCTCGACCACCATCGACAGAAAACGCGCAAACTGCTCGCGCTCGCGCACGAGATCGGTGTTCAGCAGGGTTTCGTAGCCTTCGCGGCCGCCCCACAGCACGTAGTTTTCGCCGCCGAGGCGGCGCGTCGCGTCGAGCGCGTGGCACACCTGCGTGGCCGCCCACGCGAACACGTCGGGATTCGGGTTCGTCGCCGCGCCCGCCGCGTAGCGCGGATGCGAGAACAGATTCGCGGTGCCCCACAGCAAGCGCACGCCGCTTTGCTGCTGACGCTCGCCGAGATAATCGGTCATCCGCGCGAAGTTTTCGACATACTCGCGCAGGCTGGCGCCCTCCGGCGCGACGTCGGTATCGTGAAACGTATAGAACGGCGCGCCCAGCTTCGTGAAGAATTCGAACGCCGCGTCGGCCTTCTGCCGCGCGCGCTCGAGCGGCTCGCCCGCCTGCTGCCACGGCCGCTGGAATGCGCCGTGACCGAACATGTCGTGCCCTGGCCAGACGAATGTGTGCCAGTAGCAAACCGCAATGCGCAAATGCGCTTCGAGCGTCTTGCCGAGCACCTGCTTCGTGCGATCGTAGTGACGATACGCGAACGGATTATCCGACTGCGGGCCTTCGTAACGGATTGCGGGAATATGCTCGAAATACGGCATGGCGTCTCCATCCAGTGTCTTGTTGCGGCGCGGCGCGGCGCTAACGCCCGTGCCCGCCGCGCGCCCGGCGGCCCGCGCTTGCCGCGCGGCGCGGCAGCGCATGCCGGTGGCATGACCGGTCAGGCGCCATACTGCTCGCGTCGCGCAGGCGCCGGCAATTGCGAAATTGCGCAGCGCTCATAACGTTTCTTGCCAGTCGCGCGCGCGGCGCGCGCGATCGAGCCAATCACGTCCTAAAATAAGCTCGACCCAACCACCGCGCGGCACAGGTATGGCGCGCGCCAACCAGGAGACACCGGCACCGGCGCCGCCGCGGCCGTCACCGACATGCACCGCGCCCCCTTCGCCCAGACACCGCACCGCATCGCGCTGCTGTTCAACGCGAACAAGGTCTACGATCGCGAGATCATCAGCGGCATCGGCCACTACCTGCGCTCGACGCGCGTCGCGTGGGATCTGTTCCTCGAAGACGATTTCCGCTGCCGGCTCGCCGGTATCGAGCGCTTCGGCGGCGACGGCATCATCGCCGATTTCGACGATCCGGCCGTCGCCGATGCGCTCGCCGGCTCGCCGCTGCCGGTCGTCGCGGTCGGTTCGTCATACGAAAACCCGGCGCACTATCCGCCGGAGTTGCCGTACATCGCCACCGACAACTCGAAGCTCGTGTCGCTCGCCTATACGCACCTGATCGGCGCGGGGCTCGAGCGCTTCGCGATGTACAGCCTGCCCGCCGCGCAACAGAACCGCTGGGCGCAGCAGCGCGAACTGGCGTTCGAGCAGCTCGCGCGCGCCGACGGGCTCGACGCGCCGGTCTATCGCGGGCTGCCGACGAGCGCGTCGGTGTGGAATCACGCGATCGAACAGTTGATCGACTGGCTGCACGGGCTGCCCAAGCCCGTCGGCGTGATCGCGGTAACCGATGCGCGCGCGCGGCATCTGCTCCAGGCGTGCCTGATCGCGGGAATTCCCGTGCCCGAGCAGGTCGCGATCATCGGCATCGATAACGATCCGCTGACGCGCACGCTCACGCGCATTCCGCTGTCGTCGGTCATCCAGGGCACCGAGGAGATGGGCTACACGGCCGCGCACCTGCTGCACCAGATGCTGCGCGGCGCGCGCTTTCCCGGCCGGCGCATTCTCGTGCCGCCGGTCGGAATCAACGTGCTCGAATCGACGCGCCATCAGCCGCTCGCGAGCCCGCATGTGATGCGCGCGCGGCATTTCATCCGGCAGTACGCTTGCCAGGGCATCAAGACCGAGCAAGTCGCCGATTACGTCGGCGTGTCGCGCTCGCTGCTCGAAGAGCACTTCCGCCGCGAACTGCAATGCACGGTCCACCAGGAAATCCTGCGCCACAAACTCGACGCGGCGAAAACGCTGCTGGCCAGCCGCGACGCATCGAGCGCCGAGGTGGCGATCCGCTGCGGCTTCACGTCGCTGCAATATATGTACGCGGTATTCCGTCGCGAACTCGGCTGCACGCCGCGCGAATACCAAATGCGCGTCGCGCCGGTGAACGGATGACTGGTACGCATTCGGATGCCGCGGAGTGCGGGGGCGAAGCGAGCCGTTGACGAACCGGTGCGGGTGCCGCTGCCGTGCGGCACGGACCGCCGGTCATCGGCGATGCCGATGACCAGGGACGAACGTCCGCGAATCGGCACCGCTGACGGCCTGCGCCGGTCACGCGCGAGCCGTCACGCGTGAACCGCTGTTGTGGGCTGTTGTTGTGGGCTGTTGTTGTGAACCGCCGTTGCGGATCATCGTTATGGGACGCCGTTGTGGGCCGTTGTTTCGGATCGCCCTTATGAACCGCCGTTACCGACCGCTGTTGTGAAACCCGCTGTTGTGAACCGCTGTCATGGACCACTGTTGTGAGACCCGCCGTTACGGACCGCTGTTATGAACTGCCGCTGTGGGCCGCTGTTGTGAACCGGCGTTGTGGACTACCGTTGTAAGAACCGCCGTTGTGAACCGCTGTTGAAACCGCCATTACCGACGATTTGCACGAACCGCCCATACCACGGCCATCGCCCAAACCCGACGTCAACCGAGCCGCCCATCCACCGACGCCGCGAATAACCGAAGCCAATCATTTTCGCCAACGCCCGCCCGTTCCCCTCCACCCGACGATATCGCCGATGACCGCCGCCCCGACCGCCCACGAGCC
>NZ_FXAN01000058.1 GCF_900176645.1 Burkholderia singularis
TTTCGCTTTGAACGCCGCTGAGTGCGTCCGTCGGGTTCTCTTCGTCATCTTCCGGGTTCCTTTGCCGGCATTATCGCCGGCTCAGGCCCCGAGCGTTCCACTTATCCGGCTGTCCGAATTTGCGCAGCCACCTCTTACTAAATTTCGCGCCATCGATTCACGCGTGCCTAGCCATCCACCCGATTATGAAATATTGCACCGTGAAGCATATTGATCGCAAAGCGTGGCAATTCCCATATATTCCGAGACCCTGAGAGCGTGTAGATACCGAACACCCCTGGGCACATGAAAATGCATCACTCAACAAATTCGTCAACTGCAAGCGACGAGCATTAGAACCATTAAATCCGAGGTAAAATTATGCAAGCCGCTTCAGAATTCTTGCCCAGCCATCACCTTCTCTCTTTGACACACGTTACCAATACCGCCATGACACGCCAAACATATCGCACGCGCTTACCATTATTTGATACGACATTTTCACCCCGAATAAGCTACCTGGCTACGGAGGTCAATCAACGCAAAATCAAATTTTATCGAATCAATAAGCCACAGCAACATAAATTAATATCTCCATGTAAATACCTACTACGTCAGGCTGGCAAAATCCAAGCAACAAGCACAGCCCCAAAAAACAATTCCCGCAAAGAATTTTTCAGCGATTCCCCCGACCGCCGAATAATAAAAACACCTCATCCAAACACCTTACCCGGAAAGCAAAATGCCACGATAATAAAATGAAGACAAGACATGACATTTCATACACCGTCAATTCAGTACGGGCCATGCGGCATAAATGCGTCACATCGACAACAAGGCGGGACCCATTGGGCGTGCAAAACAAGCATTTAATATTGCGCGATAATCGTGATCATCGCGCGGTGATGGATGGAAAAATTGATCGAGTTAATCTTTAATATCCGCAGTCGCCCCTGCTCCACGCGACAACAAAGATCCCAGCACAAATAAGGTCAACGGGTACACAATCATCCAGCCGAATCCCTGCATCAGAAAAATCCAACTCGCGAACGCGACGAGTGCGACGATTTTACTGCCGGCACTTCTGGTATTTTTGAGAAATGCCAGAATCGCGCCTCCATACAACAAAATAAACCCCTGCGTCGTCATCAGGAATGCATAACTAGTTTTTATTTTAAAATATTGCATTGCGAACATTATCACAATGTAAACCAATAAAGCGGCCAGCAAACTGATTGCAGGAACGCCTTTCGATGTCACATGAGCCAGAAATTTAGGCAAAACACCCGCGCGAGCGGCCGACATGTATGCCCGAGATGCACCAAAAACCCATGAATTCGCGTTAGCAGCGAGGATGACGACCATTAAGAGAATGATGAAGCGACCAAACTGAGTGCTTGGAAGCAGCGATGCGACACCCGCCAATCCAGAAACGTCGATTCCACGCAGCGCCGATGCCGAGATAGTCGCCGCAAAAACAAGATAAATCAATGCAACAAAAACGAAACTCCACCAATATATTCTCGGAATATTTTGAGACGGATTTTCTATTTCATCGAATCCGAACGTAAGATTCTCCCATCCCTGGAAAGCCCAAAATGCAATGGACGCGGAAAGCCACACACTCGACACATGTATTTGAGACAAATCGGCAACGGAAAGAGCTCCCAATGCTTCAGTCACATGCGTTGACGACGTAATTGTGATGTATCCCACGATACACAACACCAGCGCGACAGCTACTCGGTTCATCCAGCCCAGCTTTTCTACGCCGGCCAAGTTGACCGTGGTTGTGACGATGGCAAGGCCGACACCGCATGGAATAGCCCAGATCTTCGTATCGATGCCAAATAAACTCGCCAAGTAACTGCCCCCTACCATAAAAAACGCCGGCATACCCACGGCCAAAGTGCCGCACGTCAATAACAAAATGCCGTTTTTCGACCAGGAACCGAATCCAATGCTGGCGTAGAGCGCGATACCTTCCGAAGATGGATATTTCCGTCCCAGAAAAGAAAAAATATGAATAAGAGCGGGCATCAATAAAATAATTAAAATCCATCCCGCAAGCGCCACCACTGGGCCGGTGGACTCGACAGCAAGCCCCGGCAAGCCAAACAAGCCGGACCCCACCACCATGGAAACCGCGATCGCCACACCGGAGAGGAATCCAATCTTTCTTATTAGCATATCGAAAATGTAGATAATTTTACGGGGACGGATGCTGACTCGGATGATCAGCAATGGTTACTCGAATCCTTGAAAATACCTTGGAGCGGAAATGCTGCACACCGATGATCGCCTCGCGGCACATATCGGGCTTCCGTTCCGGCTGAAGCATCTCCCTGGCTTTCATAACTAGACAAAAATTGAACCCGATAATTGGCACTCTAGAAAGCTGCCCAAACGGGCAGTGTCAGGTCAACTAATTCCGGTTCAGGGTCAATGCTGCGGCGTAGTCGGGAACAGACCGGTGCGCCGTGATCAACCACACCGCACGCGCAGCTTCGCTCGAGAACTGGGCCTTGAGCCGCTGACCACGCCGGTACGTTCGCCGCAGAGCAATGGCATGGCCGAGTCGTTCGTGAAGACCATCAAGCACAATTACGTCGCCTATATGGACAAGCGTAATGTAACAATAGCGCTCTCGCGTCTGGCTGTTGCGTTTGACCACTACAATGAGCGCCACCCGCATAAAGCCCTGAAATACCGCTCGCCTCGCGAGTTCAGGCGCGCTACGGTGTCATCAACCTAACGGTGTCCATGTGTCCTGAGTTACAGGGGCAACTCCAATTGCCGCCCTACATTCAAACCCAGCAATATCGCTCCTTTCTTTCAAACATCAATTTAAATATACACTTAAATAAATACAGAAATACATTCAAGACTGGTTTTTAGTGCCTTAGCGCCTTGGTGATGCCACAAGTACCCCTTTGGGGACACAATTAGCCGATTAAGGTGTACAGAATGAGTGGATGGAGAGAAGTCTATTTAGATTCGTTCGCTACCGCGACGTCTGGTGCCGACGTTTTTCAATCGCTGGCCGCCTCGGTGCGGGAGCTGGGATTCGAGCATTGTGCATTCGGCGCGCGAGTGTCGTTCCCCGTTTCCAAACCGCAATTTTCCCTTCAGTCGGATTATCCAGACGCGTGGGTGGAACGCTATATCCGCCACAACTACTTTGCGATCGACCCGACGGTTAAATACAGTCTGACACAGTCGCTACCGCTGATCTGGCAAGCAAATAATCAAGCGCAGAGCGTGGAATTCTGGGAGGAAGCTGCCGATTATGGCTTGCGTTACGGTTGGTGCATGCCAGTTGGGGGACGAGCGGGAATGATTGGACTCGTAACTATGGTTCGCTCCAGCGAACCCATCACGGAACGAGAACTCGTTGGCCGGGAATATCAGATGTCATGGCTTGTGAATGCAGCCAACGCCGCAATGAGCCAGCATCTTCTCAAGGAATTAGCCCCCGAATACACCGTGGAACTCACTGCCCGGGAGCGCGAAACGTTGAAATGGTCTGCATGCGGAAAAACTTACTTGGAAATCGGTAAAATCATGTTCATTGATGAGCGAACCGTCAAGTTTCATTTGGTCAATACAATGCGCAAACTCAATGCATCAAATAAAACCGAAGCAGCGGTAAAAGCAGCTATGTTGGGTTTGTTGTTCTAGATGGCATCGCGATGCATTCCAGAAAATGAGTGCATGCAATATTGATCTGCTCTAGCACCGACAACAGCTTCATCGAGACATTCAACGGCTCGTTCAGGGACGAATGCCTGAACCTACACTGGTTCGAATCGTTGGCGGAAGCCAAACGTGAGACCGAGGCTTGGCGCCGCGACTACAATGAGATGCGACCTTACACGGCGCTCAAGGATCTGACGCCGGGTGAGTTCGCCCGGCAATACAGCCTTCGGCCGAAGGCTCATGAAAAACCGAACACTAACGCTCGGCGCTGCCCAAGAAATTCAAGCGGTTCACAATCCTGAAACTGATAGGCTTTTTAGCGCCCTTGAGACTCGGGGAAAAATACTGGTGCCCAGGTCGGGACTCGAACCCGAACGCCTCTCGGCGCTACCCCCTCAAGATAGTGCGTCTACCAATTCCGCCACCTGGGCAAGGGGCGCTATTGTAGCGGCTCGTTAAGCTTTTGTGAATACCGGCCAACTCGATGGCGATGGACTCCGTGCAAGGCCGGCCAAGGCCCGCTCGGCAAGCCAACATCCTCGAATATTCGGGTTGCCAATGCGCGCCCGTTGGCGCATGTGCATATGATTCCCGCATGCGAATCGCTCGCGCCGGAAACACATCCCGTCCATTCGACGAAACCGCGATCGGACGGATATGATCGTGCACCGACCAAGCGGTAATCGAAACGCCGCCATCACCTTGCGCAACCCATCGGCACAGAAGCGAAGCGGATTTCGATTCCCACTGGAGCCTGCCGAGCACGAACCGGCCGGCCTCCCGGCCCGACTTGCTCATTTGCCTGCCAGCCCGGCGCTGAAAGCGCTCATATAGGCCGACGCTGTGCTGACGCCCCCATAGCTTTTCCCCGCGATATCGTCATACAGCCAAAGGAACGCACCAACGATCCCGCATTGCTTCTTCCACGCGCTCATCACACTTTGAGCCTGCGGCGGCGAGTCATCCCAATCCGCGACACCCGGAAACACCGGAACGCCGCCGAAATTCCAGCCACTGCACGGGGTATTCAGCGCCCCGCCCGCATAAGTTTGCAGATGAACGCCATCGACCGTTCCCGGCCTTTGCGCATTGATTTGCGATACCACCGAAGTCCAATAAGACGCGTTCGTATAGGGATCGGGCATCACGTGGTAACCCAGGCTGCCCAGCATGACGCCGAATTGGACGGTCGTTGCGGCGTCGTAGCTGTTCTCGTCATCGAAGTCGATCGCGTCGACCGAGGGCAGTGCCTGCTTGATTGCCAAGAAGTCCTTATAGAGGATGCTGGAGGGTCCCGTTCCTTGCGACTGCACGAGAGCCTTGATGTTCTGCCAGTCGCCGACATTGGACGAACCGATGCTGAACGTGATGCGCTTGACGGTGCCCTGCTTCAACGCTGCCAGATTGTTCGCGAAATTCGGATAGGTGGCGTTGCCGACGTACACTCCGTTCTTCACCAACGGAAACTCGCCGTTGAAATTCAGATCGCCGGCCGAACTGACCGCGATGTTCCAGACGACGATCTCGGTCGCGCCAGACGCCGCCAGTTCGCTGATGTTGTTGGACGTATTCTTATAGATTGGGCCGCCGCCGAACAGCGTCGTATAGCCTGTCGCGCCAGCCAGCGCCGTCAGCGAAAACGTCAGGCCTCCCAACAATGACAGCGCGCCCACCCAGCGCGAGCGCGCGCGGGTTCGCGCCGGAAACTGCAGCTTGCGGATCAAGGTTCCCATTGAATACCTCGTCTACTTGAATTCGTGAAAGTTTCCGTGCCCAGATTTATCGGCGCGCTGCCGTCATTGCCGAATGCTTTCAACCAACAGTCGGTCTTTTAATACATCGAATATTGATAAGACATATTATTTGAAATAGCCCGGCACACAACCTGCGTAGCCCTGCATCGATCAGTTTAGCCGAGGCTTCCGCCTGTTTCGTACCCAAGCGAACATTGACACACCATTCTCATTCATATAAACAAAGTAACTTTCATCTAAAACCACAAGCTACCTCGGCGAACGATTATTATTGATTGCCGCGCGCCGAATCATTTTAAAGGGACCGTACATCCGGCCGCTCGTTTCAGAAATCTTTTGTTTATCTCAATTCAATAAACCCCATAAACATCGATGCGGCGCCGAACAGGGCCGGCCGATCCGGAACAAAATCAAACGGAGACGAAAATGCGAAGAAGCGGGAAGCTGACGGGTGCGATGCTGATGCTCTACGCGGCACTGACATCGTATGGCGGCCATGCGCTTGCGTTCGACGGCGCATGGCTCGCGCCGCTAGCCCAACCGATAGCCGTCGCGCCGAATGGTTCGATGGATTCGGGCGGTGCGGCCTCCGAGCGAAACGCAGACCTCGCACTCACGCCATACGTGAACCCATTGATCGGCACGGACTATGCGACGCACCGCCCCGCCGATCCGGTCGGCTCGGGGCTTGGCGGCGGCACGTTCCCCGGCGCGACGCTGCCGTTCGGGATGATTCAATGGAGCCCGATGACGCCGACCGCACAATACGACGCGTCGGTAGGCGACGGCTCCGGATTCTCCGGCGGCTACTGGTATGGCGACACGTCGATCAACGCATTCAGCATCCTGCATCTGAGCGGCACCGGCTGCTGGGCAAACGGCGGCTACCTGAACGTAATGCCGACGCTCTCCCCAGGCGCGCGCACCCAGACAAGCTTCAGTCACGCGAATGAGACCGCGCGGGCCGGCTATTACGCCGTGACGCTCAACAACGGCATCAAGGCAGAATTGACGGCAACGCTGCGCACCGGCTACGCGCGCTTTAGCTATCCGCCGCTCGCGCAGGGCCAGCAAGCCAGCATCTCGATCGATCCGACCGTGCTCAACAACCGCGCACAGGGTTCGACGAGCGACACGATCCAGCAAATCGGCGATCGTGCGCTCTCGGGCCGAATCGCGGGCGGCGGCTTCTGCTGGGCGGGGCATAGCGTGCCAGTCTATTACTACGCAAAGTTCAGCCGGCCGTTCGCGGCAAAGCCGGTGCTCGCCGCCAATCGGCCCGTCTCGGTGACATTCGCGCTCGACGCAAAACAACCGGCCGTGTTGATGAAGCTCGGCATCTCGTTCGTCAGCGAGGCAAACGCAAAGGCTAATCTGGACGCCGAAAACCCCGACACCGATGCCGCCGGCCGGGCAAACTGGAACTTCGATCAAGTGCGCGCGGCCGCCGACGCTGCATGGAATGCGCGTTTGAACGCGATTCAGGTAACAGGCGGCAGCGATGCGGACAAGACCAAGTTCTACACGGCGCTCTATCACGCATCGCTGCACCCGAACGTTTTCAACGATGTCAACGGCCAGTATCCCGACTTTCTCACGTCCGGCGCGACGCCGAAAACGAAGCAGGTCGTGCGCGGCCGCACGATGTACGCGAACTTCTCGGGCTGGGACGTCGACCGCTCGTTCATGCAACTACAGGCGTTACTCGATCCGGTACGAACGAGCGACATCGTGCAGTCGCTCGTTCTGGACGCGCAAACTTGCGGTGCATTCCCGCGCTGGGCGTACTTCAACACGGAAACCGCGGTCATGCCCGGCGACGCCGGGTCGCTGCTCGTCGCGAATGCACACGCGTTCGGCGCAACGAATTTCGATACGCAGGCCGCCCTCGCGATCATGAAGAACAGCACGGCGCCGGGCGCGGCCTGCGCCGGCTCCCCGGTGATGGGCGGCCGCGCCGACTTCGATCGCCTCGGCTACGTGCCGTCGACAAGCGCGGACGACAACCAAAGCGCGTCGAATACGCTGGAGTACGCGCTACGCGACTTCGCCGTATCGCGCTTTGCAATGGCCCTCGGCGACACGGCCACAGCCGCCGCCCTGCTGAAATCGAGCGGCAGTTGGAAAAATCTGCTCAACCAGGGCGCCATTCATCCGAAGACGCCGACTGGCGCATGGGTGGCAAACGGCGGCTTCATGGAGGGCAATTCCGAACAGTACACATGGTATGTGCCGCAGAATTTCGGTGAATTGCTCAGCCGGATCGGCGATACGCGCACGGTCGTCAAGCGGCTCGACGCATTTTTCACGAACCTGAACGTCGGTACCGAAAAACCCTTTTTCTACGTCGGCAACGAAGTGACGATGGCCGTGCCATGGGTATATGCGTGGGCCGGCGCGCCTACCCATACGCAGCGTGTGCTGCACGCGGCGCTCGGAACCCAGTTCGATACGAGCCCAGGCGGCCTGCCGGGCAACGACGATCTCGGCGCAATCTCGGGCTGGTACGTGTGGGCCGCGCTCGGCCTCTATCCAGTCGTGCCGGGCGTGAGCGGACTGGCGCTGTCGAGTCCGCAGTTCGAGAAAATCGACGTGCGCATCGGGCAGGCAAACGGCCGCTACCGGCTGTTGCGCATCGTCGCGCCTGGGGCCGGCTCGAACAACACCGCAGCGCTCTACGTCCAATCGCTGCAATTGAACGGCGCAGCCTACTCGAGCGCGTGGCTGCCGCTCGCGGCAATTGCGCGCGGAGGCAAGCTGACTTTCACGATGACGGGCAATCCGGCTGCCGCAGCGTGGGGAACCGACGCCTCGGCATTGCCGTCGTTTCCGGATACTCACACGACACCGTAAGCAAGCGGCAATGCGCGCCGGTGCCCCGGCGCGCGTTCGAGCCGCGCGGTTCACATGCGCAGCAAGCTCGCCCAGTGGCTTTGCCGGTCCTTGTCGCGCTGCGCGAACAACCACTCGCGCATCGCCCGAGCCGTGTCCGACGATTTGGATTCCTTCGGATATACCACGTAGAAACCCAGTGACAGCGGAAACGAAAAATCGCCAATCCGGCGCAGCCGGCCCGCGGCAATATCGCCGCCCACCAACGGCTCGCTCGTCAACGCGACGCCTTGGCCCGCAATGGCGGCATCGATCGCCAGCGCCGACATGCTGAATCGCGGTCCCTTCGCGGGATCGATCTGATCGAGCAGATCCAGCGCGCCGAGAAATTCGGGCCATAGGTCGTGCGCGTCGTGCAGCAACACATGCTTGGCCAGATCCGACGGTGCGTGGACCGCGCGCGGACCATCGAGCAGCGACGGACTGCCGACCGCAAAGATATCGAGAGAAAAAAGCAGATCGCCGCTCACTGCGTTGCCGAACGGCGGTTTGCCAAGACGAATGGCAATATCCACACCGTCGCCCCTGAACGTGCTGAGTTTTTCGTCTGCCACCACGCGCACTTCGATGGCGGGATATGCTTCGCCGAACTGAGCCAGGCGCGGGATCAGCCATTTCGATGCAAACGAAGGCGTCGTGCTGACCGTCAGTGTCGACGGCCGGCGGTCGAGTGCGTCGGTTGCATCGGAGATGATGTGCAACGCACGCTGAATAGCGGAGAAATACGCGAGCCCTTCGTCCGTCAGTGCAAGTCCACGCGGCAGACGCTCGAAGAGCCTCAGCGTCAGCGCCGCTTCGAGATGGCGCACCTGCTGCGCGACCGCGCCTTGCGTCACGCCGATCTCCTGCGCCGCCAGTCGAAAATTGAGATGGCGCGCCGCCGCCTCGAACGCGCGCAATGCGTTGAGCGGCGGCAGGCGCCGCCTTTTCAGTTCATCTTTCATACAGCAGAAAAACTACAGGCAATGATGAGAAATCATGGTTCGACAGAACCATTCTATCTCTCTAAAGTACCGTGAATAAAAGCAGATTTTTAGGCAGCAAAATATACGACACGAATTCAGGAGAACAATATGACCGTAGAAAAAGTGGCACTCGTCACGGCAGCGGGTAAAGGCATGGGCGCGGCGATCGCAAAGGAACTGGCTTCGAACGGCTACCGGGTAGCACTGATGTCGCCGTCGGGCAGCGCCGAGAAGCTCGCCGCGGAACTCGGCGGCATCGGCATGGCCGGCTCGGTGACCGATACGGCCGACCTCGATCGCCTGGTCCATCTGACGCTCGAACGGTATGGCCGCATCGATGCTGTCGTCAACAATACCGGGCATCCGCCCAAGGGCGATCTGCTGTCGATCGACGACGAAAAATGGCACACGGGCCTCGATCTCATCATTCTGAACGTCGTGCGTGTGCTGCGTCGCGTCACGCCGGTCTTCCAGGCTCAAGGCGGCGGCGCGATCGTCAACATCTCGAGCTTCGCGGCCGACGCTCCCGAGCAGGCGATGCCGGTTTCGTCCGCGCTTCGCGCCGCGTTGAGCGCATTCACGCGCTTATACGCCGAGCGTTATGCGAACGACAACATCCGCATCAATTCGGTTCTGCCCGGCTTCATCGACAGTTGGCCGCAAACGCCCGAGATCGTCGCGCGCATTCCGTTTGGCCGCTTCGGTAAAACGCAGGAGATCGCGAAGACGGTGGCGTTCCTGCTGTCGGATGGCGCGGGCTATATCACCGGCCAAAATATCCGGGTGGACGGCGGAATTGTCCGAGCGCTGTAAACGCGTTGTGCCCCGCGCCTGGTAAATCATACGCACTCCCGGATAAATACCGGACCACTATCACGCCACCACCCGCCAACCTACGCAGTGTCATTCAGGCGGTGCGCCGCAATGCCGCGCATCGAGGCTTTTCCGGCAGGAAAAGTGCACCGCCGCCGCGAACGCGGCCGCCTGCCAATCTGGCGAGTGAATGCATGCCAGTACATTCCACCGCGTCGCACCCATCCGATCTGATCATCTTTTGCAACGACTCTGCAATTCGCTACCAGAATTTGTTAATTCTCTACAAGTAGACAATTTTTTTCTTGCTGGTATGCGGCTCAGCCTTACAAAATAGCCATCGCCGGTTCTTCACCAAGTACACGACAGCCATTTTCCTGTATCGGGAACCGCGCTTTTCCCATCCTCGAATTCAACAGCTGCAAAGGTAGATCGATGTCCTCTCCCGCTTTCGAGTCCGTACGGTTGGACGACGTTGTGTTACAACCCTCGCCCATCAATCCGGCCTGGATCATCGAGGGCAATCCCGTCGCCCGCTGCGGTCAATGGTCGTCCAGCCCTGATTCGACGACGACCATGTGGGTCTGGGATTGCACTGCGGGACGCTTCAATTGGTACTTCGAAGTCGACGAGACCATTCACGTGATCGAAGGCGAAGTGATCATTTCGTCGCCGGGCCATGCCCCTCGCACGCTGCGCGCGGGCGATGCCGCATTGTTTCCCGCCGGCAGCCATTCCGAATGGTACGTACCCCGATACGTCCGCAAGCATGCGATTCTGCGCCCGCACATTTCCAAGCCGGCGCTTCTCGTCCATAAAGTAATTCGCAAGCTGAACAACACGCTAAGCGGCCGCAAGCCAGCAGCGGCGTTCTGAGCGGCTGTGCAAAGCGCGGATATCGCATGCGCGCGCGGAAGCCCACTTGAGCCGCACCAGCCGGCACGTTCACGCGTGCGACGTCGATTTCGGTGGAACGCCCGCACGCGTCGTGCTCAGCAGGCAGTCGTTCCGGCGCTTCGCTCACGTCGCGTCATTCGCGGGCAACGCAATCTTCTCTTTCAACGCCGGATACTCGCGCGCATCGAAGAACCGCTCGCTGGCGTCGTAGCGGCGCGCGTCGGCAATGGGCACCGGCAAATCCGGCTCCGCCGCCTGATCGAAGGTCAGTTCGATCTTGATGCCGTTCGGATCATGAACGAACATCTGCCAGTTCGAGCCGCCGTTTTGGTTTTGCTCCCGCGCGCTGATTCCTAACTTTTCGAAATGCGCACGATAGTGCGTAAACCCGTGCGCGAGCAGCGAAATGTGATCGACAGCGCCTCGTTCGTTGTCCGTTGGAATCTCTCCGCGGCCGTCTGCCGCTGCATAGCCGGCATATACATGAAGAATCGGCTGACCGATCGCGTTCGGCACGGCAAGCCAAGCGCCGGGGAATTTCAGCCCGGCCGGCCGAGGCACCTCTTTCAACCCGAGTGCACCCTTGTAGAAAAGAAGCGTGGCGTCGAGATCCGCCGTGCGGATCGCGCAATGAAAAATGCCGCCAATCATCATCGAAAATCCTCCTCCATGCGGATCGGCTAATACCGTCCACGTTCATCAAATATTTCGGATAACCATGCATTGGATCCGCACGTGCGCAAACACCATCGCTCACGCATAGGCCCGGCGGCCGCCGAGCGGCTCGATCCTTCCCGCGGCCGGCGCAGGCCGTTTGCAATACGCTCCATCCTTCATCACGATCTTGATATTGTCACGATCCTGCAGCAACGTAATATCGTCGACGGGATTGCCGTCGACGACGAGCAAATCCGCGAGATAACCTTCCCGGATCAGCCCCAGATTCGCGATGCCCATGATTTCGCCGCCCCATTTCGTCGCGGCCATCAGCGCCTCGGCCGGCGTGAAGCCGAGTAGATTCACGAAGTGTTCGAGATCGCGGGCATTCGTGCCGATCGGGTTCCACGCGAATCCGTAGTCTCCGCCCGGCAAAATGCGCAGGCCGCGCGCCTTCAAATCGCGGTAAACGCGCGGACATCGTTCGAGCATGTCGAATAACTCGTGGTCCTGCGCAAACTGCCGCGTGATGCCCCAAGGCTCGGCCTCGTAGGCGGCCGTATAGATCGCGCCGATCGCGGGTGCGAGAAAAACGCGGTCTTTTTGCGCTTCGAGCAGATCGAAGGTGTCGCCCTCGATGAAATCGCAGTGGTAAATCACGCGAAAGCCATATTTCAATGCCAACCTCACCGATTCGTCCGCGCGTGCATGGCAAGACAGCCACGCGCCTCGCATGTGCGCCTCCTCGGCCGCTGCGGCCACTTCCGCCTCGGTATACGACAGACGTTGGCCAAAACCGTGACGGCCATAGAATGGATCGCCCGAGATATTCACCTTGACCGTATCGACACCCTCGCGAATCAGTGTTCGAACGGTGCGGCGCACTTCGTCGACGCCGTCCGCGATCACTTCGAACCCCTGATGATGCATATGATATTGACGTTCGTCGCCCAGACCGCCAGTGGCGACCAGCTCCGGCGAAGCGGCGCGCATGCGCGGGCCCGGAAACCGTCCTGAGTCGATCGCATCGCGAATCGGCACCTCGAGCCGAAACTTCGCGGATGCGGCCGAATAAAGGCTGGTGAATCCGGAGTCGAGCATCAGTTTCACGTTCTCGAGCGTCAACAGCGTGTGCTCTTCGAGCGGAATTTGCCCAAGCTCGTTGAACTTCGCCATGTTGCTGTACGTCACGTGCGCATGCGCTTCGACGAGCCCCGGCATCAGCGTCATGCCTTGTCCGTCGATGATGTCGTAGTGCGACTCGTGCGTGATGCTGTGCGCCCCGCGCCCCACGCTTCGGATGAGGCTTCCTTCGACCAACACCTCGCCCTCGAAACAGGGCGCGCCAGTACCATCGAAAATCTTCAACTGCGTGAACAATTGTGGCTTCATTTGCCTCTCTCACGATGAACGCCGGAATGCAACCCTTCAGTCGCGACATTGCCCTCGAGCGGTGCGGGCTTCGATCTGGACGCGGCGATGTTCGCGTGCCGCCGCCACTGACACTCAGTCGGCGACACGCAATAGAAATTCGCGCAGCAAGCCGCTAATCTCGCCCGCTTTCTCTATCGGTGTCCAGTGGCCGCAGGCGGGCAGCTCCGCATACGTCGCGGCCAGAATCTTCTGCGCAATCGCCTTTGCAACCTCTGGCGGTGACGTCGCATCCTGATCGCCAGTCACAACCAGCGTGGGGCAACGCAGCGTCTCGATGGGCGCGGGCGACAGCGCGACGATCGCCTCGCAGGTTTGCGCATACGATTCGGGGTCCTGACGTATCACCAGTTCACGCACGAAGGCTGCGATTTCCGGACGATCGCGCCGAGTTTCCTTTGCAGTTCCCGACAGTACCGTCGTATCCGCCACTTCGGTCATTCCAGACAACCTTGCGCGTGCGGCACGCCCGAGCAAAGCTTGCTTGCCTGCGTCGGTGGGCACCTGAATCGGGCCGATCAACGCAATGCTCTTCACTCGCGGCCAATACCGCACCGCCAAATGCTGTACGACCACACTGCCCAGCGAATGCCCGACGAAATGAGCTGTCTCGATACCCAGCCCGTCGATCAATTCGATCACGTCGCCCACCAGCGTATCGATCGATATCGCGATACCGGTGTCGCGCCGTTGTCTCGTCAGATCCGGCACGAGCACCCGAAAATCGGATTGCAGCGCCGCCACCTGCGCGCCGAAAATATTCGCCGAGGCACCCAGGCCATGAATCAGAACCACCGGCACGCCGTGCCCTGTGTCGTCGTATCGCACCTTCATTCGCATTCCTTGATTATTCGTTGACCGATTCGAAAATCGGTTGAGAGCCGATCCAACCCGCACGCGGCGTCAGTCCGAAGCCGGTTTTTTTGGCGAAATCGCCGATATGTTCGACTTCAATGCCACCGGCAGCATCGACGCGCCAACATGTCCGGCATCGGCTGACCGGTAAGCCAACGCAGCGTCGACGAGATCCCCCGTCATCGATTCCGTCAACCCGGACAAACGAAGCCGTGGCTTCACAGGCGAATCGAGCGCCACGGCGCACGGATCGACACAGCTTCCAAGGCAATGCACCAGCCTGACTTCGACACCCTGCCCGCACAGCGCATCTTTCATCGCCCGGTACAACGCATGGGCGAACGCGCCGCTGCCGGGCCGGTTTCTCGGGCAGGTTCTGCAAATGGCGAATGTCTCGGCCAACAGCCTGGCCGTTGGCGGCTCGCCGGGTCGATCGACTGTTTGGGGGCGCTGCTCGGACACTGTGCACATCGCACTCTCCGTTGGGCTCGCGCGAAAACCGCGCCCGCCAGTTGGAATCGCGGCCACACACCTCGATTCCGTATGCGGCGATTCTACGAATGCTGATTGCCTGCGCCATATCGAAACGTCTGCCAGTCTATCGCGGCGTCTCGCTATTTTTTGAAAACCGAAATCCTTTCCGCCATGCCATTTCTCATCAGCCGTCACTTATCCAAGAATCCATTTTTTTAAAAATTCAGTCAGGATTCGTTCACGCGTCAGATTCCCGGTCAACCACGAAAATGCTAGTCTTATCGCTTATAAATCAAATGCATTGACACGCAAACAGGAGAAAGCATGACGGAGACATTCGCACTCCATGACGGCGCTTTCGGCCGCATATCGCTGTTGTCGCTGCGCTCGGGACTGGTCGCTCACGCTCATCCGGATGCGCATATCGTCTGGTGGCTCGGCGGCGCGCAAGCCGAGGCGCGAATCGGCACCGAGGTCTTTCGGTACAGCGCAACCCAGGCTTCGGCGGTCAATCCATATGAGCAGCACGACCTGAGGTTGCTCGCATCGGATCGGCCCGCGTTGTTTCTTGCCGTCTATATCGAGAAAGCGTGGCTGGAGCAAAAGGCACGCACAGCGGGTGGCCCTTTTTTATTTCCTTCGCCGAGAATCGACATCAACCCGGCGTTACGTGCCGGCTTATGGCAGCTCCTCGCGCTGATTCTCTCCGATTCGGAAAAGAGCGCGTCGATCGATCAAGCCGTCGAGCAACTGATCGCCATGTCCGTGCGGGCGTCGTCGGCCACGACACAGTGCGGAGCAAAGATCGTCAACGCGCCGGTATTGAGCCGTAAGCTCAGAATGGCGGTGCATCTGATGCATGAGCGCGTCGATACCCGCTCGACCATCGACGAAATCGCCAGCGAAGCAGGACTTTCGCGCGCGCGCCTGTTCGTGTTGTTCCGCGATCAGCTCAATACCACGCCGCAAGTATTCTGGCGCGCGCTTCGGCTCGAAGAGGCGATCCGTGAACTGATCAACGGCCGGCTGCCGCTCGCGAGCCTTGCGCATGAACTGGGATTTTCGGCGGCCAGCAATTTCTCGCGTTTTTTCAAAGAACATACCGGTGTATCGCCTTCCGATTATCGGCGTGCAGCCCATGTCCGCTCGGCCCGCCCTTTGGCGGAATCGATGCTGTGAACATTTCCCGACTCGACTAAATCGCCAATCAAGAAAATATCAAACAACGCGCAAAAACGCCTACTCCAGCTGGAAATAAAAATCACGCGCCTGCGATACAAAATCATGCGTTTGCCTTGACGGTCTCATTCGCTGTTTCTCAATCGCTCGTCGGCTCGCACGCCGCGCGGCAATTCTTCTCGGCACGGCCGATGCGAGCAGTCACACCCGATGCCCGCCACCAGGCGAACGGCCCCCAGCGTTGCGCCGCACATCGTGCGTGCTGGCGATCGCGCTCGCCGCCGGCGCGCTCGGGTTCGCTGCATTCGCCTTCGCATTTCCCGCGCAGGTGCCGAATGCAATCGGCGAAATCGTCGAGAACCTGACCGGCGCGAATCCTCACCCCGTTGTCCTGCAACGCCCCGCTGCCGCGCCGCTCAGCGCTGCTGCAAAGCTCGGCCGGGCGCTGTTCTTCGATCCCGCGCTGTCTGCGTCGGGCCGCCAATCGTGCGCGTCGTGCCACAGCCCCGCACACGCGTATGGGCCGCCGAACGATCTCGACGTGCAGCTGGGCGGCCCCACACTCACGTCGCAAGGCTATCGGCCGCCGCCCTCGCTGATGTATCTGTATCGCCAGCCGAATTTCAGCATCGGCCCGGACCAAGGCGAAAGCGACGACGCGCCGAGCGTCGCACAGCTTGCTGCATCATCAGCCGGTGTCGTGAAGGCGCAGAAGACGGCAGGCATCGCCGCCACGCCGCAGATGGTTCCGCAAGGCGGCATGTTCTGGGACGGCCGCGCGGACACGCTTCAGCAGCAGGCATTCGGCCCGTTGCTCAACCCGTTGGAGATGGCCAACCCGGACATCGACACCGTTGCGAAAAAGCTGTCCCATGCGCGATACGCCCGGCAGTTCACGCAACTGTTCGGTCCGCGCATCTTCGACAACACACGGCTTGCCGTATCGGAGGCGATGTTCGCGATCGCGCGTTTCCAGGTCGAGGACCCGTCGTTCCATCCGTATCACAGCAAGTACGATCGATGGCTCGAAGGCGACGCGCGCGTCACGCAAGCCGAGTTGCGCGGGCTGCGCCTGTTCAACGATCCCGCCAAGGCCAACTGCGCCGGCTGCCACTTGTCCAAACCGAGTCCGGACGGCCTGCCGCCTATGTTCACCAATTACCAGTACGAAGCACTCGGCGTGCCGCGCAATCGCAAGCTCGCGCAGAACCGCAATCCCGGTTTCTACGATCTCGGCGTGTGCGGACCGTTGCGCGACGATCTGAAGGACCAGACGCAATATTGCGGCATGTTCATCACGCCGACGCTGCGCAACGCGGCCACGCGCCACGTGTTCTTCCACAACGGCATTTATCACACGCTCGATCAGGTGATGGATTTCTATAACACGCGCAACACCGATCCGAGCAAGTTTTATCCACGCGGGCCGAACGGCAAGATCGACCAATACGACGACATGCCGGCCCGCTACCGGGCGAACGTCGACGTGACCGATGCACCGTTCGATCGCAAGCTCGGCGCTCAGCCCGCGATGTCGCCGCAGGATATCCGGGACATCATCGCTTTCCTGAAAACGCTCATCGATGAAAAGTCCGATTGAGCGTGAACCGGTTCGCCCAATGCGGCCGAGCTCAACACGTGGATGGAACGCATGACGGTAATCAGCGGCCCGCGGCAGGCGAAGCCCAAGCCGCCGCCTTTTCGGATACCGTATCAATTTCTCCGATACCCCGATCGACAGCGCACGCGCATCGAGTAAAAATGGCGTGCGCCGATCGATTGCCGGTTGACGCCGCACCGGTATCCGGTAAATGCGGTCGAAGCGCGACAGACACTCGACATCCGATGCAAACACACCGTTGGCCTGCCACGAACGCATGAAAAACCGACTTGCTCTGTTGACGCTGCTGTTCGCCGCCAACGTATCGGCACCGGCAAAAACGGTGGTGATCGCCAGCGGCAACGGAGGCGACGGCCAAGCCGCGTCGATGCTTGCAACGCAACTCGCCCCTGCGGCGGAGTTCGTCGATCTGGTACAGCTCGCTCCGCAGGAAATCGACGTCACCGCTTCAACCTGCATCATGATTGTCGGGCAGCGTGCCGCGGATTCGTTGCTGGCAACGGGCCGGATAAGATCGTCGCTGCTCACGCGCCCCGTCGCCATTTATACCCATCTGCTGGATAGCACGATCAAGACGTTCGTCAGCGACAAGATCGACAACACGGGCCGGCTGAATCTGTACACGACGGATTCGCAACTTGCGTTATTGCAAGAAAGGGATGCCGATCTGTACAGCCGGTTGCAGCGCGCGCATCCACGCGTTGCCGTATACCTGACACCGCTCGTCATGACGACGGTTAGCAGCGCCAACGTTTTGCCGGTTCCCGCCCCGCCGGTCGATTATGCGATCTGGCTCGGCGGCAACTACACCACCTCCGTCGGCACGCTCAGGCTTTTTTCCACCGCGCAAATCGTCGCCGCCCTCGATAAATTGCGCGCTGCCATTGCGCCGCGTCGTCCGGTCGGCATCTTTATCATGCGCAGACTGTTTTCCGACGACATGACGGGCGTGGAAAAAGCGCACCGTTTAAACGCCATCCGGCGAGTTTTCCCGGACAACCCGGTCACGCTGTATGTCAGCAATGCGATGCAACAGCAGTTGACCGCGCCGGTTGCCGGCATGGCACAGCCGCCTTCGTATCCAGCATTGATGCGTGCCCGGTGGGCCGATTCGACTCGCCATTTTGCTTCCGTCGATCAATACAACCTCTTCAGCGATCTCGCCGGCCACGCACTGACTCCCTTTCTGTTGGACGAACAGGATCAGGATCAGCAACGTTATTCGGCCAGCTATTTGCAAACGCTACACCAACCTCGCAGCCCCGGCATGATGGAACTCATCCGGCAACGCCAATGCGCGCCGGCATCGTAAGCGACGCACGGAGAGTCGAAACCCATCAACGCCGTGGCGGCCGCGCATGCTCAGAACAAATACATCCCCGCCACGAACACCACTGCCGAAAACAACAGTGCCGTCACGCAATACCCCATGATGTCGCGTACCCCCAGCCCTGCGATCGCGAGCGCGGGTAGCGCCCAGAAGGGCTGCGCCATGTTGGTCCACGCCTCGCCATATGCGATCGCCATCGCCGCCTTGCCGAGATCCGCACCGAGCGCTTGCGCGGCCGGCATCACGAACGGCCCTTGTACGACCCAGTGACCGCCGCCCGACGGCACCGCGAAATTGATTACGGCCGAGCTTAGGAATGTGAGCAATGCGAACGTATGGACGTTCGCGATATCGACGAACCACTTGGTGATCACGCCCGCCAGCCCCGAGTGATCCATCAACGCCTGGATACCCGCATAGAACGGAAACTGGATCATGATTCCCGATGCGCCGCGCGCGGCCGCTGCAACTGCGCGCGCATAAGCCATCGGCGTGCGGTGCAGCAGGATACCGGTGGCAAGAAACACGAGATTCACCGTGTCGATGTCGAGTGCGAAGCCCTTCTGCGCGAAGCGCACGCCGAGAAATATGAAACATACTGCCGCAACGAGCATCGACAGCAAACGGCTCTCCTCGAGCCGCTCGGCAAGCGTCGCATCCAGCCCGAGCGTGCGCTCGACACTCGGCGGGTCTTCGAGTAGCTTCGGATCGACCATCACGACGTCGGACGGCTTGGGCATCATCAACCGTGCGAGGAACGGCAGCATCACAATGAGGCCGATCGTCACGAATGCGTTATAGCCGGTAAAGAGGGTGTCCGACACGGGGATCAAGCCGACCGTCTTTTCCATCGGATTGCCCTTCGTCGCGGCAACGAGCGGGATCGATCCGGACAATCCGCCGTGCCAACTCAAAAAGCCCATATAAGCCGATGCGACGAGCAGCCGGTAATCGACGCCGCGCACGCGCCGCGCAACTTCGCGGGCAAGCATCGCGCCGAGCACAAGGCCAAAGCCCCAGTTGATCGCGCACGCGAGCGCCGAGACGAACGCCACGAGCATCACGCCCTGCCCCGGCGAACGCGCCGATGACGCCAGCGCAACCAGCAAGCGCTTGACCGGCGCGGAGCTGGCGAGTGCATGCCCAGTGACGAGAATCATCACCATCTGCATCGAGAATGCAAGCAAATTCCAAAAGCCCGAGCCCCACATCATCACAAGTTGCGGCGGCGATTGAGGCGTGAGGCCGAACGCGAGCGCAAATGTCGCGATGGTCAGCAGGATCGCGAAAATCAGCGGATCGGGCAGCACCCGATGCACGATCTGCGTGAAAAAAACGGAAATGCGTTGAATCAATTGTCTCTCCTCGTCTCTTCGTTCAGGGTAACGCCAATCGCGTGCTCGTTAGCGGGCCAACCGGCATTCAATGCCGCCGGCATGATTCGGCGAACCGGGCGGATTCTTGCACAAACACACTGCGCGTGCTGGCCGCATCCCGATCTGCGCTCGCACGTCTAGCGTTTTCCCCTACCGCTCGCTCCTTGACGCATGCGGTGCCACCGACAACACTTCCATGCATTCACAGTGTGATCACGAATCACACTTCAAAATCAGGAGACCGGATTGATCGCGCGCATCGCCCCGCCCGCATTGAAGGTCATCGAACAAGAAACCATGGCCGACAAGGTCTACCAACAACTGCGCGAAGCACTGATGAGCGGCCGCTTCGCGCCTGGTCAGGCGTTGAGCTTGCGTGGCGTCGCGCAGGCGGTCGGCTCGTCGACGATGCCGGTGCGCGCCGCGCTCACGCGGCTACGTGCCGAGCGCGCACTCGTCGATGGTCCGAACCGGGCGCTCGTGGTGCCGCCGATGACGACCGGCATGCTTGACGAGCTGCGTGACGTGCGCATCGCGCTCGAAGGCTGCGTCGCCGAACGTGCGGCTGCGCGGATGACAGACGCGCAGATCGCCGGCGCACGCCGCCTCTGCGAAATCATGCAAACCCACGCCGAAGCCGGCCGAACCCGCACGTACCTGCAAAGCAACTTCGCGTTTCACAGCGCGATCTATGCGCACGGCGCGAGCGAAAGCACCCTCGCGATCATTCAGAACCTGTGGATGCGGATCGGCCCGTTCTTGAACATGGTCGCGCTCGACATCCCGCACATGCGCCGCTCGATGGATGCGCACCGCACGATCGTCGACGCGCTCGAGCGGCGTGACGGCGCCGGCGTGCGTGCCGGCATCGCGCTGGACATCGGTCATGCCGCGCACGATCTCGCTGCTTCGCTCACGGCCGAACCGGCGTCGCCGCGGCTGCACGCGCGCTCGTGACACTCAGGCAACGCACCTGGCAGCCGCGCCGGTCCGCCGCGAGCCGGTTAAGCGCAAACCGATTCGATTTCGATTCGAACAGCCATCCAACACCGAAGGAGACATTGCGCATGGCCGCACACGACTTGCTCAAACCCTATGACGATCTACGCGTGCTCGTGACGGGCGGTGCGGCCGGCATCGGCCTCGCGATCGCAGACGCCTTCGCCGATTGCGGTGCGCGTGTGCACATCTGCGACGCATCCGAAACAGCACTCGCCGCACTTGTCGACCGCCCCCAACGACCGGCACTCGGTGCGACGCTAGCCGACGTCACAGATCCGCGCGCAATCGATCGCGTGTTCGCCGATATCGCGCACACATTCGGCGGGCTCGACGTGCTCGTCAACAACACCGGCATCGCAGGGCCGACCGGTGGTATCGACGAGATCACGTCTGCTCAGTGGGAACAAACCGTCGCGATCAATCTGAACGCGCAATTCGAGTTCACGCGCCGTGCAGTGCCGCTGTTGCGCAATGCCGCCCATGGCGGCTCGATCATTGCGCTGTCGTCGGTGGCGGGCCGGTTGGGTTACGCGTATCGCACGCCGTATTCAGCGACCAAATGGGCGATCGTCGGTCTGGTCAAAAGTCTCGCGATCGAACTCGGCCCACTCGGCATCCGCGTAAACGCGATCCAGCCGGGCATCGTGCGCGGGCCGAGGATGCGACGCGTGATCGAAGCACGCGCCGCGCAACTCGGCCTCGGCTATCGCGAAATGGAGGCACGCTACCTCGAGAAGATTTCACTGCGCCGCATGACCGATCCCGACGAAATCGCCGCCACCGCGCTGTTCCTATGCACGCCGGGCGCACGCAGCATCACCGGCCAGGCCATTTCCGTCTGCGGCAACGTCGAAACGCTTTAATCCGCCTGCACCCAGACCGACCAGGAGACCATCGTGGCAAACGCTCGCAAAGTCATCATCACCTGTGCGCCGACAGGCGCAATCCATACACCGTCAATGTCGCCGCACCTGCCCGTCACGCCGCGCGAAATCGAAACCGCGGCAATCGATGCAGCGCAGGCTGGCGCGGCGATTCTGCATCTGCACGCGCGAGATCCGCTCAATGGCAAGCCCACGCAAGATCCCGCCGTGTTCGAACAATTCCTGCCGCGCATCAAAGCGCAAACCGATGCGGTGATCAACATCACGTCGGGCGGCAGCCCGCACATGACGGTCGACGAACGCCTGCGTCCGGCGCTTCATTTTCAACCGGAAATCGCGTCGCTCAACATGGGCTCGATGAATTTCGGCCTCTACCCGATGCTCGAGCGCACACGTGAATTCAAGCACCCGTGGGAGCGCGAGCATCTGGAAAAGAGCCGCGACCTCGTATTCAAGAACACCTTCGCGGACATTGAAACCATCCTGACGCGCTGTGGCGCGAACGGCACGCGCTTCGAATTCGAATGCTACGACATCTCGCATCTCTACAACCTCGCGCACTTCGTCGATCGCGGGCTCGCAAAGCCGCCGTTCTTCATTCAAAGCGTGTTCGGCCTGCTTGGCGGCATCGGCGCACATCCGGAAGACCTGATGCACATGCGCCGCACAGCCGATCGCCTGTTCGGCGCGGACTATGTCTGGTCGATTCTCGGCGCGGGTCGCCATCAGATTCCGCTCGCGTCGATCGGCGCGGCTCAAGGTGCGAATGTCCGGGTCGGACTCGAGGATTCGCTATGGATTGCGCCCGGCAAGCTCGCACAATCGAGTGCCGAGCAAGTGCGGAAAATTCGTCAGGTACTCGAAGGATTGGCGCTCGACATCGCTACGCCGGCAGACGCACGCGCGATGCTCGGGCTCAAGGGCAGCGGCGCGGTGAAGTTCTGAGGCGGCCGCCCGCCGCTCGCTGAATACGCAAGCAAACGCAGAGACACGGTGCCGGCCCACGCCGACCACCGTCAAGCCGTCATCGCCCCGCTCCCGGTGAGTGCCGCCGGCGCGCGACTCCGTCATCTGCTCAACTTTTGTCGAACACGAATCGAACACGGTGCGTCGCGCTTGCCGTGCGCGCCAGTTCGCCTTTACCGGAGCCGTCAGCATGTCCACTCGCCAAGCCCAAGCGTTGCGCCCCGCTGCCGTTTACGCCGATCCGCCCTTGAACCGGCTGCTGTTCAGAAAGCTGCTGCCGCTGTTGATTGCCGCCTATGTCATCAGTTTTCTCGACCGTACCAACATCGCGTTCGCGAAGCATTCGATGAGCGTTGATCTCGGCATCTCGTCGGCCGCATATGGTCTCGGAGCAGGGCTGTTTTTCCTGACTTACGCATGCTTCGAAATCCCGAGCAATTTGATCTTGCATCGTGTCGGCGCGCGTTTCTGGATCGCCCGGATCATGATGACGTGGGGCGCGCTATCGATCGCGATGTCCGTCGTGCGTGGCGAAACGTCGTTTTATCTGATGCGGTTGCTGCTCGGCGCCGCTGAAGCCGGACTCTTTCCCGGCGTGATGCTGTATCTGACCTACTGGTTCGGCCGCGACGAACGCGCACGCGCGACGGGCTACTTTCTGCTCGGCGTTTGCATAGCGAATATCGTTGGCGGCCCGCTCGCCGGCGTGCTGCTCGAACTCGACGGCCTGCTCGGGCTGCATGGCTGGCAATGGCTATTCGTGATCGAAGGCATACCCGCGATTGCGCTTGCACTCGTCGTATGGATGCGCCTGCCCGATCGTCCGAGCGACGCGCGCTGGCTCGCACCGGAAACCGGCCGCGCACTGGAGAGCGCACTCGCAGCCGAGCAGGAAACCGGCTCGGCTGCGCACAGTAACCATTCGTTCGGTGTCGCGCTGCGCGACCCGCAAATCTGGCTGGCGATTTTCGTGTACTTCTGCCACCAGTTGACGATCTATACCGTGATCTTCTTTTTACCAGGCATCATCGGCGCGTCGGGACAATTCTCGCCGTTCGAGGTCGGTGTATTGACGGCTACGCCTTGGCTTGCCGCCGCGCTCGGCGCGGCAACGCTGCCGCGCTTTGCGCGCAATTCGCGCCGCGCGCGCACGATGCTGTGCGCAGGGCTCGCCGTAATGGCGCTCGGGCTTGCTGGGGCTGCCCACGCATCGCCCATGATGGAACTGATCAGCTTGTGCGTTGCCGCAACGATGTTCTTCGTCGTGCAGTCGATCATCTTTACGTTTCCCGCGTCGCGGCTCACCGGCAGCGCGCTCGCGGGCGGCCTGGGACTCGTCAATACGTGCGGTTTGCTCGGCGGCTTCGTCGGGCCGACAGTCGTCGGCACGATCGAGCAGGTAAGCGGCGACGCGAAAAACGGCCTCTTGCTGCTGGCCGCCGCGCTCGTGATCGCGGCGTTGGCCAGCTTGCGGCTGCGCGGCGGGCGCGAGTGAAGCGAGAAGACCGCGCCCGGCCTTCTCGCCCTTGCTGCGTTACGCCGGATAGGCAAGCCGCTCCGGCTCACGCTGCATGATGATCTTGCCATGCCGGATCGACAGTCGCGCCTTCGCCTGCCGGCGCACCGCATCGTAGTCGCTGTCGGCATCGAATACGAGCAGGTTCGCGGGCCGTCCCGGCTCGATTCCGTAGCGTTCGCCGAGATGCATCGCGCGTGCGCTATGATCGGTGACGAAATCGAGACAGCGTTGCAGATCGTCGTAGCCCATCATGTGGCAGATGTGCAGGCCCGCGTCCAGCACACGCAGGATATTGCCGTTTCCGAGCGGATACCACGGGTCTTTGATCGAATCCTGGCCGAAACACACATTGAGCCCCGCACGATCCAGCTCGGCGACGCGCGTCACGCCGCGCCGCTTAGGAAATGTATCGAAGCGTCCCTGCAAATGAATGCTCTCGGTCGGGCACGAAATGAAGTTGAGCGCCGAGCGCTTCAGCAGCCGGAATAGCTTCGAGCAATATGCGTTGTCATACGAGCCCATCGCCGTCGTATGGCTCGCCGTCACGCGTGCGCCCATACCGCGCACACGCGCCTCCTCGGCGAGCACTTCGAGAAAACGCGAGTTCGGATCATCGGTTTCATCGCAATGCACGTCGACGAGACAGCCGGTTCGCTCCGCGAGATCCATCAGAAACTTGATCGAACTCACCCCCTGCTCGCGCGTGTTCTCGAAATGCGGAATCCCGCCGACGACATCCGCGCCCATTTCGATTGCCTGTTCCATCAGCCTTCGGCCGCCGTCGAACGATTCGATACCCTCCTGCGGAAATGCCACGATTTGCAGGTCGATCAGCCCGCGCGCCTCGTCTTTCACTTCGAGCATCGCGTTCAGTGCGGCAAGCGTCGGATCGGTCACGTCGACATGCGTGCGTACGTGCTGAATTCCATGATCGCGCAGCATTCCGATCGCAGCATGCGCGCGCGCTTTCGTATCGTCATGCGTGATCGTCGCCTTGCGCTGCGCCCAACGCTCGATGCCTTCGAACAGCGTGCCGCTCATATTCCATTGCGGATCGCCCGCAGTCAGCACGGCGTCGAGATGGATGTGCGGCTCGACGAGTGGCGCGATCACGAGCTGACCGGCCGCATCGATATGATCCGCACCCGGCGTTGAGATTCGCTCGGGTTGCTTGACAACGGCTGCGATCGCGCCGTCGTCGATATCGATCGTGTGCAGGCCGTTGCGCTTGCGCAGCGCGGCATTGACGATTTTCATGAACGTTCCTGTAGTTGAGTGTCCAGCGTCCGCCATGCAAGCAACGCGGCCGACGATTGGGCGTATTGCGGTGAATCGATCATTGCTCCGCCACGCGATTTGCGTGGCCGTTCATTCGTGGCAACGCGTCCGGCGTTTCGATCGGCACGGTAGTATGGCTGCGATTTCCGTCGATCAGGTTTCCGAATATTTTCTTCGCGAAATCATCTCGAACTCATCGGTTCATGGCTCCTGGATCGAAGGCGCACGTGCGACGCGCTGCGTGATCTGCACGAACACGATATATGCGAACGACGAAGCCGCAATCCCCACGATCGGCGCGATCCAAGGCGACATATACGCCGTCACCGCGCCTACCGCATACGCGGCCAGCCCCGGGACGTTGAAGCGCGGCAATCGCACCGACACGAGCGCCGGATAGCGGCCGCGGTGCCGGAACCAATAGTCGGCCATGATCACGCCGCCGACAGGCGGAATGATCGAGCCGAGCAGAAGCAAAAACGGGATCAGCAATTCGTACATGCCGCCGATCGCCAGCACGATGCCAAGCACCGCGCCCGCGAACGTCAGCGTGCGGCGACGCTCGGTGCGCAGCAGATGGCATGCGGCGGCGGCGACGTTATAGATCGTCGGCCCCTGGATCGTCCACAAATTCAGGCACAGCATCACGACTGCCGCAATCGACAGCCCCTGCAACATCATCACTTCGACGATATCCGGCTGCTGATAAACGATCGCGCAATATGCGCCCGCGACGATCATCAAGCCATTGCCGACAAAAAAGCCGATCAGGCTTGCGAACATCGCGGTACGGCCGCCTCGCGCGAGGCGCGTCCAGTTGGTCGCCTGCGTCGCGCCACTTGCAAACGTGCCGAACACCATCGTGATCGCCGCCGGAAACGCCATCGGATGCGCGGGCGACACTTTCATCAGCCCCGGCCAGCCGCCGATATCGCGCGTCGCGATCCACATCGATACGATCAGCAGCACGAACATCAGCGGCACCGATACGCGTGATAGCGCGTCCATCCCGCGATAACCGACGATCGCGGTAATCGAGAAACCCAGACCGAACAGCACCATCAGCGGCGGCGTCACCGCCTGCGGCCAGCCGAGCAGCTTGACGAGAACGATCGAAACCGTCGCGGTGCCCCAAGCGTACCAACCAAGCTCCGCGAAACCGAGCAGGAAATCGGACAGCTTGCTGCCGATCTCGCCGAAACAAAAGCGCCCCATCAATACCGAATTGAGGCCGCTGCGCGCCGCGATCAGCCCAAGCGACGCCGCATAGGCGGCCAACAACAGGTTGCCGGCAACGGCGATCCAAAGCATGTCGACCACACCGAATGCCATACCGATCTTGCCACCCGCGAACATCGTGCCCGTGAAAAACGTAAAACTCAGCAATACCATCGTGATCGAGAACAAACCCTTGCGCTCATTCTGCGGCACTTCGCTCAATGAAAATTCGCCTTGCTTCGTCATCGTTCAGGTCTCCAGCGCTTCAGCGCGAACAGTTGGTATGCCGCGGCTGGCGGCACGCCGATGATCGCAAGGGTCATGCCATGCTCACGGCCTGCACGACGGCGGTAAAGCGCGGCAAAGCGGGCATATGCGATGTGCCGATTGCACAATGCCCGTAGCTCGGCCGTCAATCCGGCCGCCATTTTAATGTGCAAAACATGATGCGATGCACCACCACGAACACGCATCGCACATTTTTCCGCACGAACGGCACGTTGCCGATTTCGATGAAAAGAAACTGGATGGAGCAGCGCAATTGGCGTTCATATGTCCGTCCGCCTGCTTCGGATAGATACTGCTATCGCACAACGCGTGTCCGGTAGGGCGGAATCGCATCGATAGCAACGCACAGGCAGCGATCGCACGCCGTATGCAACACGACGCCGCGCAATACGACGTCATGTTATGCCGCGCGCCGCAGCGCCATTCATTTCGATTCAATGTTGTTCGATCTGGAAGGCTGCAAACCGGCTTCGAGGGTTTTTCCACACGTGGCGACTCCATAAACTGCGTATCGACAGTTCGGATCACTAGACGCGAACTACGTCGAATCACACTGAATCATCTCGGAGTTCTATATGAAATCGATCGTCGCCACTGCCGCTGCCGCGCTGATGCTCGCCGCACCGGTCGTCTCATTTGCGCAGCAGCCGTCGAGCCAAGGGCCCACGCGCGCCCAAGTCATCCAGGAACTCGTCGACCTCGAATCGGTCGGCTACCAGCCGGCACGCGGCAACGACGCGAATTACCCGGAAGACATTCAAGCCGCTCAACAACGGCTCGATCAGAAACGCCTCGCCCAGAAAAAGGCGGCGACGTCCTACGGCGCGGCCGTCAGCGGTACCGTCGAGGCCGGCAAACCTACCGCGGCCCGCGTCCAATAAGCGACACCACCCTTCGCACGCATTCCGTATGCGCGGCATGACGTGCGAAACGCGCGCGCAACACAGCTGAGTTCAAACCGGTCAAATGTGTCGTACACTTATCGCGACCGTTTCAGGCACCTCGAAAACGCTGAGAAATCCGCACCGGTTCGTGCATCAATGCGTCAACGTCCGTTCGGGATCGGCAAACGCCTCTCGCGCAACCGCACAGGCAGTCTGCGCCACCTCGGACGTCTGCGCGCCGATCGAAGACAACACCGCCTCGTCACGCGCGATCATCGCGGGCATATGAAAACGCAATGCATCCACCCAGGTCCGAACTTTCGCATCGATAAAGCGCCGTGACGCATAGAGCGCGTAAACGTTCATCTTCTGCAGCCGATACGCGGGCAACACGCGCACAAGCATGCCGCGCCGCAAATCTTCGATTGCCGCGTAGAGCGGCAGCATGCCGATGCCGATACCGGAACGAATCGCCACTGCGAGCGATTCGGCGGTGTTGGTCTGCACCGGCCCTTCCACCTTGATCGTCTCGGTGCCCGCCGGCCCTTCGAGCTGCCACTCGTGCGGCGGAAACGCGGGCGTGCACAGCGTCAGACACGCATGCCGCGCGAGATCGCGCGGGCTGCACGGTGCGCCATGCGCGCGCAGGTAAGCCGGCGTTGCGCACAGGATGTTAAAGGTCGAACCCAGCGGATGCGACACCAGCTCCGAATCGGGTAGCGCGGCGGCCGTGACGACTGCCATGTCACTGGTGCCGTCAAAGAGATCGGGCATTCGTTGTGACAGCGTAAGCTCGATCGATACATCCGGATGCTGCTCGCGATACGCAGTCAATGCAGGCAACACATAATGTTGGCCAATGCTTGCAAAGCTATGCATGCGTAACACGCCCGCCGGACGCTCATGCGCGCGGCTCGCTTCTTCCTCGGCCTGGTCCACGTCGGCCAGAATCTGCCGGCAGCGCAGCAGATAGCGCTCGCCGGCCGGCGTCAGTGCCAGGCGGCGCGTCGAACGATTCATCAGGCGCGTTCTCAGCCGGGCCTCGAGTTCGGACACAGCGCGCGACATTGCGCCCGTCGTCGAATTCAGCGATTGCGCGGCTGCCGTGAAGCTCCCCGCTTCCACCACACGGGCGAATACCCGCATGTTCTGTAACGTATCCATGCTGGTTCGAAACTTGTCGAAGAGCCGCTATTGTCCTCCAGCACCCGGTGTCGATTGTTACCTCTGTTGCAACGATGGTTTCCTCGTAGTTTTGTTAATACGCGTGCGCGACGCTCCTACAATCGGCGCCGCTCTAATCGATCCGGCGCCGCCGCACTGATTGGGGCTCCCCGATCAGCACCGTTACGAGCATTCGCCCTTGTCATGAAAACCGAGCCTGCGTCATCGCGATTCTGCATCGATCCTCAACGAGGGCAGTCGCGGTGGCCGGTGTTCGTCAAGCTGGCTCGGGACTGGGCGAAGAGCAGCGGACTTGTGTGGCTTCATCTGACGAAAACGGTCTCGGCGGCGTTGCTTGCGATGGGTATCGCCATGCTATTCGACATGCCGCAGCCGCGCATTGCGATGACGACCGTCTTCGTACTGATGCAACCGATGAGCGGCATGGTTTTCGCGAAAAGCTTTTATCGAATCGTGGGCACCGCCGTCGGGCTCGCCGCCGCGTTGACACTGGGCGCACTGTGCGCGCAACAGCCTGAGCTTTATATGACCGGCATGACGCTGTGGGTCGCGCTCTGCATTACGGCGGCCGTGCGCAACCGGCATTTCCGTTGGTACGGCTACGTGCTTGCCGGCTATACCGCCGCGCTCATCGGTCTGCCAGCCGTGATGGCGCCAAATACGCTGTTTCTCGCGGCGCTCACGCGCGCGAGCGAAGTCAGCGTCGGAATCATCTGCTCGGCCATGGTCAGCGCGATCGTATTCCCACTCAGTGCGAGCAACGCATTGATGCGCACGCTGAACACGCGTCATCGCGATTTCATTGCATTCGCCGCCGGCACGTTCGGCGGCCTCGTCGAACGAGGCACGTTCGAGCGGCGTTTCGCGGATTTCGTCGACGGAATCGTTGGTTTCGAGGCAACCCGCGCGTTCGCCTCGTTCGAAGATCCGCGGATTCGCGCGCGCAGCCGAAGGCTTGCGCGGCTCAACAGCGAATTCATGAATGCATGCGCGCGGCTGCACGCGTTCCATCAACTGATCAAACGATTGCGAACTAGTCATGCGAGCGACGTGCTCGCCGCCGTCGGTTCGCATATCGAATCGTTATCGGCATTGCTCGGCAAGCTCGGCGCCGAGTTCGAACGCGACGGGAACGCGCACTCGTTGACCATTGCAGTACTGAGCGATTACCTCACCGCGCTGCCCAAGCGCGCGCGTGCATCGCGCCGAATCATCGAAGAGCACGCACGGGCCGGCTTGCTCGATTTCGATACCGCGATCGAACTGCTTTATCGCTTCGTCGACGAATTCCTCGGCTATGCGCAGACGCATGTGTCGCTCGCGCTGGACAGTCACGTTCTCGAGCGCTCGGTCACCCGGTATGCGGTGAAGACCAACCGCTATTTTGTCGGCTTCACGTTCGTTCGCACGATCGTGGCGATGGGCGCGATGAGCGCATTTTGGATCGCTTCGGAATGGCCGAGCGGCGCACTCGCGGTAATTGGCACCGCCATCGCGTGCGCGCTCAGTTCGAGCGCCGCGCGCTCGAGCCGCTTCATCGCACAGATGGCGGCAGGCGCGGCGGGTGCGACGCTCGCCGGCTACCTGTACCTCTGCTACGTGTACCCGAACATCGACGGTTTTGGGTTGCTATGCGCAGCGCTCGCGCCAACGCTCGCATTCGGTGCGTTTCTCGCGACGCTGCCCGGCAAGTCCGGCTACGGAATCGGCTTCGTCGTGTTCTTCTGCCTGCTTGCCGGGCCGGACAACGTAATCGCCTACGCGCCGGACGTGTTGCTCAACAACGGGCTCGCGCTGATCGTGTCGATGCTCACCACTTCGCTCGCCTTCGCGATGATCTTGCCTACCGAGTCGCCCTGGCTTATCAGCAAGATTACACGCGACCTGCGCCGCCAGGTCGCGCTCGCGTGCAACGGCCCGTTGGCCGGCTTGGATCAGCGGTTTCAATCGAGCACGCATGACTTGATGTCGCAGTTGCGCAACCTGCTCGTCAAGCGCTCACGTGGTTATCGCAATGCGATGCGCTGGATGCTCGTCACGCTCGAAGTGGGTCATGCCGTCGTCGATCTGCGCAATGAAATGCAAGTCTACTCGAGCACGCCAACCGTGCCCGCGCCGCGTTGGACGACGCTCGTCGGCGCGGTATCCGACACGCTGCCGCGCCTATTCGAATCGCCCGACGCCCACCGGCTCGCAACCGCGCTGAAGTCGGTCAGTCTCGCGATTCGGGCGCTTCAGCATACGCAACACATATGGCATGCGATCCCGGACGAACGCCGGCGCATGCAGCGTATCGCCAGTTGTCTGCATTTCATCCGCAGTGCGTTGATCGACCGGGACACACCGTTTCGCCGGTATACGCGGGCGCGCACGCCACGTCGACGCTGACGCCGCCCTTTATCGATATGACGCGTGAATCGTTGTTCGATATGGAAAGAAGCTCTCCAACACCGACGATTAATGGGCTCGAATCCGAGTCATATAGTGTCGTCAACGCCAAGCAAGGCGTTGAACATCAAGGAGAAAACAACATGAAGTCGCTGTGTGCCGCTCTCTTCGCCCTATCGATTGGCACCGCTGCAATGGCATCTCAAGGACAAACCGCCGCCGGCGCGAACCCTCAATCGGCAAGCCGCGCCGAATCCGTTCTGCAAAACGGCCGAGTGCCCGCTCATCAGAGCCGCAAGCAATCGGGCGAGTGCGTGGGCCCCGTCAGCTTCTGCAATATCTATTTCGGCAGCTAGACACTATGTTCGCCGCAAGCGGATGCGAACGGAAAGCGTGCGGGACGCTTTCCGTTCGATGACTTCAAGCTGTCAAATAGTTTTGCGAGACTGCGCGATCGACCGACCGTCCGCGCACAGCTTCCACAAGCGGCGGTGCCCTATGCCTTTCCATTGCGCGCTACCACCCCGATGAAACGCCACCTCGCCCGCCTCTTCGGACCGATTCTGCTATGTACCGCATTCGCCGGCTGCAATTCGGATAACGCCAACGACAATCCGCCGCCCAGCGCTGCGTCGAACGCCGTGCCTCATACTCCCGATACACCCGCGTCGACGCCCGCTCCGGCTCCTGCTCCGGCTACACCAACCTATTATCAAACGAAAACGCCGTATCGTCCGCTTCAGGATATTTCGGCATACGAAGCGCCGCCCGCCGGTTATACGCCGATCTACACACAAATGGTTGCACGCCACGGTTCGCGAGGACTGTCAGGGTTCAAATACGACGGCGCAATCTACGACATGCTGCAAAAGGCTGATGCAGACGGTGCACTGACTGCACTCGGCCAGCAACTCAAAGCAGATACGTTCACGTTGATCAAGGCGAACGCGCTGCTCGGCCACGGCATAGCGGGCATCTCGGCTCCCGGCTACGGAAATTTGACGCAAGCGGGCATCAGCGAGCATCAGCAACTCGCCTCGCGCCTGCTGCAACGGATGCCGGCGTTGTTCGACGCTGTCGCGGATGCATCCGGCGTGTCGCGCCGCAAGATCGTCGTCGTCAATTCCGGTCAAGACCGCGCAGTCGATAGTTCGACCTATTTCGCGAATGCACTCGTATCCGCACGGCCCGCACTCGCCTCGGCGATCGTGCGGCCCGCCGCGCCGGCAGGTTATCCGCAAGGCACGCCAATCGCACAGCCGGCGGGCGTCAATCGATTTCTGTTGTACTTTCATGCGCTGAAGCCCGCAACCGATCTCGTGACGTCGAGCGCCGATCCGTACTACGCGACATATCGCGACAGCCTCGCCTATCAGGCCTACGCGAACGATCCCGTCGTCGCCGCGAAGCTCGATGCAATCACGCAAGCGCCGCAAACCGCACAGGTCGCACAAACTGTCCTCGCCGCGTTGATGAAACCCGATTTCGTCGCGAAACTCGGCACGGCGGGCTATACATTCTCGAATAGAGGTACGTATACGTTCACGTCGGCGGACGGCAAATTCAGCAACACGCTCAACGGCGACGGCAAGACAAAGATCAAGTCCGCCACCGACGCAGCAAACGTACTGTACAACCTATTGCAAATCGCACCGGCGATGGCGGCGGAAACCGGCGGCGTGACGATGGAGCGCTATATCGCCGCGCCCCAGGCCGAATATCTCGCCTATCTTCAAGATGCAGAGGATTTCTACACGAAAGGCCCAGGTGTGGCCGAAGCCAATCCGATAACCTATCGAATGGCTCAACGGCTGGCCGATGACTTCTTCAATGAAATCGATGCTGTCGCGCGCGGCGATTTGACGAATGCGGCGACGCTGCGTTTCACGCACGCCGAGATCATCATTCCGTTCGCATCGATTCTGCAGCTCAAAGATGTATTCGTTCCCGTGCCGCAAGCGCAAACCTACACGTATGCAAACAACCCTTGGCGCGGCGAAACCGTATCGCCGATGGCCGCGAACCTGCAATGGGACGTATATCGCAACGGCTCGCGGCTTATCGTGAAGATGCTGTACAACGAGCGCGAAACGGATTTTCAACCCGCTTGCGACGGCGCACGAATCGCAGCCGGCAGTCATTTTTATGACTACGCCGGCCTGAAACGCTGCCACGGTTATAGCTGAAGCTGAGCGTCACGCGCGGGCCGCCAACCAGTCTGCCGCAATGCATCCGTCAGCCGGGCCGCGCCAAGCGCCTCGACGCGGCATCCACGCGCAGCAAGATCGGTCGCGGCGACAAGCGCGTTGACGATCGCTTCCTCCACCGCCTCCGCCGCCGCCTCGAACAGCGCGGAAATATGCGAATCGGCGACCATCCGCACGTCGAGCGTCGCAGCGGCGGCGCATCCGTAGCTCGCAATCGGCAGCCCGCTGTTACCCGTGGCGAACGCAACGAAGATGTCGCCGCTCGAATTGTCGGTGCCGCCGCCGGCTCGCGCGAGCCCGATGCTGGCCCGCTGCGCAAGCCGCCGGCATTGATGCGGCAGCAGCGGCGCGTCCGTCGCAAGTGTCACGACGATCGAGCCCATTCCCGGCTCGCCCGCACCCGGCACGCGAAACGGCGAATGTACGTCGCGCAGCACCTCGCCGACCGGATAACCGGCAACGCGCAGTGCCTCGCGCTGCCCATAGTTCGCCTGCACGAGCGCGCCGACGGTCCAGCCGCCTGCCGTCGCGTCGACGACACGCGACGCGGTGCCGATGCCGCCCTTGAACTCGTGGCAAATCATTCCGGTCCCGCCGCCGACGCTGCCTTCGTCGACCGGCCCGGTACGCGCAACGGCGCGTGCATGCGCGACATGCTCGCCGCGCACATGCTGCCCCCAGATGTCGTTCAGGAGTCCGTCGAACGTCTCCAGCACAACCGGCATGCACCAATAAACCTGCCCACGATCACGCACGCCGCCCTCGGCACGCTCGGCCGCAATCAACGCGTCGCGCACGACGCCGACGCTGTGCGTGTTGGTATACGCGATCGGTGTGGTCAACAACCCCGCCTCGCGTATCCATTCGAGCCCTGTCGCGTCGCCGTTGCCGTTCAGCACGTGCACACCGGCGAAGCACGGTTCGTCACGCGCGCGGCCCACGCGCGGCTCGATCACCGTCACGCCGGTATGCGCCGACGCATCGCCTGCATCGACGTGAATCGTATGATGGCCGACCCGCACGCCCGTCACGTCGGTGATCGCGTTGAAGCGCCCTGGCCGGCCGCGGCCGATGCGGATGCCCAGATCCCGTGTGCGCATGTCGCTAGTCCTCCTGATGAATGGATGCGTGAGTCAAAGCTGCCGGAATGGGACACTGCGGCGGACCCAGAGCGCGTAAGCCGCGAACGCGACGCCGGCAATTCCCACAATGATGTACAGATCCGTCGGCCCGGCCGCGGCAGCGAGTGTCGTATAAAGCGTATAACCCGCGCCGGCGATTGCAACGATCGGTGGCAAAGGCCACCACGGCATCCGGTAATGATGCTCGACATCGCGCCGCAGCACGCGGCTCGCGAGCGCGGCAATACCGACCGCGAGATAGACGAGCAGCAGTAAATCGACGGTAAAAACGGTCAGTTCGTCGAGACTCGACACGAACACGAGCAGCATCGACGGCACGGCCAGCGCCAATGTCGCGCCCCACGGCGATTCAAAGCGTGAATGAATGCGCGTGAAGGCAGCATTGCATGCGGGCGCCCACATTGCATGCCGGCCGCTGCTGTACAGCAAACGGCCGGTCATGATCACGATCGCGATGATCGCATTGAACACCGATAGGAAAATGCCCGCGCTCACGACGCGCGATACGGCAGAACTGCTCAATGAACGTATGACATAGCCGATCGGGTCCGGACTTTTCGCGAGTTCGACGAACGATGGCGCGCCGATCACGATCGCGCTCAGCGGTACCAGTTCCACGGCAAGCACCACCGCGAGCGAGCAGATCACGGCTTTCGCGACATCGCGATTGCCGCCTTCCAGATCCTCGGCAAGAAAGACGGCCGTGCCAAAGCCGTTGTAGCAGAAAATTGCCGTTCCGATGGCCGGTATGATCGCCGCGAGTGTCACGGGTACGAGCGCGTCGCCGCTCACGATGACCGGATTGACGAACGCAAACGCGGATCGGTGCGGCGCCGAGAACCCCAGATACGCGATCAGCGCGAGCACGAGTACCTCGATCACGAGGAACCCCCCAGTAATCCACGCACTGGTGCGAATATTCAGGATGCCTAGCGCATAACTCGCGAACACGATCGCGAGCGCCACAGGCTGATTGCCGATATGCGTGCCGAGCGCCGCATTCAGATAGGGGGCGGCGCCGCTCGCGAGCACCGCCGGAATGAATGCGTTGACGGCGAGTACCGCGGCAAACGTCAGGTAGCCAGACAATCCACCGAACACGCGCTTCACCATCACGTACTCGCCGCCCGCACTGCGATGGGCCGCGCCCAGTTCCGCGTAGCAAAGCGCAAACGCAAGCGCGAGCAAGCCCCCGAATACGAAAGACATCACCGCACCGCTGCCCGATTGCCGAATCGCGAACGGCGCGATCACGAAAATAGAGCTTGCCGGCGTCACGCCCGACACGGTGATCATCACGACATCACGCACGCTGAGCGAGCGCACAAGCGCATCGGCCGCTCGCGCGTCGCGCGGCGCGTCGGACGTCGTGCTCGAAGGCTCCGATATCATCGCCATCTTGCTCTCCTTTGCCGCCGGGTTTTTGAACGCCCATACTCGGGCTATGCATGGCGCGCAGTCTAGGAAGACAATTTGCGCGTGCCAATTCCCCTTTGTAGGTACGCCAATCTGGGGCGTTTATGGATCGATTGTTCAGTGAAGTGGCGATGCATCAGGCGTTCGGACGTGCACTCGAGCATCTCGGCGAGCCGCGCTTCTGGCGCTTGCTGATCCTGTTTCTCAACGAGCTGGTGCCGTTCGACAATGCGCTCGCGACCTTAATCGGCGCCGACGGCGTGCCTGCCGTGCTCGACGAATATGACACCGGCGGCGCGGGCCAGCCATCGCCCGTGCCGCTCTATCTGGACGGGCTGTATCTGCTCGATCCGTTCCTGCAGGCCGCCCAGGACGGTCTCGCGGACGGTTGTTACCGGCTCGAGGAAGTCGCGCCGGACCGGTTCAGGCAGAGCGAATATTTTCTGAGCTATTTCCGCGACGCAGTGGGCGAAGACGAATTGCAGATCATCGTGCGTACACGGCCTGACGAGATGCTGTCGCTATCGCTCGGCGCACGCACCCGTTTCGACTCCGATTCGCTCGGCCGTCTGTGCGCGTGTTCGCCGTGGTTGATCGCGACACTGCGCCAGCAGCGCAGGCTGCAAAACGACAGTGCGCACGGCCGAACCGACAGCGACCTCGCGGTACGCGTCGAGCGTGCGCTGGCACGCTTTGGCGCCGAGCGTCTGTCCGAGCGCGAGATGGCGATCGCGCGGCTCGTGCTGCGCGGCAACTCGTCGAAGGCGATCGCCGAGCGGCTCTCGATCTCGCCCGAAACCGTCAAGGTACATCGCCGGCACCTGTATTCGAAACTCGGCATCGCATCGCAGCCCGAACTATTCTCGCTGTTCCTGCAAGCGTTAGGACAAAATGACGCACGCTGACGATTCGCGCAGCGTGCGAGCATGCAACCACGTCACTGCATACAAGGCGACGGCTTCAAGGAAGTTTGGCACGTGGTCAGGCCATCGCCCTAAAAGGCGGTCTGCCCGCGACGGCATCGCAAACGGGCGGACAAACGCGAAGGCAGGTGGCAAGTCCGCGACGATCGATCGGATTCCCGAACGATCGGATAAACGATCACCGGCGTTCGCTGCCCGCCCGCTGAGGCTTTATTGAGGCGGCAGATATTTCAGCGGATCGACAGGCACACCGTTGCGGCGGATCTCGAAATGCAACATCACGCGACTCGCATCGCTGCTGCCCATCTCGGCGATCGTCTGCCCTTTTTCGACCTTGTCGCCTTCCTTGACCTTCAGCACGCGATTGTGCGCATAGGCGCTCAGATATGTATCGTCATGCTTGATGATCACGAAATTGCCATAGCCGCGCAGGCTGCTGCCCGCATACGCGACAACGCCGCCTGCGACCGCCTTCACGGGCTCGCCCGCCGTGCCGCCAATGTCGACGCCTTTCGTATTGCCGGCTGGCTTGAGAATCGGACCGCGCACTGGCCATGCGAAGGCCGGCGTTGATGCATCCGGCAATGGGGACCGCTGAAGGAACGACTGCGCGGACTGCGTCGCGCCGGCAGGCGGTTTGCCCTGATAGCCGGCAGCAGGCGCCGAATTCGGTGGCGTCGCACAGGCGGCGAGCATTGCAGCAGCAACCACGCCGGTCACGCGCGACGCTAACGTGAACGATTTTCGAACGCAGCGATGAGTAGGTTTGGACGACGACATCATCGGTATCAACATCTCCTCGTAAACAATGCAAGTGCGCCGCGCCAACGAACATCCGTCGACGCGAGGTCGGAGATTAATACCACGCGACACCGAATCAATGCCTATCGCTTTCAAAAAATTACATCGGTCGTTCTATTCGGCACGGTCTATCGACTCGACGGGAAGCTGAACACCGCGCCCTCGCGCACGCCGGCCGATGGCCAGCGTTGCGTGATCGTCTTGCGTTTCGTATAGAACCGCACCGCATCCGGACCATAGGCATGTAAATCGCCAAACAGCGAGCGCTTCCAGCCGCCGAACGAATGATACGCAACCGGCACAGGCAGCGGCACGTTGATGCCGACCATGCCGACCTGGATGTTGTCGCTGAAGAAACGCGCAGCCTCGCCGTCGCGCGTGAAAAGGCAGGTGCCGTTGCCGTACTCGTGAGCATCGACGAGCGCCATTGCTTCGGCCAGCGAAGCAACGCGCACGACGCCGAGTACCGGCCCGAAAATCTCGTGCTGATAGATCGGCATTCCGGGCTTCACGTGATCGAACAGGCACGGGCCGAGATAATAGCCCCCTTCGTGGCCGTCGATCTTCATACCGCGCCCGTCGACGACAAGCGTTGCGCCGGCGGCCACACCCGCGTCGACGAAGCCGGCCACCCTGTCGAAGTGCTGCTTCGTGACGAGCGGCCCCATATCGACGCCCTCACCGGCACCGGGCCCCACCTTCATCTTCTCGATCTCGACCTTTAAACCTTCGACGACCTGATCCGCCGTGTCGTCGCCAATCGCAACGACGAGCGGAATCGCCATGCAACGCTCACCGCACGAGCCATATGCCGCCCCCATCAACGCACTCACCGCGTTGCCGATATCGGCATCGGGCATCACGACCGCGAAATTCTTCGCACCGCCAAGCGCCTGCACGCGCTTGCCGTGCGCGCAGCCAATCGTATAAATGGATTCGGCGACCGGCGTCGAACCGACGAAGCTCACAGCCTTGACGCGCGAATCGGCAAGGATGACGTCGACCGCTTCCTTATCGCCGTTCACCACGTTCAGCACGCCGGGCGGCAACCCGGCATCCAGCGCAAGCTCGGCCATCCGCAGCGTGGACGAAGGCGTGCGCTCCGACGGCTTCAGCACGAACGTGTTACCGCAAGCAACGGCCATCGGCCACATCCATAGCGGCACCATCACCGGAAAATTGAACGGCGTAATGCCCGCGACGACACCGAGTGCCTGAAACTCGCTCCACGAATCGATCGCCGGCCCGACGTTCTTGCTGTGCTCTCCCTTCAGCAGCTCGGGCGCATAGCTCGCATACTCGACGTTCTCTATCCCGCGCTGCAACTCGCCCATTGCATCAGCGAGCACCTTGCCGTGCTCGGCCGTGATCAGCGCGCACAACTCGTTCGCATGCTCTTCGAGCAGCGTCTTGTAACGGCTCATCACGCGCGCGCGCTTCAGCGGCGGCGTGTTGCGCCACGTGGGATACGCCGCCTGCGCGGCCGCGATCGCGGCTTCGACGGTCGGCTTGTCGGCAAGCGTCACGCTCTTCGCCGATACGCCCGTTGCCGGATCGAACACCGGCTGGACGCGTTCGCCGCCGTCGGCGCGCTTGCCGTCGATCAGATGGCCGAGGGTGGAGGTCACGTTGCTGTCGTGTTTCATCGCGAAGGTTCCTGCGATCTCGGGTTCGAATGGATCGAAAAAAAGCGGCGGCGCGACACGCGGCTCATTGCAGGCCAGGTGTGACGTCGCTCGCCGCAACGGGCACAAACTCGGTAATGCGCCTACGGGCGAGCGGTCGCTCGCCAGCGGGCTGAGCGGCCGGCCCCGGTCGGGCAGCCCGCGGCGGCTATTGGCAAACGGCGGCGGTAAACCCGTGAGCGCGGGACCATCAAGACGGCGGGCACCGCATCCGCCGACCGCGCAGTGCGGCCGTCAGCCTGCCGCGCTCAATCAGTCGCGAGCAGCGCGTCGTTCAACGCGCCGATCAAATCCTCGATCTCGCGCTTGTCCGCGACGAACGGCGGCGCGAGCTGAATCGTGTCGCCGCCATAGCGCACGTAGAAGCCTTTTTGCCAACAGCGCATCGCGATCTCGAAGGGGCGGCGTGCGGGCTCGCCCGGCGCGTGCGCGATCGTGAGCCCAGCCGCCAGACCGCAATTGCGAATGTCCGTGACATGTCTCACGCCCTTCAGGCCGTGCACGGCGGCCTCGAAGTGCGGCGCGAGCGCGCGCACGCGGCCGAGCGCATCCTCCTTCTCGAGCAGATCGAGTGCGGCAACGCCTGCCGCGCACGCGACCGGATGCGCCGAATACGTATAGCCGTGAGGGAATTCGACCATGTAGTCAGGGCCGCCTGCCGCCATGAACGTATCGTGGATATCGCGCTTCGCGATCACCGCGCCAAGCGGCTGCGCGCCATTCGTCACCTGCTTCGCGACGTTCATGATGTCCGGCACCACGCCGAACGCATCGGCGCCCGTCATCGCGCCGGTACGGCCGAAGCCGGTGATGACTTCATCGAAGATCAGCAGGATGTCGTGCGCGGTGCAGATTTCGCGCAGCCGTTGCAGATAGCCCTGCGGCGGCACGATCACGCCTGCCGAGCCTGAAAACGGTTCGACGATCACCGCCGCGATGTTCGACGCATCGTGCAGCGCGATCAGATCGAGCAGGCGGTCGGCCAGTTCCGCGCCGCGCGCAGGCTGCCCGCGCGAAAACGCGTTCTCCGGCAATTGCGTATGCGGCAGGAAATCGGCGTCGATGCCTTGACCGAACAACTTGCGGTTCGGCCCGATCCCGCCGACCGAGATGCCGCCGAAATTCACGCCGTGATAGCCCTTCTCGCGGCCAATCAGACGCGTCTTGGTGCCCTTGCCTTTCGCGCGCCAGTACGCGCGCGCCATTTTCAGCGACGTGTCGGCCGCCTCCGAGCCGGAGCCGGTGAAAAACACGTAGTCGAGTCCGGCGGGCGTCAGCGCCTTGATCCGGTTGGCGAGTTCGAACGACTGCGGATGACCGAACTGGAATGCAGGCGAATAGTCGAGCCGCGCGATCTGCCGGCTCACCGCGTCGGCAATCTCCTTGCGGCCGTGGCCGAGGCCGCAGCACCAGAGGCCGGACAGGCCGTCGAAGATCCGGCGGCCGTCGGCGTCGATATAGTACGCACCTTCGCCCGCGACGATGATCCGCGGGTCCTGCTTGAACTGGCGATTGCCGGTAAACGGCATCCAATGCGCGTCGAGCCACTCGGCGTCGGTGCGCGGCGGCGTGTCGAGGGTCTTGGGATCTGTCGGGGCGTTCATGGCGGTCTGCGCAGCGCGCGGAGGTTGAGAAAGATATTGCGCATTGTCGAGCCGACAAATAGTCTTTTAAATATCGCAATATCAATGTTTACTTGAGCATTCATGCAAGCAAAAAAACCGAAGAGCCGTGCGCTGCTCGGCCAGCTCACCGATATGGATCTGCGCCTGTTGCGCGTGTTCAGGAGTGTCGTCCAATGCGGCGGGATGGCGGCGGCCGAGCTGGAGTTGAACATCGGCATTTCGACGATCAGCCGGCATGTGAAGGATCTCGAAACGCGCGTCGGGCTCGTGCTGTGCCGGCGCGGGCGCGCAGGCTTCACATTGACGCCGGAGGGCCAGACCGTCTATGAGGAAACGCTGCGGCTGCTCGCGTCGGTCGAGGCGTTTAAAAGCCGGATCGACGGCATCCACGATCGGATGGGCGGCGAGCTGCACGTCGCGATATTCGACAAGACCGCAACGAATCCGTTATCGCGGCTGCCCGACGCGATCGGCCGCTTTCACGATCAGGCGCCCGGCGTTGCGCTGAATCTGCATGTCGCATCGATCAACGAGGTCGAGCGCGGGGTCATCGACGGCAGCTATCAAATCGGCATCATTCCCGCGCATCGCAGTTCAGGCAGCCTGGTCTACACGGACCTATTCGACGAGCGGATGCTGCTCTATTGCGGCGCGGGCCACCCGCTGTTCGACGCGCCGCACGGCAAGCTGACCTGGCGCCAGGTGCGCGACTACGCGTTTGCCGGGCTTGGCTACCATTCGCCGAACATGGACGTCAGCCATCGGGCAAAACTCACGCGCAGCGCGACGGCATCGGATCAGGAGTCGATCGCGACGCTGATTTTGTCCGGTCGCTATCTCGGCTTTCTGCCGGATCATTACGCGGAGAGTTTCGTGGCGAAGGGATGGATGCGGCCTGTTGCGCCGCAGCGGTTTCGCTACGCATGCCGGTTCGTGAGCTTGTTGCGACGTTCACCGCAGCCATCGAGAGCAGCGCTGCTATTTCAGGGGTGTTTGGAAGCATCGCACGGGGCAATGCCAAGCCGCCCGGCAAACCGGGCATATTGACGGCACAAATAGCGGCCCCGTTTTAGGTCACGCCTGCTCGAGCTGAATCGCATCATTCTGATTCGATTGAGGCAGGAATGATCGTTTTATGCGTTGCAATTCCGGGGCAATGATTGCGGGAACGACATACGCGCACCGCGTCGCGCCGTATGCACTCGCCGCCAAGCGTTTATCTGACGTCCGTCATCTGCCCGTTGGGCTACGGCCATGCCGGATGTCTAGCGGGCGACGTTCCCCGGTCACCTTCGGCAGCAAGCAACAATAGTATAAAAATATCCCAAATAAATATTACATATGAACGCCGGATACCCGTAATTTCAATCGAATCGACGGAGGCCTTCCATGAATAAATCACATCTCCCCATTCGCTTAAAATTAAGTTTGGTTGCCTTTTCGTTTGCTTTGATAGGCAGCGCTCATGCGGGCTTACCGATGACCATCCCGGTCACATGGAAAAATTGGAAAGGCATCCCCGGCCACGACGTGGCCTATCACGTCAGTCTTATCGATCATACTTGCCTTGCCGATTTCGGTCCCGAATCATTTGACGTTTCAACAGACGGGCAAGTAACCATCAATTTAAAGCGCTTGTCGGCGACCTGCCTCTTTGACATTTCATGGACCGTGACAACAAAACTGTCCAATGAAAAAATCGCCAAAGTTCGGGTTCGGTATTGGGAACCGCTGATTGGCCGCGGCCAAGTGAATGTCGAACATCGCCCTCCCGCTCCGGCATTTTTCCTAGAGGTAAAATGCAACGGTAAGCGGTGTGTCAATCGTTCGGTGGACGGAGGAGAAAACGGAGCGGTCATCCAGGCAACCGGCAGTTCGGTCGTTTACCTGTTGTCACGCACACTCTAATCAACCAGCCCACCTTCGCGTCATGCCATACGCGGATGGAAAGCACGCCGAGAAGGCAGGGGTGGCCAACATGGCGGCTTCGACTGCTGCGCCGTTCCCGCGCCCTTGTCATTCGGATGCGCCAACCAGGGGACACGAGAAGCTGGGACTTCACGGCGGCCCCGTTCAGCACAGACGAACGCGCGCAGCAACGTGAAAACATAAAAACGCAAACACCAATACACCGGAGCGCAAGCGCCGAAACGCAACAGCAAGCCCCCTCGCTGCGTTTCCTTCGACGATTACGCCGCCTCCGGCGGATGTGCCTCCAGCCATGCGACGATCTGCTGCTCGGCTTGCAGCGGCGTCACGGTTTCGCCGGTCGCGAGCACTTCATATTTGTAAGGATCGGCGCCGTCGAGGTTATCAGCCTCCGGTTGCGCAATCGTCCAGCGCCAGTCGATCCGATCGGCGATCGGCGACGGCGCGCCTTCGATGCTGCAACGGCATCCGTCGATTTCCGCGACAAAACCGGTGGCGGTCGGCTCAAAACTCGCAAACACGGCAACTCCCGTCGATATGTCATAGCAGGCCGCGGCGCGGCCGGTTCGCGAGTATCGCACGATCGCAGCGTCGGCTAGCGTGCCGCGCGGCCACGCCTGCCGCCGCGTTACAGATTGTCACGGATCGTTGCATTAATGCACGATTCTCCACGCCGCGAGCGTCAACCAATCGACTGCAACAAGAGTTATTGACGGTACTGGCGCACTGAATCGCGTCAGGGCTGCGCCCTCTTCGAAAGAAAGCGCGCACGCACGGATCACGCAAGTGAATGTGCGCCAATCCCATACAGTCAGGAGTCGAAATGAAAAAGACCGCAATCCTCTCGGCGCTCGCCGCCGGCTTGTGCATCTCGATCAGCAGCTTCGCGCAAGTCCCCGCGAATGCGCCCGCCGGCACGACCGGTCTCTGCAAGGACGGCTCGTACTACTCGGGCGCATCGAAAAAAGGCGCGTGCGCCGGCCATAAGGGCGTGAAGACCTGGTACGGCGCATCGGCGGAAACCGCCGCGAGCGGCGCGTCCGCCACGACCGCGCCGGCCGCTGCCGCATCGGCTCCGGCAATGGCATCGGGCACGGGCGCCTCGACGAAGAGCACGGCAAAGAGCACGGCGGCCGCGGGCGCGCCCGGCCAAGTGTGGGTCAACACCGGCACCAAGGTCTACCACTGCCAGGGCGACAAGTACTACGGCAAGACCAAGCAAGGCTCGTACATGTCGGAAGCAGATGCGAAGGCGAAGGGCTACCACGCATCGCACGGCAAGGCCTGCTCGTAACGCGGCCGCGCCGGCGCGGCTTACGCTGTGAGGCGCGCCGGCCGCCGCTGCACCCGAGCGGCATATCGCCGGCATCGCGGCATCGCGTGCCGGCTTTTGCCGTTTTATCGAATCATGCGATAAATGCGGCTTGCGCGATCGATGCGCCCACGAACAAAGTTTCAACTTGCCGCGCGCGCGGCTGTCGATAGCCTAACGAATCAAGCGCAACGCGCATCAACGTATCGCGCTCGACGCACGGTCGGCGCCTGCACGCCACGCAGCGTAATCGGCGCGCGTCCAATTAAGCTCAATGCCGATACGCTGCGTGCCCGGCCTGATCTTCGGTTTGTGCAACGCGAGAATCAATGCATCAAGCGCGGGCCAAGCCTCGAACGAAAGCGCCGCGATTTCGACTGCGAGCGTCTCGAGCAGCCGCGTATGCGGCTTATGCGCGAGAAATGACGTGATCCGCGCGCAATACGCGTCATAATCGATCCAGCCGTCGTTGTCCGCATCGGACGGCTCGCATCGGTAAGCGAGCCGCGCATCGATCACGACTGGCTGCGGCGCTGCATGCTCATGCGCATAGATGCCGATGCGCGCCGATACGCTCAACCCGTCGACGAATACGCTCCAGCCCCGGCCGTTCTGCATCATCGGCTCGCGTGCCGCAAACGGCGATTCGACGGGTTTCATCCGATCAACGGCTCGGCCGCGTCGAGCATGATGCGGCAGAAATAATCGGCAAAGCTGCGGCGCACCACGATCTCGAATGTCGCGTCGCCGGTCGCGACGAGCACGATCGATGCCTTGAAGTAGTGACTCTGCGCGCATTGCCCCACGCCGAACACGCGTGGATGCAGATCGAGCGGACAACCGCGTGCCAGCACGTCGCGCACACGCTCGCCGCTCGCTTCGACCACCGTGTAGCCGCTTCCGACGTCCACCGCCGCCGCATAGATGCCGTTGAGCGCCGGTACGAGCTTCGCTTCGAGCTGGCCGGACGCGACCGGTCCGTTCGAGCGCACCAGCCATTCGTCGGGGCCGAGCCACAGCACGTCGTATTCGGCGGCGCGGGCGACCGTGTTCGGCTCGACGGGCGGCAAGCAGCCTACTGTCTGCTCGAATGCGCGAACGAAAGCCGCATCGTCCGGCTCGCCGCGCACGTTCACGAGATCGAGGAACGCACGCTCGCGAAACCGGAATTTCGTCGACTCGCGCGCCTGAAACGCCTTCAATACATCACCGGCGCCCACGAGCGGGGATTCGAGCGCTATGCCGCCCGGCGCCTGCACGCGCGCGGGCGCTTCGTTTCTTGTCTCATTCCACATGCTGGCGCACCCCTTGCGTGTCATAGAAAACCGGGCTTGCGATCGTTGCGCTCGCGCGCGTGCCGCTTGCATCCGAGATCGCCACCTTGTCGCCGATTCGATCCAATCCGCCCTTGATCACGGCGAGCGCAATCGAGCGCTTCAGAATCGGGCTGTAATAACTCGACGTCACATGACCGAGCATCGCGCAAGTGCCGTCCGCGCGCGCCGTCGCGTCGGCCTCCGTGATCTGGCCGCCTTCCGGCAGCACGTGCTGCGGATCGTCGCTCAGCAGTCCGACGAATTGCTTGCGGTCCGCCTTCGCGGTATCGGTGCGCGTTAGCGAACGCCGGCCGAGAAAATCCTTCGATTTCGCGACGAGTCCGCCCATGCCGAGATCATGCGGCGTGACCGAGCCATCGGTATCCTGCCCGACGATGATATAGCCCTTCTCCGCACGCAAAACATGCATCGTCTCGGTGCCGTAGGGCGTAATGTCGAATTCGGCGCCGGCGGCCATCAGCGCCTCCCAGACCGCGCGCCCGGCATTCGCCGGCACGTTGATCTCATATGCAAGCTCGCCCGAAAAGCTGATGCGCATCACGCGCGCGCGCACGCCGGCGACGGTGCCTTCGCGGAAACTCATGAACGGGAACGCGTCGTTCGCGAAATCGATGTCTTCGCATACTTTGCGCACGACTTGCCGGCTCTTCGGGCCGACGACCGCGAACGTCGCCCAATGGTCGGTCACCGACGCGAGCCGCACCTTCATATCGGGCCATTCGGTTTGCAGCCAGCGCTCGAGCCATGTGAGCACGCGCGCCGCGCCGCCCGTCGTCGTCGTCATCATGAAATGCTGTTCGCCGAGACGCACGGTCACGCCGTCGTCGAACACCATGCCGTTCTCGTCGAGCATCAGCCCATAACGGCATTTGCCGATCTCGAGCTTGTTCCACGGATTCGTATAGACCCAGTTCAGCAGCTTCACCGCATCCGGGCCCTGAATGTCGATCTTGCCGAGCGTCGACGCGTCTAGCATGCCCACGCCGTTGCGCACCGCGAGACACTCGCGCGCCACCGCCGCATGCAAATCCTCGCCAGGCTTCGGGTAGTACCAAGGCCGCTTCCAGTTGCCAACGTCCTCGAACAGCGCGCCATGCCCGGCGTGCCATTCATGCATGCAGGTCTTGCGGACCGGATCGAGAAAATCGCCGAGTTCGCGCCCCGCGAACGCGCCGAACGACACCGGCGTGTAGTTCGGACGGAACGTCGTCGTGCCGGTTTCGGCGATCGTCTTGCCGAGCGCCTGCGCGAGAATCGCCATTCCGTTGATATTGCCGAGCTTGCCCTGATCCGTGCCGAAGCCCATCGCCGTATAGCGCTTCACATGCTCGACCGATTCGAAGCCTTCGCGCGCGGCGAGCAGAATGTCGGCTGCGCCGACGTCGTTCTGGAAGTCGACGAACTGCTTCGGGCCGCGCACCGCGACGTCGATGCCACTCGCGAGCCATACCGGCAATATCGCGTCGTCGGCCGTTTCGACGACATGCGGCACCGCAGGGCGCACGGCATCGGTAAAGCCCGCCGCCCTCGCCGCATCGACACCGGCGTCGAACGCGAGCCGCAATGCACGCGACAGATCGAACTCGCCTGCCGCCGCACCGACGCTCGTCTCCGCCTGCACCGGCCTGCCCGGCACGAAGCACGCCTTGTCGTCGTTCCAATGCGCTTTGCCGCCCGATTGCGCGAACAGATGCAGCACCGGGCTGAAACCACCCGACATCGCGACGAGATCGCACACGAGCGTCGCAAGCCTGTCGCCCATTTTGCCGTTCGTATACGACGCGACGTCAACCGATGCGACGCGCAGCTTACCTTGCGCCGCCATCACAACCGCGCCGCTCATCACGGTCACGCCATTGCGCTTGGCGACAGCCGCCAGCGCACCGCGCGTGGACGGGCGCGCATCGACGACCGTCACCTGCGCACCGCACGCTTTCAAATCAAGCGCGCATTGATAGCCGCGGTCATTGTTGGTCGCGACTACCGCGACACGTCCCGGCAACACGCCGTAGCGGTGAATGTACGTCGACACCGCCGAGGCGGTCATCACGCCGGGCAAATCGTTGTTGCCGAACACGAGGGGCCGTTCGTGCGCGCCCGTAGCCAAAATCACACGCTTGGCGCGGATTTTCCACAGCAGCTCGCGCGTGCCCTTACGCACCGATACCGGCAGATGATCAGTCAGCCGTTGCACCACGGTGACCAAGTTATGATCCTGATACCCAAACGCCGTGCTGCGCGTGAGAATCGTCACGTCCGGCTGCTTCGCGAGTTCGGCTTCGGTCTTCTCGACCCATTGAAGCGCCGGCTTGCCGTCGATCTGCGCACGGCACGAAAGCAGGCTGCCGCCAAGTTCGCGCTGATCGTCAACGACGAACACGCGCGCACCGCTGGCTGCCGCCGCTTGCGCGGCCGCCAAGCCAGCCGGGCCGCCACCCACGACGAGTACGTCGCAGTGCGCATAACGCTTATCGTAGCGGTCCGCGTCGCGTACATCGGGCGCGCGGCCAAGGCCCGCCGCATCGCGAATTTTTTCCTCATACTTCGGCCACCACTTGCGCGGCCACATAAACGTCTTGTAATAGAAGCCCGCAGGCAGAAAGCGCGAGAACTTCTGCATCACGGCCATCCGGTCATGCTCGAGCGACGGCCGCGCATTCACGCTCGTCGCAACCAGCCCTTGATACAGCTCGACTTCGGTCGCGCGCGCGTTCGGCACCGTGTAGGCGCCGCTCTCGAGCTGGACGAGCGCGTTCGGCTCGTCGACGCCCGCCGTCACGATCCCGCGCGGCCGGTGGTATTTGAAGCTGCGCGCGACGAAATGCACGCCGTTGGCGAGCAATGCCGAGGCGAGCGTGTCGCCCTGATAACCCTGATAAGTGCGGCCGTTGAACGTGAACGTGAGCGGCTGCGCGCGGTTGATGCGCCCACCCGTGCCGAGTCGGTCTTTCTGGCTCATTTACGCGCTTCCTCCGTTGCGCTCGAGGCCGGCCTGTCGATTGGCTTGTCGAACGTTTCGTATCCCTGAAATGTGTAGCCGACGGTGTCGCGCTGCGCGATGAACCAGCGCCGGCAGCCATGCGTGTGCAACCATTGTTCGCGATGCGTGCCGCGCGGATTCTTGCGCATGAACAGGTAATCGCCCCATTCGCGATCCGACAGTTTGTCGGTATCGAGCGGACGCGCGATGTCAGCCTCGCCGCCGCACGTGAATTCGGATTCGGCGCGCGGGCCGCACCACGGACATTCGATCAATAACATTCAGTTCTCCTCGTGGCGTGCGATGCTCAGTGCGCAACGGCAGCCGCGCCGTGCTCGTCGATCAGGTGGCCGGTGTAGAAACGCTCGAGCGTAAACGGCGCGTTCAACGGATGCGGCTCGTCGCGCGCGATCGTATGGGCGAACACCCAGCCCGAGCCTGGCGTGGCCTTGAAGCCGCCGGTGCCCCAGCCGCAGTTGAAGTACAGCCCCTTCACGTCGGTCTTGCTGATGATCGGGCACGCATCCGGCGAGACGTCGACGATACCGCCCCACTGCCGGTTCATCCGCACACGCGAAAATACCGGAAACATCTCGACGATCGCCTGCAGCGTGCCTTCGATAATCTGGAAGCTGCCGCGCTGGCCAAAGCCCGTGTACTGATCGATCCCCGCGCCGATCACCAAATCGCCCTTGTCGGACTGGCTGATATACGCGTGCACCGCGTTCGACATCACGACCGTATTGACGACCGGCTTGATCGGCTCCGACACGAGCGCCTGCAAAGGATGGCTTTCGAGCGGCAGGGG
>NZ_FXAN01000004.1 GCF_900176645.1 Burkholderia singularis
CTGGCTGCCGCGCTCCGAATGGCACGGCGCGCCGGGGGGCGGGACAGCGGCGAAACCATGCCATTGTCAGCGCGTGCGTCGCGAGATCCGCCGTCATGCGCGGTTTGATCGACCAACCCACCCCTTCTCGGTTGAACCGATCGAGCACCACGGCCAGATACCGCCAACCCTCGTCGGTCCAGATGTACGTGATGTCCGCACTGAACACCTGATTGGGCTCGGCAGGCGTGAACTCGCGGTTCAACAGATTCGGGGCAACCGGCAGCTTGTGCTTCGAATCCGTCGTCACGCGATAGCAGCGCCTGTACCGGGCCCGGATGCCGTTTTCGCGCATCAGTCGTTCCACTCGTGCCTTGCTGGCCGGGTAGCCTCGATCACGAACTTCCTGGGTGATGCGTGGCGAGCCGTATGCTCCCTTGACCTCGGCATGCACCGTGCGGATCAACGTCAGCAATTGCGTGTCCGTCAGTCGCGTTCGTCCCGGTGTTCCGCCGCGCTTCCATGCGCGATAGCCGTTCATGCTGACCGACATCACGCAACACCGCGACGACAGCGAATACTGCCCGACCTGCCGGTCGATCCAGGCATACCTCACTGCAGGTCCTTCGCGAAGTAGGCTGCCGCTAATAGGATGGTCCGTCCCTCCCGTAATCGCGTAATCTGGGCCGACGCCTGTTTCCGACCTCGGAGGTGTGCCATGAGCCAGCAATGCTCTACTGCGATCGCCCGCATGGGCATCGATATCGGGAAGTCCGTGTTCCACGTCGTCGGACTCGACGCCAAGGGCAAACCGGTGTTCAGGAACCGATTTACGCGTGAACGACTGCTCGAGTTCTTGGCGCGTGCATCACCCACCATCATTGGGATGGAGGCGTGCCCTGGTAGCAACTGGCTCGCTCGTAAAGCGATTGGTCAGGGACATCAGGTCCGTATCGTGCCCGCACAGTTCGTCAAACCGTTTGTTAAGTCGAACAAGACCGATATCGTCGACGCAGAGGCGATCGCTGAGGCGATTTCTCGTCCCACTATGCGCTTCACGCAGCCGAAAACAGAAGCACAACTCGATCTGCAGGCACTACATCGAGTTCGGCAAAGATTGGTTTCCAGCAAGACAGCCATCGTTAATCAGGCTCGTGCATTTTTGCTTGAGTACGGCCTGACTATCGGAGCAGGCCCCGCCTACTTCGTTCGCGATATGCCAAGCATCCTCACGCGACGAGGAACGTTTTATCTTCGGCAGCCGCAAGCACAGTAGGCTGCCGATCACCCGTCAAGGTTTGCAGACGTGCAATTGATGACGAAACAGTGCACCGGCGTTCGATAAGCCCGGGACAAAAAAAACGGCCTTTGAGGTCAGTCCACTTATTGGGAACCGAGCGCGCATATCCCATCATGGCCGTGCCGCCCAAAGCGGCTGACTCGCGAGAGGCCGGATACATTTACGCAAACTGTCTCGTCGGAGAACGCCCACTTGCAAAGCCGGGGCGGACCATACATTTTTGCGAGCTCAAGCTCCATCTGCAGGCACTTGTTCTGCGCTCGCAGACGAGACAGTTCCATCTGCTCTGGCGTGACCGGCTTTGCTCCGGCGCCGTTGAGCTTGCCCGACGCCTCGGCCTTCACCCAATTGCGAAGTGTCTGCTCTGAAATGCCCAGCTCACGGGCCACGGCCACTCCCTGGCCATCCTTGACACGCGAAACGGCGGCCAGCTTGAACTCCGCCGTGTACACCTGTTTCGGTACCTTGAACAGGCCTGATTCCCTTCCTTTCCGTCGAGTTTATACACGACCTCATGGAAGGCGAAATTTCAGGGGAAGCTCATACAGTCGATTGCCATCGGTAAGTTTGGTAGGCTTGTTGCCCGCCTTTTCTTGTCGGATCTTGATGTCGGTAAGTGGCGCGGTGAAAAAGGGGGTATCGTCTCTGGATGGTCAGAATGATTCCCTCTTTTATACCCCCTTTTTCCTCGGCTGGACACGATTTCCGGTGAACGCCAGCGAACGGCGGAAGGGCACGAAATGCCCAACTGGCAAGGGGTTCCGGCAGATCGCCGAACTAACACGAACTGGAGCGAACGAAGTGATCAGACATATCGTCATGTGGAAGTTGAAGGAAACGGCCGAAGGCGCGACGCGTGCGCAAAACGCGCTGAAGCTCAAGGACAAGCTCGAAGCCTGCCGAGGCATCGTGCCCGGCTTGCTGCATCTCGAGGTCGGCTTGGCGACGCCGGGCCTCGAGGCGACCTACGACGTCGTGCTCGTGTCCGATTTCGCCGACAAGGCGGCGCTCGACGCATACCAGGTGCATCCGGTGCACGAGGACGTGAAGAAGTTCGTCAGCGCGGTAAGGCAGAGCCGCGAATGCATCGATTATCTCGTTGACGACGCACGATGAGCACCGCTCTTTCGTCCGCGTCCGGCCGCGAGCCGGCAATCGAGAGTCCGTTCGTCGATTCGCTCGGCGTGCAGCTCGTCTTCGCAAAAGATGGCGCGAGCGAAATCGCGCTGCCGCTTGCCGACCAGCATATGAATACCTGGAGCATCGCGCACGGCGGCGTGACGATGACGCTTGCCGACGTCGCGCTCGCGATGGCCGCCCGTAGCCTGACGGACGATGGCGTCGGCGTCGTCACGGTGGAGATGAAGGTGAACTTCATGCAGCCTGGGCGCGGTGAATTGCGCGCGTATGGCCGCGTGCTGCATCGTTCGACGACGATGGCGTATTGCGAAGGCGAGGTGCGCGACAGCACGGGCAACTTCGTTGCGAAAGCGCTCGGCACGTTCAAGTATATGAGGCGGCTCGCGGTCGGCCGCGACATCGCGCGGATGCGCACGCGCACCGATCCGGGGGCGCAGCCCGGTCCGAGCGATGCGTGACGGGCCGGGGACGGCGAAAGCGTGGGAGCTCGTGCGGCGTGATTAGGTATTAGCCGCTCCTCAGGCACTGCTCGCGCGCCGCGTGACAGGCGCTGTCGAGCTTAATGCGCGCCGGGCTGCCCAGTCGTCGTATTCGCGCGACGACGCGCACCGGCCGCAGTGCTTGCCCCGTTGCAACCAGGCGATACCGGATAGCGCGACGCGGGCGGCAAACCGCCGAGCGCATGCCATGTCATGGCATCATTCGCTGCTTGTCCCTCGCTACACGGCGGCGTGCTTGCGCCGTCCGTTTTCAAGATGCCGTTGAATCCGAAGATCGCGCAGGTGCTCGAGATGATCGAGCGCGCGAAACGTCCCGAGTACCATCAACAGACGCCGGCGCAAGCGCGCATCGCGTATGAAAAAAGCGCGCCGATCCTCGATATCGCTCCCGCGCCGATGTTTTCGGTCGAGGATTTGCGCGTGCCGTCCCGCGATGGCGCGTCGTTCGGCGCGCGGCTCTATCTGCCCGTCGAGCCGAGCCTTGCCGAGCCGTTGCCGGCGCTGATTTACTATCACGGCGGCGGCTTCACCGTCGGCAGCGTGAACACGCACGATTCGCTCGCCCGGATGTTCGCACGCGACGCGCAGTGCGCGGTGTTGTCGGTCGACTACCGGCTCGCGCCCGAGCACAAGTTTCCGACCGCGGTTCACGACGCGCAAGACGCGCTCGCATGGCTCCATGCGCGAGCGGCGAGTTTTGCGATCGATCCGGCGCGGCTCGCCGTCGGCGGCGACAGCGCAGGCGGCACGCTCGCGACGGTATGCGCGGTGCATGCGCGCGACGTCGGCATCGCGCTGGCGCTGCAACTGCTGATCTATCCTGGCGTGACCGCGCATCAGCAGAGCGCGTCGCACGCGCGGCTTGCGAACGGTTACCTGCTGTCCGCGGGCACGATACAGTGGTTTTTCTCGAATTACGTGCGCAACGCGTCCGATCGCGACGATTGGCGCTTCGCGCCGCTCGACGGCAGGCGCGGCGAGCCGTCGTTCGAGCGTGTCGCGCCTGCCTGGATCGCGACTGCGGAGTATGATCCGTTGTCCGACGAAGGCTATGCTTATGCGGACAAGCTGCGCGCGGCAGGCAACGACGTCACGCTGGTCGTGTATAAGGGCATGATCCACGAATTTTTCAAGATGGGCGGTTTCGTGCCGGAGGTGCGCGGCGCGCATGCGGATGCCGTCGCGGCGCTGCAAACAGCCTTCGGGCACGGCTGACGCGGGCGCGGGCCGACGGGCGGGCGGCGGCTTGCTCGATTGCTCGGAAACGACTGCTGAGCGGCGCAATTCGATCGGCGGCCGCATCGCGATTCGGCGGCCGGCGGCCCGGCGCTTCAACGTCCGGCGCTTTCATCTGATGCTTTCCTATTTCGGGCGCTTGAACGCCATCGTGCATCTTGCCGGATAGCGGCCGCATCCGCCATCGCGTGCATTGATCCGGCCAACAGGCAAACGCGCGTGGTGTGCGCGGGGCGCAACATCGGCAATCGACGAGGGGCGCAGGATGGACAGCATCGAAGTCGAAATTGGCGACTGGGCGCGTCTGGGCAGCGATGCGGCGCGAATTCGCGATACGGTGTTCGTGCGCGAGCAGCGGATTCCCGCCGAGCTTAATCTCGACGACGACGATCCGCTCGCGCGCCATGCGATCGCCTATCTCGTTCAGCGCCGCAGCGGCGCGCGGCGTGCGGTCGCGACCGGCCGGCTGCTGTCGACGGGGGCGATCGGCCGGGTGTCGGTGCTGGCCGACGCACGCCGGCGTGGCGTCGGCACCCGCGTTCTCGACGCACTGCTAGCCGAAGCGCGCTCGGGCGGCATGGCGCTCGTTTGGCTGTATGCGCAGCAACGCGTGGCCGCGTTTTATTTGCGGCTCGGCTTCAGGGTGGTCGGTGAGCCGTTCGTCGAGGCCGGCGTTGCGCATATCGAAATGGCGCGCGAACTCTGAGCAGCCGCTGTCGACCGTGCCGCCGCCCGGCTGCGCAGGCCGAGGCGGGAAATGACGGAAATAATGCAGCGAAAATGGTTGCGAGGGTTGTCAGTGGATTGGACGAATCGGCGGTGACATGCCGTGCCGGATCGGCGTGGAGTCGGGCCGCTACGGCGCCCGTTCGTCAGCATCGTCCTTTACATGCTCGAGCGTCTGGGCGTGCCGCATCCGATTTCGACGATTCAATGGACCGGGCGCACGCATTGCGGCCGTCGGCCGTCGTTTTCGCGCTGGGGCGCCGGCACGCCGCGCTCGCGGCAAACGCACGCCGCGCCTAGCGTCGAGCCGCGCCTAGCGCCGCGCCGCCGCTTGCGTCGACATCGAACGCGAAGGTCCGTTCGAATGCGCCCGGCCGCACGATTCGGTGCGAGCCGTCGTCGTCATTACGTTCCTTGACGTCGACTTTCAGCCTTCCTTCGATGTCGCGCACTACGCGCAGGGCCGTCGTGCCGCGCGTGCCGTATTCGGGCGTCTCGATAAACGCGGCGGACAGCGCGCGCTCGCGCTCGAACGGAATGCCGGTGCGCGGCAACGCATCGTCGGCGGCCTGGCGCGTGTCGCGCATCATCTCGATCAGTGCGTCGAGAGGCGTCGCCGCATCGCGAGTGAGCAGGGCGCCGAGTTCGCTGCGCTTCGTGACGAGCTTCGGCCACGGCGTGTCGAGCCGCGCGTTCGACAGCCCGTGCATGCCCGGCTCGATGAGCGCGGGCGCGTCGAGCGCGGCCGGCGCGCTCGCGGACTGGGGGTCCGCCGACCGGTTGCAGAACCACGCGAGCTGGCCGCGCGCGCAATCGCCGACAACCAGCGTGAAGCCGTTGTAGAACATCGCCCGTTCGGCGACGTGCGCGAGATAGTCGAGCGGCGCGATGTTCGGGCCGCCGAGAAATTCCGATACCAGCTTGCCGCGCGTGGGCGCGCCGGCGCGGATGTCGAACGGCGCACGGTAATTGGTGATGGCGGCGAAGCGGCCGTCGCGCGCGATCCCGAGCCAGGTGCCGCCGCCTTCGAGATCGCGGCCCGCGAGCACGCCGGGCGCATCGCTCCACCAAGACAGCGGCGCGCTCGTGCGGCGGTAGAATTCGTCGCGGTTCGCGGCGAGCGTCAGCACCGGGCCTTGGGTGGCCTCAGGCTGCCAATCGAATACGATCAGGCACATCGGGCGATATCCTCGCTGAGTGAGCGTCCTCGGTGAGCGTCGTTGCGCGCCGGGGCGGCGCGTTTCGTCTCGTTATTCCGTTTGACCGCGCGGGCCGTCAAACCTCCGTCGGCAGCGCGTAGGGCAGGGGCCGGAACGCGAGCGCCGGGCCATCCGCCGACGCCAGATGGACCGATCCGCTGTCGAGCGCGGCGAGCTTGATCTCGACGAGCGCGTCGACGCCGCCTTCGGGCGCCGCCGCCGCGTTGACGATCATCCCGCACGGCTGCCCAGGGTCGTTCGAATGATAAAGCTCGACGCCCGCGCGCACCGCATCGGGTTCGCCCGCGACGTGCGCGAGCGCGGCGCGGCGCTTGATCGTGCCGCGATACTGGCTGCGCGCGACGATTTCCTGGCCCGGATAGCAACCTTTACGGAAATTGACGCCGCCGATCACGTCGAAATTGACCATCTGGGGCACGAACTGCTCGACGACGGGCTGCGTGATGCGCGCTTCGCCCGCGCGCACGTCGAGCCAGTCCCACACGGCGGGCGGCACCCGGCGCAGGCTGCCGGCGAGCGCGGCCACGTGCGCGTCGACGTCCGCGCGCGCGCCGATCCACAGGTAGCGCGCGCGGCCGGCGGCGTCGGGCAGCCGGATCAGCGCGCCGGCCGGCGCGTCGACCTTCGTATGGACGCCGTCGGGCAGCGCGTCGAACACGCTCGACAGCGCGGCGCGCACGTCGCCGGCGAAGCCGACCGCGACGAGCGTGTCGCCGGCGTCGGCGAGCTTCGCCTTCGCGCGCAGCACGAACATCGACAGGCGCTTTTGCACGGCGGGCTGCACGTCCTTCGACACCAGCAGGCGCACGTCGTGGCCCGCACGCCATGCGAGAAACGACGCGAGCAGGCGCCCCTTCGGCGAGCAGTAGCCGGCGAGCCGCGCGGTGCTGGCGTCGAGGTGCTCGATGTCGTTCGTCAACTGGCCGTGCAGGAACGTCGCCGCGTCGGCGCCCGACACGTCGACGATGCCGAATTGTTCGAGCACCGAAAACGCGCCGTGCTCGAGCACGGCGGCGAAATCGTCGGCAGACGGGCGCAGCGGCAGCGGCGCGTCGGCCGTAGAGGCGATCGGTGTGGTCATTGGAATGGGAAAACAGTCAATCCTGACTTTGGATGAGACAAGCAAGTTATTATATGAAGTCTATCTGATTCACGTTCCGCATGTCCGTTCTGAAGAAGTGCGCCGCGTTCGCGGTGCTGGCCGTTGTTTTGCTGGGCGTCGCGTGCGCGGGCGGCGCTTATTGGTGGGCCACCCGGCCCGTGGCGCTTGCCGGTCCCATCGTCGACGTCACCATCATGCCACGCAGCAGCGTGAGGAGCGTCGCGCAGCAGCTTGCACGCGGCGGCGTTCCGATCGAGCCGAAGTGGTTCGTCGCGTTGACCCGCGTGCTGGGCGTGTCGAGCCAGCTCAAGTCGGGCAATTACGAATTCAAGGCGGGCGTGACGCCTTACCAGGTGGTGCGCAAGGTGTCGCGCAGCGATCCTGGCGAATCCGCCGCCGCGGTGATCGAAGGCTGGACCTTCAAGCGCATGCGCGCGGAACTCGATGCGAACCCGGCGCTGCTGCACGCGAGCGCGGGAATGACCGATGCGCAGCTGCTGCGTGCGATTGGCGCGTCCGGCGACGAAATCGCGCGCGGCAGTGGCGAAGGGCTATTCTTTCCCGACACTTATTTGTTCGATCACGGTGCGCGGGATCTGGACGTCTATCGCCGCGCGTATCGTCTGATGCAGGCGCGTCTGGCCGAAACATGGGCGGCACGCGCGAGCGGCCTGCCGTTCGGCACGCCTTACGAAGCGCTGACAATCGCGTCGCTGGTCGAAAAGGAAACCGGGCACGCGGCCGACCGCGCGCTGATCGCAGCGGTGTTTGCGAACCGGCTGCGGCGCGGCATGCCGTTGCAGACCGACCCGTCGGTGATCTACGGGCTCGGCGACGCGTATTCGGGGCGGCTTTTCAAACGCGATCTGCAAACCGACACTCCGTACAATACCTATACGCGCCGCGGGCTGCCCCCGACGCCGATCGCGCTGCCCGGCGAGGCGGCGCTGCGGGCCGCGGTCAATCCCGCCGTGACGTCGGCGCTCTATTTCGTGGCGAAGGGCGACGGCACCAGCGTGTTTTCCGACACGCTGGGAGATCACAACAAGGCCGTAGACAAATACATCAGAGGTCAGTAATGGCGCGTGGCAAATTCATCACGTTCGAAGGCATTGACGGAGCGGGCAAGACGACGCATCTGCAATGGTTTTGCGAACGGCTCGGCGACAAACTCGCCGCAAGCGGCCGGCAGGTCGTCGTCACGCGCGAGCCGGGCGGCACGCAGCTTGGCGAAAAGTTGCGCGAGATACTGCTCAAGCAGCCGATGGACATCGAAACCGAGGCGCTTCTGATGTTTGCCGGCCGGCGCGAGCACCTTGCGCTCGTGATCGAGCCCGCGCTCGCGCAGGGCAACTGGGTGGTCTCCGACCGCTTCACCGATGCGACGTTCGCCTACCAGGGCGGCGGCCGCGGGCTGCCGCGCGACAAGCTCGAAGCGCTCGAGCGCTGGGTGCAGGGCGGCTTCCAGCCGGATCTGACCGTGTTGTTCGATTTGCCGCCGCAAGTGGCGAGCGCGCGGCGCGGAGCGGCGCGCGCGCCGGACAAGTTCGAAAGCGAGTCCGATGCGTTTTTCGCGCGCACCCGCGCCGAATATCTGCGCCGCGCGCAGGAAGCGCCGCACCGCTTTGCGATCGTCGATTCGAGCGAATCGGTTGCGCAGATCCGCAAGAAGCTCGAAGGCGTGCTCGCCGTGCTGTAACGAACGGACAACGCAAACCATCATGATCTATCCGTGGCAGACCGACGACTGGAACCGCTTGCAGACATTGCGCGCGCATTGGCCGCACGCGCTTTTGCTGCACGGCCAGGCCGGCATCGGCAAGCTCGCGTTCGCGCGGCATCTGGCCAAGGGGCTGCTGTGCGAGACCCCGCGCGAGAACGGCGAGCCGTGCGGCGCATGCGCCGCGTGCACGTGGTTCGAGCAGGGCAATCATCCCGATTATCGGATCGTCGTGCCTGAAGCGCTGGCGGGCGCGGCGGGCGCGGCGGCGGCCGACGAGCCGAAGGCCGCCGACGCCGATGACGGCGGCAGGAAAACCAAGACGCCGAGCAAGGAAATCAAGATCGAGCAGGTGCGCGCGCTTGTCGATTTCTGCGCCATTGCGTCGCATCGCGGCGGCGCGCGGGTCGTCGTGTTGTATCCGGCCGAAGCGCTCAATGTCGCGGCCGCGAACGCATTGTTGAAAACGCTCGAGGAGCCGCCCGCAGGGGTCGTGTTCGTGCTCGTGTCGGCGCGCATCGACCGGCTGCTGCCGACGATCGTGAGCCGCTGCCGCCAATGGCCGATGACGATGCCCGCGCCCCAGGCGGCGGTAGCCTGGCTCGCCGCGCAGCATGTGGCCGATGCGCCCGCGCTCGTCGCCGAGGCGGGCGGCGCGCCGCTCGCGGCGCTCGCGCTCGCGAGCGACGAGAACCGGCCGCTGCGCGACTGGACGCTCGCGCAGCTCGCGGCCGGCGCCGCGTGCGATCCGTTCGCATGCGGCGAGACGTTGCAGAAGCTGCCGGTGCCCGTGGTGCTCGGCTGGCTGCAACGGTGGCTGTACGATCTGCTGGCCGAGCGCATGGCGGGTGCGCCGCGCTACTTTCCCGCGCAGCGCACGGCGCTCGCACGCTGCGCGCAGACGCTCGATGTGGGCGCGTTCGCGCGCTTCACGAAGACAGTCACACGGCAGCGGGCGGCCGAGAATCATCCGCTCAACGCGCGGCTTGTGTTCGAGGAACTCTTTCTCGGCTATCGCGAGCTGTTTGCGTAGTGCGCGGCCGGCTTGTCATCGTTCCGTTCATCGCTTTGCCCATCATCCCCTGACATGAGCCAGCTTGCATACCGTGACGCGACTCTGGACGATCTGCCCGCGATCGTCGCTATCTATAATTCGACGGTTGCGTCGCGCCAGGTGACGGCCGATACCGAGCCGGTGAGCGTCGACAGCCGGCGCGCGTGGTTCGACGCGCATCAGCCGCACACGCGGCCGCTGTGGGTCGTCGAGGAGGCGGGCCGAATCGTCGCGTGGCTGAGTTTTTCCGATTTCTACGGCCGGCCGGCGTATGGCCATACGGTGGAGATCAGCATCTATCTGGATGAGTCCGTGCGCGGTAAGGGGCTCGGCAGCCGGTTGCTCGACGCGGCGCTGGCGCGCGCGCCGGCGCTCGGCGTGTACACCGCGCTGGGCTTCATCTTCGGTCACAATGCGCCGAGCCTTGGACTCTTCGCGCGCCACGGCTTTACGACCTGGGCAACGCTGCCGCGCGTCGCGGTGCTCGACGGCGTCGAGCGCGATCTGTTGATCGTCGGCAAGCGGGTCGTCGGCGACGCATAGCGCGCCGCGCTGTCCGCATGTTTCGCGCCGTGTGCGTGGTAGCAAGGAATACATCATGTTTGTTGATTCTCACTGTCATATCAATTTCGAGGGACTGGCCGAGCGGCTGCCGCAGGTGCTCGCGAACATGCGCGAGCATGACGTCACGCATGCGCTATGCGTGTCGGTCGATCTGGAGACGCTGCCTTCGGTGCTCGCGATCGCGCGCGATCACGACAACGTCTTCGCGTCGGTGGGCGTGCATCCGGATCACGAGCACGCGCGGGAGCCGACGCTTGCCGAGCTGATCGAACTGGCCGCGCATCCGAAAGTCGTCGCGATCGGCGAGACGGGGCTCGACTACTATCGCCTCGACGGGCGTTCGATCGCCGACATGGAATGGCAGCGCGAGCGCTTTCGCACGCACATCCGCGCCGCGCACGCGACCAACAAGCCGCTGATCGTCCATACGCGCGCCGCCGCCGCCGACACGCTGCGCATCATGGCCGAGGAGCGCGCGAGCGTGCCGGGCGGCGTGATGCATTGCTTCACGGAGCCGTGGCCCATTGCCGAGCAGGCGCTTGCGCAGAACTTCCATATCTCGCTGTCGGGGATCGTCACGTTCAAGAGCGCGGCCGACGTGCAGGACGTCGCGCGGCGCGTGCCGCTCGAACGTTTGCTGATCGAAACGGATTCTCCGTATCTCGCGCCGGTGCCGTATCGGGGCAAGCCGAATGAACCTGCATACGTTAGCCATGTCGGACGCTTTATCGCGGCGCAACGCGGGATGACCGACGAAGCGCTGGCCGCCGCGACGTCGAGCAATTTTTTCCGGCTGTTCAAGATCGCCCAAACGGGCGGCGCCAGCCTAGTCAACCAGGGGTAGGAGTTGAAAAAAATGAAGTCGATCAAGTACTTGTCGAATAAGCGCGGGTTTGGCGCCGGATGTCGCGCGCTGCTGGTCGCGGGCGGGCTCGGCGTGCTCGCCGCGGCGGGCGCGCATGCGGAATCGCTCGACGGGATCGTGAAGGCGGTCAAGTTCGACGACATCAAGGACATCGCCAAGCAGCTCAAGAACGGCCTCGATCCGAATACGGTCGCCTCGAACGGAGACCCGCTGCTTGTGATCGCAGCGCGCGAAAAATCGGATCAGGTGGCCGCTGCGCTCGCGTCGGCACCGAACGTCGATCTCGAAAAAGAGGACAAGGCAGGCGAGAACGCGCTGATGCTCGCCGCGCTGAACGGCGATCTGCCGCTCGTGAAGCTGCTGGTCGACAAGGGCGCGGAAGTCAGCAAGAAGGGCTGGTCGCCGCTGCACTACGCGGCGACGAACGGGCATGACGAAGTCGTCAAGTATCTGCTCGAGAAGTCCGCCTATATCGACGCCGCGTCGCCGAACGGCACCACGCCGCTGATGATGGCCGCGCGCGGCAACCACGGCTCGACGGTCACGCTGCTGCTCGATCAGAATGCCGATCCTGCGATCAAGAACCAACTCGGCGTGACCGCACTCGATTTCGCCAAGCACTACAACGCGCCCGATGCGCTCGCGATCCTGTCGAAGCGCACGACGCGCCTCGGAGACGCGCCGGCGCCCGATGCGCAAAAGGGTGCAAAATAAGCTGCGTCGGCGCGGCCTCGGGCCGCGCCTTTCGTTGTATCGGCGGTTACGCCTTCTGACACGAGGAAGATTCATGTTGCGGGCTAAGTTTTGCGCCGCCGCACTGGCCATGCTTACTGCGCCGTTGACGGCCGCGGCCTTCACGGCGGGCGATCTGGACAAGCTGTGCGCGAAGACCGACGTCAAGTCGCGGGCGTCGTGCGCGGCATATATCGAAGGCGCGGCCGATGGTGTCTACAACACGATCGACGCGATCGGCGGCACCACGGGGCCGCGCGTCGGCCAGTATTTCTGCTTGCCGGCCGACATCAAGGCGCAGCAGATGACGGATGCGGTGCGCAAGTACATCGCGGAAAATCCGAAGCTTGCTGACTACAACGCGAGCACGGCGGTATCGCTCGGGCTCGGCAAGGCATTTCCCTGCCGAAGTTATTGACTGGTTTTGGCGCGGATTGCCGCGCTCACGCGTTCGTGCGTGTGCGGCCTCCGTGCGTTGCGCTCGACGGAGTCACGGCGCGCATGATGACGATCGACGATCTGTGGCGCATCGCCGATGCGCCGCTGCACACCTGGCTGGGCACGCTCGTCGTGTCGGCGCTCGTGCTGCTCGCGGTGGCGCTCGTCCATCGGATCGGCGCGCGCGTCGTTGCGCGGATCGCGCGGCCGTATCCATTCATGGGCGTGATCGTGCCATACCTCGATCGGCCGTCGCTCGCCGTGCTGCTGTTTCTCGCGCTCGAATTCCTGTGGCTGCAAACCGCCGATGCGCTGCCGCTCGCGGGCGCATTGCGCACGATCGCGGCGGTCGGCGTGATCATCGCGATCACGTGGCTGCTGATGCGGCTTGCCGCGGCGGTAGGCGAGGCGATCGTGCGCGCGCACCCGATCGACGCACCCGACAACTTGCAGGCGCGCCGCATCCATACGCAGACGCGCGTGCTCGCGCGCACCGTGATGGTGATGATCGTCGTGATCGGCACCGGCGCCGCGCTGATGACGTTTCCGAATGTGCGGCAGGTCGGCGCGAGCCTGCTCGCGTCGGCGGGCGTCGCGGGGCTCGTTGCCGGGATTGCCGCGCGGCCGGTGCTCGGCAATATGATCGCCGGCTTGCAGATCGCGCTGTCGCAGCCGATCAGGCTCGACGATGTCGTCGTGATTCAGGGCGAGTGGGGGCGCATCGAGGAAATCACCGGCACTTACGTATCGGTGCGTCTGTGGGATCAGCGCCGGCTCGTCGTGCCGTTGCAATGGTTCATCGAGAATCCCTTCCAGAACTGGACGCGCAGCAGCGCCGAGATCATCGGCACGGTATTCCTGTATGTCGACTACCGGCTGCCGCTGGAGCCGCTGCGCGAGGCGTTCGCGCGGATCGTCGCCGATGCGCCCGAGTGGGACGGCCGCGTTCACGTGTTGCAGGTGACCGATGCGACCGAGCGGTCGATGCAGTTGCGCGCGCTCGTCAGCGCGCGCGATTCGTCGCTCGCGTGGGATTTGCGCTGCCGTGTGCGCGAGGGGCTCATCGCATTTATTCAGCAGCATTATCCGGAATGTCTGCCGCGCGATCGCGCGGAATGGTCGACGCCGTCCGATTCTGCGGCACGCGCGCCTCGAGCGCCCGCCATGGCGGGCACGACGGAGCCCGCCGCGAGCACCGCGGCGTTCACGGCGGCCGATCCGACCGCGCCCGAGGCGGGCGGCGCGCGTGCGCCGCATTGAGCCGCGGCGGGGGATGTCGGACGCACTTTGCGTGCCGGGTTTGCTGAAACCGCCGAAACCGCGGCACGAAACCCGCACCGCTTCGCGCGGTCACTCCCGAGCCGGCCGCCGTGCCGGCGTCGCTATCCGCTCGGCCCGCCCGTAACCTGATCCGATCCGTCGATTCTTTATCCTATGCCGTCTCTCACCGCTGTTGCCATTGCCGGCTACCGATCGCTGCGTGACCTCGTCGTGCCGCTCGGTGCGCTCAACGTGATCACCGGGCCGAACGGCAGCGGCAAATCGAGCGTTTATCGATCGCTGCGTCTGCTCGCGGATACGGCCCAAGGGCGCGTGATTCCGTCGCTCGCACGCGAAGGCGGCTTGCCGTCGACGCTTTGGGCCGGCCCCGAGCGTTTCTCACGCGCCATGCTGTCGGGCGACATGCCAGTGACGGGCACCGTTCGCAATCAACCGGTCAGTTTGAAACTCGGCTTTGGGTGCGATGATTTCGGCTACGCGATCGATCTCGGCCTGCCGATTCCGAGCAGCTCGGAATTCGGGCTCGATCCGATCATCAAGCGTGAATGCATCTGGAGCGGGCCGGTGCCGCGGCCGTCGACACTGCTGGTCGACCGGCACGGCGCGCAGTTGCGTACCCGCGACGCAACGGGCGCATGGCAGAGCGTGCCGCAGCCGGTCGCGAGCTTCGACAGCATGATGACCGAGTTCGCCGATCCGCGCGGCGCGCCGGAGATGATCGCGTTGCGCGAACGGATTCGTTCATGGCGCTTCTACGATCACTTGCGTACCGACGCCCTCGCGCCCGCACGGCTGCCGCAGGTGGGTACGCATACGCCGGTGCTGGCCGACGACGGCGCCGATCTGGCCGCCGCGTTGCAGACGATCCGCGAGATCGGCGATCGTGCGGCGCTGGAAGCGGCGATCGATGACGCGTTTCCGGGCGCGCGGATCGATATCGACAATCCGGGCAAGCAGGGCCGCTTCGAGACGCTGATGCATCAGCCGGGCCTGCTGCGGCCGCTGCGCGCGGCCGAGCTATCGGATGGCACGCTGCGCTATCTGCTGCTCGTCGCGGCGTTGCTGACGCCGCGCCCGCCCGCGTTGCTCGTGTTGAACGAGCCGGAGACAAGCCTTCATCCCGATCTGCTGCCGGCGCTCGGCCGCCTGATCGCGCAGGCCGCCGAGCGCTCGCAGGTGATCGTGGTGTCGCATGCGGCGCGTCTTGTCGCGTCGCTCGAGCGCGAGCCGGGCAGCCGCTCGATCGTGCTCGAGAAGGTGCTCGGCGCAACGCGGATCGCCGACGCGGACGCGCTTGAGCCGCCGCCATGGAAATGGCCGGCGCGCTGAACGGTGCCGACAACGCGTGCGGTGATGCGGGTGCGGCGCGCGGAGGCTGCGGATTGAGGCGGCAAATGGCGGGCAGCAGGCGCAGCCGGCCGCCGAATACGGTCGCCCGGATACTCAGGCGAACGCACTGCGCGAGCCGGGCATCGAATGACCCGAGCGCGATCAACTTCGAGCGGACGGGCAAACGCGACGTTCACCTGCGCCGCCCCGCGCGCCACGCTCGAACGGAACGCCCGAACGCCCCCGCCATCATGGGCCCGTCAACGCCGCAACTGTCTGCCGATGCTGCAAGGCAATAACCCAACGAAACTTTTTGCGCGGCTGGACAACGGCCTGCGCGGCTGCAAACATGCGGGTTTTCCGAATGTATCCGTTCTGTAACAAGACCGAAAAAATGCAATCGGCCACGCAGGGCCACGTGCCGGTGGCGATAATGATGACTTATCGCGATGGCGTTCGACGCTGGCGCGCCGGCCGTCATGGGAGGCAGTACCGATGAGAATTGCGCAGATCGCCCCGTTGACCGAGTCCGTGCCGCCGAAGTTGTACGGCGGCACCGAGCGCGTCGTGTCGTACATCACCGAAGCGCTCGTCGATCTGGGGCACGACGTCACGCTGTTCGCCAGCGGCGATTCAGTCACGCGCGCGAAGCTCGACGCAGTGTGGCCGCGCGCGTTGCGGCTCGACACGTCGATCCGGGACCGGATCGCGCCGCACATGCTGCTGATGGAGACCGTCGCGCGTCGCGCGCAGGAATTCGACGTGCTCCATTTCCACATGGACTACTATTCGTTTTCGGTCTTTAATCGTCAGCAGACGCCGTTCGTGACGACTTTGCATGGTCGTCTCGACCTGCCGGAACAGCAGCCAGTGTTCGACACGTTCGACACGGCGCCCGTCATTTCGATTTCGAATGCGCAACGCCAGCCGATGCCCCAGGCGAAATGGCTGACGACCGTCTATCACGGCTTGCCGGAGCAGCTTTATACGCCGCAGCCCGTCGAGCAGGCGTATCTTGCCTTCCTCGGCCGGATTTCGCCGGAAAAGCGCGTTGATACGGCGATCCGGATCGCGCAGCGCTGCGGGATGCGGATCCGGATCGCAGCGAAGATCGATTCCGCCGACGAGGCGTACTTCGAGCGCGAGATCAAGCCGCTTTTCGCGCTGCCGCACGTCGAATTCATCGGCGAGATCGCCGATCATGAAAAGGCCGCGTTTCTTTCCGGCGCGCACGCATTGCTGTTCCCGATCGACTGGCCCGAGCCGTTCGGCCTCGTGATGATCGAAGCGATGGCGTGCGGCACGCCCGTCATCGCATTCAATCGCGGTGCGGTGCCTGAAGTGATCGACGACGGCGTGTCCGGTTTTATCGTCGAAGACGAGATCGGCGCGGTCGCGGCGGTGAACCGTCTGCCGGGGCTGTCGCGTGCACGCGTGCGGCAGCGCTTCGAGCAGCGCTTCACGGCCAGGGGAATGGCGCAGCAATACGTCGACGTCTATCAATCGCTGATTCGCGCGCAAAAGCGCTCGCGCTTCAAGGTGATCGATTCGGCATCATGAGCGGCGAGGGCGGCGTCGGCTACGCCGCGCGCGGGTGTGCCGCATAAAAAAACGGCGATGCGCGTTCGCGCATCGCCGTTTTTGCATCTGCCGCTCGCCATGCGAGCGGCAAGCGATGCATGGGTCAGATCTTCAGCTTCGTGACCTTGGTGCCGCTGATCGACACGTCGCCCATCAGGCCAGCGTTCGTCAGCACAATCACTTCGACGGGCGCGGTGGCCGTCGTCGTGTCGATGGCGCCGTTCGCGCCCATCTTCACGAGCGCGACCGACGCATCGGCGCCGGCGGCCCAGCCGTCCGAGCTGCGGAATTTGTCGAGCGCGTCCTGCGTCATGAAGAGGAACACGATCGCCTTCGACTGCGCACCCGCCTGCAAACCGACCGAGATCGACGACGTGTTGTAGTAGCCGACCGTCGCGCCGCCGACGCGCAGCGCGCCATTGCCGCTCTGGCCGCCGATGATGAGGCCTGCTTGGATCACGTCCGGGAACACGAGCACGCCGCGCGATTTCGCGACCAGCTCGCGCGAGCCCTTCACCGTCGAATACAGGCGCGACAGCGTCGCGTCAACGCTCGCATCGATTGCTTGACGCTTCGACGCGTTGGTCGTGGCATTGTCGGGCTTGTTCGGCGTGGTCGTGCAGCCGGTGAGCGCGAGACTGCCGACGACGAGTGCGGCCGCAGCTTTCAACACGAGTTTGCGTTTTTGCATCGCTTTTTCTCCATCAATGTAGTTCAGCGTATTTCCCGAGAACGGGGCGTACCACGCCGAACTTTATAACACAGAGGGCCGTATCGTTTGCCCGGCGTAAGGTGAAGCAACGTCAAATTGCCGGATTCCGGCGGCGCTCGCGACACGGGGGGCGGTTGCTGCGCAAGGCGCGGCGGTCAATGAGGGGAAACCGGCGGCTTGATCGGGGGGCGGCGCAACGCGCGGCGCACGAGGGCGATCAGCACGCCGCACGCGAACAGGAAGGCGGCGGGCACGATCCAGTATCCGACGAAGGCGTGCCACAGGTAGCTGGCGAGCGTGCGGCGGCGCAGCGCGAATTCGTTGCGCGCCTCCTGCTGGCGATGCGCGTTGGCGGCCAGCACGTCGGCCGGGCAGCCGGCGGCGCGCGCTTCGTCCGGCTCGCCGTGGCAAACGGCGGCGGCACCTGCCGCGCGCTGCGCGCCGGTAAGCTCCCAGGTGGTCAGCGCGAGCTTCAGATCCGCGTAGTTATAGGCCATTTCCTCGCGGATTTCCCGCACAGCGACGATCGCGACGGGCACTGCCCAGAACACGATGACGATCACCCAGCGGCGGAACCAGCGATTTTGTCTCCATGCCATCCGTGCCTCCGTTTGGCGCGCGCGATGCGCGCCTGCCATGAGGGCGGCCCGATGGCGCTTCTTGTATGGGGTGACGAGGGCCGCGCTGCAGCCATCATAGAAGAAAACGGCGGAAGATGCGGCACAATGCCGCGGCGCGGACGTGCGCCGGAAAAGAAAATGCCGCGCCCGCCGAAACGGTGCGCGGCATCGTGCCGATCGGCAGGCAGCCTCAGGCGGCCGGCTGGCTCGACAGGCAGCTCTTCATGAAGGTCTTGCGCTCGTCGCCCTTCTTGTCGCCGGCTTGCATGTTGCACGCCTTCATCTTTTCCTGCTGCGACAGCTTCTTCGGCTTCGCAGACAAGCATCCCTTCATGAATGCCTTGCGCTCGTCGCCCGTCTTGCCGGCAGCCTGCGCGTTGCATGCTTTCATTTTGTCTTGTTGGCTGTTTGCGGCGAAAGCAGGCGTTGCCAGCACGCCGCCGACGAGCAGCGCGGCCATCAGCGATCGGATCTTCATTGGACACTCCCGTTGGGTGAATTGCATTTTGTTCGTCAAGCCGCGAATCGCGCGGCAGCGCGCATCGCGCTTTGCATTATGGCAAATCATCGATGAAACAACAAAATGACCCGGGAAAACGCCGATTGATGCGCGGCGCCGCACCGCCCGCCGCGCATGGGCCGCGCGGCGGGCGGCCGGCCGGCACCGGTTTCGCGGCGGCGGGGATATCGCCGCGTGCCCCGCAGCCGGTACAATCGCGGCCATGAATGCACTGACCTCCCGTACTCCTGACATTTCGAATCCGGCGCCACGCGCGCTGCCGCGCATCGCCGTGCTTGCCACCGGCGGCACGATCGCGGGCGCTGCCCCCGACGCCACGCAGACGGCCGGCTATCAGGCCGGCGCGCTCGGTGTCGACCGGCTGCTCGACGCCGTGCCGGCGCTTGCCCAGATCGCGGCGATCCGGGCCGAGCAGTTGGCGAGCATCGACAGCAAGGATCTGTCGCATGCGCTGTGGACGACGCTCGCCGAGCGGATCAACGCGCTGCTCGCCGATGATGACGTCGATGGCGTCGTCGTCACGCACGGCACCGATACGCTCGAGGAAACCGCGTACCTGCTGCAATTGACCATCAAGCACGCGAAGCCCGTCGTGCTCACGGCGGCGATGCGGCCTGCGACCGCGCTGTCGTCGGACGGCCCGCTGAACCTGCTGAACGCGGTGACCGTCGCGGGCAGCGGCGCGGCGCGCGGGCAGGGCGTGCTCGTCGTGTTCAACAACCGGATTCACAGCGCGCGCGACGTCGCGAAGACAAGCACCTATGCGCTCGACGCATTCCATTCGCCGGAACTCGGCGCGCTCGGCTGGGTGCAGGACGGACGCATCGAGTTCGCGCGCCGCGCGACACGGCCGCATACGCTCGATTCGCGCTTCTCGATCGGCGCGGCGTGGCCGCAGGTGGAGATCGTCGCGAGCTATGCGGGTGTCTCGCGCGTGGCCGTCGATGCATGCATGGCCGCGGGCGTGCGCGGGCTCGTGGTCGCAGGCACGGGCAACGGCTCGATTCATGCGACGTTGCAGGCGGCGCTCGCCGATGCGGCGGCCAACGGCGTCGCGGTGGTGCGGGCGTCGCGCGTCGGTTCGGGGCACGTGATGCGCAACGGCGCGGCGAACGACGACGCGCTCGGCTTCGTCAGCGCAGGCTCGCTCAATCCTTACAAGGCGCGCGTGTTGCTGATGCTCGCGCTCGCGGCGGGCGTGACGGACGCGCGCGCGTTGCAGCAAGTGTTCGATACGTATTGATTCAGCCGCGCGATCGCGCGTTGCGCGGCTGTGCGCCGCTCGTGACGGGCTGGCGGCCTGCCGACGGTGTGCTATCCGCGTTTGCTGCCTGCGATCGATCGATATAAAAAAAGCGGACCGTCAGGTCCGCTTTTCGCATCATGCCGGTAACGTCCGCCTCGATCAGGATTGCGGCGGAATCACCAGCTTCTGGCCCGGATAGATCTTGTCCGGGCTCGACAGCATCGGGCGGTTGGCCTGGAAGATCACGTCGTTCTTCGCGCCGTTGCCGTAGTACTTCTCGGCGATCTTCCACAGGTTGTCGCCGGACACGACGTCGTGGTACTGCACTTGCGGATCGTCCGGCTGCAGGTTGTCGTCGTTGACGCCGGCGACGCCTTGCACGTTGCCCGCGGCCACCTTGACCTTGGCCTTCGTGTCGAGGTCGCCGGCGTTGCCCGACAGCGTAACGGTGCGCGATGCGCCGTCGAACTCGACCGTCAGGTTCGACGTGTCGAGACCTTGCGCGGAGATGTAGTTCTTGATTGCGTCAGCGGCCGTCTGGTTTGCCGCTGCCGGATCGGTTGCGGCTTGCTCATCGCTCTTGCCGAGCAGCTTTTCGCCTGCCTCTTTGATGAACGAAAGAAGACCCATCGCAACACTCCTTCAGGTGATTGACAAAAGATGCGCCATCAGGCCGGGATACGTGGCGCGAAAAGCGTCGCGCTGGCGTGCCCGGCTCTCGGAAGGCGTCGCGAAAGTGTAGGCGTTCGCGCTGTAAATTGCATGAAAAATCGCGCGGGCGAACGTCAAGAAATGTAATAGGCAAGGTCATGGAAAAGAGCGGGTGCGCGCCATCCGACAGACGGACACCCGACGACGACGTCTGACCGACCAAGGCTTGCCCGTCGCCGCCGGGTGCCGCTGCACGGACCCGCATGCCGCTTCGCGCGGGAAGCGGCGCCGGTGGCGCCGCCGTCATGGCTGGCGGCGCGCACCTTCGATCGAAAGCGCTGAAGTGCCGCTTTCGTTGCAACTCGCGCCGGTTCATTCCGGCGACTTGTTTGTGTGATAAATGCGGATGCCGCAATGGCACCGGCGCTGCCCCTGCCCGAATGGGCGCCGTATCACGCAGCCCGGAGCTCGTGAATTGCGGCGCGCATTACGCCGCCTGCGCCTCCGCCATAGCCAGCACGAGCCCCCTTTGCCGGCCACGATTACCCATTGCATCACGCGGCCTTCACCTCGGCGCGCGGCTCGGCGATCTCGTGGTTCGACATGATTTCGAGCGCGCGCACGATCGCCGAGTGATCCCACCCGCCGCCGCCGTGCGCGGCGCACACGTTGAACAACTGCTGCGCGCTTGCGGTGTGCGGCAGCGCGATGCCGAGCCGCCGTGCGCCGTCGAGCGCGAGGTTCAGATCCTTGCGATGCAGATCGATCCGGAAGCCCGGCTCGAACGTGCGCTTCGTCATCCGCTCGCCGTGCAGCTCGAGAATGCGCGATGACGCGAAGCCGCCCATCAGCGCGCGGCGCACGCGCTCGGGATCGGCGCCCGAGCGCGCGGCGAACAACAGCGCCTCGGCCACTGCCTCGAGGTTCAGCGCGACGATGATCTGGTTCGCGACCTTGCAGGTCTGGCCCGCGCCGTTGTCGCCGACGAGCGAGATGTTCTTGCCCATCTGCTCGAACAGCGGCTTCGCATGCTCGAACGCCCGCTGGGGGCCGCCGACCATGATCGTCAGCGTCGCGTCGCGCGCGCCCACTTCACCGCCGGACACGGGCGCGTCGAGATAGTCGCAATCGAGCGCGTTGATCCGCTTCGCAAACTCGCGCGTGTCGAGCGGGGAGATCGAACTCATGTCGATCACGAGCTTGCCGGCCGTGAGGCCGTGAGCGACGCCGTCGTCGGCGAACAGCACGTTGTGTACGTCGGGCGTGTCGGGGACCATCACGATCACGATGTCCGACGCTTGGGCGACGGCGGTCGAATGCGCGACGACCTGCGCGCGTGCGCGCAGGTCGTCCGGCACGGGGTGCGCGCCATTGACGACGAGCTGGTGGCCGCCATTGAGCAAGTTGCGCGCCATGTGCGCGCCCATGATGCCGAGGCCGATGAAGCCGATCGTTGCCATTGCGTTGTCTCCTGAAAGAGGGGGCGTAGAGGGGCAGGCGTGGTCACCCGATGCGGTGCGCGCGGTCCGCGCTGGCGCGGCGGGCCTCGTCGAGCCAGCCGAGGCCGCCGGTCGTCGTCGTGCGCGGCTTGTATTCGCAGCCGATATAGCCGTCGTAGTCAAGCTCGTCGAGCAGCGCGAACAGATACGGGTAATGGATTTCTCCGGTGCCGGGCTCGTGGCGGCCCGGATTGTCCGCAAGCTGGATATGCGCGATCGAGCCGATGTGCCGGCGAAGCGTCGCCGCCAGTTCGCCCTCCATCCGCTGCATGTGGTAGATGTCGTATTGCAGGAACAGATTGTCGGTGCCGACCGCGCGGATCACGTCGAGCGCGTCGGCCGAGCGTTGCAGCGCGAAGCCGGGGAGGTCGTACCCGTTGCACGGCTCGACGAGCAGGCGCAGGCCGGCCTTTTTCAGTTCGGCGGCGGCAAAGCGCAGGTTTTCGACGATTGTCGCCAGTGTCGTGTCACGGCGCTGATCCGCCGGCGCGATGCCGACGAGGCAATTGAGCTGCGGCACGTTCAACGTGCGCGCGTAGTCGATCGCACGGCCCACGCCGTCCTGGAATTCGCCGACGCGATCGGGCAGGCAGGCGATTCCGCGCTCGCCGCGTTCCCAGTCGCCCGCGGGCAGATTGTGCAGCACGAGCTTCAGGCGGTGCGCGTCGAGCTGCTCGGCGAGCGCTTCGGGCGCATACGGGTACGGGAACAGGAATTCGACGGCGTCGAAGCCTGCATCGGCGGCGGCCTTGAAGCGCTCGAGAAACGGCACTTCGTTGAACAGCATGGTCAGGTTGGCGGCAAATTTCGGCATGACGGGGTTTTTGCGGGTCGGTCAGAAAAAATCGCTCGACACTGAGCGGTCGAAATTTCCAGGCAATGCGGCACGCCCGGCGCGCGCTCAGTCGAGCAGCGAGATTGCGGTGGGTGCGTGCTCGGGCTTGTCGGCGAGATCCTCGAACTCGTTGATCGCGTCGATCTCGGCGCCCATCGAGATGTTGGTCACCCGCTCGAGCATCACCTCGACGACGACGGGCACGCTGAATTGCGCCGCCATTTGTTGCGCGCGCTCGAGCGCGGGCGCGATCTCGTCGGGCTTGAACACGCGCAGCGCCTTGCAGCCGAGTCCCTCGACAACGGCGACGTGATCGACGCCATAGCCGTTCAGCCCGGGCGCGTTGACGTTGTCGAACGCGAGCTGCACGCAGTAGTCCATGTCGAACGCGCGCTGCGCCTGGCGGATCAGGCCGAGATACGAGTTGTTGACGACGACGTGCACGTAAGGCAGCTTGAATTGCGCGCCGACCGCGAGCTCCTCGATCATGAACTGGAAATCGTAGTCGCCCGACAGCGCGACGATCGGCCGGCTCGGATCGGCCGCGCGCACGCCGAGCGCGGCGGGTATCGTCCAGCCGAGCGGGCCCGCCTGGCCGCAGTTGATCCAGTTGCGCGCCTTGTACACATGCAGGAACTGCGCGCCCGCGATCTGCGACAGCCCGATCGTGCTGACGTAGCACGTGTCGCGGCCGAACACCTTGTTCATCTCTTCGTACACGCGCTGCGGCTTGATCGGCACGTCGTCGAAATGGGTTTTGCGCTGCAGCGTGCGCTTGCGGGCCTGGCAGTCGGCCACCCATGCGCTGCGGTCCTTGAGCCGGCCCGCAGCCTGCCATTCGCGCGCGATTTCGACGAACAGCGCGAGCGCGGCCTTCGCGTCCGACACAATGCCGAGATCGGGGCCGAACACGCGGCCGATCTGCGTCGGCTCGATATCGACGTGGACGAACTTGCGGCCTTTCGTATAGACGTCGATGCTGCCCGTATGACGGTTCGCCCAGCGGTTGCCGATGCCGAGCACGAAATCCGACGCGAGCAGCGTGGCGTTGCCGTAGCGATGCGCGGTTTGCAGGCCGACCATGCCCGCCATCAGCGGATGGTCGTCGGCAATCGCGCCCCACGACATCAGCGTCGGGATCACCGGCACCCCGACGGTTTGCGCGAACTCGACGAGCAGCGCGTCGGCCGCCGCGTTGATCACGCCGCCGCCCGAGACGATCAGCGGCCGCTCGGCGTCGTTGAGCATCGCGAGCGCGGCCTCGATCTGCGCGCGGCTCGCCTGCGGCCGGTAGACGGGCAGCGGTTCGTAGGTCGAGATGTCGAATTCGATCTCGGCCAATTGCACGTCGATCGGCAGGTCGATCAGCACCGGCCCGGGCCGGCCCGAGCGCATCAGATGAAACGCCTGCTGGAACACACGTGGCACCAGCGCCGGTTCGCGCACCGTGACCGCCCATTTCGTCACGGGCTTGGCGATCGCCTCGATGTCGACCGCCTGGAAATCCTCCTTATGAAGCCGCGCACGCGGCGCCTGGCCGGTGATCGCGAGAATCGGGATCGAATCCGCCGATGCCGAATAAAGGCCGGTGATCATGTCGGTGCCGGCGGGGCCGGACGTGCCGATGCACACGCCGATATTGCCGGGCGCGGCCCGCGTGTAGCCCTCGGCCATGTGCGAGGCGCCCTCGACGTGCCGCGCGAGCACGTGGCCGATCGCGCCCGAGCGGCGCAGCGCCGAGTAAAGCGGGTTGATCGCCGCGCCCGGCACGCCGAACGCGGTTTGGATGCCTTCCTTCTCGAGCACGAGCACGGCGGCGTCGACGGCTCTCATCCTGGCCATGGTGTCTCCTTGATTTCGCTACGGATCGCGAGGGTTGGACATACTTTAGGGATACGTAAAAGCTTTGATAAGATCCGCTCCAGTCGCTTATTTCGAAACTAAAAGTATCGAATGCTCGGCTGTGCCGGATGGGCAAAAGAGCATGGGAGACAGCGGATGGACCGGTTCAAGCAAATCGAAACCTTCGTGCGGGTCGCGGATGCGGGCAGCCTCGCGGCGGCGGCGCTCGAGGAAGGGGTGTCGCCCGTCGTGCTCGGCAGGCGGATCGACGCGCTGGAAAAGCGCATCGGCGTGAAGCTGATGTACCGGTCGACGCGAAGGCTGGTCGTCAGCGAGGACGGCGCGGCGTTTCTCGAGCGCTGCCGGGGCTTGCTTGCCGACTGGGCGCATGCGGAAAACGAACTCGCAGCCGGCCGGCGCGCGGTAAGCGGGCATTTGATCGTGTCCGCGCCGGCCGCGTTCGGCCGCAAGCATGTCGCGCCGCTCGCGCCGGCGTTCATGGCCGACAAGCCCGATTTGCAAATGTCGTTCAACCTGACCGACCGCGTCGTCGATCTGGTGCGCGAGGGCTACGATCTGTCAATCAGGATCGGCGGGGCGGTTGATCCGAATTTCGTCGCGGTGAAGCTGGCGTCGAACCGGCGCGTCGTTTGCGGCACGCCCGGGTACTTCCGCCGGCACGGCCGCCCGAAGTCGCTCGACGATCTCGCGCATCACAACTGCCTCGCGTTCAATTTGCAGGGCGGGCAGAACCGCGGCTGGTATTTTCGCCGCAACGGCAAGCTCGTGACGATGCGCGTATCGGGCACGCTCGACTGCAACGACGGCGAACTGCTGCATCGTTGGGTATCCGAAGGGCTGGGGCTGGGCTGGCGCTCGACTTGGGAGATCGCGCAGCAGCTCGCGCGCGGCGAACTCGAGACCGTGCTCGACGAATATGCGCTGCCCGATTACGACATCCTCGCCGTCTATCCGCAACAGCGCTACGTGCCGGCGAGAGTGCGCTATTTCATTGACTATCTGCGCGACGTCTATGCGCGGCCGGGCTATTGGGAAGGTGCTGGTTGACGCGCGCCGCCGGTCATCCGACGACGATCACGCCGTTCATCGTCTCATGCCCGGCGCCACAGAAAATGTCGCACAGAAAATCGATCGTGCCACGCTCGCCCGCTTGCGCGGCAAGCCGCACGACGGCGCCCGGCGGCACATCGGCGCGCACGCCAAGCTGCGGAATCGAAAAACCCATCACGGTGTCCTCGGCCGTCAGCTCGAACACTACCGCTTCGTGCGGCGCGAGCGCGATGCGGTTCGGCGTGAAAACGAAGCGGCGCGCATGAACCTTGATGACGCGCGGCGCGCCGGCCGCGCGCACGGTTAGAGCGGCGAGCGCGCAGATTGCCGCGCCGGTTGCGGCGAGCCAACGGCGGCGCGCCGGCTGCGCGGGCGATGGGCGTGCGATGAGAGCGGGCATGTCGGTGTCGGGCATGGCGGTTGACCTCGTCGTATTCGTTCAATCTGCCTGGTGTTCGGGCGGCACGTCACGCATGCCGTTGGCATGGCCGGCGCCGTCGGCTTCGATCGGCCACTCGGTCAGCGTGAACGCGCCCGGCGCGTCGTCCGCGCGCACTTCGCGCCAGCCGAGCCCGCGATAGGGCGCGCCCGCGTCCCACGGCACCGGCAGACGCTTGGGTTGCGAGCCCGCGGCGGGCAGCGCAAACATCAGCGAGCGCGCGGCGTGGTGGGCGATATGGCCGGTCATCGCGTGATGAGTCTGATGGATGTGCCCGTAGAACACCGTCACGTTCGCATATGGCATCAGCATCTCGAGCGCCTGGGCGCCGTCGCGCGTGGCCCAGTCCCATTGCGGCGCGAGATCGAACAGCGGCCGGTGGGTGAACACGACGATGCGCGCGTCTTTCGGCAAACGCGCAAGATCGCGGGCGAGCCAGTCGATCTGCGCGTCGCCGACGCGGCCGGCCGGGTCGGACACGTTGTCGAGCACGATGAAGTGCACGCCGTGGCGATCGAACGTGTAATGCGTGTCGCCGAAGATCTCGCGATACGCGTCGCCGGCGTCGAGGCTCGCGTCGTGTTCGCCCGGCATCAGATACAACGGTTTTGCGTCGAGCCGCGCGACGATCGAGCGGAACTCGCGCATCCGTGCACGGCGCTCGGCCGCATCGTCGGTGGTATGCGTGAGGTCGCCCGTGAAGATTACGAAATCGGGCGCGACGGGCAGTGCGTTGACGGCGGCAATCGCCTTGGGCAGCGTGCCTTTCGGATCGGGATTGATCGCCGGGCTCGCAAACCCCCAATGCGCATCGGACAGTTGAACGAAAAAGAAATCGGCATCCTTGCCGAAGCTCCAGCCGGGCAGCGCGGATGCGAACGCCGCGCCGCCCCCTGCGGCGGCCAGGCGCAGAAAGTCGCGGCGGCGTAGCGAGCGGATTGACCGGGGCGGTTTGAGAGGCTGTCGCATGGCGTGCTCGTTCGAGGTGGATGGCGATGCCTGTCCAACCGGCAGAGGCCGGGCTTTATTCCCGGTTTATTTTTCATGTCCGGCCGTGCGGGACGGGAATAAACTCGACGCACCTCCGGTATGAGTTTCGAATGAGGCGGCTGGCGACAAGCGATTCGCCTTGCTGCGCGGATCGTGCGCCGGAAAGGGGGATGCGTGGACGAGGACGGTCGGCAGGTCGGCGGCAACGACGCGGATAGCGCGGCGCGCAGCCTTCGGTTCCAGCAGCTCGCGCTGCCGCATCTGGATGCGGCGTACAACCTTGCCCGCTGGCTGTGCGGCAATTCGCTCGACGCCGACGACATCGTGCAGGAGGCGTTCATGCGCGCATTGCGCTTTTTCGATTCGTTTCGCGGCGACAGCGCCCGCCCGTGGCTGCTCGCGATCGTGCGGCACACATGGTATGACGAATGGCGCCGGCGCGCGTCGGCGCCGGAGGTGGCGGCATACGACGACGAGCGCGACGCGGTGGCGCCCGACGGCTGGGGCGTCGGCATCGACGATCCGCAGACGCTGCTGATCCGCGCGGAGGACGCGAGGCTCGTGCATGCCGCGCTCGAGCGTTTGCCGGCCGCGTATCGCGAGGTGCTGGTGCTGCGCGAGATGGAGGAGCTCAGCTATCGCGACATCGCGGCGATTGCGGGCGTGCCGGTCGGCACCGTGATGTCGAGGCTTGCGCGGGCCCGCGCGAAACTCGCTGGCGCGCTTGCCGGCGTGCGCGCGAATGAGGCGCGATTGGCGGGCTCGTGCGCCTCGGGGGCAGGCGGTGGGGCATCGGAGGCTGTCGATGGACTGTAACGAAACGCGCGCGCTGCTCGGCGCGGATCTCGATCGCGAATTGCCGCTGCTCGATGCGCGGCGCGTCGCGCGTCACCTCGACGGGTGCGCGTTGTGCCGTGGCGAGCGCGATGCGCTGGCGGCGCTCGGCCGCGCGGTGCAGCTTGCCGATTACCATCGCGCGCCGCCGGCGTTGTACGCGAAGATCGTTGCGTCGCTGCCGGGTGCCGATGCACGGGATGCACGGGCGTTGCGATCGCGGCTCGCTGCCGCGGCCGGAGTTGCGTCGCGCGTTTGGCAAGGGCTGCGCGGGCGCGCGCCGGTGAGCAGGGCGGCTCGCGATTTCACGCCGATGGCCGCCTTCGCGCCTGGCGCCGCGTGGCTGGCGGCCGCTGCGCTCGTCGCGGGCGCAGCCGCTGGTGTGGCGTTCACCGCGCACCGCGGCGCGGATGACGCGTTGGTCGCGGAGCTAGTGTCGAGCCACGTTCGCGCGGCGCTGTCCGGGCACGACATCGACGTTGTGTCGACCGATCGGCATACGGTGAAGCCCTGGTTCAACGGCCGCCTCGACTATGCGCCGCCCGTCGTGGATCTCGCGTCGAGCGGCTTCACGCTCGCGGGGGGGCGGCTCGATTATGTCGGCGGTCGGCGGGTGGCGGTGCTGGTCTACCACTACCGGCGGCATGTCGTCGACGCTTATGTATTCCCGATGCAGGGCGGCTCGAGCAGCAGCGCCGATTCGGCCGTCGAGCAGGGTTATGCGCTGGCGCGCTGGTACGCGGGCGGCATGACGTGGTGGGCTGTCACGGATGCCGAGCCGGGCGCGCTTGCCGCGTTCCGCGCGGCCCTGGCGGCGAATCTGCCGCCTACGGGGCAGTAACGGTCGCGCGGGCGCCGGATCGCAGCGCATTAACTGGGGACACAATATAGACGGTTGCCCGGGCGCGGCAAGCGTCGGCCTGCGGCTGCCAAGTCTTTGAAAACATGGCCGAAACCGACGGAAAATCAATGTAAGTCTTGTGCGGCCGCTTCAATCAGGTTACACTTTCCGGCTTCTCACTTGCCACACCGGTTCAGACGCCCGGGTGGCTTCTATCCACAAGGAGTGTGTAATGCGTCATTACGAAATCGTCTTCATCGTGCACCCCGATCAGAGCGAGCAAGTGCCCGCGATGATCGAGCGTTACAAGACCACGATCACGTCGCACGGCGGCCAGATCCACCGTGTCGAAGACTGGGGCCGCCGCCAACTGGCCTACATGATCGAGAAACTCGCTAAGGCTCACTACGTCTGCATGAACATCGAGTGCGACCAGGCGACGCTCGACGAACTCGAACACGCGTTCAAGTTCAACGACGCCGTGCTGCGTCACCTCATCGTCAAGATGAAGAAGGCCGAAACCGGCCCGTCGCCGATGATGAAGGAAGTTCAGCGCGAAGAAGCCAAGAAGGCGGCTGCTGCTCAGCCGACCGAAGCGCAGGCTTAACGTATCTCAAGCCATCAAGGAGCGCGTCGCTTTCGTGAACAGGCTGCAACTGACGGCGAGCGTCGTCGAGCGTGAACCGGTGCGGTACACCCCCGCCGGCGTTCCGATCGCCAGCGCCACGTTGCAGCACAAGACCGAAGTCGTCGAAGCAGGCATCGCCCGGCAGGTCGAATTGACGATCCCGGCCGTGGCGGCAGGCGAGGCGAGCGGCAAGCTGGAAAGCTGCGAGATGGGCGTCGAGACGCTCTTCACCGGCTTTCTCGCGAAAAAGAGCCGCAACGCGAGAACCTTGGTGTTTCACATCACAGCATTGCAGGACATTGGAAAGGACTGAACATGGCCCGCCCCACTGGTAAAAAATTCGACAAGCGTCGTCAGCAGCAAAACCCGCTCTTCAAGCGCAAGAAGTTCTGCCGCTTCACGGCAGCCGGCGTCGAGCAGATCGACTACAAGGACACCGAAACGCTGAAGGACTTCATCGGCGAAAACGGCAAGATCACGCCGGCGCGCCTGACGGGTACGAAGGCCCACTATCAGCGCCAGCTCGATACGGCGATCAAGCGCGCGCGTTTCCTTGCGCTTTTGCCGTACACCGATCAGCACAAGGCGTAATCAGGCGACGCAATAAGGAGAATTCGAATGCAAATCATTCTGTTGGAAAAAGTCGCCAATCTGGGCAACCTCGGCGATATCGTCAAGGTCAAGGACGGTTACGCGCGTAACTTCCTGATTCCGAACCGCAAGGCGCGCCGCGCGACGAAGGACGCGATCGCCGAATTCGAAGTCCGCCGCGCGGAACTCGAAAAGGTCGCTGCCGAAAAGCTGGCGGCCGCGCAAGCGGTTGGCGAGAAGCTGGGCGGTCAGACGTTCGAAATCACGCAGAAGTCGGGCGTCGACGGCCGTCTGTTCGGCTCGGTCACGAACGCTGACGTTGCGGAACTGCTGAAAAAGGCAGGCTACGATGTCGAGAAGGCGCAGGTTCGCATGCCGGAAGGCCCGCTGAAGATGATCGGCGAGCATGGCGTGCAAGTCGCGCTGCACACGGACGTCGTCGTCGACGTCACGATCAACGTGATCGGCGATCACGCGTAACAACGCGTGTCCTCTCCGGGCGGCGCCTGCCGCTCGACATAAAGGGCAGGGGCCTGGGCAACCGGTTCCTGCCTTTTTTCGTTCCACGGGCGCCGGCACGGCCCCGGCTGGCGGAGCTGCGTCTATTTCGCGATAATCCCAACCCATGAACGCGCCTCAAGATCCCCAAATCGAATCGCTGAAAGTCCCGCCGCACTCGATCGAGGCCGAGCAGTCCGTGCTGGGCGGACTGCTGCTCGACAACGGCGCATGGGACCGGATCGCCGATTTCCTGTCGCAGAGCGATTTCTACCGGTACGACCATCGCGTCATCTTCGAACACATCGGCCGCCTGATCGCGACGACTCGCCCGGCCGACGTCGTGACCGTCTACGAGGCGCTGACGACGTCCGGCAAGGCCGAAGAGGTGGGCGGGCTCGCGTACCTGAACGCGCTGGCGCAGAATACGCCGAGCGCGGCGAACATCCGCCGCTATGCGGAAATCGTGCGCGATCGCGCGGTGCTGCGCCGTCTCGTGTCTGTCGCCGACGAAATCTCGGCCGACGCATTCAATCCGCAAGGCCGGGAAGTTCGCCAATTGCTCGACGAGGCCGAGGCGAAGGTGTTCTCGATTGCCGAGGACGGCGCGCGCGGCACGCAAGGCTTCCTCGAGATCGGACCGCTGCTTACGCAGGTGGTCGAGCGGATCGACACTCTTTACCACACCGCGAATCCGAGCGACGTGACCGGCACACCGACGGGCTTCGTCGATCTGGACCGTATGACGTCCGGGATGCACGGCGGCGAGCTGATCATCGTCGCGGGGCGCCCGTCGATGGGTAAGACCGCGTTCTCGATGAATATTGGCGAATACGTCGCCGTCGAATACGGGCTGCCGGTTGCGGTGTTTTCGATGGAAATGCCGGGCACGCAACTCGTGATGCGGATGCTCGGCTCGGTTGGCCGGCTCGACCAGCACCGGATGCGCACCGGCCGCCTGAGCGACGAGGATTGGCCGAAGCTCACGCACGCGGTGCAAAAAATGAGCGAGGCGCAACTGTTCATCGACGAGACGGGCGGCCTGAATCCGATGGAATTGCGCTCGCGGGCGCGCCGGCTCGCGCGTCAATGCGGCAAGCTCGGGCTGATCATCGTCGACTATCTGCAACTGATGACGGGCTCGTCGCAAGGCGAGAATCGCGCGACCGAAATCTCGGAAATTTCGCGATCGCTGAAGAGTCTCGCGAAAGAACTCGATGTGCCGGTGATTGCGCTGTCGCAGTTGAATCGAGGGCTGGAGCAACGGCCGAACAAACGGCCGGTGATGTCGGACTTGCGCGAATCGGGCGCTATCGAGCAGGACGCGGACGTGATCCTGTTCATTTACCGCGACGAGGTTTATAACCCGGACAGCCCCGACAAAGGCACGGCCGAAATCATTATCGGCAAGCAGCGTAACGGGCCGATCGGGCCCGTTCGGCTCACGTTCCTGGGGCAATATACGAAGTTTGACAATTTTGCGGGTGCGCAAAATTTCTACGGCGAGTAGCGCCGGATGTAAACCCCTCGTGAGCAAAACGTTGTATCCCGTTGTCGTCCGGGCGGACTTGTGTGATCGAACGCTTCGCGGGAACCGGTAAAACAGTACAATGTCGCCGGTTTTTGTGACAGCTGTTTGACCATTTTCCAGGAATCCCATGTTCGGTCGATTCATGCCCACCGAGGGCAAGTTCTTTGAAATTTTCAACGCGCACGCGAATTACATCGTCTCCGGCGGACGCGAGCTCGAACTCCTGATCGACAATCTCGCGGACGCCGAGATTCACAAGCAAAACGTGCAGAAGGCCGAGAAAGCGGCCGACAAGCTCACGCACGAAGCGATCGACTTGTTGCACAAGACGTTCATCACGCCGCTCGATCGCGACGAAATCCACAAGCTGATCACGACGATGGATGACATTCTCGATCTGATGGAGGACGTCGCGACGGCCGTGTCGCTTTACGACGTGCAGGCTGTCACGTCGGAGGCCAGCCAGCTTGCGCATATCGTCACGAAGGCCGCGCAGCACGTGCAGGAAGCGGTCGCGATGTTGTCGGACATGAAGCAGTCGAGCCAGATTCTGAAAGCGTGCGAGGAAATCGATCGCTGGGAGTCCGAAGGAGATCGCGTGCTGCGTGCGGCGATGTCGAAACTCTTTCGCGAGGAAGACGATGTCAAGACGCTGATCAAGCTGAAGGCGATCTACGAATTGCTCGAAGAGATCACCGACAAGTGCGAGGATGTCGCGAACATCATCGAAGGCATCGTGCTGGAAAACGCCTGAGCGGATCACGATGCATTCGATACAACTCGCTTTGTGGGCTGTCGCGGCGCTCGTGCTCGTCGCACTCGTGTTCGATTTCATGAATGGCTTTCACGACGCCGCGAACTCGATCGCGACTGTCGTGTCGACCGGGGTGCTCAAGCCTCAGCAGGCCGTCGTATTCGCGGCCACGTTCAACGTCATCGCTTATTTCATCTTCCATCTGAAGGTTGCGCAGACCGTCGGCAAGGGCACGATCGATGCGAGCATCGTCGATCACTACGTCGTGTTCGGCGCGCTCTTCGGCGCGATCGGCTGGAACATCATCACTTGGTACTACGGCATTCCGTCGAGTTCGTCGCATGCGCTGATCGGCGGGCTCGTCGGCGCCGCGGTGTCGAAGTCGGGCTGGGCGTCGCTCAACGTCGATGGATTGATGAAGACGGTCGCGTTCATCTTCATTTCGCCGCTGCTTGGCTTCGTGCTCGGGTCGTTGTTCATGCTCGGCGTCTCATGGCTGTATTTCAGGACCGCGCCAAGCAAGGTCGACCGGCGCTTCAGGCGCTTGCAACTGCTATCGGCAAGCCTGTACAGCCTCGGCCACGGCGGCAACGACGCGCAGAAGACGATCGGCATTATCTGGATGCTCCTGATCGCGTCCGGTTACGCGTCGGCCACGGCCGATGCGCCGCCGGTCTGGGTGATCGGCGCGTGCTACCTGTCGATGGGGCTCGGCACGCTGTTCGGCGGATGGCGGATCGTCCGCACGATGGGGCAAAAGATCACCAAGCTCAAGCCGGTGGGTGGATTTTGCGCGGAGACGGGCGGCGCCGTGACGCTGTTCATCGCGTCGTGGTTGGGAATTCCGGTGTCGACGACGCATACGATTACCGGCGCGATTGTGGGCGTGGGCGCGACGCGCAAGCTGTCGGCGGTGCGCTGGGGCGTCGCGGGCAACATCGTGTGGGCGTGGGTGCTGACTATTCCTGCGTCGGCGCTGATTGCGGCTGTCGGCTGGTGGATTGGGCATCGGGTGTTTTGAGCCCCGATGCGCGGCGTCCGAAGCCGCGATAAAGCGAACGTGGAGCACACGCGATGCGCCGCATGCCACTCTGGCTGCGGCGCATTGTTTTTAGGCCGGCGCGAAGCAAAGCCGCGCATCGTGATGGCGCGGGAGCGGCCCTGCGCCGCGCAAGCCGCCGGCGTGCGGGCGGATTTGATTACGGGCTTGGCGGCGCGGGCGAACGGCCGTTTCGACGCATGTCGTAACTTTGGCGTTGACGATCGCATGCGTTTGGCCGGAACGGCAGTGCGCCGCTAAATGGCTGCGCCCTGGGGAGGCGCCATGCATCCGGCGCTAATCAGTAGCTGCCGTTCGCGAAACGGGCGATCGGATCGTCGTGCGTGCCGGGGGCAGCGGCACCCGACGGCCCGGCCGCTGTCGACGCGCGTAGCACCTGCGCGCTACCCGGCGCGGCAAGCCGCGCCTGGCGGGCGGCGGCGCGCGCAGTGGGCGGGGGCGGCTCGAATGCATCGGCGGCGTCGATCGGATCGGCAGGCGCCGAAGGGCGGACGGCGGTTATCGTGGCGCTGCCTGCGGCCGGCGCATACGCACGCGATGGAGCGTCATCCGGATCGACTGATGCGGCCGCCGCGTCTATCGCCCCTGCCGCCCGGGCTTGCTGCTGCGCAGCGGACATCGCCGACGGCGGCGGCTCGTAAGGGTCGGCGGATGCGGCGGCCGTCGCGGCGCCCGCGAGACGGGCTGGCGGGGCTGCATCGGGCTGATTCGCCACGTAGGCAGGCGCGCCGGTCGCAGCCGGGCGCGCCGGTGCAGCGGCGTTTGCCGCATAAGCCGGTGCGGCGGCGCGCGCGTTGGTTGGCGCGGCCGCATTCGTCGCCGCGAACACAGGCGGCGCTTCATTTGCCGCAGGGCTGCGCGAACGGACCGGCGCGTTCGTGTTTGCCGCATAGGCAGCCGGCGCGGCGGCCGGGCCCGCGCGCTGCGTCACGTCAGGTTGCCGGCCGGCTTGATAAGTGGGCGCATCGAACGGAGCCGGCTTTGCCTTTGCCGATGCGACACGGCGAATTCCGTCGAAGCGCTTCGCCCAATACGGGTTCGTCAGATAATCCAGCCGCACGGTGCCGCCCGTCGACGGCGCATTCACGAACCGGAGCTTGCCGACATAGATGCCGACATGCGAATGAGGCCGGCCGGATGTGTTGAAAAAGATCAGATCGCCGGGCGCGATGCCGTCTGGCTCGATCGAATCGCCGACCGCGCTCATGTCGGCCGTCGTGCGGGGCAGGCTGACGTTCGCGGCGCGGTCGACGACATAACGCACGAGCCCGCTGCAGTCGAAGCCGCTTTCGGGCGTGTTGCCTCCCCACCGGTACGGAACGCCGACGAGGCTCATCGCCTGGATCGAGATTTCCTCGCGGCCGACGCTATGGTCGACGAAATTGGGGAAGCCGCGCGGCGGCGCATACGCACGCGGCGTGGTGATCGACATGCCGGAGGACGACGGGCGCGAAGTTTTCTGCGGCGCGCCCGCGCAGGCGGCAAGCAATGAGACGACGAGGGCGGACAGCGTGAGACGCAGCATCGGAAGCGGGCGAACGCGCGGCGCTCGCCTTTCGCATGACAACGGGATATTGCGATGGTAGTCGGTGTGGCGGGGCTTTCGCAAGAATTCTTGAGAAATTACTTTAAGTTACACGCATAAGCGTGGTATCTGATGGACGATTCGCCCGATCGAAATTCGACCCTCAAATAAAAACGGCGCCCGGCCATGCCGGACGCCGTTGCGCGCATCGGCCGCATCGAGCGGCGCTTTGCGCGGGCGTTACAGAATGTCGGACGCGTAGTCCGCGAGCCGCGAGCGTTCGCCGCGCGCGAGCGTCACGTGGCCGCTGTGCCCCCAACCCTTGAAGCGGTCGACGACATACGTGAGGCCCGAGCTGCCTTCCGTCAGATAAGGCGTATCGATCTGCGCGATGTTGCCGAGGCAGATGATTTTCGTGCCGGGGCCCGCGCGCGTCACGAGGGTTTTCATCTGCTTTGGCGTCAGGTTCTGGGCCTCGTCGATGATCACGTACTTGTCGACGAACGTGCGCCCGCGCATGAAGTTCATGCTCTTGACCTTCAGGCGCGAGCGGATCAGTTCCTGTGTCGCCGCGCGGCCCCATTCGCCTGCGGCGTCGTCGGTTTTCTGCAGCACTTCGAGGTTGTCGTCGAACGCGCCCATCCAAGGCTGCATCTTTTCTTCTTCGGTGCCGGGCAGAAAACCGATGTCCTCGCCGACCGGCACGGTTGCGCGCGTGACGATGATTTCGTTGTAGCGCTTGTCGTCGAGCACTTGCGCGAGGCCCGCGGCGAGCGCGACGAGCGTCTTGCCGGTGCCCGCCTGGCCAAGCAGCGTGACGAAGTCGATCTCGGGATTCATCAGCAGATTCAGCGCGAAGTTCTGCTCACGATTGCGCGCGGTGATGCCCCACACGTTGTTTTTGTGATGGCTGTAGTCGCGCAGCGTTTGCAGCAGCGCCGTCTTGCCGTTCAGTTCGCGCACGATCGCATGGAACGTCGGCTCGCCGTTATGCGGCTCGAGATAGACGAATTCGTTGACGAGCAGCGACGCGACGAGCGGGCCAGTCACGCGGTAATACGTGGTGCCTGTCTTGGTATCCTGCCAACTCTCCATGCCTTTCGCATGCTTGGTCCAGAAATCCTGCGGCAGCTCGCGCACGCCGGAGTAGAGCAGATCCTTGTCTTCGAGGACCTGGTCGTTGAAGTAATCTTCCGCAGGCAGGCCGAGCGCGTGCGCCTTGATCCGCATGTTGATGTCTTTCGACACCAGCACGACCTGACGGTCCGGCCGCTCGCGCTGCAACGCGCGCACGACGCCGAGGATTTGGTTGTCGGCCTTGCCTTGCGGCAGACCGTCGATCGGCTCGATCTGCGTGAGCGTGGTCTGGAAGTACAGACGGCCGAGCGCCTCGCGGCTGCCGAGGCGCGCGAGCGCAATGCCGGCCGAGATCGGGCCGGCATCGGCGACGAGCGCATCGAGCGTGCGGCTCACCTGGCGCGCGTTGCGCGCGACTTCCGACATGCCCTTCTTGTGATTGTCGAGTTCCTCGAGCGTCATCATCGGCAGATAGACGTCGTGCTCCTCGAATCGGAACAGGCTGCTCGGATCGTGCATCAGCACGTTCGTATCGAGCACGAAGAGCTTTTGCACTTCGGTTTCGGTGCGTTTGCGGCTGCGCGCTTTCGTGCCGGTGCCTGTCGCGGCGGCTGCGCCGGCGGCCGGCTTCACCGCGCCGGTCTTCGGCGCGCGCGCGACGGGCTCGATCACGTCGCGCGCGGGCACGGGTTGCAGCAACGCCGCGGTCTGCTTGGTTTTACGTGCGCGCGCCGCGGCGGCGCCGTCGGTCGCGGACGCGCCGGTCGCGACCGCGTGCAACGACGCGGTGGTGTTCGCGGCGGGCGCCATCGGATCGGCTACGCTCGCCGGGCCGTATTCGGCCGCGACGGCATGATCGGAGTCCCCGGTTGCAGATGATTTCGCGGCTTTCGCCGGCTGCGCTTTCGCCTTGTATTCGTCGGGCGGCAGCAGGCTGCCGAGCTTGCTGGGGGGAGTAGGCAAAGGCATGGTGTCCCTCGAGATGAATCGTGTCGCAGGCATGCGCCGCTGTTCGCATCCTGCGCGCTTGATGCGCGTGCAGTTTGCGCGCGGTGGCGCAACATGGGGTTCGAATCGCCGGTTCGCCTAGATTTCGATCGTCTCCTTGGCGTGTCGAGCATCGCACGCGCTGCTAAAACCATGAAAAAAGCCGCTTCCCCCGAACAGGGGCGAGCGGCTCGGCTTCAACCGTCGCGCTGCGCGTCAGATGCACGCACGCATCGTGTCGACTACAGGCGCAGCAGCGAGAAAAATGGGGCGGACAGGCATTCATTGCGGCCCAATATAGCGCGGCTCAAAGCGCTTGTACAGCACCCAGCACCTCGTCGACGTGGCCCGGCACCTTGACGCCGCGCCACGCGTGGCGTAGCACCTGGTTGCCGTCGATGATGAACGTCGAACGCTCGATACCGCGTACTTCCTTGCCATACATTTTCTTCAGTTTCATGACGCCGAACAGCGTGCACAGCGTTTCGTCGGGGTCCGAGATCAGCGGGAACGGCAGTTCGAGTTTCGTCTTGAAATTTTCATGCGAGCGCAAGCTGTCGCGCGACACGCCGGCGATTTCCGCGCCGGCCTTCTTGAATTTCGGATAAAGATCGCGGAATTGCAGACCTTCGGTCGTGCAGCCCGGCGTATTGTCTTTCGGGTAGAAATACAGCACGAGCGTTTTGCCCTTGAGGCCCGACAGCGAGAATTCGCCGCCGGTGGCGGGCGCGGTGAAATCGGGAACGGGGCGGTCGACTTCGACGGACACGTGTTTCTCCTGTTGTTATAAACGAATGCGGGAGACGAAACGCGCTGTTGCATGAAAAAGCGCGGAACGGGCGTTGGCGATCAGCTTTTGTTCAGTCGGGCTGAACGATCAGCTCGCCGGAGCGGCCCGGAACTTCGCCCCACGCAACAGGGTATGATGGCAGCGCCGCGCGGTCCAGCGTCGCGTGATAATCGCCCATCGTCGCAAACGTATGGCCTTGCGCACGCCAGCCGGCAAGCAGCTGCTCGAACACCGGCGCGAGCTTCTGGCCTTCGAGCTCCGCATGCAGCGTGAACACCTGGTCATGCGGATTGCGTTCGGTGTGCCGAAGAATATGCGCGGCGACATTGGACGAATCGATGCCGCCGGTGCCGAGCACTTCGTCGAGTGTCGGCAGCGTGGTCGGCATCTGCACGTGCGCGAGAGTCTTGCCGCCCACCACCGGCAGATACGGCGAATGGCCGCGGCCGTCGGATGCGTAACGCATTCCCCATGCGTCGATCTGCTCGAACGCGGCGTCGTTCATCTGCCAGCCGGCCGCACCGTGCGTGACGGGCGGCGCGCCGAAGATCTCGACGAAGCGCTCATGGCTCTTGCGCATTTCGCGCACGGTCCAGTCGCGCTCGCGCCGCCGCACGTTGTCCTGCCAGTACACGTGATCCCATGTATGAATCCCGCATTCGAAGCCGGCTTCGTGGATCGCGCGCATGTCGGCCATGGCGCGGCGGCCGATGTCGGGGCCGGGCAGCAGCACGCCGTACAGCAATTGCTTGATGCCGTAATGTTCGACGACCGACGTGCGCGATACCTTCTTCAGAAAGCCCGGCCGCAGCGCGCGGCGCATCGCCCAGCCGGTGTGATCCGGGCCGAGGCTGAACAGGAACGTCGCGCGCGCGGCGTGACGATCGAAGATGCGCGCGAGATTCGGCACGCCTTCGCGCGTGCCGCGCAGCGTGTCGACGTCGATCTTGAGGACGATGCGAGCCAAGCGACGGCCTTCAGCCTTGCTGCTCGACGAGCGCGCGCGCGTCGGCGACGTGGCCGCGGTACGCTTCGAAGATCTGGCGCAGCGCGTCGTCGAACGTGAACTGCGGCGCCCAGCCAAGCTCCTGCATCGTGTTGTCGATCTTCGGCACGCGGTTTTGCACGTCCTGGTAGCCGTTGCCGTAGTACGCGCCCGACGTGGTTTCGACGAGCTGCACGCGCTTGGCCGATTCCGCGTATTCGGGAAATTCGGCCGCGAGTTCGAGCATCTTGTTCGCGAGTTCGCGTACCGAGAAATTATTCTTCGGATTGCCGATGTTGTAGATCTTGCCCGTCGCGACGCCGTTCGGATTCTCGATGATCTTCATCAGCGCGCTGATGCCGTCGTCGACATACGTGAACGCGCGCTTTTGCGAGCCGCCGTCGACGAGGCTGATGTTCTCGCCGCGCACGATATGGCCGAGAAACTGCGTGACGACGCGCGAGCTGCCTTCCTTGGGCGTGTAGATCGAATCGAGGCCGGGCCCGATCCAGTTGAACGGACGGAACAGCGTGAAGTTCAGGCCTTCCATCCCGTAGCCCCAGATCACGCGGTCCATCAGTTGCTTCGAGCACGCATAGATCCAGCGCGGCTTGTTGATCGGCCCGTAGGTGAGGGCGGACGCGTCCGGATCGAACTGCTCGTCCGCGCACATCCCATACACCTCGGACGTCGACGGAAACACCAGATGCTTGCCGTACTTGACGGCCGAGCGCACGATCGGCAGGTTCGCCTCGAAGTCGAGTTCGAACACGCGCAGCGGCTGCTGGACGTAGGTGGCGGGCGTCGCGATCGCGACGAGCGGCAGGATCACGTCGCACTTTTTCACGTGATACTCGACCCACTCCTTGTTGATCGTGATGTCGCCTTCGAAGAAATGCATCCGCTCGTGCTTGACGAGATCGCCGAGCCGGTCGGTCTGCATGTCCATGCCGAACACTTCCCAATCGGTGGTTTCAAGAATGCGCTTGGACAGGTGATGGCCGATGAAGCCGTTCACACCCAGGATCAGGACTTTTTTAGCTTTCATGAATGACGGGAAGAATGAATGAACTGCGCGAATTGAGCCGGGGACACGATGGTTTCGCCGCCGTCGTGCTGCCGGCGCAGCTCGAGAATGGAGACGGCGCGGCTGTCGCCGCAAACGCCGAACAGCGCATTATCGCTTACGTGCAGGCCCGGCGGCAAATCGGCGGCGGCGCGCGCGGCTGCCGAGCCGGGGCGCGCGAGGCGCGCGCGCGCGATCACGAAGCGCGCGCCGTCGATATCGGCGAATGCGCCCGGATACGGCGGCGCGACCGCGCGGATCAGGTTGTAGACGCGCGCGGCCGGCTGCGACCAGTCGATGCGGCCGTCCTCGGGCCGGCGTGCGCCGTAATAGCTGCCCTGCGACAGATCGTTCGGCAGATGCGGCGCGTCGCCCGCGATCAGCGCGGGCAGCACGCGCCAAAGCGTCTGCTCCGCGGCGACGGTGACCTTGTCGAATACTTGCGCGGCCGTGTCGTCGGGCAGGATCGGCACCGCGGTCTGGCCGACGATCGCGCCCGCATCGGGCTTCGCGGCCATTTCGTGCAGCGTCGCGCCGGTTTCGGTCTCGCCGTTGAGCACCGCCCAGTTGGTCGGCACGCGGCCGCGGTATTTCGGCAGCAGCGAGCCGTGCATGTTGTACGCGCCGCGCGGCGCGAGCGCGAGCAGCTCGACGGGCAGCATGTGCCGGTAGTAGAACGAGAAGATGAAGTCCGGCCGCGCGGCGGCGACGGCCGCGCGCAATTCGGCGCTTGCCGGATCGGCGGGCGTCGCGACCGGAATGCCGTGCTCGGCCGCCACCGACGCGACGCTGCCGAACCAGATGTTCTCGCTCGGGCTGTCCTCGTGCGTGACGACGAGCGCGACGTCGACGCCGCGCGCGATCAGCACCTGCAGGCAGCGCACGCCGACGTTGTGGTAAGCGAAGACGACCGCGCGCGGCTTCATCGGACGGCCTCGCGGCGCTCGACGGGCAGCGTGACGCTGGGCTTGCCGTCGCGCGCTTCGAGCACGGTATGGATCAGGTAGCGCGGCCGCGCACGGACCTGTTGATAGATTCGGCCGATATATTCGCCAAGCAGGCCGAGCGCGAAGATGATCACGCCGAGCAGGAAGAACGTGATCGCGAACAGCGTGAACACGCCTTGCACTTCGGCGCCGACGATGAAGCGCCGGATCACCAGCAGCGCGAACAGGCCGGCCGAGCCGAGCGACAGGATCACGCCGATGAACGACAGCCACTGCAGCGGCACGACCGAGAAGCCGGTGACGAGATCGAAATTCAGGCGAATCAGGCTGTACAGCGAATATTTCGATTCGCCCGCGAAACGCTCCTCGTGCGCGACTTCGATCTCGGTCGGATTCTGCGCGAACGTGTACGCGAGCGCAGGGATGAACGTGTTGACCTCGCCGCAGCGGTTGATCGTGTCGATGATCCGGCGGCTGTATGCGCGCAGCATGCAGCCCTGGTCGGTCATCTTGATCCGCGTGATCCGCTCGCGCAGCCGGTTCATCGCCGACGACGCCTTGCGCCGCCACAGGCTGTCCTGACGCTGCTTGCGGATCGAGCCGACGTAGTCGTAGCCCTCGTGCATCTTGTCGATCAGCTTGCCGATCTCTTCGGGCGGATTTTGCAGATCGGCATCGAGCGTGATGACGATCTCGCCGTGCGACTGCTCGAAGCCCGCGAGGATCGCCATGTGCTGGCCGTAGTTGCCGTTGAGCAGCACCACGCGCGTCGTGTCCGGGCGCACGCGGAACTGGTCGGCAAGCATCGCGGCGGAGCGGTCGCGGCTGCCGTCATTGACGAGGATCACTTCATACGACCGGCCGAGCGCGTCGAGCGCCGGATAGAGCCGTGCGAAGAGCGCGCCGAGCCCGGCTTCCTCGTTGTACACGGGGATGACGACCGAAACTTCGGGGTTCGTCGCGCGCGTTTCTGCGTGATTCATTCCGCTTATTTTCCGTGTTGTTCGCAAATCTGGTTGACGGCGTCGACGACGCGCAGCACGTCCTCGTCACGCATCTGCGTGAACAGCGGCAGCGTGACGGTCGATGCGCCGAAGCGCTCGGCGTGGGGGAACATGCCCTCCTTGAAGCCGCGTGCGCGGTACAGCGTGAAAAGATGGATCGCCGGATAGTGAACGCCCGAGCCGATTCCGCGCTCCTTCAACTGCGCCATGAATTCGCCGCGCGAGATCGCGAGCTTGTCGAGCGGCAGCGTGATCTGAAACATATGCCAGTTGCTGTGCTCGAACTCCGCGACGGGCAGCCCGACGCCGAGCGCCGCGGCCGCGCCGTGCGCGAACGCGTCGAAATACCGGCGGGCGAGCGCGCGGCGCCGGTCGTTGAAGCGTTCGAGATGCGGCAGCTGGCCGAGGCCGACGCGCGCGGCGACGTCGGTCAGATTGTACTTGCCGCCGAGCACGTCGCAGTCCATGCCGTCCAGGCCGGTGCGCGTGATGCCTTGCAGCCGGTATTTTTGCGCGAGCGCCGCTTCGGCCTCGTCGTTGAGCACGAGCGCGCCGCCTTCGATCGTCGTCAGGTTCTTGTTCGGATGAAAGCTGAACGACACGAGATCGCCGAACGCGCCAATCCGGCGGCCCTTCCACGTCGAGCCGAGCGCCTGCGCGGCATCTTCGACGACGCGCAGCCCGTGCGCGCGCGCGATCGCATACAGGCGGTCCATGTCGACGGGCAGGCCCGCCAGATAGACCGGGATGATCGTCTTCGTGCGCGGCGTGATCGCTTTCTCGACGAGATCGAGATCGAGATTACGCGTGACGGGATCGATATCGACGAACACGGGCGTGGCGCCCGTTTCCAGGATCACGTTGCTCGTCGCGACCCACGACGCGGGCGACGTGATCACCTCGTCGCCCGCGCCGACGCCCGCGATCCTCAGGCCGATCTCGAGGGTGCAGGTGCCGGAATTGAACACGCGCACCGGGCGCCCGCCCAGATAGTCGGACAGCGCGGCCTCGAATTGCTGGCAATGCGGGCCGGTCGTGATCCAGCCCGAGCGCAGCACGTCGGCCACGCCTTGGATGGTGTCTTCGTCGATCTCGGGTTTGACGAACGGCAGGAAAGGAACGGAAGTCTGGTTCATGGAAGCTTCGCTCGTGGTCGGATGAAAGGATCGGACAAGGTCCGGCAGGCGCCATTGAACACGGATTGCCCGAATCGTTGCGTCACTTTTTGTCGCATTCGGGGCGCCGGTCTAGCTGCGGGCAAGCACGAACACGCCGATCAGAATGATGCCGATGCCGATCAGGCGCTGGACCGACAGCACCTCGCCGAACAGATACCACGCGGCGAACGCGTTGACGACGTAGCCGAGCGAGAGCATCGGGTATGCCACCGACACGTCGACCCGCGACAGCCCGACGATCCACACGACGACGGACAGTACATAGCAGCCAAGCCCGCCGATGATCGGCAATTGGGTCGCGATTTTCAGGCCGACGGGCACAATGTTCGCACGGGTGAATTCGAAGTGTCCAACGGCGCGCACGCCGGCCTTGAGCAGCAGCTGCGCGCACGCGTTCAGCATCACGCCGGTGACGATGCAGACGAGCGAGACGGGATTCATCGCTTCGCGTCCTCCTCAGGATTGCGGTTTTTCGACGACGACGCGCCGGTTGTCCCGGGCGATCACGCGCATCGGCAGGCCCGCCTGTTCGAGCTGCGCGTAGCGGCTCGGCGACATCAGCGCGAGCGCGTAGCGCTCGGCGCGCCAGCGGTTTTCCCACGCGTCGACGGTCGGGATCCATTTGTCGGGCTCGACCGAGATGCCAAACGCGAGTTCGTCTTGCCGCGCGACCATGATCGTCGTGTGGCGCATGTAGAACGGCAGCGTGTGATCGAGCATCTCGACCGAGTAGAACGGCGTGTCGGGCGGCAGCTTGGCGAGCTGCGCGCGGATCGCGGGCGCGAGCAGCGCGCCCGAGCTGTAGCGGCCGAACGCATCGTGGCCGGTGCCGCCGATCGTGCCGAGCAGGAGCCAGCCGGCGGCGAACGCGGCCGCCGCCGCGATGCCGGTCTGGCTGCGCCGATTGAGCCACAGCGCGACAAGCGTCAGCGCGAACGCGACGGCGAGCGCCGCATACACCCAGTGCTGGAAGTCGACATATTGCGCGTTCGGCGTGCGCGCGTCGCCGAAGCGCGACAGGAACGTCGCGCCGATCGCGGCGGCCGCGATGAACGCCAGATAGCCGAGCAGGTGGCGGCGGAACTGGTCGCGCGATACGAGCGGCAGGTACGCGCCAATCGCGAGCGCGAGCGCGGGTGCGACGGGCAGCAAGTACGAAATCAGCTTCGAGTGCGACATGCTGAAGAACACGAAGATGAACCCGCTCCAGACGATCAGCACGAGCATCGGCGCGAAACCGTTGGGCTGGCGCGGAATCCGCAGCGCGTGGCGGATGCTTTGGACGCAGACGGACAGCCACGGCAGAAAGCCGACGAGCAACACCGGCACGAAGTAGTAGAGCGGGCCGGGGCGGTTTTGCTCCGGCGTCAGATAGCGGCGGAACTGCTGGACGATGAAGAAGAAATTGAAGAACTCGGGGTTGCGCTGCTGGACGAGCACGAACCACGGCGTCACGATCGCGAAGAAGATCACGAGCCCGCTCACGATATAGAGCCGTCTCCAGAGCGCCCAGTCGCGCGCGATGACGGTATAGAGGGCGAGCACGGCGCCGGGCAGGATCAGGCCGACGAGCCCCTTCGACAGCACGGCGAGCGCCATCGACGCCCAGCACAGCCACATCCAGCCGCGCTCGGCCCGCTTCGGAATGCCGGGTCGCTGAGCGAGAAGGAGCGAGCACAGCGTGAGCGCCATCCACAGCGACAATCCCATGTCGAGCGTGTTGAAGTGGCCCATCAGGTTCCAGTACGGCGCGCTTGCGAGCACGAGCGCGGCGAACAGGCCCGCGCGCGGGTTGAATACGCGCGCGCCGGTAAAGCCGACCAGCAGTACGCCGGCAAAGCTCGCGAGCGCCGTGTAGAGGCGCGCCTGCCATTCCCCCAGGCCGAACCATGCGAACGTCAGCGCGTTCATCCAGGTTTGCAGCGGCGGCTTCTCGAAGTATTTGTAGCCGTTGTAGCGCGGCGTGATCCAGTCGCCCGTCGCGAACATCTCGCGGGCCATTTCGGCGTAGCGGCCCTCGTCGCTCGGCACGAGATGGCGCAGGCCGAGCGGCGCGAACCAGATCACGGCGAGCGCCGCGACGAGCAGAAGCAGGGCGGCACGGTTGAGCGGTAGCCTCGACGGCGTATCGTTCATAGTCTTGTCGTAAAGGGTAGGGTGGAGGGCGGCGCGCCCGCGGGACGCGGCATGCGCCGCCGCGCAGTTATAGCTGAGCGCGGCTTAACGATCGCTTAACGATTGCTCAACGCTCGATCAGCAGCGCCGCGGCAACCTTGCGGCCTTCCGCCATCAGGATGTTGTATGTCCGGCACGCGGCCTGGAAATCCATCGTCTCGACGCCGATACGCTGCGCGGTGAGCTGTGCGGTCAGGCGCGGATGCGGAAAGCGCAGCTTCGCGCCGCTGCCGAAGATCACCACTTCGGGCTGCGGCTCGAGCAGCAGCGCGAAATGCTCGGGCGCGAGCGCGTCGAACGAGCCGACGGGCCAGGCGGCCACGGGCGCGCCCGGCAGCACGATCACGCTATGCGTGTGGCGTTCGAGATTGATGTCGACGTAATCGGGGCCATAGCCGGTGACGGTGTTGAGCGTATTGCTCGAATCCTGGTGCAGTTTCAAATCGGTTTTCCGCGATCTGGCGCGGTTTCGAAAAGGGTCGCAAAAAAGGGCAACAACAACGGCCCAGTTCGTGCCGCCTGGTTGATGCATTGCGAAAGTCAGCCAAAATCCGCTAAATTATAACTTTTTAGCCGCTCCCGGGCGGCGTTTGTGTCTCGCGACGTCCCGGTCACAAGCCGCGCCGCGCCCGGCGCACGTGCGAAGCCACTTTCGGCCTACCGGCCGCCCTCCCGTTTCGATCCCCGTCCTCTTCGAGTCCGCCGCATTATCCAAGGAACGTGCCCGTCGTGAAACCGATTCAAAAATCGAACAAATTGCTCAACGTCTGCTACGACATCCGGGGCCCCGTCCTCGAGCATGCGAAGCGTCTCGAAGACGAGGGCCATCGGATCATCAAGCTGAACATCGGCAATCTGGCCCCGTTCGGCTTCGAAGCGCCGGACGAGATCATCCAGGACATGATCCGCAACCTGCCGGCGTCGTCCGGCTACTCGGATTCGAAGGGCGTGTTCGCCGCGCGCAAATCGATCATGCATTACACGCAGCAAAAGGGCGTGAAGGGCGTCGGGCTGGACGATATCTACATCGGCAACGGCGCGTCGGAATTGATCGTGATGGCGACCCAGGCGTTGCTGAACGACGGCGACGAAGTGCTGCTGCCCGCGCCCGATTACCCGCTGTGGACGGCCGCCGTCAGTCTGTCCGGCGGCACGCCCGTGCACTACGTGTGCGACGAGACGAACGGCTGGCTGCCCGATTGCGACGACATCCGCCGCAAGATCACGCCGAACACCAAGGCGCTCGTCGTCATCAATCCGAATAACCCGACGGGCGCGCTTTATCCGGACGCGCTGCTGCTCGAGCTGATCGCGATCGCGCGTGAGCACGGCCTCGTGATCTTCGCCGACGAGGTGTACGACAAGATCGTCTATGACGGCAAGACGCATACCGCGCTCGCGTCGCTGGCCGAGGACGTCATCACGGTCACGTTCAACAGCCTGTCGAAGAGTTACCGGTCGTGCGGCTACCGGGCCGGCTGGATGTCGGTGGCGGGTCTGACGGCCGAGAACCGCCGGCGCGCGAACGATTATCTCGAGGGGCTCGGCATTCTGTCGTCGATGCGCCTGTGCGCGAACGTGCCCGGCCAATACGCGATCCAGACCGCGCTCGGCGGCTACCAGAGCATCAACGAGCTGATCGTGCCGAGCGGGCGCCTGTACAAGCAGCGCGAGCTGGCATATGAGATGCTGACGTCGATCCCGGGCGTATCGTGCGTGAAGCCGGATGCGGCGCTGTATATGTTTCCGCGGCTCGATCCGAAACTTTATCCGATCGACAACGATCAGCAGTTCATTCTCGAGCTGTTGCTCAAGGAGCGCGTGCTGCTCGTGCAGGGCACGGGTTTCAACTGGCCTGCGCCGGATCACTTCCGCGTCGTCTTTTTGCCGAACGTCGACGATCTGACCGATTCGATCGAGCGGATCGCGCGCTTTCTCGACGGTTATCGAAAACGCCATTCGGCCTGAGGCCGCAGGCTCCCTCTTCTCTATATTCAATCGATCACACGCAGCATGGAACCGATCAAAGTTGGCCTGTTGGGCTTCGGCACTGTCGGCGGCGGCACCTTCAAGGTGCTGCGCCGCAATCAGGAGGAAATCAAGCGTCGCGCGGGGCGCGGCATCGAGATCGCGGCGGTCGCGGTGCGCGATCCGGCCAAGGCGCTCGCCGCGCTTGGCGACGATGCGGCCGGCGTGTCGATCGGCAACGATTTCAACGCGCTCGTCGACGATCCTTCGATCGCGATCGTGGCCGAGATGATCGGCGGCACCGGCATCGCGCGCGACCTGGTGCTGCGCGCGATCGCCAACGGCAAGCACGTCGTGACCGCGAACAAGGCGCTGCTCGCGGTGCACGGCTCCGAGATCTTCGAGGCCGCGCGCGCGCGGGGCGTGATGGTTGCGTTCGAGGCGGCCGTCGCGGGCGGCATCCCGATCATCAAGGCGCTGCGCGAGGGCCTGACCGCGAACCGGATTCAATATATTGCCGGCATCATCAACGGCACGACGAACTACATCCTGTCGGAAATGCGCGACCGCGGGCTCGACTTCGCGACCGCGCTGAAGGCGGCGCAGGAGCTTGGCTACGCGGAAGCCGATCCGACGTTCGATATCGAAGGCGTCGATGCCGCGCACAAGGCGACCATCATGAGCGCGATCGCATTCGGCGTGCCGGTGCAGTTCGAGCGCGCCTACGTCGAAGGCATCAGCAAGCTCGCCGCGACCGACATCCGCTATGCGGAGGAACTCGGCTACCGGATCAAGCTGCTCGGCATCACGCGCCGCACCGAGCGCGGCATCGAGTTGCGCGTGCATCCGACGTTGATTCCGGCAAAGCGCCTGCTCGCGAATGTCGAAGGCGCGATGAACGCGGTCGTCGTGCATGGCGATGCGGTCGGCACAACGCTTTATTATGGAAAAGGCGCGGGCGCGGAGCCGACGGCGTCGGCCGTCGTCGCCGATCTCGTCGACGTGACGCGCCTGCACACGGCCGACCCCGAGCATCGCGTCCCGCATCTCGCGTTCCAGCCGGACAGTCTGTCGAACACGCCGATTTTGCCGATCGACGAAGTGACGAGCGGCTATTACCTGCGCTTGCGAGTCGCCGATCAAACGGGCGTGCTCGCCGATATCACGCGCATTCTGGCCGCATCGGGCATTTCGATCGATGCGCTGCTGCAAAAGGAGTCGGAACAGGTCGACGACGCGAACGGCGAGACCGACATCATCCTGATCACGCACGAGACGCTCGAGAAGCACGTCAACGCGGCGATCAAGCAGATCGAGGCGCTGTCGACGGTCGTCTCGAAGGTGACGAAGCTGCGGATGGAAGCGCTCAACTAAAGGCTCGACATGAATTACATCTCCACGCGCGGCGCCGGCATTGGCGAGCGCCACACGTTTTCCGACATTCTGCTCGGCGGCCTTGCGAAGGACGGCGGGCTTTACCTGCCGTCCGAATACCCGAAAGTCTCCGCCGACGAACTCGCGCGCTGGCGCACGCTGCCTTACGCGGATCTCGCGTTCGAGATCCTGTCGAAGTTTTCCGACGACATTGCCGCGGACGATCTGCGCGCGATCGCGCGCCGCACGTACACGGCCGACGTCTATCGCCACGTGCGCGACGGCGCGAACGCGGCCGATGTCACGCCGCTCACCACGCTCGGCGTCGAGAACGGCGCGAGGCTCGCGCTGCTCGAACTGTCGAACGGCCCGACGCTCGCGTTCAAGGACATGGCGATGCAGTTGCTCGGCAACCTGTTCGAGTACACGCTCGCCAAGCACGGGCAGACGCTCAACATCCTCGGCGCGACGTCGGGCGACACGGGCAGCGCGGCCGAGTACGCGATGCGCGGCAAGCAGGGCGTGCGCGTGTTCATGTTGTCGCCGCACAGGAAGATGAGCGCGTTCCAGACCGCGCAGATGTACAGCCTGCAGGACCCGAACATTTTCAACCTCGCGGTCGAAGGCGTGTTCGACGACTGCCAGGACATCGTAAAGGCGGTGTCGAACGATCACGCCTTCAAGGCGGCGCACCAAATCGGCACGGTCAATTCGATCAACTGGGCGCGCGTGGTCGCGCAGGTCGTCTACTACTTCAAGGGCTACTTCGCGGCGACGCGCAACAACGACGAGCGCGTATCGTTTACCGTGCCGTCCGGCAATTTCGGTAACGTGTGCGCGGGCCATATCGCGCGGATGATGGGTTTGCCGATCGAGCGGCTCGTTGTCGCGACCAACGAGAACGACGTGCTCGACGAATTCTTCCGCACGGGCGTGTACCGCGTGCGCAGCGCGGAAAACACCTATCACACGAGCAGCCCGAGCATGGATATCTCGAAGGCGTCGAATTTCGAGCGCTTCGTGTTCGACTTGCTTGGCCGCGAGCCGGCGCGCGTCGTCCAGCTGTTTCGCGACGTCGACGAGAAGGGCGGTTTCGATTTGGCCGCGAGCGGCGATTTCGCGCGCGTCGCCGAGTTCGGCTTCGTGTCGGGGCGCAGTACGCATGATGACCGGATCGCGACGATTCGCGACGTGTTCGAGCGTTATCGAACCATGATCGACACGCATACCGCCGACGGACTGAAGGTGGCGCGCGAGCATTTACAGCCGGGCGTGCCGATGATCGTGCTCGAGACCGCGCAGCCGATCAAGTTCGGCGAAACGATTCGCGAGGCGCTCGGCCGCGAGCCTGGCCGGCCGTCGGCGTTCGAGGGGCTCGAGGCGCTGCCGCAGCGCTTCACGGTCGTCGACGCGGACGCGCAGCAGGTGAAGGCGTTTATCGCCGCGCATACGGCGGGAGCCTGAGCGGGCGGCACGCATGGCGAAGCGGCGCCTGCGGCCCGCGGGTGCCGGCCCATGGGTAGGCCTGCTTTCGCCGGCTGCGCCGGAAAGACGCCGCCGCGGGGATCGCTTCGTGGTTCGTCGTGGTTTGATCGGACAAAATGCGGGACGGTTTGCGTTGCAACCTGGGGAAACGGAACGATCGGCGCGGCCTATCATTTTTATGATGCGTGATGCGTGATGCGTGATGCGTGATGCGTGATGCGTGATGCGTGATGCGTGATGCGTGATGCGCTTGCCTCTGGACGGGCTTGCCTTTTCCGCCCGCGCCTCGACCGGCACGCATGCGCTCGAAGCGTCCGGCCGAGCGCGCCGCACGCGCAGCATCGGTGCCGTCGCTACAATGTCGGCATCCGGTTACTTTCATTCGACGATGCCCGAACCCAACACCCAGACGCCGCGCGCGCCGATGCTGTCGACAGCCGATGCGCTCGCGACGCTTCTCGCGGCCGCGCGCCCGCTCACCGAAACGGAAACCGTCCCGACCCTCGATGCGCTGAACCGCGTGCTCGCCGCCGACGTCGTATCGTCGCTCGATGTGCCGCCGATGAATACGAGCGCGATGGACGGCTATGCGGTGCGCGTCGCGGACCTGATGCGCGGCGAACGCCGGCTGCGGGTATCGCAGCGGATTGCGGCCGGCCATGCGGCCGTGCCGCTCGAGCCTGGCACGGCGGCGCGCATTTTTACGGGCGCGAGCGTGCCGGCCGGCGCGGACGCGATCGTGATGCAGGAACAGACGGAAAGCGTCGGCGATCATGTCGACATTCTGCACACGCCCACCGTGGGTGAATGGATCAACGCGCAAGGTGCCGATATCCGAAACGGCTCGGTGATCCTGCCCGCCGGCACGCGGATCACACCGCAAGCGATGGGGCTTGCCGCATCGATCGGCTGTGCGACGCTCACGGTCACGCGGCGCGTGAAAGTCGCCGTGTTCTTCACGGGCGACGAGCTGACGATGCCGGGCGAGCCGCTCAAACCTGGCGCGATCTACAACTCGAACCGTTTTACGCTGCGCGGGCTGCTCGAGCGGCTCGGCTGCGACGTGACCGACTACGGAATCGTTCCGGACCAACTCGACGCGACCCGCGCGGCGTTGCGCAACGCGGCGCGCGAGCATGACGTGATCGTGACGAGTGGCGGCGTCTCGGTGGGCGACGAGGATCATGTGAAGCCCGCGGTCGAAGCACAAGGGCGGCTTGCGCTGTGGCAGATCGCGATGAAGCCGGGCAAGCCGCTCGCGTTCGGCTCGGTCCGGCGCGGCGACGCCGCCGGTGCGACGGATGGCGCCTATTTCATCGGCCTGCCGGGCAATCCGGTGTCGAGCTTCGTAACGTTTGTGCTGTTCGTGCGGCCGTTTTTGCTGCGTGTGGCGGGCGCAACGCAGGTCGCGCCGCGCGCGCTGTCGCTGCGCGCCGATTTCACGCAAGGCAAGGCAGACCGCCGCAACGAGTTCCTGCGCGCGCGCGTGAACGCGGCGGGCGGACTCGATCTGTTTGCGAACCAGAGTTCGGCCGTGCTGACCTCGACGGTCTGGGGCGACGGGCTCATCGACAATCCGCCGCATCATGCGATCAGCGCGGGCGAGACGGTGCGTTTCATTCCTTTTTCCGAACTGCTCGGTTGAGCGAGCCGCGGACATCGACGATGAAGATCGAATTGAGATTTTTTGCGAGCGTGCGCGAGGCGCTGGGCGTCGCGAGTGAGACGGTCACGGTGCCGGACGGCATTGCGACAGTGGGCGACGTGCGCGCATGGCTGCGCACGCGCGGCGGTGTGTGGGCGCAGACCCTTGCCGACGGCCGCGCGCTGCGAATGGCGTGCAACCACACGATGACGGACGCGGGAACGCGGATTACCGACGGCTGTGAAGTGGCGTTTTTTCCGCCGGTAACGGGAGGGTGAATTGGGAGAGGCCAGGGTACGGGCTAGGCTTGGCCGATCTGGGTTGGACGTTGCAGTCGGAAAAAGGAACCGTCAATGGCAATCGTGCGAGTGCAGACAAGCGATTTCGACGTAAGCACCGAACTTGCGGCATTGCGCGCGCGCAATCCGAAGATCGGGGCGCTCGCATGCTTTGTCGGCACGGTGCGGGATCTGAACGACGGCGATCAAATCGACGCGATGGAACTCGAGCACTACCCGGGAATGACGGAAAAAGCACTCGGCGCGATCGCGGCCGATGCGCTCGCACGCTGGCCGGGGATCGACGTGGCGATCGTCCACCGGGTCGGCAAGCTCTATCCGCTCGATCAGATCGTGCTCGTCGCGACGGTCGCCGCGCATCGCGGCGACGCGTTTGCGTCTTGTGAGTTCGTGATGGACTACCTAAAGTCGCAGGCGCCGTTTTGGAAGAAAGAGAAAACGCCAGCCGGCGAACGCTGGGTCGACGCCCGCAGCGCGGACGATGCGGCGCTCGCGCGCTGGGGAATCGCGTCGAGCAACGCGACGCAGTCGTCATAGTAGTGCGCCGGGCGTCGGGGGCCGCGCGCAACCGGCTACGTACCGTCGCGCGCCCGGCCGATGATCTTTGCCGGAAACGGCTCGCCGCGCGGCGCGCGGGCGTGCCCGTCGTCATGGTCGTGCCGCTTCGGCGCGATCAGATCGAGGAGCGTCTGCTGTTCGGGCGGAATTTGGTAATCCCAGCCGAATCGGCTCAGTTGCAGGCTTTGCGCGATCCGCAGCGCGGGTTCGATGAAGCGCACGGCCGCCGCCGGCGCATAGCGGGCGTCGACAGTCTTCAGAAATAGGGCGAGCCAGCGGCTGAAATGCGCGGGTTCGATCCCTTTCAGCGGCTGATGCACGGCCTGCACGTTGCCGCGGTAGCTTTTGTCGCCCAGTACCAAGCTCGCCCAGAACTGCGCCATTTTGGGCAAATGTGCGTCCCAGCGGCCAGCGAGCGCGCGCTCGAACACGGCGCCAAGCAGCGCGTCGTCCCGCACGCGTTCGTAGAAGGCGTCGACCAGCGCGCGGATATTGGCCGGCGTCGGCTCGGCGACGCGCGCCGGCGCGTCATTCGGAGCATGGGGCGGATCGGCGGAAAAATCGGTCATTAAAAAGGGCAGGATAACGAAGGAGCACGGGCCGCCAATTTTGTCGCACAATAGTAAACGGCCACTCCTTCAATAAAAAGTGCTGACGTCGCGCATCTTATGATGCGGCCGTCGGATCGGCAATGGCAGGCACGCGTTTTATCCCGCGTGGAATCGCCGATCGCACTGACACAGCGTCCATTTCACACAATGAGACTGACCGACTACACCGATTACTCTTTGCGCGTCATGCTATTCCTAGCGGTCCGAGGCGAAGGTTTGTCGACGATTCAGGAAATTTCGGACGCATACGGTATCTCCAAGAACCATTTGATGAAAGTGGTGCAGCAGCTCGGCGAGCTTGGCTGGATCGAGACGGTGCGCGGCCGCAATGGCGGCCTGCGCCTGAACGCGCAGTCGTCGTCGTTGACGATCGGCGAAGTCGTGCGGGCCACCGAAAACGATTACCTGCTCGTCGGTTGCTTCTCGGGCGAGGCCGAGTCGCATCGCAGTTGCGTGATTCAGTCGCAGTGCCTGCTGCGCGGCATGTTCGCGTCGGCGCTCGACGCATTCTTCGCCGAACTCGACAAACACACGATCGGCGAGTTGTCCGCGCCCGCGCCGCAGCTCGCCGCGCTGCTCGGGTTGCGGCCGGTGCCGGTGCCGGTTGTCGCGGCGAGCGTTTCTCATGCGCCGCCGTTGCCGGTTTCCGACTGACTTTCCACTGACTTGGGCGTGACGCGCGCTCGTTCGTCCGCGGGGCGCGCGAGCAGGTTTCGCGCGCTCGCGCGTCTGCCGTGCGCCGGCGGACCTGGTTTGTCGCACGTCAAGTAAATTCCGGCTTGAAAGGCGAATAACCATCCTCATTTGGGTGGTATTCGTCTATTGGAGGTCTCATTCATGAGAATCGACAAGCTCACCACCAAGTTCCAGGAGGCGCTCGCGGACGCGCAAAGTCTCGCGGCCGGGCGCGACAATCAATACATCGAACCCGTTCACGTGCTCGCGGCGCTCGTCGCGCAGCAGGACGGCTCCGCGCGCTCGCTGTTGTCGCGCGCAGGCGTTCACGTGCAGGCACTGCAAAGCGCGCTGAACGACGCAATCGCACGCCTGCCGCAAGTCACGGGCACGGGCGGCGACGTGCAGGTCGGCCGTGAGCTTGCCGGTTTGCTGAATCAGGCCGACAAGGAAGCGCAGAAGCTCAACGACAGCTTTATCGCGAGCGAGATGTTCCTGCTCGCCGTAGCCGACGACAAGGGCGAAGCCGGGCGGCTCGCGCGTCAGCACGGTTTGACGAGGAAGGCGCTCGAAACGGCGATCGCGGCGGTGCGCGGCGGCTCGCAGGTCCATAGCGCAGATGCCGAAAGCCAGCGCGAGGCGCTGAAGAAGTACACCGTCGATCTGACCGAGCGCGCGCGCGCGGGCAAGCTCGATCCGGTGATCGGCCGCGACGACGAGATCCGCCGCTCGATCCAGATTCTGCAGCGCCGCACCAAGAACAACCCGGTGCTGATCGGCGAGCCGGGCGTGGGCAAGACCGCGATCGTCGAAGGGCTTGCGCAGCGGATCGTCAACGGCGAGGTGCCGGAGACGCTCAAGGGCAAGCGCGTGCTGTCGCTCGACATGGCGGCGCTGCTCGCGGGCGCGAAGTATCGCGGCGAGTTCGAGGAGCGCCTGAAGGCGGTGCTCAACGACATCGCGAAGGACGAAGGTCAGACGATCGTCTTCATCGACGAGATTCATACGATGGTCGGCGCGGGCAAGGCCGAGGGCGCGATGGATGCGGGCAACATGCTCAAGCCCGCGCTGTCGCGCGGTGAATTGCATTGCATCGGCGCGACCACGCTCGACGAATACCGCAAGTACATCGAAAAGGACGCCGCGCTCGAGCGCCGCTTCCAGAAGGTGCTCGTCGACGAGCCGAGCGTCGAGGCGACGATCGCGATTTTGCGCGGCTTGCAGGAGAAATACGAATTGCACCACGGCGTCGAGATCACCGATCCGGCGATCGTCGCCGCGGCCGAGCTGTCGCACCGCTACATCACGGACCGCTTCCTGCCGGACAAGGCGATCGATTTGGTCGACGAGGCCGCATCGAAGATCAAGATGGAAATCGATTCGAAGCCCGAAGAGATGGACAAGCTCGATCGCCGGCTGATTCAACTGAAGATCGAGCGCGAGGCGGTGAAGAAGGAGCAGGACGAGGCGTCGCAAAAGCGCCTGGCGCTGATCGAGGAGGAGATCGAGCGACTCGGGCGTGAATACGCGGATCTCGAGGAGATTTGGACTGCCGAGAAGGCCGCCGTGCAGGGCAGCGCGCAGCTCAAGGAAGAGATCGAGAAGGTGCGTGCCGACATCGCGCGGCTGCAGCGCGAGGGCAAGCTCGAGAAGGTCGCCGAGCTGCAGTACGGCAAGCTGCCGCAACTCGAGGCGCAACTGAAGCAGGTCACGCAGGCCGAGGAGAGCGAGCAGCATAATCCGTCGCGCCCGCGTTTGCTGCGCACGCAGGTCGGTGCCGAAGAGATCGCGGAAGTCGTATCGCGCGCGACGGGCATTCCGGTATCGCGGATGATGCAGGGCGAGCGCGAGAAGCTGCTGCATATCGAGGAAAAGCTGCACGAGCGCGTGGTTGGCCAGAACGAGGCGATCAGCGCGGTCGCCGATGCGATCCGCCGCTCGCGCGCGGGGCTTGCCGACCCGAATCGTCCGTATGGCTCGTTCCTGTTCCTCGGCCCGACGGGCGTGGGCAAGACCGAGCTGTGCAAGGCGCTCGCGGCGTTCCTGTTCGATTCGGAAGAGCATCTGATCCGCATCGACATGAGCGAGTTCATGGAGAAGCACAGCGTCGCGCGGCTGATCGGCGCGCCGCCCGGCTATGTCGGCTACGAGGAGGGCGGCTATCTGACGGAAGCGGTGCGTCGCAAGCCGTACAGCGTGATTCTGCTCGACGAGATCGAAAAGGCGCATCCGGACGTGTTCAACGTGCTGCTGCAAGTGCTCGACGACGGCCGGATGACCGACGGGCAGGGGCGCACCGTCGACTTCAAGAACACGGTGATCGTGATGACGTCCAATCTGGGTTCGCAAGTGATCCAGTCGATGGCGGGCGCGCCGCAGGATGAGATCAAGGATGCCGTTTGGGTCGAGGTGAAGCAGCACTTCCGCCCGGAATTCCTGAACCGGATCGACGACGTCGTCGTATTCCACGGGCTCGATCGCAGCAACATCCAGTCGATCGCGAAGATCCAGCTCGCGCGCCTGCACGACCGGCTCGCGAAGCTCGACATGGCGCTCGACGTGTCGGAGGCCGCGCTCGAGCAGATCGGCAAGGTCGGTTACGATCCGCTGTTCGGCGCGCGTCCGTTGAAGCGCGCGATTCAGCAGGAGATCGAGAATCCGGTCGCGAAGCTGATCCTTGCGGGCCGCTTCGGTCCGAAGGACGTGATTCCGGTCGACGTGCAGGACGGCGAGTTCGTGTTCGATCGCGTCGTGCATTGAGCGGCAGCGTCGCTCGCGCTGCGCCTGCCCGGTTCCGGCCCGACACGCGCACTGGGCCGTCAAATGCAAACACCCCGCGTAAGCGGGGTGTTTGCTTATTGGCGAGCCAGTTGCGAGGCGCGCGCCGTGCGGCGCCTGCGTCCGGTTTTACGCCTGCTTATTGCCGCCGAACATGCCGGCGAGCTGCGACAGCGTACCGATTACGTTCGACGCGTCGAGTTGACCGCCCGCTGGCACTTCGCCGTTCGGCGTCGCACCGTTGACCACGTGCGGCAGCACTTGCGCGAGGATGCCGGACGCCTGCTGCGGATCGATGCCGACCTTGCTGGCGAGCGAGCCGATCGCTTCGGAGCCGAGCACGCTTTGCAGCAGGTCGGGCGAGATCTGCTGGTTCGCGCCGTTGCCGACCCACGAGCCGATGATGTCGCCCGCGCCGCCGGCCTTGAATTTGTCGATGAGGCCGTTGAGGCCGCCGGGCTGATTATTGATGAGCTCCAGCGCGGCGCTGATGAGCGCGTTCTGATTGCCGCCTTGACCGCCGATCAGACCGCCAACGATATCGAGTAGACCCATGATTCACCTGCTAGGTTGATGCGGCGCCTAGAGGGCGCCGGTGGAACGAAAGCGTCGCGCGATGCGCGACGCCGGATTCAGACTCCCGATGCGGCGGATGCTGCCGCCGCTTTGCTCTTCTTGCCTTTCTTCGAGCTTTTGGCCTTCGGCGACGACGCCGCGGCCGGCGCATTCGCGTCAGTTGCGGCGCTGGCTTCGGCGGCGGCTTTCTCTTTCTTTTTCGACGCGCGTGGCTTCTTTGCGGCCGGCGCGCTTGCCGCTGCTGCCGGCGCGCTCGCGGCCGGCGCGGGCGACGCGGTGGCGGGCGCCGCAGGCGCGGGGGCCGGCGGAGTTGCAGCGGGGGCCGTGGTGGCCGGCTTTGCCGCATGAGTCTTGGCCTTCGTGCCGCTCGGCGGTGCCGATGAGCCGCCGATCGTCAGCCCGGCCGCTTCGAGATTCGCGACCGATTTCGCGCCGAGGCCCTTCACGCGGCTCGCGAGATCGTCGGCATCCTTGAACGGGCCGTTTTTCGCGCGCTCATCGAGAATCGCCTTCGATTTCACCGGGCCGATGCCTTTCACGGATTCGAGCGCCGCCCGGTCGGCGGTGTTGACCTCGACAGCCGCGGCAAGCACCGCGGACAGCGAAAGCGACAATGCGACGACCAGCATCAGCAGCTTTTTCAGCATGGCGAAAGGCTCCCTTGCGATGGAACGGATGAACGGTTGTCGTAGCGAACGCGCGCGGCGCGAGCCGGGTGCTGCGTTCAAGCATAGGATAAATGCATGCCCTTTTTAAGACAGCGCGGCAGTGTCGCTTATCGCAGGTTGCACTGTAAAGGCTGTGACAGCTTGCGCGGCCGACTTTTACGATCTTTGACGGAAATAGGCGCCGTGGGCGGCGGCAGGGACTGGCGAGGGCGCGGCACTTGACTTAGAGTGCACTCTAAGTCCTAACCTTGAGCGTGCCATGTCGAACGCTTCAAAGCAAACATCGCCAAGTGCATTGACGATCGGGCAGGTTGCCGTATTGATCGGTGTGTCCACGCATACTTTGCGCTATTACGAGCAAGCCGGCTTGTTGCGATCGATCGCGCGCACGCACGCCGGGCACCGGCTGTACGCGCCGGCCGATCTCGATTGGCTGCGTTTCGTGATGCGGCTGCGGGCGACCGGCATGCCGATCGCCGCGATGCAGGCGTTCGCGGAGCTGCGCGCGCGTGGCGACGCGACGCTCGGGCAGCGGCGTGCGCTGCTCGTCGCGCATCGCGACGCAGTGCGTGCGCAGATCGATGCGTTGCAGGCCAATCTCGAGGCGATCGCCGGCAAGATCGCTTACTACGAGCATGCCGAGCGCGACGCGATTCGACAGGCGCAGCGATCCCAACCGGATCATGATCCACATGCTGACCAGGACGAACGATGCAACCCTACACCGAAGACCGCTACGCGCGGGGCTGGAACAACCTGAAGGAGATCGACGGCGAGGCCGGCGAGCAAGTCGTCGCGTCGCTCGCGGCGACGGCGCCGGAGTTCGGGCGGCTGCTCATCGAATTTGCGTTCGGCGATATCTACAGCCGGCCCGGGCTCGATCTGCGTTCGCGCGAGATCGCCACGCTCGCGTCGCTCGCCACGCTTGGGACGGCGCAACCCCAGTTGAAGGTGCATATCGGCGCGGCGCTGAACGTCGGCGTCACGCGCAGCGAGATCATCGAGGTATTCATGCAGATGGCCGTGTATGCCGGTTTTCCGGCTGCACTCAACGCGCTTTTCGCCGCGCGGGACGTGTTCGAGCAGCGCGATGCGCAAAAGCGGGCGGGCGCAGGAAGCGCGGAAAATCCGGACGGCCCGTTCATCGACTGACGCCGCGATACGGCCACGGGGATCGGCGGTGCGGCGGCTGATGAGCCGCCGCACCGCCCGGATAGTCCGCCCGGATAGTCCGCCCGGATAGTCCGCCCGGATAGTCCGCCCGGATAGTCCGCCCGGATAGTCCGCCCGCATTGCCGCAGCGCGACGCCGTCCGCTGGCGCGCATGCCGCTTGGCGGACGCGTCAATGAGCATGCCGCGCCTGCTGCGCGGCGTCCGGCCCAGGCCGGCGCCGACTCACACGGCGCAGATAGACGGCGAGCCCGCCGCCCGCAAGCGCGAGGCTCGCGGCATTGGCGATCCAGAAGCCGCGCGCGCCGGTCAGCGAAGCGGGCGTGAAGCCGAGCACGTCAAAGCCGAGCAGATAGCCGCCACCCAGCCCGATGCCCCATAACGCGAGCGCATAGATTGCGGTCGGCACGACGGCGATCTTGTGCGCGCGCAGCACGAAGGCGGTGGTGATCTGGAGCGCGTCGAAGAAGTGATAGACCGCGACGATCGCGACAAGCGGCAACGCCGCCGCGGCGACGGCCGGATTTGGCGTGTACGCCGAAACGATTGCCGCGCGCAGTGCGAGCACGACGGCGCCATAGGCGCACGCGATCATGCAGGCGAACACGATTGCGTGCCGGCCGAGCGTGCGCGCGTCGTTCATCTCGTTGGCGCCGATGGCGCGCGCGACGAGCGTCGACGCGGCAATGCCGATCGACAGCGGCGTCATATACAGCACCGCGCCGATATTGCCCGCGATCTGATGGCCGGCGAGCGTGGTCGTGCCGAATCGCGCGATGAACAGCGCCATGAACGTATATGACGTGACCTCGATCAGATACGACAGCCCCATCGGCAGGCCGAGCGTGAGCAGCGCCTTTTGGCGCTGCCAGACCGGTGGCGTGAGGCGCGAGAAGATCGCGAGCGGCGCGAACACATCGAGCTTCGCGAGCAGCGTGAAGCCGACGCACGCGAGAATCCAGTTGATCAGCGTGCTCGCGAGGCCGCAGCCGGGGCCGCCGAGCGCAGGCAGCCCGAGGCCGCCGAAGATGAACCAGATGTTCAGCGGCACTTTCACGACGAGAGCGCCGACTTGCAGGATCATCGCGAGCCGCGGCTTGCCGGCTGCGTTCGTCAATGCGTTGTAAATCCGGAACAGCAGGCTCGCGGGCAGGCCGTATGACAGGATGCGCAGATAGGTGAGCGTGCGCGCGTGCAGCTCGGCGGGAGTATGCGCGATCCGCAGCAGCGGCTCGGGAAAATGCAGCAGCAGAAAGCCCGGGATCGCGAGCAATGCGGCGAGCCACATCGCCTGGCGCGCCTCCTCGCCGATCTGCGCATAGCGCCGCGCGCCGTACAGTTGCCCCGCAATGGGCTGCAGCGCCGACAGAATACCGGTCAATCCGATATAGATCGACACGTAGATCGACGCGCCGAGCCCGAGCGCCGCGAGGTCGAGCGCCGAGAAACGGCCCACCATGGCGGTGTCGATCACGCCGAACGCGATGATCGCAAGCTGGCCGATCAGCACGGGCCACGCGAGCCCGGCGATCCGGCGGATGTCCCCAAGCATGGGTCAGCGGCGCGCCGGGCGTGTCGGGCGGCGCTTGACGGGCGTTTTCGGCCGCTCGATCCGTTCGTACAGACGGAAGCGTTCGTCCCGGTCGGCCGCGCGCCGGCCTTCCCAGACGAGACGCCATACGTATTGCGACATCGAGCTGGGTTCGCCGAAATCCGAGCGATCCTGGCGCAGGATCACGTCGCAGTCGCCGTCGAACGAAAAATGCATGCCGCCGAAGTACGCGAACGTCGCGATCTGCGCGTCGCCCAGGCGCACGGGCGAGATGCATTCGTAGTCGGACGGCAGGTGCGCGGCGATTTGCTGCGCGACATCGCGGTAGGTCCGGCTGTAGTTGACGATCGGCAGCCACAGCGTCATCAGCAGCACCCACATCAGCGTCGTGCCGGCGCTCGAGAGCACGACGCTGCGCCACAGCACCTTGGGCTGGCGCGAGATACGCCAGCGCACGAGCAGCAGCCAGCATACCGTGGCCGCGACCGCGCAGACGAACGACAGCACCTTGAAGTGAGGCTCGTAGCCCGGCACGAGGCGTGCGAGGTTGCGTGCGAGCGGATGCGGGAAGCCGGTCATCGACGCGAGCCACACGAGCCACACGAACGTGCCGAGGATCGTGAAACTCAGCACGGCGAACCAGTCGATCGCGTTGATCGCACCGCGCTTGAGCGTGGGCAGCGCGAAGCTCGCGAGGACGGCAAGCGGCGGCAGCAGCAGCATGTACATCCGGTTGGTCTGCTGACTTTGCAGGATCACGAGCGCGACGAGCGGCACGACGACCGCGAGCGGAATCGCTATATGCGGCCGGCGGCGCAGACCGGCCCAGCTCACCCATGCCCAGATCGCGAGCGGCCATGCGGGCCACGTGAAGAGCGGCAGGTTCTTTGCCGCGTAGGCGAGCACGGCTGTCGGCGGGCCGGAGAAGCGCATCAGGCTGCCGTGCAGCCATTGATCGAGGAACCAGCGCGCGTCGTCCGCAAACGCGACGAGCGCGGCGATCGGCCAGAGCGCGAAGATCGCGGCGGCAAGTGGCAGGCCGATCGCCGGCACCTGCACGCAGCGGATCTCGGGGGTGACGAGATACAGCGCGAACGTGCCGAGCGCAAGCGCGGTAACCACCACGGGATTGCCCGACAGTGCGACGAGGCCGAGCGCGAGGCCCCACCACAGCGCGCCTTGCGTGGGCTTGTCGATCGCGCGCACCAGTCCGTAGACGAGCATCGCGATCCACGCAAACTGTGCGAGCTGCGGCGTGGTTTCATGACCGCGCTCGGCAAGGCCGAAGCACGCGAGCAGCACGAGGAGCGCGCCGTCGGCGAGCGTGCGGCCGTAATCGCGCGGCTCGGGCTCGCCGCCGAACGCGTACTTGAACGGCTGCACTTCGGCGCGCCGGCCAAGCAGATACGCGGCGTACCAAACAAATGCGGCCGCAACGCAGAACAGCACGCCCGCATAGACGCGCGACGCATTGCTCGCATCGACCCACGGCAGCGCGCGGATCGCGAGGCTGCCGAGCCAATAGCCGAGCGGCGCGTCGGACGTGACGAATTTGCCGACGAGGTTCGGCAGCAGCCAGTCTTGCAGCCCGCCTTGCGCCATCGTCCACATCACGCCGAAGCCCGCGGCGTCCTCGTTCTTCCATGGATCCCGGCCGAACAGCCCGAACGCCGCATAGACGATGCAAAGCGTGAGCAGCAGCCAGCGCGGTAGCGCGCGAGTGGCGGAAGCGGTGAGGCGGACGACAGGCTTCATGCAGATGGAAGGCAGAGGATGAGCGAAGCGCCCGCCGGGTGAGCGGCGGGCCGTTTTGAGCATCCGGCATTGTAGACGCACGGCGCCACACGCGTCAGAAGCCGGTCCGGCCGCGCGCGGGCAGGCGGCGGCACGGGTTGAGCGAAGACAAAAAAAGGCAGCCTGGGCTGCCTTTTTCTGCGGAACCGGCCGAGCGCGACGCGAGGGCCGGTAAGCACGCGACGCTTACTTCGCGGCCTTGCCGCTTGCGCGTGCGCCGAACTTGTTCTTGAACTTCTCGACACGGCCGGCCGTGTCCATGATCTTCTGCTGGCCGGTGTAGAACGAGTGCGATTCCGACGACACTTCGATCTTCGCGAGCGGATAGGTCTTGCCGTCGAGTTCGATCGTTTCGCGCGTTTGGATCGTCGAGCGCGTCACGAACTTGAAGCCGTTCGACATGTCTTGGAAAACGACTTCGCGGTAATCCGGATGAATGCCTTGTTTCATGGTTTTTCCTGAGTAAAAACGGTAGCCAGCCCGCCGCTTTTTGCGATGCCGCGAACGCCGTTACGTCGCCCGCGGTGGTGTTCCGTCTGGTTTGAGTCAGCCAGTTCGCCAGTTCTCACCAGTTCGTTACGCAGCCGCCAAAGCCCGACGCGAGCCACTTGCCTGAGGTCGAAAGCTCGCGATTATGCCAGAAAATCAGATGCTTGGCGAATTTTTTGTCAAATGCGCGCGGGCGCGCCCGTGAGGATGCCCGTTTGCGCGGGGTCCTGCCGGTAGTAGCGGGCGAGCAGTGCATACAGCTCGGGAAATTCGGCCTCGAACGGCCGCGGCTTGACAAACAGTGCCTCGCTGCAGATCGCGAAGAACTCCGACGGATGGTCGGCCGCATACGGATCGATCAGCGAGTCTTGCTCGAAGCGCGGCCACGCGCGCTCCGGCACTGCGTCGACGCGGTCGCAGAAGCGATCGTATGCGTGGTCGAAGACGTCCGCCCAGCGCGCGCTGTCGAGCTCGGGCGCGTGCCAGCGCCGGAACAGGGGCGGATGGCCGTCCGCCGCGCCGCTGATCATGTCGATCTTATGTGCGAACTCATGGATCACGACGTTGTACGCGTCCCGTCCGTCCGTCATCTGCACGTCCTCCCACGACAGGATCACGGGGCCGCCTTCCCACGCTTCGCCGCTCGCATCGTGCTCGATTTCGTGGACGACGCCGTCCTCGTCCTCGACCGTCTTGCGGATCACGAACTCGCCGGGATAGACGACGACCCCGATCCAGCCCCGGTACAGTTCGAGCCCGAGATTCAGCACGGGCAGGCACGCCTGCACGGCGATACCCACCGCGATCGCATCGGTGAGTTCCAGTTCGTGCGCGGTCGAAAACGATTTTTGCGCGAGAAACAGGCTCGTCATCTCACGCAGGCGCTGCAAATCGCCGGCCGACAGATACGTGACGAACGGCAGGCGCTCGAGCGTTTGTTGCCAGAGCGGCTCCGGGATCGGGTGGGTGCGCAGCGCGCGGTCGCGGCGGCGCGTATCGAACCATCGGGTGAGTTTGGTGAGCATCGAAACGGCGGGGTGAGGCGACAGGCGCTAAACGTACCTCAATCGATCTCTTTTTGCCAGGCGGCGAACAGGCAGCCGCACACGGCGACGCCGATCAGGAAGTGAAACCCGTCGAGCGAGGACAGAAACGACGCCTGCTGCGCAATGGCCCGGCTCACCTGCGCAAGCGCGAGCGCGTGGGCTTCGTTCAATGCGTGGCCGGCCGCCTCGAAGCTGCGCGTCAGCATGGCGAAGGTTTGTTGAAAGATCGGATTGTAGACGTTTGCCTGCTCGACGAGCCGCGTCTGGTGTACCGCGAGCCGGTGTTGTTCGACGATGATCACGGAGGCCGTCGCAAACGAGATCGTCAATTGGCGCACGATGTTCTTCAGCCGATAGCTGTGCGTGTACTCGTCGATTTCGAACACGCGGAACGTCAAATTCGCGACCGGCAGCACGATGAATAGCAGCAGTAGCCCACGCAGCAGCAGCGGCGCGATGAGTGCGGCCTCGTCGACGTCGGGCGGCATGCGCGACATCCATAGCGCGGCTGCCGCAGCGATCGCGAAGCCGGGCACGATGATCCATTTCTTGTGCGTGACGAGTTTCGCGTAGCGCAGATAACCGAACAGCGCGGTCGCGGAGATCAGCGATGTTACGCCCACCAGGCGCCCGGCGTTTTCGACCGGATAGCCGAGGCCGCTTTCGAGAAAGCGCGAAATCAAATAGCTGAAGCCCGTCGTCTCGTAGTAATAGAACATGTAGAGCAGCAGCCCGACCTGGAACGTGCGTTTGCGAAACGGCTGCAGCCGCACGAGCGGCGCCGGGTGATGCCATTGGTGATAGCCGAACCAGGCGAGCGCGGCGAGCCCGGCCGCCGCCAGCAGCACGAGCGTCGGCGATCCGGTGAAAAGCTGAAAGCGCACCTGCTGCATGACGATCTGCAGCGCGCCTTGCGCGAGCGCGAAAATCACATATGGCCAGAAATGGCCGTTGTCGCGCTCGTCGGGCGGCGCATAGCCGGAGTCGGGGAGGGCGGCAAACGCGAGCGCCGCGAAACCGATGCCCGCCGGTATCGAGCAGGCGAACAGCGCGCGCCATGTGAAATGCGCGACGAGGAGGCCGCCCGCAATCGGCGCGAACGCGCTGCCGAGCAGCAGCATGATGAGGAACGCGCGCGTCGCGCGCGCACGGGCCTGGGGCGCGAAGCTGATTTGAATCAGAATCCGGCACGCGCCCATCATCGGGCCGATGAAATAGCCCTGGAAGCCGCGTGCGAATGCGAGTTCGATCGATGTGTCGGCGAGCGCCGCGGCGGCCGCGCCTAGCGAGAACATCAGCATGCATCCGGCGACGTAGCGGCGATGCCCGAGCCGGTCGATCCACCATTGCTGCTGCAGGATGCCGAGCACGGCGGTCACCGCATAGGCGCTCGACGCCCACACGAGTTCGTCCGGCGACGCATTGATGCCTCCCGCGATGTAGCTCGCGAAAAACGAGAAGATGGCGTTGTCGAAGTAATCGAGCCCGGTGACGACCGCGAGCACCCATGGAAAGAAATCGCCACGCAGATTCGCGGCGCTCCAGAGCGGTGGCGGGCTGGGCGGCGCGCTCATTTGACGCTTGCGCGCGCGCGGCGGCGGCCCTGCGCGGCTGCTTGGCGGCGCGCGATCAAGTCGTCGGCGCTTTCGCCGGCAAGCCGGCGCTCGACGTAATCGATATCGTGCTGCAATTCCTTCTTCAGCGCGCGTACTTCGTTCAACTCGCGCTGCGCGGCGGCGATACGCGCATCGAGCGTCGCGATCTGGTGCGTAAGATCCGCGTGAATCTCGCGCAGCGACGCGTCCGAATAGCGCCGCCGTCCGTCGGCCGTTGGCTCGAGCGGGCGCTTGAGCATCTCGGTGATGCCGTGCAGCGAAAAACCCAGCGCCCGCAGACGCAGGATGCGCGCAAAGCGCTCGAGATCGTCGGCGTCGTACAGCCGATAGCGGCCTTCGCTGCGCGACGGCGTGACGAGCCCGCGCTCCTCGTAATACTTCAGTGTGCGCGGCGTCACGCCGAGCCGCTCGGCGGCGTCGCGCACGGTCAGCAGCAGAGTGGGCGGGGAGTCGCTCATCGTGTGGGATTCCGGGGGGGGGCGAAGGACAGATGACGGTGATTATAGATCAACGTGTACGTTCACGTACAGGTTCGTGTGTAAAAAAACCGCCCCGGCGGGCGGTTTTTCATGCGCGGCGCCACGCAAGCTCTGTCAGCCGCCGCGGCGCATCAGGTCGAAGAATTCGCCGTTGCCCTTCGTCTGGCGGATCTTGTCGAGCAGGAATTCCATCGCCTCGACTTCGTCCATGTCGTGGATGAACTTGCGCAGTACCCAAATCTTCTGCAGGATGTCCGGCTTGATCAGCATTTCCTCGCGGCGCGTGCCGGACTTGTTCAGATTGATCGACGGATACACGCGCTTTTCCGCGAGACGGCGCTCGAGGTGCACTTCCATATTGCCGGTGCCCTTGAACTCTTCGTAGATCACGTCGTCCATGCGGCTGCCGGTTTCAATCAGTGCGGTGCCGATGATCGTCAGCGAGCCGCCTTCCTCGATGTTGCGCGCCGCGCCGAAGAAGCGCTTCGGGCGCTGCAGCGCATTCGCATCCACGCCGCCTGTCAGCACCTTGCCCGACGCCGGGATCACGGTGTTGTACGCGCGCGCGAGACGCGTGATCGAATCGAGCAGAATCACGACGTCGTGCTTCATCTCGACGAGGCGCTTGGCCTTCTCGATCACCATTTCGGCGACCTGCACGTGACGCGTGGCCGGTTCGTCGAACGTCGACGCGATCACTTCGCCTGCGACCGAGCGCTGCATTTCGGTCACTTCTTCGGGGCGCTCGTCGATCAGTAGCACGAACAGGATCACGTCCGGATGGTTCTGCTTGATCGCGTGCGCGATGTGCTGAAGCATCACGGTCTTGCCCGACTTCGGCGACGCCACGAGCAACCCGCGCTGGCCCTTGCCGATCGGCGCGATCATGTCGATGATGCGGCCCGTGACGTTTTCTTCGCCGCGCATGTCGCGCTCGAGCAAGAGCGGCTTGTTCGGGTGCAGCGGCGTGAGGTTCTCGAACATGATCTTGTGTTTCGAGGCCTCGGGCGGCTGCCCGTTGACTTTGTCGACCTTCACCAGCGCGAAATAGCGCTCGCCGTCCTTCGGCGTGCGGACTTCGCCTTCGATCGTGTCGCCGGTGTGCAGGTTGAAGCGGCGGATCTGCGACGGACTGATGTAGATATCGTCCGTACTTGCGAGGTACGACATTTCCGGCGAACGCAGAAAGCCGAAGCCGTCGGGCAGCACTTCGAGCGTGCCGTCGCCGAAGATCGTTTCCCCCGTCTTGGCGCGCTTTTTAAGAATGGCGAACATCAGCTCCTGCTTGCGCAGGCGGTTCGCGTTTTCGATCTCCAGGCCGTTGGCCATTTCGATCAATTCGGACACGTGCAGAGACTTGAGCTCGGATAAATGCATACGGAGATCCCGCCAGGGAGGAGATGCGACGAAAAGAAATAGGGAGGAGGGCGAGCGGAAGCGCTCAGAGATTTATAGTCGTCTTAACGACGCTTTTGATTCTAGCACACGCCAATTCGGGCTTGAGCGCCCGGCTGGCGGATTTCTCGGCGCACGTGTTGCCGGCTGACAACACGTGCGCGCGATTCGGCCGATTAGAGATGGCTGTCGAGGAATGCGGTCAATTGCGATTTCGACAGTGCGCCGACCTTCTGCGCGGCCACGGCGCCGTTTTTGAACAGAATCAGCGTCGGAATGCCGCGCACGCCGAATTTCGCGGGCGTGCCTTGGTTGTCGTCGACGTTGATTTTCGCGATTTGCAGCTTTTCGCCGTAATCTTTCGCGACTTCGTCGAGGATCGGCGCGATCATCTTGCACGGGCCGCACCATTCGGCCCAGAAGTCCAGGAGCACGGGCTTGTCGGACTTGACGACGTCCTGTTCGAACGATGCGTCGCTGATATGTTTGATCTGTTCGCTCATTGTGTTAGTACCTCTTTCGTTTCGGGGACCGCCTGCGCCGGCCGCCCGAGGGCTTTGCCGGTTGCCGGGGCGGGAGGCTCCGCTCTTGCGAAAAGAAGGGCGTGAGCGCTGCATGCCGCGGTTCGCGGGTCATTCGGGCGTCATATTAGCCTAAATTGCTATCCGTTGTTGACGGCGATAGTAGCCGTCACGTGAATAGGGGCGTACTGCATGCCCCGGCTTCGGCGTCCATGCGATGGCTATATGGGAGCGGCCGTTCGGATTGCAAGAGGCGCGGTGCAGCGGGCAGGCGTCGAACCCGGGCGTCAACGCTTTGGCCGGCGCGCGCCGAGTATGCCGGGGCGGGCGCAAGCGGCGCCGCGCCGGCGGGCGCGATGCGAATAACGGTCGCGTTGCGCATGAAGCGGTGTTAGAATGCGCCGTGACGGGCCTCCTCGCATGGTGGGGCGGTCAACCTGGTCAGGTCGGGAACGAAGCAGCCACAGCCGTTTTCCGCCAGTGCCGAGGGTCGGGCTCGTCACCTTCCGCTTCCTTCCCCGTCTTCTCGTCTTTTTCTCTCCTGTTTGATCTTCGCATTGCACGTCGGCTGCGTATCAGCGTCGCGCGTGTCCGGCAGCGTTTTGTCTCGTTTGTTCGGGGTGTCGGGCTTGTCGGCGCGGCGCGGCGTTGCTGATACAATTTCCCGATGACCTATCAAGTTCTCGCACGCAAATGGCGTCCGAAGGATTTCGCTTCGCTCGTCGGCCAGGAGCACGTCGTCAGGGCGCTTACGCACGCGCTCGACGGCGGGCGTTTGCACCACGCCTATCTTTTCACGGGCACGCGCGGCGTCGGCAAAACGACGCTTTCGCGGATTTTTGCCAAAGCGCTCAATTGCGAGACGGGGGTTACGTCCAAGCCGTGTGGCGTATGTCGCGCATGCCGTGAAATCGATGAAGGGCGTTTCGTCGACTACGTCGAAATGGATGCGGCGAGCAATCGCGGCGTCGACGAAATGGCCGCGCTGCTCGAGCGCGCGGTTTACGCGCCGGTCGATGCGCGCTTCAAGGTCTATATGATCGACGAAGTGCACATGCTGACGAACCACGCATTCAACGCGATGCTGAAGACGCTCGAGGAGCCGCCGCCGCACGTCAAATTCATTCTCGCGACCACCGACCCGCAGAAAATTCCCGTCACGGTGCTGTCGCGCTGTCTGCAATTCAATCTGAAGCAAATGCCGGCCGGGCATATCGTGTCGCATCTCGAGCGGATTCTCGGCGACGAGCAAATCATGTTCGAACCGCAGGCGCTGCGCTTGCTGGCGCGCGCCGCGCAGGGCAGCATGCGCGACGCACTGTCGTTGACCGACCAGGCGATCGCATATTCGGCGAACGAGGTGACCGAGGCGGCCGTATCCGGCATGCTCGGCGCGCTCGACTCGACCTACATGGTGCGGCTTCTCGATGCGCTGGCTGCGGCCGACGGTCCGCAAATTCTCGCGATCGCCGACGAGATGGCGTTGCGCAGTTTGTCGTTTTCGGCCGCGCTGCAAGATCTTGCGAGCCTTCTGCACCGGATTGCGTGGGCGCAATTCGCGCCGGCCTCGGTGCTCGACGAATGGCCGGAGGCGGCCGATTTGCGTCGCTTCGCGCAAGGGTTGAGCCCGGAGCAGGTGCAGCTTTATTACCAGATCGCGACGATCGGGCGCAGTGAACTCGGCTTGGCGCCGGACGAATATGCCGGTTTCACGATGACGCTGCTGCGCATGCTCGCGTTCGAGCCGGCGGCGGCGGGCGGCGGGCCCGGAGGCGGTCGCGCGATGCAGGCGGGCGACGCGGCGGCGAAGCCGGGCGAGAATGCGCGCGCGTTGGCGGTGAAGGCTGCCGCAGCGCCCGTTGCGGCATCTGTGTCGACGCCGGGGGGCGCCGCCGCGCGTGACGCGCGCCCCGATACGGCGCCGGTACGGTCGCCGGTTGACGCTGTTGCACCGGATACGGATAGGGCGGATGAGCGTGCCGCCGCACGTGGCACGCGAAGCGAATCGGTCGCGCTCCGCGCTGAGCCGCAGGAGGCGCACGTGTGGACCGACGTTGCGTCAGCCGGTGCGCAGACCGACGGCGGGCCGCGAGCGTTCGCCTCTGCCGTAGCGTCGAACCTTCAGTCCGATCTGCCAAAGAGCCGGGCGGCAGTAGCGCCGAGCGCCGGATCGAGCGTGCGCGCGGATGGGACTGTCGATGCCGTACAAGCATCCGCGGCTGCCGGCTTCGAGATGGAATCGGCATCCGGCGATGCCGCCGCGAAGGCTTCGTTGGCTGAGGCGCAAACGTCTTCCGCGAGCGAGCCGACATCGTCCGCGCGCGATGCGGATGCGGGCGTGGTCGATACGGCGTCATCGGCACCCGCCGCCCGGGCGCCCGGGTCTCGCGCGACGGGCGCTGCCGCCGCGCTCGACGTGTTGCGCAATGCCGGCATGCGCGTATCGTCGGATCGCGGCCGCGCAGCGGGCGCCGCACGCTCTGCCGAGCCGGCGCACCCGCCAGCCGCAAAGCCCGCGCCGCGGGTGCAAGTGACGGTGCCGACGCCGCGCGCGCGCGCGGCGCAAGGCGACGCCACGGCGAACACAGCATCACGGGCCGACGCGAGATCTGCGTCTCGCGACGCGCGTCACGACATGCCGCCGCCGTGGGAGGACATTCCTCCGGACGATTACGTGCCGCTGTCGATCGACGACGGTTATGCGCCGCCGGACGACGGCTTCGTCCCGGTATTCGACAGCAGCTCCGCCGACGCGCGGTTGACGCCGCCGTCCGCCGCGTGCGCGCCGGCGCAACCGGTCGACACGCGGCCGCTGCCTGAGCCGATTCCGCTCGATGCGATCGGCTACGACGGCGAGTGGCCGGCGCTCGCCGCGAGTCTGCCGCTTACGGGCGTTGCCTATCAGCTTGCGTTTAGCAGCGAGTTGAAATCGGTCGACGTCGGTGTGCTGAAGCTCGCCGTGCCTGTTCCGCAATACGCGGATGCCGCGCAGGTCGCGAAACTGAAGGCCGCATTGGCCGAGACGCTCGGCAAGCCGGTCGACGTCGTGGTCGAGGTGGGGCCGGCGCGCCGGACCGCGGCTGCGCTCGCCGCCGCCGAACGTGCGCGGCGGCAGCGCGAAGCCGAAGAGGAGATGCGCGCCGATCCGTTCATCCAACAATTGCTGCGCGAATTCGGTGCAAGCATCGTCGAGGGTTCGATTCGTCCTGTCGGGCCGGACGCGGGTGCGGCGGACGGCGCCGTGCCGACGCTGCATTGACGCCGCACGGCGCCGCCGCGGAGCACGCCCGGTTTGCCATTCCCATATTTCTCAGCGGGCGCTAAGATCGCGCCCGTTCGCAACAACCGATTACGAAGGAGCACGTCCATGATGAAGGGTCAACTCGCCGGGCTGATGAAGCAGGCCCAGCAGATGCAGGAAAACATGAAGAAGATGCAGGAGCAACTGGCGCTGGTCGAGGTGGAAGGCCAATCCGGTGCCGGGCTCGTCAAGGTGACGATGACCTGCCGCAACGAAGTGCGCCGCGTGTCGATCGATCCAAGCCTGCTTGCCGACGACAAGGACATGCTCGAGGACCTGGTCGCCGCCGCGTTCAACGACGCAGTGCGCAAGGCCGAGGCGACGTCGCAGGAAAAGATGAGCGGGATGACCGCCGGCCTGCCGCTGCCGCCGGGCTTCAAGCTGCCGTTCTGATGCGCGGCCGTTCGATTTTCATCGATTGCGCATGAGCATCAAGCCGCCTTCCGCGCTGTCCGAACTCGTCGAAGCGCTGCGCGCGCTGCCGGGCGTCGGGCCGAAATCCGCGCAGCGCATCGCGTATCACCTGATGCAGCATGACCGGGATGGCGCCGCGCGGCTCGGCCGCTCGTTGCTGTTCGCGACCGAGCACCTGCGGCATTGCGAGAAGTGCAATACGTTCACCGAGGCGCAGATCTGCGAGGTTTGCAGCGATTCGGAGCGCGATCCGACGCTGCTTTGCGTCGTCGAGACGCCCGCCGACCAGATCATGCTCGAGCAGACGATGACCTATCGCGGGCTGTATTTCGTGCTGATGGGGCGTCTGAGCCCGCTCGACGGAATCGGCCCGAAGGAAATTCATTTCGACCGGCTCGTGCGGCGCGCGTCGGACGGCGTCGTGAAGGAGGTCGTATTGGCGACCAACTTCACGAACGAAGGCGAGGCGACCGCGCATTATCTCGGGCAGACGCTGAAGGCGCGCGGCCTGGCCGTCACGCGGCTCGCGCGCGGCGTGCCGGTGGGCGGCGAACTCGAGTATGTCGATGCAGGCACGATCGCGCGCGCGATGCTCGACAGGCGCACGCTCTAGCGGCGTCGCCTGCGCATTGCGCGCGCGGGGCGCGCTTGCGCGATCGCGCCGCCCGATCGCGACGGATGCGCGCAGCGCCCGTATCGCGCTTGCGCACGATGCGCCGGGTCAACCGGTGCGATTCCCCAGTCCAATCCAAGGAAGAGTGATATGAGCGCAACCCACGGCCCGCTCGCGGGTGTCAAGGTGCTCGAACTCGGCACGCTGATCGCGGGGCCATTCGCTGCGCGTCTGTTCGCCGAATTCGGCGCGCAGGTCATCAAGATCGAGGACCCGGACGGCGGCGACCCGCTGCGCAAGTGGCGCAAGCTGTATCCGGAGGCGGGCGGTACGTCGCTGTGGTGGGCGGTGCAGGCGCGCAACAAGAAATCGGTGACGGTCAACCTCAAGTCGGACGACGGCAAGGAAATCGTGCGCCGTCTCGCGCGCGACGCCGACGTCGTGATCGAGAATTTCCGGCCGGGCCTGCTTGAAAAGCTCGGTCTCGGCTATGACGTGCTCGCCGCGGAAAACCCCGGCCTCGTGATGGTGCGCCTGTCCGGGTACGGGCAGACGGGGCCGTACCGCGACCGTCCCGGTTTCGGCTCGATTGCCGAATCGATGGGCGGGCTGCGCCATATCACCGGCTATCCGGACCGTCCGCCGCCGCGTATCGGCATTTCGATCGGCGATTCGATCGCCGCGCTGCACGGCGTGATCGGCGCGCTGATGGCGCTTCATCATCGTCACGTGAACGGCGGCGCGGGGCAGGTGGTCGACGTCGCGCTTTACGAAGCCGTTTTCAACATGATGGAAAGCGTCGTGCCGGAGTACGGCGTCTACGGGCTGGTGCGCGAGCGCACGGGCGCGTCGCTGCCGGGCATCGTGCCGTCGAACACCTATGCGTGCCGCGACGGCAGTATCGTGATCGGCGGCAACAGCGATCCGATTTTCAAGCGCCTGATGAAGGCGATCGGGCGTGACGATCTCGCCGACGATCCGGCGCTCGCGCGCAACGACGGACGCGTGCCGCGCACCGACGAAATCGATGCGGCGATCGCCGCGTGGCTCGCGCCGCGCACGATCGATGACGCGCTCACGGTGCTGAACGCGGCCGACGTGCCGGCATCGCGGATCTATAGCGTGGCCGACATGTTCACCGATCCGCAGTTCGCCGCGCGCGAGATGATCCAGCGTTTCAAATGGGCCGGCGACAACGAGATTGCGTTGCCGAACATCACGCCGAAACTGTCCGGCACGCCGGGCGAGACGCGTTGGCTCGGTCCGGAGCTTGGCGAGCACACGGACGAAGTGCTGCGCGAGCTGGGCTACGACGCGCCGGCGATCGCCGCGCTGCGCGACAAGCGGGCGATCTGAGCGCGGCGCGCCGGCCCCGGACGCCGGCGCTTCGCGCGCCCGCCGGCTCGCTCGTCCGCCTGCACGCGGGCGCGAGCCACGGCTGGCGCCGCGTCGCCGTCGGCGCAGGTCGGGCACCCTGGCTGTCGCTCTCGCGCAATCTTTCCTCGGTTACAATCGCCGGATGCGAATCCTACTCAGTAACGACGACGGCTATCTCGCGCCCGGTATCGCCGCGCTTTATGAAGCGCTGTGCCCGTTCGCCGACGTCACGGTGATGGCGCCCGAACAGAATTGCAGCGGAGCCTCGAACTCGCTGACGTTGTCGCGACCGTTGTCGGTGTCGCGCTCGGCGACCTCGGGTTTCTACTACGTGAACGGCACGCCGACCGACTCGGTGCACGTCGCGTTGACCGGGTTGTTTGACGCGAAGCCCGACCTCGTTGTCTCGGGGATCAATAACGGCCAGAACATGGGCGACGACACGCTGTATTCGGGCACGGTCGCCGCCGCGACGGAAGGCATCATGTTCGGCGTGCCGGCGATCGCGTTCTCGCTCGTCGACAAGGACTGGGCGCATCTGGCCGATGCGGCGCGCGTCGCGGCCGAGATCGTGCGCCACTATCTCGCGCACCCGCTCGCCGGGCAGCCGCTGTTGAACGTGAACATTCCGAACCGCGGCTACGATGCGCTCAAGGGCTGGCGGGTGACGCGGCTCGGCAAGCGGCATCCGTCGCAGCCCGTGATCCGCCAAACCAATCCTCGCGGCGAGCCGATCTACTGGATCGGGCCGTCCGGCGAGGCGCGCGATGCGAGCGACGGCACGGATTTTCACGCGGTCGCCGAGGGTTTCGTGTCGATCACGCCGTTGCAGCTCGATCTCACCCATACCCAGATGCTGTCAGCCACCCGCGAGTGGGCGCGCGCGCGGAGCGGCGCTTCATGAGCGGCGAGCGCGCGAAGCGGTTTCCGCTCGCGCTCGAAGATCTGAAGCGCGAGCCGCGCAAGGCCGATATGCGCGCGGCCGAACGCAGCGCGAGCGATGCCGCGCGTCAGCGCGTCGCGACGGCGGTGATCGCGCCCGCCGGGGCGCCGGCGGCCGCGCAGAATTGGCGCGCGGGGCAGGGCGGCGGCGCGTCGCCGTTGACGAGCGCATCCGCGCCGAAACCGGCGCCCGGTCCGAAGGCAGCGCCTGCGCCGAAGGCGGCCCGCGCGACGAAGCCGGCCGCAGGCGCGGCCCATGCGGCGAGCCAGGGCGGCGCTGCCCGGCGTGGCGGCGACAAGAGCGCCGCGCCGAATGTCGCGTTGGCGGGCGCGCTCGCATTGACCTCGGAACGGGTGCGCGAGCGGATGGTCGAAAGGCTGCAAGCCAACGGTGTGACCGATTCGCGCGTGCTTGCCGCGATGGCCGCCGTGCCGCGCCATATGTTCGTCGATCCCGGGCTGGCTGCGCAGGCATACGAAGATGCGGCGCTGCCGATCGGACATCAGCAGACGATTTCGAAGCCGTCCGTCGTCGCGCGCATGATCGAACTCGCCGCGGCCGGCCGGGCGCTCGAGCGCGTGCTTGAAATCGGCACCGGCTGCGGTTACCAGGCCGCGGTGCTGAGCCGCATCGCACGCGACGTCTATTCGATCGAACGCGTGAAGCCGCTCTATGAGCGGGCAAAATTGAATTTGCGGCCGTTGCGCGTGCCGAATATCCGCCTGCATTACGGCGACGGATGTGTCGGGCTGCCCGCCGCCGCGCCGTTCGACGCGATCGTGATCGCCGCGGCGGGGCTCGACGTGCCGCGCACGCTGTTGGAACAACTGGCGATCGGCGGCCGGCTCGTCGCGCCTGTCGGCGGGCAGGAAGGCGAGCAGGTATTGACGCTCGTCGAGCGTGTCGCGCCCGCGCAGTGGCGCGAATCGCGGCTTGATCGCGTTTTCTTTGTCCCTTTAAAATCCGGAGTGATTTGATACCGATGAGTATGTTGCGCGCGATGCAAAACAATCGTTCGAAGGTTCCGCTCTCGCTCGCTCAGCGCGCGATTTGCATGGCCGCTTTCATGCTGCTCGCCGCTTGCGCGACGCGGCTCGACCAGGCGCCCGTCGTCGACCGTTCAGGTTCGCTCGGCACGACGGCCGCCACCCAGCCCGCAGCGCCGCTGCCGCCTGCGCCCCCTGGCTTCTACCGGGTGAAACCGGGCGATACGCTTTATCGGATCGCGCTCGAGAACGGCCAGAACTATCGCGATATCGCGGCGTGGAACAATCTCACGAACCCGAACCAGATCGAAGTCGATCAGTTGCTGCGCGTCGCGCCGCCCGCAGGCGGCGTGACTACCGCAGCGCCTGCCGCGGGCGGCGCGGCGGCGACGCCGCCGCTGTCGAGCGGCCCGGCCGTGCCGCCGATCTATGGCTCCGGTTCCAACTCGAGTTCGGCGCCGGCTGCGGCATCCACCGAAGCGGCCGTGCCTGCCGCGAGCAACGTGTCGTTTGCATGGCCCGTGCGCGGCGCGCTCCTGAATACGTTCGACGATTCGAAGAACAAGGGAATCAACATCGGCGGCACCGCGGGCGAAGCCGTGAAGGCTGCCGCGGAGGGCCGGGTGGTCTATGCCGGCAACGGGCTGCGCGGCTATGGCAATCTTATTATCATCAAGCACGATGCGACTTATCTCACTGCGTATGCACACAACCGCGCTTTGATGGTAAAAGAGGGGGACGCGGTGACGAAGGGGCAGAAGATTGCAGAAATGGGCAATAGCGATTCCGACCGCGTGATGTTGCATTTCGAGGTTCGCCGGCAGGGTAAACCTGTCGATCCGCTGAAGTATTTGCCGCCTCAATAAACGAGACGACCATGCCGAAATCGAAGCGCCACCCGCTGCATGCCGAACCTGAGAAGATCAGTCGTGCCACGCAATCCTCGGCGGGGCGAACTGGCGCTTCGACGGGCGACGACGATGTCGCCGGTAACGAGCATGATTACGAGCCTCACGATGCCGAGGCGGCCGATGCCGATGACGCGGCCGACGAGCGGGAAGCCGCCGACGCCCCGCCCGATATCGACGATTTCCGCGCGCTGTTGCAGGCCGAGCTTACCGCCGACACGATCCAGCACTACCTGAATCGGATCAGCGTGAAACCGTTGCTGACGGTCGAGGAGGAGCAGCGCTACTCGCGTCTGGCGAAGGCGGGCGAGTTCGATGCGCGGCAGGTGATGATCGAGCGTAATCTGCGCCTCGTCGTCAGCATTGCGAAAGGCTATTTGAATCGCGGCGTGCCGCTGCTCGATCTGATCGAGGAAGGCAATCTCGGGCTCATGCATGCGATCGAGAAGTTCGATCCGACGCGCGGCTTCCGCTTTTCGACCTATGCGACCTGGTGGATCCGCCAAAGTATCGAACGCGCGATCATGAACCAGGCACGCACGGTGCGCCTGCCCGTGCACGTGATCCGCGAACTGAATCAGGTGCTGCGCGCAAAGCGCCATTTGGAAAAAAATTCGTTGTCGACCGGCGAAGCGGCCGAGCGTCGCGAAGCGAGCATCGACGACATCGCGTACCTGACCGGCAAGACCGCGGAAGAGGTCACCGACATCCTCGCGCTGAACGAGCACACCGCGTCGCTCGACGCGCCGCTCGATCTCGATCCGGCGAGCAGCCTGCTCGATCTGCTGCCGGACGACCAAAGCCAATCGCCGGACGCGGAAGTTCAGCACCGCGAATTGGAGACGCTGACGCGCGCGTGGCTGTCGCGCCTGTCCGACAAGCACCGGCATGTGATCGAGCGACGCTTCGGGCTGAACCACATCGAACCCGCGACGCTCGAGGAGCTGGCCGACGAGATGGGCCTGACGCGCGAGCGCGTGCGGCAGATCCAGCAAGAGGCGCTCGTGCGGCTCAAGCGGTTTTTTGCATCCAATGGCGTGCGCAAAGACGCCGTTTTGTAACTGATTGATGACCCCGATTCTGGTTTTTGACATCGAGACGATTCCCGATGTCGACGGCATCCGCCGTCTTGAGGATTTGCCCGCCGCGCTCACCGACGCCGAGGTCGCCGAGCATGCTTTCGCCGCGCGCCGCGAGAAGACGGGCAGTGATTTCTTGCCGCACCATCTGCAGAGGATTGCCGCAATCTCGTGCGTGTTTCGCGACAACACGGGCTTTCGCGTGCGTTCGCTCGGCACGCCCGGCGATCCGGAGGCGGTGCTGATCCAATCGTTTTATCGTGTGATCGAGAAATACACGCCGCAGCTCGTGTCATGGAACGGCGGCGGCTTCGATTTGCCGGTGCTGCATTACCGCGCGCTCGTGCACGGCGTCGCCGCGCCGCGCTATTGGGACATGGGCGAGGACGATCGCGAATTCAAGTGGAACAACTATCTGTCCCGTTATCACACGCGCCACACCGATCTGATGGATCTGCTGGCGCTCTACCAGCCGCGCGCGAACGCGCCGCTCGACGCGCTTGCGAAGCTGTGCGGCTTTCCGGGCAAGCTCGGGATGGATGGCAGCCAAGTTTGGGCAGCATTCCAGCAAGGGCGGCTCGACGAAATCCGCAATTACTGTGAAACCGACGTCGTGAACACGTACCTGCTGTATTGCCGATTTCAGCAGATGCGAGGCGGTTTGACGCCAACCGAATATGCGGACGAGGTCGTGCTCGTGAAAAATGCGCTGTTGCAAGAGCCGGCGCCGCACTGGGCCGAATATCTGGCTGCGTTCGACGCGTGATCGCCCATGGTTCGCGCATGGGCAATGCGTCCGTTTGCGCTGACCGGTGCAGGGCGTTTTTCTGTTTTCCCATTCTCCGATTGACGTTCAGGCGTCGTTCAGTTCGAGCACGATCGGCTGGTGATCGGACGCGTGTGTCGCGCTGTCGATTTCGCAGCGCGTGATGCGTTCAGCGAGCGTTTCGGTCACGAATACGAAATCGCATGTGAGCGGCCCGTCGGCCCATTGCGCGGTGTCGTAGACGCCTGCCGTCGGCGGCGGCGCTTTTCCCGGATGGCGGGCGAGCCACGCATCGACAAAACGCGGCGCGTCCGGAAACGGCGCGACGAAACGCCGATACGCGGCGCTCGCGTATGCGCTGTTGAAATCGCCGCAAACGATTGCATCGGCGGCGCGCGCCGACGCCGCGAAAGGGCCGTCGAGCGTTTCGGCAGGCGCGCTGTCGCGCGCATGCGCGACGGCTTCGCGATGCAGGCGCCTGAGTGCGTCGATTTGCGCGAGCCGTTGCGTCGACGAGTAATACTCGAGATGCGTGACGACGACGCGCACCGCGCCAAACCGCGCGCGCAGCGTGACTTCAAGCGCGCAGCGCGGCATCGACGGCGCATCGGCACTCGCGGGCCACGGCAGCGCATGGCGCAGCACGCGCTCGGCGGGCAGCCGGGTCGCGAGCGCGTTGCCGAATTGCCGTCGCGGCGCGCCTGGCGCGCGCGGCGGCAGATCGACGCCGATTGCCTCGAATACGTCGTAGCCGGGCAGTAGTGCGGCTAATTCGGCATACTGATCGTCGGATGGGCCGCCCGGCAGCGCCGGAAAGCCGCGCGTGACTTCCTGCAGGCATAGCACGTCGAAGTCTCCGAGCCGGCGCGCGGCGTCGATCGTGCGCGCGAGATCGACCGTGCCGCTCGCATCCCGTCCCCATTGGATGTTCCAGCTAATGAGTCGCATCGTTGACGCTCCGTTATCGTTCAGCGATGGCCCGAGGCGCCGGGCCGGCCGTTTGGAGACGCTCGGGCACGCCCTTTGGCGTGCCGTTCGTCTACAATCTCGCCTTTGCTCACAATCGTTCGTCAGGAATAGCTGGTGTCAGAAGCCGCCCCCCTTTCCGCGCGCCGCGCGTCTGCCGCGCCCGATCGCGCCCCGGTTCTCGATATCGATTCGCTCGACATGGAAGCGCGCGGCGTCGGCCGCGTCGTCGACGAAAACGGCGAGCCCGGCAAAGTGATCTTCGTCGAAGGCGCGTTGCCCGGCGAGCGCGTCACGTATTCGAGCTTTCGCCGCAAGCCGTCCTATGAGCAGGCACAGGTCGTCGATATTGTGCGCGCGAGCGTGATGCGTGCGCAGCCGAAATGCGCGTTTTTCGGTACTTGCGGCGGCTGCTCGATGCAGCATCTCGACATGCGCGCGCAAGTCGCGATCAAACAGCGCGTGCTCGAGGACAACCTGTGGCATCTCGCGAAACTGCGCTCGGAGACGATGTTCTCGCCGATTCACGGCCCGTCGTGGGGCTACCGGTATCGCGCGCGGCTCACGGTGCGCCATGTCGCGAAAAAAGGCGGCGTGCTCGTCGGTTTTCACGAGCGCAAGAGCAGCTACGTGGCCGACATGACGAGCTGCGAGGTTCTGCCGCCGCATGTGTCGGCGCTGCTCGTGCCGCTCAGGCGGCTCGTCGAGGGATTGTCGATCCGTGACCGGATGCCGCAGATCGAGCTGGCGGTCGGCTCGAGCGTGACGGCGCTGGTGCTGCGCGTGCTCGAGCCGATCAACGCGGCCGACGAAGCGCTGTTGCGCGAATTCGCCGATACGCATCGCGTGCAGTTCTGGCTGCAGCCGAAGGGGCCGGATACGGTTGCGCCGTTTTATCCGCTCGATGTCGAGCTGGACTACACGCTGCCCGAATTCGGCATCCGGATGCCGTTCAAACCGACCGATTTCACGCAGGTCAACCATCAGATCAACCGCGTGCTGGTGGGGCGCGCGCTGCGGCTGCTCGCGCCGGCGCGTGGCGATCGCGTGCTCGATCTGTTTTGCGGTATCGGCAATTTCACGCTGCCGCTCGCGCGGCTCGCGCGCGACGTGGTCGGCATCGAGGGCAGCGAAGCGCTGACGACGCGCGCGCTCGCGAATGCGAAGGCGAATGGTGTCGACGGCCATACGTCGTTTGCCTGCCGCAATCTGTTCGACGTGACGGCCGACGATATCCGCGCGCTCGGCGCGTTCGACAAATTCCTGATCGATCCGCCTCGCGAGGGCGCGCTCGCAGTGTCGAAGGCGCTGGCCGAGATCGCGCAGAGCGGCAGCGGGCCTTTGCCGGCGCGAATCGTCTACGTGTCGTGCAATCCGTCGACGCTCGCGCGCGACGCGGGACTGCTCGTTCACGAAGCCGGCTACCGGCTCAAGGGCGCGGGCGTGGTGAATATGTTTCCGCATACTTCGCACGTCGAATCGATTGCGCTGTTCGAGCGGGCGTAGGGTTGGCCGCCGGCGCGACGCGGTCGTGCGGTGCTTCGCGCCGGCCGCTCCGATGACCGTTCGCGCACTCCACGACGGACCTTCGCTGCGAGATGGCGGCGAAAAAAAACCGGCCCATGCGGGCCGGTCTTCGGTGAGGCGGTTCAGGCTCAGTTGCGATTGCCGCCGAAGATGCCGAGCAGTGCGAGCAGGTTCGTGAACACGTTGTACAGATCGAGGTAGATCGCGAGCGTCGCGCTGATGTAATTGGTTTCGCCGCCGTTGACGACGCGTTGGACGTCGAACAGCATATACGCGGAGAAGATCGCGATCGCAAGCACCGATACGGTCAGCATCAGCGCCGGCAGGTGCAGGAACACGTTCGCGAACGACGCAAGCAGCAGTACGATCACGCCGACGAACAGCCATTTGCCGAGGCCGGAGAAATCGCGCTTGCTGACGGTGGCGACCGTGGCCATCACGGCAAAGATCACGCCGGTGCCGCCGAACGCCAGCATGATGAGCGCGGGGCCGTTCGAGAAGCCGAGGATGAAGCCCAACAGGCGCGACAGCATCAGGCCCATGAAGAACGTGAAGCCGAGCAGCACGAACACGCCGGCCGCGCTGTTCTTCGTGCGCTCGATCGCGAACATGAAGCCGAACGCGATCGCGAGGAACGCGAGGAAGCTCATCATCGGGCTCGTCGCGGCAAACAGCGAGAAACCGGTCGCGACGCCGATCCAGGCGCCGAGCACGGTCGGCACCATCGACAGGGCGAGGAGCCAGTAGGTGTTGCGCAGCACGCGGTTGCGGGTCTCGGCGGTACTGATCGCGCCGCCGCGGCCGAAGTTATACGGATAATCGTTCATGGTTTCTCCTAACATGGAACGTGGCGGCATCGCGAGCGGGCGGCATGCTTGTTGCGCCGCGGCAGGCCATGACGCCGCTACCCCTAAGATAGGTTTCGAGGCGAGAGGTTTCAACATTGAGCCGCCCGCGAAACATGGCTGATTCGACCTTTCGGTCGTGTAAGGGTTCAATCGCAATGATACACGGGAACGTGTTACAATAACGGATTCATTTGAAACTGTAACCTCTTAATTTTTTGGAGTTTTTATGGCAATCGAGCGCACCCTGTCGATCATCAAGCCGGATGCGGTGGCGAAGAACGTGATCGGCCAGATCTACAGCCGTTTCGAAAACGCCGGTTTGAAGATCGTTGCGTCGCGCATGGCGCACCTGTCGCGCGCCGATGCGGAGAAGTTCTACGCCGTTCACGCCGAGCGCCCGTTCTTCAAGGATCTCGTCGACTTCATGATCTCGGGCCCGGTGATGATCCAGGTTCTTGAGGGCGAGAACGCGATTCTGAAGAATCGCGAGCTGATGGGCGCGACGGACCCGAAAAAGGCCGAAAAGGGCACGATCCGCGCGGATTTCGCGGACAGCATCGACGCGAACGCCGTGCACGGCTCGGACGCGGCGGAAACGGCACGCGTCGAAATCGCGTTCTTTTTCCCGGAAATGAACGTCTACTCGCGTTGACGCGGGCAAGATCCAGCGCGTAGCGGCAAGGCAGGACACCATGGCGAACGAATCTCCCGTCGATCTACTCGATTTCGATGCCGACGGCCTCGTCGCGTATTGCGGCAGCCTCGGCGAGAAGGCGTTTCGCGCGAAGCAGTTGCAGCGCTGGATCCATCAGTACAATGCGACCGATTTCGACGGGATGACCGATCTCGCGAAATCGCTGCGCGAAAAGCTGAAAGGGCGGGCCGTGATCGGCGCGCCCGACATCCTGAGCGATCACGTGTCGGCGGACGGCACGCGCAAGTGGCTCCTCAACGTCGGCAACGGCAACGCGGTCGAAACGGTGTTCATTCCCGAGGAGACGCGCGGCACGCTTTGCGTGTCGTCGCAGGCGGGGTGCGCGGTCAACTGCCGGTTCTGCTCGACGGGCAAGCAGGGTTTTTCCCGCAATCTGTCGACGGGCGAGATCGTCGGTCAGTTACGGATGGCGGAGTTCGCGCTGCGGGCGTCGCTCGGGCGCGCGCCCGGCCCGAACGGGCGCGCGGAGCGCGTCGTCACGAACGTCGTGATGATGGGCATGGGCGAGCCGCTTCTCAATTACGCGGCGGTCGTGCCCGCGATGCGGCTGATGCTCGACGACAACGCGTATGGCTTGTCGCGCAGGCGCGTCACGCTGTCGACGTCGGGCGTCGTGCCGATGATGGACCGGCTCGGCGCCGAGCTGCCGGTCGCGCTCGCGGTGTCGCTGCATGCGCCGAACGACGCGCTGCGCGACATGCTCGTGCCGCTCAACAAGAAACATCCGCTGCGTGAGCTGATGGCGGCTTGCGAGCGTTATCTGAAGGTCGCGCCGCGCGACTTCATCACGTTCGAATATTGCATGCTCGACGGCGTCAACGATTCCGAAGCGCATGCGCGCGAACTCCTCGCGCTCACGCGCGACGTGCCGTGCAAATTCAACCTGATTCCGTTCAATCCGTTTCCGGAGTCGGGGCTCGTGCGCTCGAAGCCGGAGCAGATCAAGCGCTTCGCGCAGATTCTGATCGACGCCGGCGTAGTGACGACGGTGCGCAAGACGCGCGGCGACGATATCGACGCCGCGTGCGGCCAGCTCGCGGGCGCGGTCAAGGATCGCACGCGTCTCGCGCAGCGCACGGGGGCGAAGGTGATCGAGGTCCGGGCGGTTTGACGGCGATGCCGTTGGGAATGCCTGGGCGGGTAGTGCAATAAACGCGAAAGCGATCGGGGATGGCGCGGCGCGCCGTGCTGTGTGACAACGATAGGTGCGTGTGTGGCCGAAGCCGGCGCGGGCGCGCATGAAAGAAGAATCGACGCGAGGATGAGGATGAGCGAAGCGCAGCCGTCAAAGAGCCCAGAGACGAACGCAGGCGAGCACCCGGCGGCGGCCGGGCTTGCATCGGTCGCGGCCGTCGGCGAGCGGCTCGCGGAGTTGCGTCGTGCGAAAGGCTGGTCCGTCGACGACGTGTCCGCGCGGCTGAAGATCGCCGCACCGAAGCTGCAGGCGCTCGAGGCGGGCGACACGAGCCAGTTCCCAGGCGCGACGTTCGCGCTTGGCGTCGTGCGCAGCTACGCAAAGATGCTGGGCGTCGATCCGGAACCGTTCGCGCAAGCGCTGCGCCGAGAGAAAGGCGTGCCGGCGGTGGACTTGTCGTTGCCCGCGTCGTCGGGCGCCGATCTGCCGCGCGGGCGCGTGTCGATCCATCTCGGCGATTCGTCGCGCAGCCGGCCGTGGCTATGGGCGATCGCGGCGGCAGTCGTCGCGCTTGTCGCCGTGATGATGTGGCGCACGGGCGGCGAATCGACGAATTGGCTCGCGCGCTTCAAGACGGGCGGCGCGGATAACGGCGCGGCGGCGGTGCATGACCAGCAGCCGGAGAGCGCCGCGTCCGAGCTGCCGGCGAGCGCGGCAGTGTCGGGTTCGGTGACGCAGGCGCAGGGCGCGTCCGGCGCCGCCGAGCAAACCGCAACGCAAACGGTGCCGGGCAGCGCGGCGCTCGCGCCGGCGCAGGTCGCCGGACCGGCGTTGGCCGCAAGCGTCGCCGGCGAATCGCCTGCTTCGGCGACATCATCGGCGCAGGCCACCGCCGCTGGCCCGGCCGCGGCATCGGTTGCGGCCGCGGCACAGCCGCAACCATCGGCATCGGCAAGCGAGGCGGCGACTGTCGCGCCCGGCCAGTCGGTGGTGACGTTGAAGGTCGCGCAGGACTGCTGGTTCAGCGTGCGCGATAAGCACGGCAAGGAACTGTTCTCGGCGCTCGTGCGGGCAGGCGAGACCAAGCAGGTGGTGGGCGACGCGCCGCTCAAGGTGACGATCGGCAACAAGGCCGGGCTCGAGTCGATCGCTTTCGACGGCAAGCCTGTCGATCCGGCAAAATACTCGGCGGCTCGGGGTAACGTCGCGCGTTTCGCGTTGCCCTGACGGCCAGCGTCGTGACCGCAGGCGGCCGCGACGCTTTTCCCATTCGCGCGCAGCCAACGGGCGGCGCGCCATGCGTAAATTTGGATCCAACGATGCAATCCGAAGCTCAATCCCCTGAAGCTCGATCTACCGACGCTCGACTTCCTCGAGACAGCCAAATCTGTTCAACCGAGCCGGTGTTCGGCGGGCATGCGCCGCGGCGCGTGTCGCATGGCGTCGATGTCCGCTGGGGCGGCAATCTCGTGACGATCGGCGGCGATGCGCCGGTTCGTGTGCAGTCGATGACGAACACCGACACGGCCGACGCGATCGGCACGGCGATCCAGGTGAAGGAACTCGCGAATGCGGGTTCCGAACTCGTTCGCATCACCGTGAATACGCCCGAGGCGGCCGCCGCGGTGCCCGCGATTCGCGAGCAGCTCGATCGGATGGGCATTGCGGTGCCGCTCGTCGGCGATTTCCATTACAACGGACATCTGCTGTTGCGCGACTATCCGGACTGCGCGCAGGCACTGTCGAAGTACCGGATCAATCCGGGCAACGTTGGCCAGGGCGCGAAGCGCGATACGCAGTTTGCGCAGATGATCGAAGCCGCGATCAAGTACGACAAACCGGTGCGAATCGGCGTGAACTGGGGCAGCCTCGATCAGGATCTGCTTGCGCGGATGATGGACGAGAACGCCGCGCGCGCGACGCCGTGGGACGCGCAGAGCGTGATGTACGAAGCGCTGATCCAATCGGCGATCGGCTCGGCCGAGCGTGCGGTCGAACTCGGCCTTGGGCGCGACAAGATCGTGCTGTCGTGCAAGGTGAGCGGGGTGCAGGACTTGATCGCGGTGTACCGGGAGCTGGCGCGCCGCTGCGGCTTCGCGCTGCATCTCGGACTTACCGAGGCGGGCATGGGGTCGAAGGGGATCGTCGCGTCGACAGCCGCGCTCGGCGTGCTGCTGCAGGAAGGGATCGGCGACACGATCCGGATTTCGCTGACGCCGGAGCCGGGCGCGTCGCGCACGGGTGAGGTGGTCGTCGGTCAGGAGATCTTGCAGACGATGGGGCTGCGCTCGTTCGCGCCGATGGTCGTCGCGTGCCCCGGCTGCGGCCGCACGACCAGCACGCTGTTTCAGGAACTCGCGCTGCAGATCCAGAACTATCTGCGCGAGCAGATGCCGGTGTGGCGCAATGAATATCCGGGCGTCGAGAAGATGAGCGTCGCGGTGATGGGCTGCATCGTCAATGGCCCGGGCGAGTCGAAGCACGCGAACATCGGCATCAGCCTGCCGGGTTCGGGCGAGAATCCGGCTGCGCCTGTCTTCATCGACGGCCAGAAAGTGAAAACGCTGCGCGGCGAACACATCGCGCAGGAATTCCAGCAGATCGTGAGCGACTACGTGGCGCGTACTTACGGCGCAGCCGCTCAAGGCCGTGCCGAAGCGCTCCAGAATTAATTCGTCAACCGTAACCAGATGACAGAACAAAAGCGAAAGCTCGACAAACTGACGGGCGTGAAGGGCATGAACGACATCCTGCCGCAGGATGCCGCGTTGTGGGAATTCTTCGAATCGACCGCGAAATCGCTGTTGCGCGCGTATGGCTATCAGGGCATCCGCACGCCAATCGTCGAGCACACGCAACTTTTCACGCGCGGCATCGGCGAAGTGACCGACATCGTCGAGAAGGAACTGTACAACTTCACCGATTCGCTGAACGGCGACGAACTCGCGCTGCGCCCGGAAGGCACCGCGGCCGTCGTGCGTGCGTCGATCGAACATAACCTGCTGTACGACGGACCGAAGCGGCTCTTCTACATCGGCCCGATGTTTCGCCACGAGCGCCCGCAGCGCGGCCGCTATCGGCAGTTCCATCAAGTCGGCGTCGAGGCGCTCGGCTTCGCGGGCCCGGACGCCGACGCGGAAATCATCATGATGTGCCAGCGGCTGTGGGACGATCTCGGCCTCATGGGCATCCGGCTCGAGATCAATTCGCTCGGTCTCGCCGAAGAGCGCGCCGCGCACCGCGTCGAGTTGATCAAGTATCTCGAGCAGCACGCCGACCAGCTCGACGCCGATGCGCAGCGCCGTCTATATACGAACCCGCTGCGCGTGCTGGATACGAAGAATCCCGCGCTGCAGGCGATCGTCGAGAATGCGCCGAAGCTGATCGATTTCCTCGGCGATGAGTCGCGCGCGCATTTCGAAGGGTTGCAGCGCCTGCTGAAGGCCAACAACGTGCCGTTCAAGATCAATCCGCGTCTCGTGCGCGGCCTCGACTACTACAACCTGACCGTGTTCGAGTGGGTGACCGACAAGCTCGGCGCGCAGGGCACGGTGGCGGCCGGCGGCCGCTACGACGCGCTGATCGAGCAATTGGGCGGCAAGCCCGCGCCCGCGTGCGGCTGGGGGATGGGTATCGAGCGGATTCTCGAACTGCTGAAGGAAGACGATCTCGTGCCGGAGCAGGACGGCGTCGATGTCTACGTGGTCCATCAGGGCGATGCGGCGCGCGAGCAGGCATTCGTCGTCGCCGAGCGGCTGCGCGACACGGGCCTCGATGTGATTTTCCATTGCAGCGCCGACGGCGCCGGCGCGAGCTTCAAATCGCAAATGAAGCGCGCGGACGCGAGCGGCGCGGCATTCGCGGTGATTTTCGGCGAGGACGAAGTAGCGAACGGCACGGCGAGCGTGAAACCTTTGCGCGATGCGGGCGCGGCGGGCGAAAAGCAGGCTCAGCAGTCGGTGCCGGTCGAAAACTTGACCGAATTTCTAATCAATGCGATGGTTGCATCCGCCGAAGACGGCGACGACTGATCGCGGCGTGTCCTCGACCAGAAAGCGTGTACAGGAAGGAATCGCTAGGCGATGAGCTACCACGACGAACAAGAATCGATTGAAAACCTGAAGGCATGGTGGACCCGGTGGGGCAATCTGACGACCTGGATCGCCATTGCCGTGCTCGCGGTCGCGGCGGCATGGAACGGCTGGAATTACTGGCAGCGGCGTCAGGCCGCGCAGGCGGCGGTGCTGTATGAGCAGGTGCAGCAGGCCGTCGCGTCGAACGACAAGGCGAAGATTTCACGCGTCGCCGCTGACATGGAAGACAAGTTCGGCGGCACCGCCTATGCGCAGATGACGGCGCTTGAAGCCGCGAAGGCGCTCTACGGCGCGGGCGACGCGGCGCTCGCCAAGGCGCAGCTCCAATGGACGGTCGATCACGCGAAGGACGACGAGTACAAGCAGATCGCGAAGTTGCGTCTTGCGTCGCTGCTGCTCGACGAAAAGGCATACGACGCGGGGCTCGCGCTGCTCGCGGGCACGCCGCCCGATGCGTTCAAGGGGCTCGTCGCGGATCGCCGTGGCGACCTGCTTGCCGCGCAAGGCAAGAGCGACGATGCGCGCGCCGCATACAAGCTCGCGCTCGACGCGCTGCCGAAGGATGATTCGTCCTCGCGCCAACTCGTGCAATTCAAGCTGGATGCGCTCGGCGGCTAAGCGCGCGCTTTTGTTCTCAACCTAACTTTGCTTCGCTCATCGATGAATCTGCTGAAACGTTACGCTGCTCCTGTTGCCTGTGCGGCGGCCGTCCTGGTTCTCGCGGCCTGTTCGTCATCGAAGGACGCACGCCGCGTGCCGACGCCGCTTGCCGAGTTCAAACCCGCGCTCGACGTGCAGCAGGTGTGGAAGGCGAGCGTCGGCAAGGGCGGCCGCTATTCGTTCTCGCCGGTCGCGGTGGGCGATGCGGTCTATGTTGCCGGCGCGAACGGCTCGGTCGAGAAGATCGATGCGAAGACGGGCCAGGAAGTGTGGCGCACGAAGGTGGGTTCCGACCTGTCCGCCGGCGTCGGCAGCGACGGCAATCTGACTGCGGTCGGCGCGCTGAAGGGCGGCCTCTTCGTGCTTGGTCCGGATGGCAAGCTGTTGTGGAAGACGTCCGTGCAAGGCGAGATCTTCTCGCCGCCGCTCGTCGGCAACGGTTTTGTGATCGTGCGCACGATCGACGGCCAGGTGATCGCATTCTCCGCGCAGACGGGCGAGCAGAAGTGGAGCTACCGCAACCGGGCGGTGCCGCTCAACCTGCGCGTGTCGGCCGGCATGACGTTCGCGGGCGATGCCGCGGTGCTCGCGGGCTTTCCGGGCGGCGGTCTCATCGCGCTGAACCTGCAGACCGGCGAGCCGTTCTGGCAAACGCCGGTGTCGTTCCCGAAGGGCGTGACCGAGGTCGAGCGGATCAATGACGTGACGGGCGCGCCTACGCTCGTCGGCGCCGAAACCTGCGCGGTGACGTTCCAGGGGCAGCTCGGCTGCTTCGACGCGAATTCCGGCCGTCCGCAGTGGGAAAAACCGTTCTCCAGCCGCAGCGGCATCGCGCAGGACGATACGGTGGTCGTGGGCGGCGACGACTGGTCCGTCGTCGCCGCGTATGACGTCGCGACGGGCAAGGAGCTTTGGCGCAACGACAAGCTCAAGAGCCGCGACGTCGGCGTGCCGTATCTGCTCGGCCGCGCCGTGGTGCTCGGCGATTACAAGGGCTTCGTGCATTTCCTGTCGCGTGACGACGGCGCATTCGTCGCCCGGATGAAGACGGACGGCAGCGCGATCAACGCGGCGCCCGTGCTCGCGGGCAACACGCTCGTCGTGCAAACGCAGGACGGCGGCGTATACGGTTTCCGTCCGCGCTGAACATCGCGCGGCACACAGCGGGTTCGCACGCCGGCCGCGATAGAAGAGAGGATGAGTAGTTGTGCGCCGGCCCGCTGTAGCGGGTCTTGAGAAGTCTGCCGAAGGCGGTCTGCCGCGCGTCGTGCCGCGGCTTGCGGCAGCGCAGGGGCAGGTTGATCAATAAAAGTATCGCGGCGCCGATGCAGCCGCGTGCGCGCCGGTTCGGCGCGAATTCGTGCTAATTTCCATCAAGCGCAGCCGCTCGCGGCCAGCGAGCCTTCCGCCGCTTGCGCTTCACGTAGACGACATCATCAGATGAAACCGGTCATTGCCCTTGTTGGGCGCCCCAATGTGGGGAAATCCACGCTGTTCAACCGGCTCACGCGTTCGCGCGATGCGCTGGTCGCCGATTTGCCCGGCCTCACGCGCGATCGCCATTATGGCGAGGGGCGGATCGGCGCGCGGCCGTATCTCGTCGTCGACACGGGCGGCTTCGAGCCGGTCGCGAAGGACGGCATCCTGCACGAGATGGCGCGGCAAACGCGGCAGGCGGTCGAGGAGGCCGACGTCGTCGTGTTCATCGTCGACGGCCGCAACGGCCTCGCGCCGCAGGATAAATCGATCGCCGACTATCTCAGAAAAACCGGGCGTCCGATCTTCCTCGTCGTCAACAAGGCCGAAGGGATGAAGTACACGGCGGTCGCCGCCGATTTCTACGAACTTGGCCTGGGCGATCCGCGCGCGATTTCGGCCGCGCACGGCGACGGCGTGACCGACATGATCAACGAGGCGCTCGACGTCGCCTATGCGAGCCAGCCGGAGGAGAGCGACGAGAACGCTGCCGCGCGCGGCACCAAGATCGCGATCGTCGGGCGGCCGAACGTCGGCAAATCGACGCTCGTGAACACGCTGATCGGCGAGGAGCGCGTGATCGCGTTCGACATGCCGGGCACGACGCGCGATTCGATTTACGTCGATTTCGAGCGCAACGGCAGGCAGTACACGCTGATCGATACCGCGGGGTTGCGCCGGCGCGGCAAGGTGTTCGAGGCGATCGAGAAGTTCTCGGTGGTGAAGACGCTGCAGTCGATCGCCGATGCGAACGTCGTGATTCTGCTGCTGGATGCGCGTCAGGACATCTCCGACCAAGATGCGCACATCGCGGGCTTCGTGGTCGAGCAGGGGCGCGCGCTCGTCGTTGGCGTGAACAAGTGGGACGGACTCGATCCGCATGTGCGCGAGCGCACCAAGGCCGATCTCGCGCGCAAGCTCAAGTTTCTCGATTTCGCGAAATTCCATTTCATTTCGGCCGCGGAGAAAACGGGTATCGGCCCGCTCATGCGCTCGGTCGACGACGCCTATGCGGCCGCGATGAAGAAACTGCCGACGCCCAAGCTCACGCGCGCGTTGATCGAGGCGGTCGAGTTCCAGCAGCCGCGACGCCGCGGCCCCGTGCGGCCGAAACTGCGCTATGCGCACCAGGGCGGACAGAATCCGCCCATCATCGTGATTCACGGCAACGCGCTCGACGCCGTTACCGACACGTATAAACGTTATCTCGAGAATCGTTTTCGAGAAACTTTCTCGTTGACGGGCACTCCATTGCGCATAGAGTTCCGTTCGTCGACGAATCCATATGCCGACAAGGAATAATCGGTCAATATCATGCGCGCCTGGCCTGATGGCAGAGGCGGGGCGCAGACAAAATCGGCTATAGTGTAGCGATTGGCGGCGGATCTCTTTTTCTTCGCCCCAATCTAGATCAACCTGCAAAAAAGATGGAGCACGCCATGAGCAACAAAGGGCAATTGTTACAAGACCCGTTTTTGAACGCACTGCGTAAGGAGCATGTGCCGGTTTCGATCTATCTCGTTAACGGCATCAAGCTTCAAGGGAACATCGAATCGTTCGACCAGTACGTCGTGTTGCTCCGGAACACGGTTACCCAGATGGTATACAAGCACGCCATTTCGACGGTCGTGCCTGCCCGCCCGGTGAATTTCCACCCGGACGCGGAAGCAGCGTCCTAACCTATGCCGCGGCTGGCTCGCATGGCCGTCGGCAATTGATGTCAGCCGCCTTATCTTGATATCCGACAATTTGATCAACGCAGCGTTAGTCGGCATCGATTTCGGCAAAACCGATTTCGAAGCCAGTCTCGAAGAACTCAGTCTGCTCGCCGCCAGCGCGGGCGCCCATCCCGCCGTCACGCTGACGGGCCGCCGCGCGAGCCCCGATGCCGCGATGTTCGTCGGCAGCGGTAAAGCCGAAGAATTGCGGCTCGCATGCGAGGCGAACGACGTCGAAATCGTCATCTTCAACCATGCGCTCGCACCCGCGCAGCAACGCAATCTGGAGCGGATGCTCAATCGGCGCGTCGTCGATCGCACCAGCCTGATTCTCGACATCTTCGCGCAGCGCGCGCGCAGCCACGAAGGCAAATTGCAGGTCGAACTCGCGCAGCTTCAATATCTCGCCACCCGGCTGATTCGTGCCTGGACCCACCTCGAACGGCAAAAGGGCGGTATCGGCCTGCGCGGTCCCGGCGAAACCCAGCTCGAAACCGACCGGCGATTGATCGGCGAGCGCATCAAAATGCTGAAATCTCGGCTCGAGAAACTGCGCCGTCAGCACCACACGCAGCGCCGCCAGCGCGAGCGCAACCGGACGATGTCGGTGTCGCTCGTCGGCTATACGAACGCGGGCAAGTCGACGCTGTTCAATGCGCTGACGAAAGCGCAGGCGTATGCGGCGGACCAGCTGTTCGCGACGCTCGATACGACGTCGCGGCGCGTCTATCTCGGCGACGACGTGGGGCAGATCGTCGTGTCCGACACGGTCGGATTCATTCGCGAGCTACCGCACCAGCTCGTCGCCGCGTTTCGCGCGACGCTCGAGGAGACGATTCATGCGGATCTGCTGCTGCACGTCGTCGATGCGTCGAGCGTGGTGCGGCTCGAGCAGATCGAGCAGGTCAACGGCGTGTTGCATGAGATCGGCGCGGATTCGATCCGCCAGATTCTGGTGTTCAACAAGATCGATGCGGTGCCGGAGTTGGCGGCCCGCGGCGGTGCGGTCGAGCGGGACGAGTATGGTAATATTTCGCGCGTCTTTTTAAGCGCGCGAACAGGTCAAGGACTCGACGCGTTGCGCGCCGCCATCGCCGAGATCGCTACCGCGGAACATCTCGCCGGCGCCATGCCGCTTATCGGCGCGCCGGCGCAACCACACGAAGACCACCCGGTTTCCGAACACGGGCACTGACGACTGCGGTCGGTCATGCTGCTCCAATCTGGTGAACAAACACAGGTGAACGACTACAACGAGCGGAGTACCCAGCGGCCGATGCACGCATTGCCGTCGATCAATGACCCCCGCTGGGGGCGGGGCGGCAACGGCGAGCCGCCGCGCGCGAACGGGTCGAAGCGCCCGGACGGGCGCGACGAAGGCCCCCCGGATCTCGACGAGATGTGGCGGAATTTCAATCGCCGCCTATCCGGCTGGCTCGGCCGCAAGGGCTCCGGCAACAACGGCTTGCGCCCCGACAACGGGCGTGCGGCACGGGTAGGCGTCGGCATCGTCGCGGGCGCGCTGATCGCCATCTATCTCGGCAGCGGCATCTTTGTCGTGCAGGACGGGCAGACGGGCGTGGTGCTGCGCCTGGGCGAATACAAGGGCACGGTCGGCGAAGGCGTGCACTGGCGTCTGCCGTCCCCGTTCGAGTCGCACGAGATCGTCGATACCGCGCAGGTGCGCTCCGTCGAGATCGGCCGCAATAATGTCGTGCGGCTCGCGAACGTGAAGGACGCATCGATGCTCACGCGCGATGCCGATATCGTCGATGTGCGGTTCGCCGTTCAATATCGGATCGGGTCTGCCACCGATTATCTGTTCCGCACGGCCGATCCGGAGCGCAGCGTCGCGCAGGCCGCGCAGTCGGCGGTGCGCGAGATGGTCGGCAGCCGGTCCGCGGACGACGTGCTCGCCGGCGATCGCGATGCACTGCGCGATGCGCTTTCGAAGGCGATCCAGCGCGATCTCGACCACTACAAGACGGGGCTCGTCGTGACGGGCGTGACCGTGCAGAGCGTGGCGCCGCCCGAGCAGGCGCAGGCGGCCGTTGACGACATTGCGAAAGCGCGGCAGGACAGCGAGGCCGCGAAGAGCGCTGCTCAAACGTATGCGAGCGAACTGCTGCCGCGCGCGCAGGGGGACGCCGCGAAAATGATCGACGATGCGAAGGCTTACGCACAGCGCGTTGTCACGCAGGCGCAAGGCGATGCCGATCGCTTCAAGGAGGTCTATGCACAGTATTCGAAGGCGCCCGCGGTGATTCGCGAGCGGATGTATCTCGAGACGATGCAGGAGATCTACTCGAACACGACGAAGGTGTACGTCGGCAACAAGGCGGGCAACAGCATGCTGTACCTGCCGCTGGACAAGATCGTCGAAGCGGGCCGCGCGCGCGCGGCCGATGCGGCGGCCAGCGGCACAAGCGGCGGCGCACCCGCGAGCGATGCGCAAGCGCGGGCGGCAGCGCCCGCTGCATCGTCACAGGCGCCCGCGGCGGCGGCAAGCGCCGCGGGCGTGTCGCCGCCGGCTGCCGCCAGCCCGGCATCCGCCAGCGATTCGCTGCGTTCCCGCGAGGCTTTCCGCAGCCGTTCGCGCACCGACGATCTGCAGTAACGAGGGCTGCAACATGAATCGAATCATCGCGCTCGTCGTAGCGATCGCCATCGCCGTGTTGGCGGCGTCGTCGACGGTGTTCGTCGTCGACCCGCGCCATGCGGCCGTATTGTCGTCGCGCGACGGCGCCGCGCCGACGCTTGCCGGTCCCGGCCTGCATTTCAAACTGCCGCAGCCGCTGCAGGCGGCGACGCTCGTCGACATTCGCATCCAGTCGTTCGACCTGGCCGATCCGCAAAGCTTGACCACGCAGGACGGCCGCGATCTGCTCGTGAGTCCCGTCGTCAGATACCGGATTGCCGATGCGCTCAAGTATTACCAGCAGACGGGCGGCGCGGCGCGCGGCGAGGTCGACCGTCTTTCGGCGGCCATCAAGCGCGCGCTTGACGATGCGTTTGCCAAGCGCGCGCGCGATGCGGCACTCGGCGAGCAACGCGCGATCGCGCAAGAGGTGAAGCAGGCGCTCGGCGCGGCCGCGGCGCCGCTTGGCATCGATATCGTCGACGTGCAACTCACCCGTGTCGATCTGCCGGCCGCGCAAGCGGACGATGCGTATCGCCGGATAACGGCCGACCTGCAGCAGCAGGCGCAGCGTGAACGTGCGCAAGGCGCCGCGCAGGCCGAGCAGATCCGCGCGGATGCGAGCCGCCAGCAGCAGGCCGTCCTGGCCGATGCGTACAAGACTGCGCAATCGATCAAGGGCGACGGCGACGCGCAGGCGGCGTCGATCGCGGCCGACGCGTTCGGCCGCGACCCGCAGTTCTATCAGTTCTACGCGAGCCTGCAGGCGTACCGGAACAGCTTCAAGCCGAACGACATCATCGTCGTCGATCCCGACAGCGAGTTCTTCCGCTTCATGCGCAGCCCGACGGGCGGTGCGCCGGCGGCAGGCGCGGCTCCCCATAAACGTTGACGCGCCGGCGCGCTTGGCCGCTCACATGAATCTCGCTGGCTCGTTACTGCTTGCTGTCGCGCTGATGCTCATCGTCGAGGGCGCGTTTCCGTTCGTATTCCCGAGCGCGTGGCGCGACACGTTCCGTAGAATGGCGGAGCGGCCACCGCACCATATCCGGATCGGCGGATTCGTCGTGATGGCGCTCGGGCTCGCGTTGCTGCTGCTCGTGACCTGACCCGTCGCCGCGTGGGCGCCGGCCGGCGCCCGCATGCCGCAGACGTTCGGCCCAAGCCGGGCGTCGCACCCGATTTCAATCCGAGGCGCGTGCGCGCGCCGTGTTTCCTGTCGTAGGATCGCCACGATGTCGACCTGGTTACTTCCCGAGAATATTGCCGACGTACTGCCGTCGGAGGCGCGCAAGATCGAGGAGCTGCGCCGCAGGCTGCTCGACCGTTTTCGCTCGTATGGCTACGAAATGGTGATGCCGCCGCTTCTCGAATATCTCGAATCGCTGCTCACGGGCGGCGGCAACGATCTGAATCTGCGCACGTTCAAGCTCGTCGATCAGTTGTCGGGGCGCACGCTCGGCTTGCGCGCGGATATCACGCCGCAAGTCGCGCGCATCGATGCGCATCTGCTGAACCGCCAAGGCGTCACGCGCCTTTGTTATGCCGGCCACGTGCTGCATACGCGACCGCGCGGTCTGCATGCGACGCGCGAGCAAATCCAGATCGGCGCGGAAATTTACGGGCATGCGGGCCTGGAGGCCGATCAGGAGATCCAGCAACTGATGCTCGACGCGCTGCATCTGTCTGGTCTGACGAAAATCCGGCTCGACTTGTGCCATGCCGGCGTGCTGGCTGCGTTGTTCTCACGCGACACGGCCGCGGCCGCCCGCGGCGAGGCGCTGTACGACGCGCTTGCGGGCAAGGACGTGCCGCTGCTGCACGAATTGACCGATGACCTCGGCCCGGATACGCGCGCCGCGCTGCGTGCGTTGCCGCATCTGTACGGCGATCCGTCGGTGCTCGACGAGGCGCGGCGCGAGCTGCCCGCGCTGCCCGAAATCGACAGCGCGCTCGACGATCTGAGCGAGCTTGCCGCGCGAGTGACGAATGCCGAAGTGACGATCGATCTCGCCGATTTGCGCGGTTACGCGTACCACAGCGGCGCGATGTTTTCCGCGTATGTCGACGGCGTGCCGAATGCGGTGGCGCGCGGCGGACGTTACGATCACGTCGGCCAGGCATACGGGCGCGCGCGTCCGGCGACGGGTTTCTCGCTCGATCTGCGCGAAATCGCGCGGATTTCGCCGGTGGAGGCGCGCGGCGCCGCGATTCTCGCGCCGTGGAACCAGGACGCTGCGCTGCGGGCAACCGTTGCTGCGCTGCGCGATGCGGGCGAGGTGGTGATCGAGGCGTTGCCGGGCCACGACGGCGGGCTCGACGAATTCGCGTGCGACCGCATGCTCGTCGAGCGGGGCGGCGCGTGGGTCGTCGAGCGCCGCTGACGGAGCGCGCATCGCCGCGCGATGCCGCCCGCGCGAGGCTCCGCCGGCCGGTTTCCGAGCCGCTTTCAGCGTGCCATATCGTTGAAGTGAAACGGAAAAATTCGGAGCTGGCGGCGAACCTAGGTAGAATACATTTTTAACCAGCCAACGAATCAACATGTCTGTCAGCGCAGTGAACGTGACTCCCGGGCGCAACGTCGTCGTCGTGGGGACTCAATGGGGTGATGAAGGCAAGGGCAAGGTAGTCGACTGGCTGACGGACCACGCTCACGGCGTCGTGCGTTTCCAGGGCGGCCACAACGCCGGCCACACCCTCATCATCGGCGGCAAGAAGACGATCTTGCGCCTCATTCCGTCGGGCATCATGCGTGAACGCGTCGCGTGCTACATCGGCAACGGTGTCGTGCTGTCGCCCGAGGCGCTCTTCAAGGAAATCGGCGAGTTGGAGGAGGCGGGCGTTTCCGTGTGCGAGCGCCTGTTCATTTCCGAGGCGACGACGCTGATTCTGCCGTACCACGTCGCGATCGACCAGGCACGCGAAGCGCGCCGCGGCGCGGACAAGATCGGCACGACGGGCCGCGGCATCGGCCCGGCCTATGAGGACAAGGTTGGCCGCCGCGCGCTGCGCGTGCAGGATCTGTTCGATGCGAGAACGTTTGCCGACCGCCTGCGCGAAAATCTCGATTTTCACAACTTCGTGCTGACCCAATATTTGGGCGGCGCGGCGGTCGATTTCCAGGCGACGCTCGATACGATGCTCGGCTACGCGGATCGCTTGAAGCCGATGGTGACCGACGTGTCGCGCCGGCTGTACGAAGAAAATCACGCGGGCCGCAACCTGCTGTTCGAAGGCGCGCAAGGCACGCTGCTCGACATCGATCACGGCACCTATCCGTTCGTCACGTCGAGCAATTGCGTGGCGGGCGCGGCGGCGGCGGGCGCGGGTGTCGGCCCGCAGAAGCTCAACTACATCCTCGGCATCACGAAGGCGTATTGCACGCGCGTCGGCGCGGGACCGTTCCCGAGCGAACTGTACGACGCGGACAACCCGAGCCGCCAGGACCAGGTCGGGTTGACGCTCGCGAACGTCGGCAAGGAATTCGGCTCGGTCACGGGCCGTCCGCGCCGCACCGGCTGGCTTGATGCGGCCGCGCTGCGTCGCTCGATCCAGATCAACGGCGTGTCGGGCCTATGCATGACGAAGCTCGACGTGCTCGACGGCCTCGACGAAGTCAAGCTGTGCGTCGGTTACAAGATCGACGGCGAGGATTTCGATCTGCTGCCGCGCGGCGCTGCCGAGGTCGCGCGCTGCGAGCCTGTCTACGAGACGTTCAGCGGCTGGAAGGAAAGCACGGTCGGCATCGATTCGTGGGACGCGCTGCCGGCGAATGCACGCGCGTACCTGTCGCGCGTGCAGGAAGTGGCGGGCGTGCCGATCGACATGGTATCGACCGGCCCCGACCGCGACGAGACGATCCTGTTGCGCCATCCGTTCAAGGTGTAAGCGACGATGACGCAAAACATGACGATGACGATCAAAATGTCCGATCCGCGCAACGACGAAAAGAACCTGTGGGTCGGCTGGGACGAATATCACCGGCTGATCGAGCTGCTTGCGCTCGCGGTGCACGAATCGGGGTGGAAATTCGACAAGATTCTGTGCCTCGCGCGCGGCGGCTTGCGCGTCGGCGATCAGTTGTCGCGAATCTACGATCTGCCGCTCGCGATTCTCGCGACGAGTTCGTATCGCGAGGCGGCGGGCCGCGAGCAGGGCGAACTCGACATCGCGCAGTACATCACGATGACGCGTGGCGATTTATCCGGCAACGTGCTGCTCGTCGACGATCTGGTCGATTCGGGCGTGACGCTCGCGCGCGTCCAGCAGCATTTGAAGGAGCGTTATCCGGCCGTGACGGCAGTGCGTTCCGCGGTGCTTTGGTACAAGGGTTGCTCGAAAGTGAAGCCCGATTATCACGTCCAATACCTGCCGACGAACCCGTGGATTCATCAGCCGTTCGAGGAGTGGGACACGGTGCGTCCGCACAATCTCGGTGCGTGGATCAAACGCGGTAACGCGCAGCGCGACGACGACGCGGCACTCGCGTAATCCGCTCGCTGCATGAGCTTTGCGCGGGCCTTCCGTTGCAGGCAACGCATGCGGTTTCCGCGCGGCGGCATCGAAACGGCGCTCCGATGAAGCGCCGTTTTTTATGTTCTCCTTACAGCGCATCGCGCAACGTGGCTCAGATTGCCATGCCGCCGCGCGGCGCGGTTCCCGGCACGTTGCCGCGTCCGAAAGCGTCACGACCCCATGCTACACTGGGCGCGCCGCTTCAAGTGGTGCGCTCACAACACGGCGCGGCGGCATTTTTGCGTGGCCAGTTAGAATAGCGCTCGTTTTTCCGACCCCAGCACGGATTTATCCCGCTTTTATGACCGACACGAATCACTCGTCCACGCGCCAGCATTCGCTGCAGTCACTCGCGATTGCCGCTATCGGCGTAGTTTTTGGCGACATCGGCACGAGCCCGTTGTACTCGCTCAAGGAGGCGTTCAGCCCGGAGCACGGCATTCCTCTCACGCAAAGCTCGATTCTGGGCGTGATCTCGCTGTTGTTCTGGGCGATTATCCTCGTGGTCGGCGTCAAGTACGTTTTGTTCGTGATGCGTGCCGATAACAACGGCGAAGGCGGCGTGCTTGCGCTGATGGCGTTGTCGTTGCGGCCATTGACGCCAAAGTCGCGGGTGGCGGGGCTGATGATGGGCCTTGGCATCTTCGGCGCGTGTATGTTCTATGGCGATGCGGTCATCACGCCGGCGATTTCCGTGATGTCGGCGGTCGAAGGGTTGCAGGTCGCGGCGCCGCAACTCACCCATCTCGTCATGCCGATCACGATCGCGATCCTGATCGCGCTGTTCTGGATTCAGCGGCACGGCACGGCAACGGTCGGCAAGCTGTTCGGCCCGATCATGGTCGTCTGGTTCATCGTGCTGGCGATTCTCGGCGTGTATCACATCGCGCAAGCGCCGCAGATCATCTCGGCGATCAATCCGTACTACGCATTTTCGTTCATGGCCGACCACGTACTGCTTGCCTATGTGGTGCTCGGCTCGGTCGTGCTGGTGCTGACGGGCGCGGAGGCGCTTTATGCGGACATGGGCCACTTCGGCGCGAAGCCGATCCGGCTTGCCGCATACGTGCTCGTGATGCCGTCGCTCGTGCTCAACTATTTCGGCCAGGGCGCGCTGCTGCTCGTCAATCCGAAGGCGATCTCGAACCCGTTCTTCCTGCTCGCGCCGCAATGGGGAACGCTGCCGCTCGTCGTGCTGTCGACGGTCGCGACGGTGATCGCGTCGCAGGCCGTGATATCGGGCGCCTATTCGCTGACGAGCCAGGCGATCCAGCTCGGCTATGTGCCGCGGATGAAGATTCTGCATACGTCCGAACTCGCGATCGGGCAGATCTACGTGCCGGTCGTCAACTGGCTGCTGTTGTTCGTGATCCTATGCATCGTGATCGGCTTCAAGAGTTCGGACAATCTCGCGGCCGCATACGGCATTGCGGTAACGGCGACGATGGTGATCACGACGATCCTAGCCGCGGTCGTGATGGTGAAGGTATGGAACTGGAACAGGCTGCTCGTCGCGTTGATCATCGGCGTGTTCCTCGTGATCGATCTCGGGTTCTTCGGTGCGAATCTGCTGAAGGTCGAGCAGGGCGGCTGGCTGCCGCTCGGCATCGGAGCGCTGTTGTTCTTCTTGCTGACCACATGGTACAAGGGGCGCCATCTCGTCAAGGAGCGCACGGTGGCCGATGGCATTCCGCTCGAGCCGTTCCTCCAAGGGCTGCTCGCGCATCCGCCGCATCGCGTATCGGGCACGGCGATCTATCTGACCGGCAGCGGCAAGCTCGTGCCGGTGAGTTTGCTGCACAATCTCAAGCACAACAAAGTTCTTCACGAGCGGACCATTTTCCTCACGTTCGTCACGCGTGATATTCCGTATGTGAAGGACGACGAGCGCGTGACGATCCGCGATGCGGGCGAAGGACTTTACATCGTCAAGGCGGAGTACGGCTTCAACGAGACGCCGGATGTGAAGGCTGTGCTCGAAGAGGTGGCGCGTCAGCGCGGCACCACGTTCGAGTTGATGGATACGTCGTTCTTCATCGCACGCGAGACGGTTGTGCCGACTCATTTGCCGGGCATGTCGATCTGGCGTGAGCGGGTGTTCGCATGGATGCACCAGAACGCCGCGAAACCGACGGATTTCTTCGCGATTCCGGCCAATCGCGTCGTCGAGCTGGGGACCAAGATCGAGATCTGAGTGCGCTGTCCGGCGCGAACGCGCCGGATGCGGGCGGCCGGGCTGCATCATGCAAGCTGCGCGCGGGCCGGAGCTGGGCGCATGCCAGACGGACGCGCCCCCGTCGAATGGGCCAGCGCCCGGATGCACGACACTCGGCGCTCGTCAGGGCGCCCGCATTCGCTTATCGCTCGTTTATTACCCGCTTATCGCCGCATAGACGCGCGTGTTACGCAACGTGCCGTCCGGATCGGCGCGCTCATTGCGCAGCACGCCTTCGAGCGTCAAGCCCGCGCGTTCGCATACACGCGCGCTTTTGAGATTGAGGTCATCGACAAACGCCGACACGCGGCGCATTCCCAGCCGCGCAAAGGCGAACTGTACGAGTGCGGCCACTGCCTCGCTGATATAGCCGTGCCCTTGATGACGCGTGTTGCCCCACCAGCCGATCTCGATGCTTGGCACGCTCCAATTCGGCTGATGTAGTCCGCAGCATCCCGCGAGCATTTCCGTGTCGCGCAGCAGGATGAGGAAACGAAAATCGCGTCTGGCGATGAAGTTCGCGAAACCCTCCCGGCAATAGATTTCCGAACGTTCGAGCGACGGTTCCTCGAGTGCCCAAGGCAACGAGGCCGGAAACTGCCGCAGCGCGTTGAGCGAGTCGCATAGCGCTTCGTTGATCTTGGGGCCGTCGCCTGGCTTGACGCAGCGAAGAATCAGCCGTTCAGTGTCGAGCCGGTCTTCGAGATCGATAAGAAGAGGCTGCATGGTCATTGGATCCTGAGCGATGAGTGTGCGTTGTCAAACAGCGCAAGCCGCGGGTTTTAATGCATGATAATCGCTGTGCTATGCTCGATGGCGATATCCGATAACGGCTGAATCGCCCGATTCGTATCGTGGCGACAATTTTCGTGTCATCTGATTCCGAATAAGCGCGTGTTGGTATATTGGTATGGTTTCGCGTCACGCATTCGGTGATTAACGATTAAAAATAAAATATCAATAATAAATCGGTTTTTCTGTCATCAGGGTTGATCACCTCGAGAGGTTTCTCATGCATCAAAATGCGTTGAAATCCCTGCTTGCCGACGTAAAAATCGTGGATCTTTCCCGCGTGCTGGCCGGCCCTTTTGCTACCATGACCCTGGCGAACCTGGGCGCGCGCGTGATAAAAGTCGAGATGCCGGTGGTCGGCGACGACGCGCGCGCTTTCGGTCCGTTCGCCAATGGAAAATCATTATATTTCTCGGCTATTAATTGCAACAAAGAAAGCATCGCCCTCAATTTGAAACGCGGCGAAGACCGTTCGATATTCGAAAAATTAGTCTCGAAAGCGGATGTGCTGGTCGAAAATTATCGGCCCGGCACGATGGAGAAGCTCGGTTATGGATGGGACATGCTGCACGACCGATTTCCTCAGCTCATCTACGGCGCGGTATCCGGATTCGGCGATACGGGGCCGCGCTCCAGTCTCGCCGCGTATGACATGGTCGTGCAGGGAATGGGCGGCATCATGAGCGTGACGGGGCATCCGGGCGGCGCGCCCGCACGCGTCGGCGTGTCGATCGGCGATATCACGGCTGGGTTGTATTTGGCGCTGGGCATCAATGCCGCGCTGTATCGGCGCTCGTTGGCCGGGGTGGGATGCAAGCTCGATATCGCGATGCTCGATTGCCAGGCGGCGATCATGGAGGACGCCGTGACCGTGTATGCAAAGACCGGTGAGGCTCCCGGCCCGTTGGGCACTCGGCATCCGACGGTGGCGCCGTTTCAGGCCTATGCCGCCGCCGACGGCAATATCATCATCGCCGCGGGCAACGATCATCTGTTCTCGCTTGCCACCGACGTGCTCGGGCGGCCTGAGCTTGCGCGCGATCCCCGTTTCGCCACCAATGAACTGCGTCATCGGAACGTGGATGCATTGCAGGCGGAGATCGAAAGCGTGTCGGTGACCCGCTGCGTGTCGTATTGGCTGGATGCGTTGACCGCGAAAGGCGTACCATGCGCGCCGATCAACGATATCGCGCACATGATGGCCGAGCCGCAGATTGTCGCGCGCAATATGATCGTGCGCGTGGCCGATCCGGTTGCGGGGGAACTGAGCGTCGCGGGCAATCCTGTCAAGGTCATGGGCATGCCGGAGCCGCGAACGATGCGTCCGGCGCCGGAACTCGACGCCGACCGTGCGGCGATCGTCGCCGAATTTGTCGGGAGCGGGCGATGAGCGGCGTGGTTGCGGCGGGCGAACTGGTCCGCTCGGATGTGCGTGACGGCGTTGGCGTGATCACGCTCGATCATCCGGCCAAGCGCAATGCGTTGAGCGCGCAGTTGCTCGGCGCATTGATGAGTGCGCTGGACGGCGTCGTCGAGCGGGGTGCGCGCGTGGTGATTCTGCGCGCGGCGCCCGGGATGAGCGTATGGTCGGCGGGCCACGATATTCGGGAGCTGCCGCAAGGCGGCACGGACCCGCTGGGTTATTTCGATCCGTTGGAGCGGACGCTGCGGGCGATACGCGCACTGCCGGTGCCGGTGGTGGCGATGGTGCGAGGCTCGGTGTGGGGCGGCGCGTTTGATCTGGTATTGAGCTGCGACATGATCGTCGCCGACGAGTCCGCGACATTCGCGATCACGCCGGCCAACATCGGATTGCCTTACAACACGACGGGCTTGCTGCATTTTCTGGGCCGGTTGCCTTTGAATCTCGTCAGGGAGATGTTTTTCACTGCCGAGCCGTTGGATGCGCAGCGGGCCTTGCAATGGGGGATCGTCAATCGCCTGATGCCGAGCGTCGAACTGGAGGCGCGGACGATGGCCCTCGCAACGGGCATGGCATCGAAAGCGCCATTGGCGATTGCGGTGGTGAAGGAGCAATTGCGCGTGCTGACCGACTATCACGCCGTTCCCGCTCAGGCGTTCGAGAAAATCGAGGCGATGCGGCAGAAGGTTTACGGCAGCGCGGATTATCGCGAAGGCGTGACGGCATTTCTCGAGAAACGCAGGCCGGCATTCAAGGGTGAGTGACGGCGCGTCCGATGCCCGCTTGTCGGCCGCATGGCCTGGTCAGGATGCGTCCAAAGCCGCTCGGCGCCGGCGCGCGACGCATCAATCGACGCCAGGCGGCCGCTCGGCAGCCGCCTGGCGTCGGTTCAGCGCGATTGCTTGAGTTTGGCAAACGCCGCGGCCATTGCGCCCGCCGGCTCCGGCTCGCGCGACGAACGGGCAGGGCGATTGCCGCCACCGCCGCGCATCCCGCCGCGCTCGGTGCTGCCGCCGCGTCCGCCTGCGGCGGCATTCGGCGCGAAGTCGTCGTCCAGACGCATGGTCAGCGAAATCCGCTGACGCTTCACGTCGACGTCGAGCACCTTCACCTTGACCACCTGGCCGGCTTTCACGACCTCGTGCGGGTCCTTGACGAATTTCGTCGACATTGCCGACACGTGCACGAGCCCGTCCTGATGGACGCCGATGTCGACAAACGCGCCGAATGCCGCGACGTTCGTCACGACGGCCTCGAGCACCATGCCGGGCGCGAGGTCCGACACTTTCTCCACGCCTTCGCGGAACGTCGCGGTCTTGAATTCGGGGCGCGGGTCGCGGCCCGGTTTTTCAAGCTCGCCGAGGATATCGCGCACCGTCGGCAACCCGAAGCGCTCGTCGACGAATTCGGTGGGCGACAGCCCGGCTAGCGCGTCGCGGTTGCCGAGCACGTCGTCGATCCGTTTGCTGATTTTCGCGAGAATCCGCTCGACGACGGGATATGCCTCGGGGTGCACCGACGAGCGGTCGAGCGGATTCTCGCCGCCATTGATCCGCAAGAAGCCCGCTGCCTGCTCGAAGGTTTTGTCGCCCAGGCGCGGTACACGGCGCAGATGCTCGCGCGACGGGAACGGCCCGTTCGCGTCGCGATAATCGACGATGTTGCGCGCAAGCGTCGCGTTGAGCCCGGAGACGCGCGCAAGCAGCGCGGCCGACGCGGTGTTCGCGTCGACGCCCACGGCGTTGACGCAATCCTCGACGACCGCGTCGAGCGAACGCGCAAGCTCGCGCTGATTGACGTCATGCTGATACTGGCCCACGCCGATCGCCTTCGGCTCGATCTTCACGAGTTCGGCGAGCGGGTCCTGCAGCCGGCGTGCGATCGACACCGCGCCGCGCAACGACACGTCCAGATCCGGGAATTCCTTGGCGGCAAGCTCGGAGGCCGAATAGACGGACGCGCCTGCTTCGGACACGACGATCTTCTGCAGCCGGAGTTCCGGATGCTTTGCGATCAATTCGCCCGCGAGCTTATCGGTTTCGCGCGACGCGGTGCCGTTGCCGATGCTGATCAGCTCGGCCTGCGTTTCGCGCGCGATGCGCGCGAGCTTGGCAAGGGAGCCGTCCCAGTCACGGCGCGGTTCGTGCGGATAAATCGTGTCGGTGGCGAGCAGCTTGCCGGTGCGATCGACGACGGCGACTTTCACGCCGGTGCGCAAGCCCGGATCGAGACCGATCACGGCCTTCGGGCCGGCGGGCGCGGCGAGCAGCAAATCCTTCAGATTGCGCGCGAATACGCGGATCGCTTCATGCTCGGCCGTCTCGCGCAGCTGCGTGAGCAATTCGGTTTCGAGGTGCGGCTGCACCTTCACGCGCCAGCACCAGCGGCACACGTCGGCGAGCCATTTGTCGGCCGGCCGGCCTTGATTGGCGATGCCGAAATGGCGGGCGATCATCGCTTCGCCTGGATGCGGCACCTGCGCGTCGAGTTCCTCGCCCAGGCCGAGCTTCACGCTCAGCACGCCCGCGTTGCGGCCGCGAAAGAGCGCGAGCGCGCGGTGCGACGGCACCGTTTTGAGCGTCTCGGCATAGTCGTAGTAATCGCGGAATTTTTCGCCCTCGTCGCCTTGCTTGCCGTCGACGACCGCCGACGACACCACGCCGCGCTCGAACAAATAGTCGCGCAGCTTGCCGAGCAGTTCGGCCGTCTCGCCGAATTGTTCGGACAGGATGTCGCGCGCGCCGTCGAGCGCGGCTTTCACGTCGGCGACGCCCTTGTCCGCGCTCACGTAGGCGGCGGCTTGCGTTTGCGGGTCGAGAAGCGGATTCGCGAGCAGCGCGTGCGCGAGCGGCTCGAGCCCGGCTTCGCGGGCGATCTGAGCGCGCGTGCGACGCTTCGGCTTATACGGCAGGTACAGATCCTCGAGCGTTTGCTTGCTGTCGGCCGCTTCGATCGCCGCGCGCAATTCGTCCGTCAGCTTGCCTTGCTCGTCGATGCTCGCGACGATCGTCGCGCGGCGTTCTTCCAGTTCGCGCAGATACAGCAGGCGCTCTTCGAGTTGGCGCAATTGCGTGTCGTCGAGATTGCCCGTGACTTCCTTGCGGTAGCGGGCGATAAACGGAACGGTGGAGCCTTCGTCGAGGAGTTGCACGGCCGCGGCGACCTGCCGGGGCTGGACCGCCAATTCGTCGGCGATGCGCTGTACGATCTTGAGTGCTACGGTTTCCGTCATGTCGTGATATGCGTCTGCTGCGTGCTGAAATCGCCCGTGCCGGCCGGCTGGCCCTCGCACCGGGCTGGCGGGTGAATGGAGCGGGGCATTTTGCCATAAATGCGAAAGCACCCGACTTCGGGGTGCTAGAATTTGGCCCATGATCCGCAGCTTTCCTACGACGTTGCCTACCTTCCGATTTTCCGTTGTCACGTTCGCCACGCCCGCCGTGGCGCTTGCATCGGCGTTGTGCTGCGCCGGCGCGCTCGCGCAGGCGCTTGCGCCGGCGGCTTCGACGCCTGATGCCGCCGCCTCCGATGTGACCACGTTCGCCGCGCAAGCCAATTTCGACGCACGTCAAAAAGTGCTCGATCAACGCACGGCGGAAAACGACTATCGTTATGCGGTAGCCCAGCACAATTGCTACAGCAAGTTTTTCGTCAACCATTGCCTGGACGGCGCGCGGGAAACGATGCGCGCGGAGCGTGCGAGCATCAACCAGGAGCAACAGGCGCTCAATGACGAACAACGGGCAGTGCGCGCGCAGGAGCGCGATCGTCAGATCGCGCTGAAAGACGCGCAGCGGCAGGCGCAGGCGCCGCAGCGTGCGGCCAGCGACGCGGCGAATGCCGCCGCATACGAAAGCAAGCAGCAGCAAAATGCGCTCAAGCGTGCCGAGCGCGACGCTCAGGCGCCGCAGCGCGCAGCGAGCCAGAAGGCGTATGACGATAAGCAGGCCGCGTTTCAGCGCAAGCTAGACGAAGCGCACGCGAAGGCCGCACAGGATGCGCAGCAGCGTGCGCAGAACGCGCAGCGCTACGAGGAAAAGCAGCGTAATGCGGCGCAGCACAAAGCCGAGGTGGACGAGCGTCAGCGGCGGGCTGCCGAGAAGGCGCAGCAAAAGCAGTAGCCGCAATAAATAAGAGAGCGTCGGCGAGCAGTACGTTGGGTGGGGCGATTTGCAAGGCAATCTCGGGCACGCGGGCCGTTCGGCCGGTATGCCAGTTTAGTGAGGAGGCGAGTATGCAAACCCGTTTGGCGGATACGCAACAGGAGCTGTACAACCGGCTGGTATCTCTGCAAGAGCTGCATAAACAGCTTGCTCGCGAGATCGAGCAGAAGGAAGGCCGCTCGGACATCGACGATCTGACGCTGCACCGGCTGAAGAAGGAAAAGCTGCTGGCCAAAGACAAGATCATTATGCTGCAGTCGCAGCTCGAACCGGATAAGCGCGCTTAGCGCGGCCTGGCAAGCGCCGGCGCCGCGGCAAGCGCCGGAGCCGGGATACCTGGGAACCGCTTGCCTTGAATTCACCGCTTGATGCCCATTCTGATGCGCGGCGCGACGCTTCGTCCGCCGCGGGCCCGCGTGCGCCCGAGGCCGGCGCGTACACGCCCAGCGTGAAGCGTGCCAACGAACTCGACGCCATTTTCGGCGCGAGCGGCCTGCTTGCGCGGGCGCTCGACGGCTATCGCCCGCGCGCGTCGCAAATCGAGATGGCGCGTGCTGTCGCGGCAGCAATGGAGGCGTCGGGCAAACTGATGCCCGAACCGGAGATTTTCGACACGCGCAAGCGCCCGGCGCGGCGTTTGCAAGACGGCGCAAGCGCGACCGACGCGGCTACCGCGAGTGCCGACGAAACCGCCGCGAGCGCCGACAACACGCTGATCGTCGAAGCGGGCACCGGTACCGGCAAGACCTATGCTTACCTTGTGCCGGCGATGCTGTGGGGCGGCAAGGTAATCGTGTCGACGGGCACCAAGCACTTACAGGACCAGCTTTTTCTACGCGACATTCCGACCGTGCGCGATGCGCTCGCGGTGCCCGTGACGGTTGCGATGCTCAAGGGGCGCGCGAACTACCTGTGCCATTACTATCTGCAGCGCACCGCAGACAACGGCCGGCTGCCGTCGCGGCAGGACACCGCGCATCTGCAGGAAATCGTCCGTTTCGCGAAGATCACGAAAAGCGGCGACAAGGCCGAGCTTGCGAGCGTGCCGGAAACATCGCCCGTATGGCCGATGGTGACGTCGACGCGCGACAACTGCCTGGGCCAGGAATGCCCGCATTACAAGGAATGTTTCGTGATGCAGGCGCGCCGCGACGCGCAGCAGGCGGACATCGTCGTGGTCAATCACCACTTGTTCTTCGCGGACATCATGCTGCGCGATACCGGCATGGCCGAACTGCTGCCGAGCGCGAACACGATTATCTTCGACGAAGCGCACCAGCTTCCGGAAACCGCGACGCTGTTCTTCGGCGAGACGCTGTCGACGACGCAGTTGCTCGAGCTTGCGCGCGATTGCGTCGCCGAGGGGCTGGGGCACGCGCGCGACGCGGTCGAGTGGGTGAAGCTCGGCGGTGCGCTCGAACGCGCCGCGCGCGACGTGCGCCTTGCGTTTGGCGACGGCGGCACGCTGCGCGTGTCGCTCGCGCAACTCGACGACGATCACCCGCTGTTCGGCGCGCTCGATGCGCTCGACGCGGCGCTTGACGCGCTGTCGAGTGCGCTCGCGGCGCAGGCCGAGCGTGCTGAATCGATTGGCGCGTGCCATCGCCGGGCGCGCGAGCTGCAGGATCTGCTGGCGGGTTGGGTCGCGCCGCAGGCCGAGCCGCCGGTGCCGGACGAGGCGGGCGGCAACGAAAAGGTACGTTGGATCGAGGTGTTTTCGAACACGGTTCAACTGCACGAAACGCCATTGTCGGTCGCGCCGATTTTCGCGAAACAACGTGCGGGCGTGCCGCGTGCGTGGATCTTCACGTCGGCGACGCTGTCGGTGCGCGGCGACTTCACGCACTATGCGGCGCAGATGGGGCTCGACGCGCGCCGCTCGATGACGCTGCCAAGTCCGTTCGACTATCCGGCGCAGGGGCTTTTATATGTGCCGCGGAATTTGCCGCAGCCGTCGTCGCCCGCGTTCACCGATGCGGTATTCGACGCCTCATTGCCGGCGATCGAGGCTTCGGGCGGCGGCGTGTTCGTGCTGTGCACGACGCTGCGCGCGGTCGACCGGATCGCGGCGAAGTTGCGCGAGACGATCGACGCGCACGGCTGGCGCACACCGCTGCTCGTGCAGGGCGACGCGAGCCGTACCGAGCTGCTCGATCGCTTCCGTGCGTATGGCAATGCGATCCTGGTCGGCAGCCAGAGTTTCTGGGAAGGCGTCGATGTGCGTGGCGACGCGCTGTCGCTCGTGGTGATCGACAAGCTGCCGTTCGCGCCGCCCGACGATCCGGTGCTCGCCGCGCGGCTCGATGCGCTCGCGAAGAAGGGGTTGAGCCCGTTCGCCGTTCATCAATTGCCGCAGGCCGTGATTACGCTGAAGCAGGGTGCGGGGCGGCTGATTCGCGCGGAGACGGATCGCGGCGTGCTGATGATCTGCGACACGCGCCTCGTCGACAAGCCATATGGCCGGCGCATCTGGCAAAGCCTGCCGCCGTTCAAGCGCACGCGCGAAATCGACGTCGTGCGGGAATTTTTCGCCGAGCGGCGCGAGGCCGAACAAGCGTAGACGTGATGCGCGGCCGCGCGGGCGGCGGTCCGCGAGACTGTCCGCGCGGCTGCTTGCCGCGCGCAAAAGAAAACCCGGCGCGCAGGCCGGGTTTTCTTTTGCAGCGCCGTACAGGCGGCTGCTTGTCAGCTCGGGTGTGTCAGCTCAGAACTGCCACCACGACTTTTTCTTGCCCGAGCGCGAATGGCCCGTGATGTACGGACTGTCCGGGAATGTCGACGCGAGTACGCGCTTCGTGTCGTCGGCGAGCTGGGGCTGATTCAGCTTCGTGTAGGACAGCATCATGATGTGCAGCGCATCCTCGATCGCGGGCGCATTCTTGTATTCCTTCAACGCGAGCTGCGCGCGGTTGATCGCCGCGACGTAGGCGCCGCGCCGATAGTAATAATCCGCCGCGTGCACTTCGTGCGAGGCGAGCGCGTTGACGATGTAGCGCATCCGCGCGGCCGCGTCCGGTGCATACTTGCTCTTCGGGTAGCGGTCGACGACGACCTTGAACGCGTCATACGATTCGCGCAGCGCCTGCGGATCGCGCTCGCTCATGTCCTGACCGGAGAAGCGGCCGAACAGGCCCAGATCGTCGTTGAAATGGATCATTCCCTTCAGATAGTACGCGTATGCGATATCGGGGTGATCCGGATGGAGCTGGATGAAGCGGTCGACAGCCTGGTCGGCTGCGGCCTGCTCGTTGTCCTTCCAGTTGCAGTATGCGACGTTGATTTGCGCTTGCTGCGCGAAATGGCCGAACGGGTCGCGACCCTGCAACGCCTCGAAGTACTTCGAGCACTTGCCCCAATCGCCGCCCGTCAATGCATCCTGAGCCTCTGAGTATAATTTGTTGTTCGACCAGGTTACCGTCTCGTCGCTCTTTTGCGGCAGGCCATGGCAGCCCGCGACGAGCGCGGCGGCGGCCAGCGCAGCCCAGGCGGCCGCGGGTTTCGCGACGCGTTTGGTCGAATGCATCATGGTGAATAGGGCTCGCATTGTCCTAGCTTTAAGTCTCAAATGACCCAGTCTAAATGACCCGTTCAAGTTCGTTGCATGCCCATGAGGGCAAGTCAAACGGCGACGATTATAGCCCAAGCGACAATCCCGCCGACGCATCTGCCGGCGATTCGCTCGACGACGATTTGGCGAGCGACGCGTTCGGCGCGTCCGCCGGCGCCGGCACGGGCGGTAACGCGCCGCGCACGGTCGAGGTGCCGCCCGCGCTCGCCGGCGAGCGGCTCGACAAGGCGCTCGCCCAGCTTTTTCCCGAGTTTTCGCGCAGCCGCCTGCAGCAGTGGATCGAATCGTCGCGCGTGCGCATCGACGGCGCGCCCGCGAAAATCCGTCAGCCGGTGCCGCTTGGCGCGACCATCGAGCTTATCCCGGAGCTGCTGCCCGAGCAGCTCGCGTTCGCGCCGGAGCCGGTGCCGCTCGCGATCGTCTACGAGGACGATACGCTCGTCGTGATCGACAAGCCGGCCGGACTCGTCGTCCATCCCGCCGCGGGCAACTGGGGCGGCACGCTGCTCAACGGCCTGTTGCATCGCTACGGCGACGCGGCGGCCGGGCTGCCGCGCGCAGGCATCGTGCATCGCCTCGACAAGGAAACGTCGGGGCTGATGGTCGTCGCGCGCACGCTTGCCGCGCAAACCGATCTGGTGCGCCAGTTGCAGGCGCGCACGGTAAAGCGCCGCTATTTCGCGCTCGCGTGGGGACGCATGCCCGACGAGGGGACGATCGATGCGCCGATCGGCCGCGATCCGCGCGAGCGCACGCGCATGGCGGTCGTGACGGGCGCGGCGGGCAAGCCCGCGCGCACGCACTTCCGGACCATCGACACGACGCTGTGGGAGCGTCAGCCGGTATCGGCGATCCATTGCGATCTCGAAACCGGCCGCACGCATCAGATCCGCGTGCATTGCGCGCACGCCGGGCATCCGCTGCTGGGCGATCCGGTATATGGCCGCGCGCGCGGCAAGCGCTCGGTCGCGGCATTGCCGGGCGGCTTCGCGCGGCAGGCGCTGCATGCGTGGCGGCTCGGTCTCGTGCATCCGGCAACGGGCCGCGCGATGCAGTGGCGCGCGCCGCTGCCGGACGATCTCGCGGCGCTCGTCGACGCACTCGGCTTCGGCGCGGACGACGGGGAATTCGGTGACGACGGCGCGGTCTATGACGACGGTTACGATGACGGCATGCCCTATGCCGACGACGATGAGGATTGATTGCCGATGACGATGCCGCGCCCGCTGACCCTCGCCGATTGCGTGCAACCCGACTGGGGCGCGCCGCCGCGCGTGCATGCGCTGGTGTCGACCCGTAACGGCGGCGTGAGCGCGCCGCCGTATGGCGGCTGGCGCGACGCACGCGAAGTCGCGGGCGGGATGAACCTAGGCTTTCATACCGGCGACGATCCGGCGCACGTCGCCGCGAACCGCGCGCGCCTGCTCGCGCTGACCGGCCAGCCGCACGCCGCGTGGCTCGAACAGGTTCACGGCACGGACGTCGTGCGCGCGGACGACGCGCTCGCCGGCGCGACCGACGGCAGCGCTCGCGTCGTGCGGGCCGACGCGAGCGTGACCGCGACGCCGGGCGCCGTTTGCGTCGTGATGGTCGCCGATTGTCTGCCGGTGTTGTTATGCGACGGCGCGGGCCGGGCCGTCGGCGCCGCGCATGCGGGCTGGCGCGGGCTCGCGGCGGGGATCGTCGAGAAGACGGCTGAGCGCGTCGCGCAGTTGGCGGGGTGCGATGCCGGCGGATTGCTCGCGTACCTCGGCCCCGCGATCGGGCCGGCGGCGTTCGAAGTCGGCGCGGATGTGCGCGCGGCTTTCCTGGCCGCGGCGCAGCTTGCCGATTATGCGGCAACCGATCGCGCGTTCGTCCCGCAAGCGGCGGCTCCCGGCAAGTATTGGGCGGATCTCTATGCGCTTGCGCGCCTGCGCTTGGCGCGCGCAGGCGTCATGCGCGTGAGCGGCGGCGGCGCATGCACGCTGAGCGAACGCGAGCGGTTCTACTCTTACCGGCGCGATCGCGTGACTGGCCGGATGGCCGCGATGATCTGGCTGACCGAATGACGGCCGCGCGCGGCATACCGCGATGATTTCCGCGCAGCGCCGAAAGAATATTTTCATGCTTGGTGGGATATATTGCTGCGGTGCTTCGCGCGATTATTATCATTGAATTTGTTTAAACTCCGATCGGTCGTCATTGCTTGTCGTTACAGGCCGCGCGCGATTTTTGCAACGATTTGTTCCGGTTTGCGAAGTATTTTGACTCGCACGTTATCGGAGGTGACGCGTTACATGGGGAAAACGATAATGATAAAACTACCGCACTGCGGCAGAATCTGAAGCCATGTGTCACGAGACGATCGTCCGACTCGATGGCACGTGATAATAGGATGGTCGACATCGAGCGGCTCGAGCAGGATTCCCGGGGTCTCGCAGGAATATCGAGGAAACACCGTTAAGGCAGGTATGACAGCACCGAAACAAACGTCGACATCCACTCACACGGATACTGAGCAAACCCACGAGTCAACCGGATCGGCGGCTCGACCTGATACCGCGTGGTTCGACGCGGCCCGGCCCATGCAACAGATGGTCGACGCATGGCTGAATGCGTGGCGCGGCTTCGCCGAGCCGGCCCGCGCGGCTGCCGGCGGCGCTCAGCCGGCGTGGACCTGGCCGAATCAGCCGTTTGCGTTGCCGTTCGCGATGCCGCCGATGCCAAACTGGTCCGGCGCGGCTGCGCCGTTTCCCGCGGCCATTGCCGGTTTCGCGCCGCTCGCGTCGGTGCCGCCCGCGCGGCTGCAACAGTTGCAAGCCGATTATTCGCGCGATTGCCTGGCGCTGCTTCAGCTGGCAACGGCTGCGACCCCGGCGCTACCCGAACTGAAGGACCGGCGCTTCAGCTCGGAGGCGTGGAAGGGCTCGCCGGCGCACACGTTCGCTGCTGCATGGTATCTGCTGAATGCGCGCTACCTGCAGGCGCTGGCCGAATCGCTCGAAACCGATCCGAAAACGCGCGAGCGCATCCGCTTCGCGGTCGAGCAATGGACGGCGGCTGCGGCGCCGAGCAATTTCCTCGCGCTCAATCCGGATGCTCAGAAGAATGTGATCGATACGCAGGGCGAGAGCCTGCTGCTCGGCATGATGAACCTGTTCTCGGACCTGCAGCGCGGCAAGGTCTCGCAGACGGACGAATCGCAGTTCGTCGTCGGCAAGGATCTCGCCGTGACGCCAGGCGCGGTGATTTACGAGAACGACCTGATTCAGCTCATCCAGTACAAGCCATTGACGACGACCGTGTTCGAGCGGCCGCTGCTCATCGTGCCGCCGTGTATCAACAAGTTCTACATCCTCGATCTGCGGCCGCAGAGTTCGCTCGTCGAGCATGCGCTGACGAGCGGCCATCCGGTCTATTTGATTTCGTGGCGCAACGCGGATGCGTCGATCGCGCACAAGACCTGGGACGATTACATCGACGAAGGACTGCTTGCCGCGATTGACGTGGTCCAGCAAGTGAGCGGACGCGAGCAGATCAACACGCTCGGCTTTTGCGTCGGCGGCACGCTGCTGGCAACGGCGCTCGCCGTGCTCGCTGCGCGCGGCGAGCATCCGGCCGCGTCGATGACGCTGCTTACCGCGATGCTCGATTTTTCCGACACGGGCATTCTCGACGTGTTCGTCGACGAAGCGCACGTGCAACTGCGCGAGCAGACGATCGGCGGCAAGAATGGCGGACAGCCGGGCCTGATGCGCGGTATCGAATTCGCCAATACGTTCTCGTTCCTGCGGCCCAACGATCTGTTCTGGAACTACGTCGTCGACAACTATCTGAAGGGCCGCACGCCTGCGCCGTTCGATCTGCTGTACTGGAACAGCGATTCGACGAATCTGCCCGGGCCGATGTATGCGTGGTATCTGCGCCATACCTATCTCGAGAACAAGCTGCGTGAACCCGATGCGCTGATGGTATGCGGCGAGAGCGTCGATCTGTCGAGAATCGACGTGCCGACCTTCATCTACGGCTCGCGCGAAGACCACATCGTGCCGTGGCGAACCGCGTATGCGTCGACGTCGCTGCTCACCGGCCCGCTGACGTTCGTGCTCGGCGCATCGGGCCACGTCGCTGGCGTCATCAATCCGCCGGCGAAGAATAAACGCAGCTACTGGACCTACGACGTTCCGGCCAAGGCGCTGCCCGAATCGGGGGACGACTGGTTCGATGCGGCGACCGAGCATCCGGGAAGCTGGTGGCCCGAATGGACCGCGTGGCTCGACCAATACGGCGGCCGCAAGGTGAAGCCGCGCGCGCTTGGCTCGGCGAGTTTTCCGGTGATCGAGCCCGCGCCCGGCCGGTATGTGATGCAACGCGATTGACGAACGGCGGAAGGCGGCGCACGCTTTCCGACGCGACCGTTTTTTTGACAGGGCGGCCATGGCGCGCGGCGCCAAGTTCGCCCGGAGGACAGTGAGATGACAGACGTAGTGATCGTATCGGCCGCGCGCACCGCGGTCGGCAAGTTCGGTGGTTCGCTCGCGAAGATTGCCGCGCCCAAGCTCGGCGCAACCGTGATTCGCGCGGTGCTCGAGCGGGCCGGCGTGAAACCCGAGCTGGTCAGCGAAGTGATCATGGGCCAGGTGCTGACCGCGGGCTCGGGCCAGAATCCGGCACGCCAGGCGCTGATCGCGGCGGGATTGCCGAACGCGGTGCCGGGCATGACGATCAACAAGGTGTGCGGCTCGGGCCTGAAGGCCGTGATGCTGGCGGCGAACGCGATCGTGGCGGGTGACGCGGAAATCGTCGTCGCGGGCGGCCAGGAGAACATGAGCGCCGCGCCGCATGTGCTGCCGGGCTCGCGCGACGGTTTCAGGATGGGCGATGCGAAGCTGGTCGACACCATGATCGTCGACGGCCTGTGGGATGTCTACAACCAGTACCACATGGGCATCACCGCGGAAAACGTCGCGAAGGAGCACGGCATCACGCGCGAAGAGCAGGACAAGTTCGCCGCGCTGTCGCAGAACAAGGCGGAAGCGGCGCAGAAGGCCGGGCGTTTCGACGACGAGATCGTGCCGATCGAGATCCCGCAAAAGAAGGGTGAGCCGGTGCGCTTTGCGACCGACGAGTTCGTGCGCCACGGCGTGACGGCCGAATCGCTCGCGGGCCTGAAGCCCGCGTTCGCGAAGGACGGCACGGTGACGGCCGCGAACGCGTCCGGCATCAATGACGGCGCGGCCGCGGTGCTCGTGATGTCGGCGCAGAAGGCCGACGCGCTTGGCCTGAAGCCGCTTGCGCGGATCAAGGCTTACGCCAACGCGGGTGTCGATCCCAGCGTGATGGGGATCGGCCCGGTGCCGGCGTCGCGCCGTTGTCTCGAGCGCGCCGGCTGGTCGGTGGGCGATCTCGATCTGATGGAAATCAACGAAGCGTTCGCCGCGCAGGCGCTCGCGGTGAACAAGCAGATGGGCTGGGACACGTCGAAGATCAACGTGAACGGCGGCGCGATCGCGATCGGTCATCCGATTGGCGCATCGGGTTGCCGGATCCTCGTCACGCTGCTGCACGAAATGCAGAAACGCGATGCGAAGCGGGGCTTGGCGTCGCTGTGCATCGGCGGCGGAATGGGCGTCGCGCTCGCGCTCGAGCGCCCGTGATGTGATGCATGCGCGCGCCGGTCAGGCCACACCGTCGCGCGCGCTCCGACTGACGGCAAAGAGGCAGAGAGGCCGCCGCCCGGCGCCTCTCAAAATGATAAGGGAGTGATGTCTATGTCACAGCGAATTGCTTACGTAACCGGCGGAATGGGTGGTATCGGCACGAGCATCTGCCAGCGCCTGCACAAGGACGGCTTCAAGGTGATCGCGGGCTGCGGCCCGAATTCGCCGCGCCGCGTGAAATGGCTCGACGATCAGAAGGCGCTCGGCTTCGATTTCTATGCGTCCGAAGGCAATGTCGGCGATTGGGATTCGACGAAGCAGGCGTTCGACAAGGTGAAGGCCGAGATCGGCGAGGTGGATGTGCTCGTCAACAATGCGGGCATCACGCGCGATGTCGTGTTCCGCAAGATGACGCGCGAAGACTGGACGGCCGTGATCGACACGAATCTGACGAGCCTCTTCAACGTGACGAAGCAGGTGATCGACGGGATGGTCGAGCGCGGCTGGGGGCGGATCATCAATATCTCGTCGGTGAACGGCCAGAAAGGTCAGTTCGGCCAAACCAATTATTCGACTGCGAAAGCGGGCATTCACGGCTTCACGATGTCGCTTGCGCAGGAAGTCGCGACGAAGGGCGTGACGGTCAATACGGTGTCGCCCGGCTACATCGGCACCGATATGGTGAAGGCGATCCGCCCGGACGTGCTCGAGAAGATCGTCGCGACGATCCCGGTGCGCCGGTTGGGCTCGCCCGACGAGATCGGCTCGATCGTCGCGTGGCTGGCATCAGAGGAATCCGGTTTCGCGACGGGCGCCGACTTCTCGCTGAACGGCGGCTTGCATATGGGCTGAGCTGTGCGCTGCCGGCCGGTGTATGCCGGCCGGCCGCATGGATCGGGGTTCCGGGGACGCCGGGCGTTGCGCGATCAGGCGCGGCGCCCGCGTTGTCATTACGCGCATCAGGCGCTCAAGGGCGTTACATGACGACTACAAAGAAAACTAGCGAACGGCTGATCAAGAAGTATCCGAACCGCCGTTTGTACGATACGGAGACGAGCACCTACATTACGCTGACCGATGTGAAGCAGCTCGTGCTGGAGCAGGAGGACTTCAAGGTCATCGACGCGAAGAGCAACGAGGATCTGACGCGCAGCATCCTGTTGCAGATCATTCTCGAAGAGGAAAGCGGCGGCGTGCCGATGTTCTCGTCATCGATGCTGTCGCAGATCATCCGTTTCTACGGGCATGCGATGCAGGGGATGATGGGCACCTATCTCGAGAAGAACATCCAGGCGTTCATCGACATTCAGGGCAAACTCGCCGAGCAATCGAAGAACCTGTATGAGAACAATGCGATGAATCCTGAAGTCTGGTCGCAGTTCATGAACATGCAGGCGCCGATGATGCAAGGAATGATGACGAGCTACATCGAGCAGTCGAAGAACATGTTCGTACAAATGCAGGAGCAAATGCAGAATCAGGCAAAGACGATGTTCAGCTCGTTTCCGTTCAAGCCGGTGACGTCTTCGGAGCCGGACAAGAAATAAGCAGTCACGCATTGGCGAGCCCGCACGATCGGTCGTGGCGGGCCGTCGCCGGTTTCGGGAGCCCGTTTTCCGCACGCAGTTAAGGGGCCGGGGCATGGCAGGGCGGGAGCGGCGCTCATGACCCGCTGCGCCGCCGCGCTCGCGTGACTCCGTGTTTGAGGCGCATCGCGCTGCGGGCAGCGTTGCCAGCGGGCTCCGCGCTTGGCGCGGTGCCCGCCACAACCATCGTTTTCACCCATGCGCCGCAAGCGGTTTGCGACGCGTGACGGCCTTCGGCGCGGACATTCACCGCGCGACGCGCATTTCAGTGCTCGAACATTCCATAACGCGCGGCCGGTCGAATCCGGCGCTTTGCCGCTCATGCTGCCCGCCTACTTTCGCGGCTCTGCTCGGCGGATTCCTGGAAGTTTTGCTGCGCCTTCGTCGTCATGACGCGAATGGCCGGCAGCGGTTCGTCGTCCGTTGGGGCGGTTGCTGCGCTCAGCGGCGCCGAGCGGATCGCGGCAAGCGCGCGCGGCGGCCCGGTCCGGCAGGCGCATCCGTTCGAAATCGGGACCGGGGAAATCTTGGGAAGGCGGGGGCGCAAGGTAAAATACCGATTTAGTGGCGCAGGGCGCTACGTCCCTCACAAATACGGAAGCATCGGTGAAAAGTCATCAGGAATCAAAAGTCAACGCAGGTTCTGTGCCCAAAATCGGGATGGTGTCGCTCGGCTGCCCCAAAGCCCTCGTCGATTCCGAGCAGATCATCACGCAACTGCGCGCCGAAGGCTATGAGATCTCCGGCACCTACGACGGCGCGGATCTCGTCGTCGTCAACACCTGCGGCTTCATCGACGAAGCCGTTCAGGAAAGCCTCGATGCGATCGGCGAGGCGCTTGCCGAGAACGGCAAGGTGATTGTCACGGGCTGCCTCGGCGCGAAAAAGAGCGCGAGCGGCTCCGGACTCATCGAGGAGGTGCATCCGAAAGTGCTCGCCGTCACCGGCCCGCATGCGCTCGGCGAAGTGATGCAGGCCGTGCATGACCACTTGCCGAAGCCGCACGATCCGTTCGTCGATCTCGTGCCCGCCGCCGGAATCAAGCTCACGCCGCGTCATTACGCATACCTGAAGATCTCCGAGGGCTGCAATCACCGCTGCACGTTCTGCATCATTCCGTCGATGCGCGGCGATCTCGTGTCGCGTCCCGTCGCCGACGTGATGCTCGAAGCGGAGAACCTGTTCAAGGCTGGCGTGAAGGAGCTGCTCGTGATTTCGCAAGACACGAGCGCATACGGCGTCGACGTCAAATACCGGATGGGGTTCTGGAACGGCAAGCCGGTCAAGACTCGGATGACCGAACTCGTCGGCGCGCTCGGCGAGCTTGCCGCACAGTACGGCGCATGGGTGCGGCTGCATTACGTGTATCCATATCCGCACGTCGACGAGATCATTCCGATGATGGCCGACGGCCCGTTCAAGGGACATCTGCTGCCGTATCTCGATGTGCCGTTCCAGCACGCGCATCCGGACGTGCTCAAGCGCATGAAGCGTCCGGCGAACGCCGAAAAGGTGCTCGAGCGCGTGCGGGCGTGGCGCGAGATTTGCCCGGACCTGACGATCCGCAGCACGTTCATCGCGGGTTTCCCGGGCGAGACCGACGCGCAGTTCGAGACGCTGCTCGATTTCATCCGCGAGGCGGAACTCGATCGGGTCGGCTGCTTCGCTTATTCGCCCGTCGAGGGGGCAACCGCGAACGATCTCGACGGCGCGCTGCCCGACGAGGTGCGCGAGGCTCGCCGCGCGCGTTTCATGGAGGTTGCCGAAGAGGTATCGGCCGCGCGCATCGCGCGCAAGGTGGGCAAGACGCTGAAGGTGTTGATCGACGAAGTCAACGACGAAGGCGGGATCGGACGCACCGCGGCGGATGCGCCGGAGATCGACGGCGTCGTTTATGTCGAGCCGGCGACGAAGGCGTCTAAGCGCTACAAGGCCGGCGATTTCGTGTCGGTAAGGATCACCGGCGCCGACGGGCACGATCTCTGGGGCGAAGTCTGACGCCATTCGGCGCCGTATGCGGGGCGCCGGGGCGGCGGCCGCCCGCGCCTCGCTCGCGCGAGCGGCTGCCCGCGCGGCGCGGGCAGCGGGACGATTCGCAAATGCGGGCGGCGTGCGGGCACCCACGGCACACAGCGAAGGCAGGCCGCCAACGCGGGCGGCGACGGCTGACGCAAGTCCCTCGGCGGCTTGCCGAGGCAGGCGACGAATGCATCACGCGCGCGGCAAAGATCGCGCGCCCGATTGAATTTCATCGAGAGAAGAGAGGGAGGCAACGATGCAACGCGAAGTGGTGGTGGTAAGCGGTGTGCGCACCGCGATCGGCAGTTTCGGCGGCAGTCTGAAGGATTTCGCGCCGACCGAGTTGGGTGCGCGGGTCGTGCGCGAGGCGCTGTCGCGCGCGCAGGTGTCGGGCGACGAGGTGGGCCATGTGGTGTTCGGCAATGTCGTGCATACCGAGCCGAAGGATATGTATCTCGCGCGGGTCGCGGCGATCAACGGCGGCATCGCGCAGCATACGCCCGCGCTGACGCTCAATCGTCTGTGCGGCTCGGGCCTTCAGGCGATCCTGTCGGCTGCGCAAAGCGTGCTGCTCGGCGATGCGGATATCGCGGTCGCGGGCGGCGCGGAGAACATGACGCGCTCGCCGTTTTCGGTGCCCGCCGCGCGCTTCGGCCAGCGCATGGGCGATACGCGTCTCGTCGATATGATGATCGGCGCGCTCAGCGATCCGTTCGAATCGTTCCATATGGGCGTGACGGCCGAGAACGTCGCCGCGAAGTATGGCATCAGCCGCGACGCGCAAGATGCGCTCGCGCTCGAATCGCACCGGCGTGCGTCGCAGGCGACGAAGGCGGGCTATTTCAAAGAGCAGATTCTGCCGATCGAGATCGCATCGAAGAAGGGCGCGATCGTCTTCGATACCGACGAGCATGTGCGTCACGACGCGGCCATCGGGGATTTCGCCAAGCTCAAGCCCGTCTTCATCAAGGAGAACGGCACGGTGACGGCGGGCAACGCGTCGGGCATCAACGATGCGGCCGCCGCGCTCGTGCTGATGGAGCGCGGCGAGGCGGAAAAGCGCGGCGCGAAGCCGCTCGCGCGTCTCGTATCGTATGGCCACGCGGGCGTCGATCCGGCCTATATGGGGATCGGTCCGGTGCCGGCGACGAAGCGCGCGCTCGAGCGCGCGGGCATCACGGTCGCGGATCTCGACGTGATCGAAGCGAACGAGGCGTTTGCCGCGCAGGCTTGCGCGGTATCGAACGAGCTGGGTTTCGATCCGGCAAAGGTCAATCCGAATGGTTCGGGCATCTCGCTCGGTCACCCGATCGGCGCTACCGGCTCGCTGATCACCGTGAAGGCGTTGTACGAGCTGCAACGCATCGGCGGACGCTATGCGCTCGTGACCATGTGCATCGGCGGCGGCCAAGGTATTGCGGCAGTATTCGAGCGTCTGTGACGAGGGAGCGCATATGCGGGTGAAGCGAATGGACGGGATGCGCGGGGCGGCGTGCGTCGCGCTTGCGACGGCGGCGGCGTTTGCGTTCGCGCAGCCTCAACCTCAACCGGCGGCGGCTGTCGCCGGCGCGTCGGACGCGGCCTCGACTGCGGCGCCGGCCGACGTGCCGCCGCCTGCCGTACCGCTCAAGCCGAACCCTGCGTATGCGCGCCTGCCTCGCTACGAAGGAACGCTGGGTGGCCGGCCGATCGTCGTGCGGCTTGGGCCGAAGACGGACGAGCCGGGCGTGCATGGCGAATGCCAGTATGTCGATACGGGCGCGGTCGTCCTGCTCGCGGGCGATCGCGACGGCGACACGCTCGAAATCGAGGAATCGGACGACGGCACGAACATTACCGGCGTGTGGATCGGCCGTTTCGATGCGTCGGGCAATCTGGCGGCCGACCGGATGAAGGCGGACCAATCGGACCCGGTGCCGGTCGAGTTGCATCCGGCGGGCGGCGGCGCGGCGGCCAAGCCGCGCGCGGCGGCTATGCCGTCGGCGGCGAGCGGCTCGGCCGAGCGAGGGGCGGGGCGCGGCGTCGGCGGCGTGAGCAATCTGACGACGGCCGACTGATCCGCGCGGGCGCCGCAGGCGGGGCGGCCGGGGTCATATCGTGGAGTCAAAGCCAGTGTGGCGGCTTCATGCGTTCTTTTTGGCGTTTTCGGGCGCGCTCCGCGAGCGGGTGCCCGTAGGCGCTTTCCTTTTCGTTTTGGTCTGATTGTATTCAATGGCGGCGCGCACGAGTTGCTGCAGCGCGCGGCCGTCGATCTCGTCGCCCTCGAAAAAATCGATTGCCCGCCTCGCGTTGCCTTCCAATCCCGCGTTGAAGAGCCGGGCCGGGTCGGGCAGACTCGCGCCGTACATGAAGGTCAGCTTCACCTTGTTCTTATGTGCGTTGGCGACCGCGATAATGCCGTCGCGGGACCACACCGGGCTGCCCATCCACTTCCATTCCTCGACGATCGCCGGATCGGCCGCGAGGATGCACTTGCGAACGCCGGCGAGCGTTTCGCCGCGCCAGTCCGTAATTTCTGCAATCAGGCGGTCGATGCATTCCGTTGGATTCATGGCGCGTAATGGATGGAGTTCGGGGTTCGTTTCATGAGGTCGGGCTGGCGTAATCGACGTGTGGCTCGTGCGCTGCCGCCGCGCCGCACCGGGCATCGACATCGAGTGGGCGTGCCGACTCCACTATAGATCATCGGTGTGCGCAATGAACGGGCGGCTTACAGCGGGCTTCGGCCGGCTGCGAGCGACGTCGGGCAGCTTCGGGCAGTGCAGATCGCGCCGCGCGAATCCGGTAAGCTACCCGGATTGCCATCACCAGGTTCGCGTTGCACCGAGCCCTTTCAGTCATGACCGCATCCCAGTCCAAACGCGCTTTGCAAACTCGCATCGTCCAGCCGGACGACCGTATTCCCGCCGGATTCGAATCGTTCGTCGCGCCGCTCGAACGGGCGTCGACGGTGGTTTTCCCGGATCTCGCGGCGATGCGCAGCATCGACTGGCGTCGCGACGATCAATGGCGCTACGGCATGCATGCGACGCCCACGTCGTTCGCGCTTGCGCAGCAGCTCGCGCGGATCGAGGGCGGCGAGCACGCGCTGTTGCAGCCGTCGGGGCTCGCGTCGATCGTGAATGTGTATTTCGGCCTCGTCAAGACGGGCGACGACGTGCTGATTCCGGCCAACGCGTATGGCCCGAATGGCGATCTCGGCCAATGGCTCGCGAAGGATTTCGGCGTGACCGTGCGCTTTTACGATCCGCTCGCCGGCGCGGCGGGCGTTGCCGGGCTGATCCGGCCGAATACGCGGCTGCTATGGCTCGAGGCGCCCGGCTCGGTGACGATGGAAGTGCCCGACGTGCCGGCGATCACCGCGCTCGCGCGCGAGCGCGGCATCGTCACCGCGATCGACAACACCTACTCGGCTGGCCTCGCGTTCAAGCCGTTCGAGCATGGCGTCGACATCTCGGTGCAGGCGTTGACGAAATATCAATCGGGCGGCAGCGACGTATTAATGGGGGCGACCATCACCGCCGATGCGAATCTGCACGCGAAGCTCAAGCTGGCGCGGATGCGGCTCGGCTTCAACGTGTCGGCCGACGATTGCGCGCTCGTGCTGCGCAGCCTGCCGAGCATGCGGGTGCGTTTCGACGCGCACGGCAAGAGCGCGCTATCGCTTGCGCGGTGGCTGAAGGCGCGCCCGGAAATCGCCGCGGTGCTGCATCCGCAGCTTCCCGACTGTCCGGGCCACGCTGAGTTCGTTCGCGATTTCAGCGGCGCGGGCGGGCTGTTTTCGGTGGTGTTCGACGCGCGTTATTCCGCCGCGCAGATCGATCGCTTCGTCGAGGCGCTGGAGCTGTTCGCGATCGGCTGGAGCTGGGGCGGCTCACGCAGCCTCGCGGTGCCTTACGACATTCAATCGATGCGCACCACGCCGTGGCCGCATCGCGGCACGCTGGTGCGCTTCTATATCGGCCTCGAGGACGAGGCTGATCTGCGCGCGGATATCGAGCGCTCGCTCGCCGATACGCTTGCGTGATCCCGGTCGCGCCGCCGGCGGCGGCCGCGGCGGCGCGACGTCGGAACTCAGAATTCAGAACAAACGCAACAGCCCATCGAGGCCGACGTGATCGAATGCGACGCTCGCCGCATCGCGCACGACGGGCTTCGCGCGAAACGCGACCGACAGGCCCGCGCTCGCCATCATCGCCAGATCGTTCGAGCCGTCGCCCATCGCGATCGCGCGCTCGGGCTCGATGCCAAGCGCCGCGCAGGTTTCGCGCAGCTTGCGCGCCTTCACGTGCGCATTGACGATCTCGCCGACGATCCGGCCCGTCAGCTTGCCGTCGACGATCTCCAGCGTGTTCGAATACGCATAGTCGAGGTTGAGCCGCGCCTTCAGCCGTTCGGTGAAATAGGTGAAGCCGCCCGAGACGAGCAGCGTCTTCAGGCCGGCGGCCTTCACGCCGGCGAGCATCGCCTCGGCGCCCGGCGACAGGCGCAGCCGTTCGTCGTACACCCGCTCGAGCGCGCTCGCGTCGAGCCCGGCCAGCAGCGCGACGCGGCGCGTCACGCTTTCGTTGAAATCCGCGATCTCGCCGCGCATCGACGCTTCGGTGATCGCGGCGACTTCCGCCCTCAGTCCGCAGAAATCCGCGATTTCGTCGATGCATTCGATCGTGATCAGCGTCGAGTCCATGTCCATCGCAACGAGGCCGAAATCGGCGAGCCGTTTGTTCGCGTCGACGAATGCGTAGTCGAGCGCATGCGTGCCGCAATACACGGCGATGTCGGCCCGTTGCGCGGGGTCCGCACGCTCGATACGCAGCGCGTGAGCATCGAGCGGGACGGCGCGCGCACCGCGCGCGAGCGCGGTGAGCGGTTTGTGGTGCGCGTCGGATAGCGGCGCGGGGCTTTGGATGACAAGATTCGTGGTCATGAATGGGACACGGTGGAGCCAATGACGAACGCCGCGATGCTCGATGCGGCGAACCGGCATTGTAGCCGGTCGCGCCGGCCGGCCCGCGCACGGGCGGCGGCGCACGCTGTGCCTGTGCGCGCACACCGGTTTGCCGCGATGCGCAAGCAGGGGTAACACCCGATGCGCGGCGGGCCTCAGGCGGTAGACTGATACGAAACAAGCTTCAAGGCCCGCGCAGGCGCCGCTCGCGCGGGGCTTTGCCGGCCGGCACGCTGGGTGCGGCCCGGCGTGCCGATGCGTACCGGCAGAAGCGTCATGCATTGATAACCGGCGATTCGCGCAGCCCGTCGCCGTCCAAGGAGGGTCAGCATGAGTCAACGCATTTCGATGGCGCTCGTCGCGCCGTGCGCGGCCGCGCTGCTGTCGATATCCGCCGCGCATGCCGCGCCGCCCATCAAGGCGAGCATACTCGGCGGCAACGACGGCCAGCTTCGTTATACGGTCAAGGTCGAATCGAAGCAGTTCGGCACGATGCAGGAAACGCGTAAGATCCGCTCCGGCGAAACCGACGACTTCAACTGGAAGTCGGTGCCGCCCGGGGGCGCGGTGCCGATGCCCGACGCGTGTCCGAACGCGGCTGCGCTGCCGCGCGACGCGAACGGCGCGATGGTGCGCCAAACCCAGGTGCGGCTTGCGCCGTCGGTCGACGACAAGGGAATCGCGAACGTGCAGATCAGCTTTCAGGCGAGCGCGCCGGGCGGCGCGAAAGCCGTCACGGCCGGCGGCAAGGCGCTGCAATGCCCGAACGTCGTAACCGTGAGCCAGGTCAAGTGGATATCGATTCCGACCGCGGGCGGTTCGAAGTCGATGACGTTGAGCGACGGCACGAAGGTCACGGTGTCGGTCAAGCGGTAGGCGACCGGGCCGGCGCTGCGTTGGCGGGCGTGGGCGTCAGCCGCCGTCGTTCGCGCCCCGTTCGACGAGCCGCTGCGCCAGAAAACGGTGCTCGGCGGAAAAAAGCCGCCGATAGGTCGACAGTACCGCGCCGACGGTGCCGAGCGCCGATGCCGCCGCGATCAGAAACATGATGACGATTTGATAGCGGACCGCCTGTAGCGGCGACTGTCCGGCGAGCACCTGGCCCGTCATCATGCCCGGCAGGCTCACGACGCCGACCACGGCCATCTGGTTGAGCGTCGGCAGCATGCCCGCGCGCACGGCTTGCCGCGCGGCGTCCCGCGCGGCCTCCCAGCGCGTCGCGCCGAGCGCGAGCGCGGTTTCGACGCGATCGCGCCGCGCGGTCAGCTCCTCCATCATCCGCTCGATGCCGAGCGACACGCCCGTCAGCGTGTTGCCGAGAATCATGCCGACGATCGGAATCGCGTATTGCGGCGCGTACCACGGATGGATGCGAATCACGCCGAACAGCCCGACCGCCGCGACGAGCCAGCAGCTCGCCCAGATCGACACGATGCTGTCGATGCGCTGGCCGGCGTAGGTGCGCTTGCCGCGCGCGGCGCCCGCGAGGCCGGCGATGAGCGTCATCAGCGCGACGAGCGGCAGCACGACGTACCAATGCGGATGGCCGAACACCCAGCCGAGCACGTAGCCGATCGCGAGCAATTGGACGACGGTGCGCGCGGCGGCCCATGCGAGCTTGCGGCCGAGGCCGAGCGACAGCGCGGCCGACAGCGCGCCGTTGACCGCGACGAGCAGCGCGGCGATGCCGACGTCGACGAGGCTCAGGTTTTGCAGCGGTGCGTTCATCGGCTGGCCTGCGTCGCTGCGTCGTCGAGCGCGCCGGCGCGCATCGCCAGGCGCCGGTGGCCGATCCGCCCGGCCTGCGCGGGATCGTGCGAGATCCACAGATACGCGCGCGCGCCGGGCGCGGCGTCGTACCATGCGGCGACAAGCGCTTCGATCGCGCGCGCCGAGTCCGGGTCGAGCGCGGACGTGGGCTCGTCGAGCAGCAGCACGTCGGGATCGAGTTGCAGCACGCGCAGCAGCGCGGCGATCTGCGCTTCGCCGCCGGACAGCTCGCTTGCCGCCTTGTCGAGAAAATCGTCGCCGCGTCCGGCCTGCGCGGCGAGGCGCGCCGCGCGTGCGCGATCGAAGCGCACATCGCGGTAGACGGCCAGCGAGTATGGGTAGCGCAACAGCGCTTCGACCGTGCCGTCCGCGGTGGCCGGGCGCTGCCGCACATAGGCGACGCTGCGCCGGTAACGCGGAATCGCCGCACGCGCGACGCGCTGGCCGCGCCAGAGCAGCGTGCCGCCGTCGACCGGATCGAGCAGCGCGAGTGCGCGCAGGAACACGCTTTTGCCGGCGCCGGACGGACCGGTGACGGCGATCCGCTCGCCCGGTCTGAGCGCGAAATCGGTCGGCGCGAGGAGCGTCTTGCCGCTTGCCGCGTCGCGGCGGGCAAGCTGCTGCGTTTCGATCAGGACGTCGGCTGGCATAAGGAAATGCAAAAAAAGCAAAAAAGGGTTAATGGGGGCGGGTGACCGGATACCGTGCGTCATAATACTGGTCCGCTGGTGGCGATGTCGTTTGCGCTGCCGGATCAGACAGGAACAACAACGACGGAATCTGGCATGACGCTATCCCGAACCCTCGGCAAAACGGTGGCGTGGATCGTCGGCGTCATCGTGGTGCTGGCCGCGGCGCTCGGCGTGTTCCTCGTCGCGTTCGACTGGAACCGCGCGAAGCCTTGGATCAACGAACAGGTGAGCGAGTCGATCGGCCGGCCGTTCGAGATCCGGGGCGATCTTTCGGTCGGCTGGCGGCGCCCCGACACAGAAACCGGCTGGCGCGCATGGGTGCCGTGGCCGACGTTCTCGGCCTCGGACATTGTCGTCGGCAATCCGGATTGGGCCAAGGCGTCCCAATTTGCAACGCTCGGCGGCGCGCATTTCACAGTGGCCGTGCTGCCGCTGCTGGCGCACGAGGTCGTGATCCCGACGATCGAACTCGTCAATCCCGCCGTCGACATCGAACGCCTGGCGGATGGCCGGAACAACTGGACCTTCGAGTTCAAGAAATCGGCGCAGCCTTCGCGTTGGAAGGTGCAATTGCACAATTTCGGCTTTGCGAAAGGCTGGGTCACCTATCGTGATGCGATCACGAAGGCCGATCTGACCGTGGCGATCGATACGCTCGGCCAGCCCATTGCACTGGGCGACGTGCTCGCGCAGCAGGAGCAGACCTCGCGTGCGGCGTCGGCGCAGCGCGTCGGCAAGAAAGGCGCCGCGCAACTGAGCGCGAAGGCGAAGGCGCAGGTGGCGGCGCAGGCTTCGGCCGCGCCTGCCGCGTCGTCTGCTTCGGCTTTCGCCGCGGGCGCGGCGGCTGGCGCGGCAAATGGCGGCGGCCAGGCGGCATCAATGCCGGCGGGCGGGACGCCGTCCCGAGCATCGCCGACGTCGTCGCAGCCGGTCGCAGCGCTGACGGCTTCTTCGGCTTCGGCATCGTCCGGCGCGGCAGCCGGCAAGCTCGCCGGCATCGATGCCTCCGCCTCCGGCGCAAGCGGCGCTTCGGCTGCCTCCGCGGGCGCGCCGGCGAAGCCGGCCGGCCCCACCTACGCGTTCGGCCTGAGCGTCAAGGGCCGCTACAAGGGCGTGCCGATCGACGGCACCGGCAAGCTCGGCGGCGTGCTCGCGTTGCAGGACGCATCGAGGCCGTTTCCGCTGCAGGCCGACGTGAAAGCCGGCGATACGCGCCTGGCGATCGTCGGCACGCTCACCGATCCCACGCATCTCGCGGCGCTCGACCTGCGCTTGTGGCTGCAGGGCGCGAGTATGTCCCATCTGTATCCGCTTGCCGGCATCACGCTGCCCGACACGCCGCCTTACGCGACCGAAGGGCGTCTCGTCGGCAATTTCAAACGCCATGCGAGCACGTTCCGCTACGAGAACTTCAACGGCCGCGTCGGCGGCAGCGATCTGCGCGGCACGCTCACGTATGCGCAGCGCGAGCCGCGGGCGCTGCTGTCGGGCGAACTCGTGTCGAATCTGCTGCAATTCTCGGATCTCGCGCCGATCATCGGCGCCGATACCGCCGCGAGCAAAGCGAAGCGCGGCGATACGACGAAGCAGCCGGCCGGTCGCGTGCTGCCGGTCGAAACGTTCCGCACCGACCGCTGGCGCGCACTCGACGTCGACGTGAAATTCACCGGCAAGAAGCTCGTCAAGCGCAGCGATTTGCCGATCACCGATCTGTACACGCATATCGTGATGCAGGACGGCGTGCTCTCGCTCGTGCCGCTCAAGTTCGGCGTCGCGGGCGGAACGCTCGCGACCGATGCGCGGCTCGACGGCAGCAGCGCGCCGCTCAAGGGCCGGTTCACGATCGCGGCGCGGCACTTGAAGCTCAAGCAGCTGTTTCCGACGCAAAAGGTGATGCAATCGGCGCTGGGCGAGATCAACGGCGACGCCGCATTGTCTGCGACCGGCAATTCACCTGCCGCGCTCGCGGCGACCTCCAACGGCGAGATGAAGGCGCTCGTCACGAACGGCGCGATCAGCCGGCTGCTGATGGAGGCCGCCGGGCTCAACGTCGCGAACGTCGTCTACGAGAAATTGTTCGGCGCGCGTGACGTCAGGATCAATTGCGCGGCCATCGATTTCGTCGCGACGAACGGCATTCTCGATTCGAAGGTGTTCGCGCTCGATACCGACGACGCGGTGATTCGCGTCGACGGCACCGTCAGCCTGCGCGACGAGTCGCTGAATTTGGTCATCCATCCGCAGACGAAGGGGTTCCGGATCTTTTCACTACGCTCGCCGTTCTATGTGAAGGGCACGTTTTCGAAGCCGGATGTCGGCGTGAACGTGACTGCGCTCGCGTTGCGGGCGGGCGCGATGGTCGGGCTCGGCCTGTTGAATCCATTCGCCGCGCTGATTCCGCTGATCGCGCCGAGCAATAATCAGGACGTGCCGTGCGCGCAGATGTTCACGCAACTCAGGACGCCGCCGAAAGCGGCGGCGCCGGGCAAGGCCGCGGCGGCGAAATAGTCCGGCCGGGGCAGGATGCCCGCGGCGTGGGCCGCGCGCACGCAGCGGGCCGCACACCGTCTGTCGGCTGGCGGTCGAGTCGGCGGGGCGAATAGCCGCGCGGATCGACGTGGCCGGCCCGTATCGCCAGGATCGCCGGGTTGCACACGGCGCCGGCCGATACGGTTCGCTCGAGCCGGCTATTCGCGCGATACGCTGCCATATCGCACCGGGCCATTCGGCCAGGCCGGCCGGGGGCGATAGGCCGATGCATCCCCGATTACCGGAGCGCCTGTGCATGTCCAGGGCGTGGGCTTCATCGACTCCTGCTAAAATACCCGGTTTTCCGTCGATCCATACCTCTTAACGGGGCAACGCTGTGCTTTCTACCGCCAACATCACGATGCAATTCGGGCCCAAGCCCTTGTTCGAGAACATCTCGGTCAAGTTCGGGGAGGGCAACCGCTACGGCCTCATCGGGGCGAACGGCTGCGGCAAGTCGACCCTCATGAAAATCCTCGGCGGCGATCTCGAGCCGAGCGCGGGCAACGTCGCGCTCGAGCCGAATGTGCGCCTCGGCAAGCTGCGTCAGGATCAGTTCGCGTATGAGGACGTGCGCGTGCTCGATGTCGTGATGATGGGTCACACCGAAATGTGGGCCGCGATGACCGAGCGCGATGCGATTTACGCGAATCCCGACGCGACCGACGACGACTACATGCACGCCGCCGAACTCGAAGCCAAATTCGCCGAATACGGCGGCTATGACGCCGAGGCACGCGCGGGCGCGCTGTTGCTCGGCATCGGCATCGACGAGAAATTCCATAACGGCACGATGAGCGAAGTCGCGCCCGGCTGGAAACTGCGTGTGCTGCTCGCGCAGGCGCTGTTCTCGAATCCGGACGTGCTGCTGCTCGACGAGCCGACCAACAACCTCGACATCAACTCGATCCGCTGGCTCGAGGACACGCTGAACAACTACAACTCGACGATGATCATCATTTCGCATGATCGTCACTTCCTGAACTCGGTGTGCACGCACATGGCCGATATGGACTACGGCACGCTGAAGGTCTGGCCGGGCAACTACGACGACTACATGCTCGCGTCTGCCCAGGCGCGCGAGCGCCAGGCCGCGGCGAACGCGCGCGCGAAGGAACGCGTGGCCGAACTGCAGGACTTCGTGCGCCGTTTCTCGGCGAATAAATCGAAGGCGCGTCAGGCAACGAGCCGCGCCAAGCAGATCGACAAGATCAAGATCGAGGAATTCAAGCCGTCGTCGCGGCAGAATCCGTTCATCCGCTTCGAGTTCGACAAGAAGCTGCACAACATCGCGGTGGTGGCCGAAGGCATCACGAAGCAGTACGAGCGCACGATTTTCCAGAACTTCAATCTGTCGGTGCAGCCGGGCGAGCGCATCGCGATCATCGGCGAGAACGGCGCGGGCAAGACGACGCTGTTGCGCGCGCTGTACGGCAACCTGACGCTCGATCACGGCACGGTGAAGTGGGCTGAGAACGCGAACGTCGGCTATATGCCGCAGGACACCTATGAGGAATTCCCGAACGACATCACGCTGATGGACTGGATCGACCAGTACCGCAAGGACGGCGACGACGAGACGATGGTGCGCGGCACGCTCGGCCGCCTGCTGTTCTCGGCGGACGACATCAAGAAATCGGTGAAGGTGCTGTCGGGCGGCGAGAAGGGCCGGATGATCTGGGGCAAGCTGATGCTCGGCCGCCACAACGTGCTGCTGATGGACGAGCCGACCAACCATATGGACATGGAGTCGATCGAGTCGCTGCAAATCGCGCTCGAGAAATTCGAAGGCACGCTGATCTTCGTGTCGCACGACCGCGAGTTCGTCAGCGGCCTCGCGAACCGGATCATCGAAGTGCGCACGGACGGCACGCTGGTCGACTTCGGCGGCAATTACGAGGATTTTCTGGCGAGTAAAGGTATTCAGTAAATCGTGTCCTTGAGGGCATGAAAATCTGCCTGTAGAAGCATCCGATCATTCATTATTGATTCAACCGGGGATGAAGCGCTTTGGGTTCGGCGGCAGGCGCTTTATCCCTGGTGGATCATGGATCAATAAGAAATTAAGAAAAATTGCAGATAAGATATTCGTCAAAAAACGATTTATAAAAATCGGCACATATGACGCATTATCTCGACGAACGGAAAAGGCGCAACGTCTCTGGCATGTGTCCGAGGCGCGTCGCAGTGGCAGTATCAAAGTCGAGCCGATAAGGTGAGATACGTACCGAGGCGTGTCTGCCTCTTCCGAATGGTCACAGGTGTTAAGGCTCGACGGAATCGAAGACGCGGATCTTTACCCAGTTCGGATTGCTCTGCGGGATGAAGTGCTTGACGTGCGCATCGGAGACTTGGTATTTGTCATGCGCGCTTCGGCCGGAAAATACTAAATGAAAAGCCACGTCGAAGTTGTCTTCGTTGAAGAGATAGGATACCTGCTGGTGACGCGTTAAATTCTGCGCCAGGACCGTCGCGGAGAACGACAGTTCGCCGGGGTGATTGGTAAGGTATTTTCTGCCGAGTTCGAGTTGTTTTTGAACGGCGGCGGGGCTCTTGTCTTTAAGCGTAATGAAAATATCGTGATGGATCGGCTTGTCGGCAGATGCCGGGGATGTTTGCTGGGCCAAAGTAACGGTGCTTGCGAGGGCGAGTGTGATTAACGAGGGTGTCAGTATTGAAGTAACGCGTTTCATCGATGATTTCCTTCAGTGGCGGGGATGACTTGAATTGGTGGTTGGCGGTTGATTGATCGGTCGATAAAATACTCCTGATATTGTTGATTGAAAATCGAAGCGATTATGCGCGGAATAATATATTTAATCCGCTCGCGGCTCGGCGGTAAAGCAACGTGCTTTTTGATGCGAATGACAAAGATAGTAGTAGAGATTGCGTAAGTGTCAACGGCGCTTCGGAAATGACTTTGCTTTGGCCGCTCGGCTGCGATATTGAATAGCGCGGAGCGCCTTACGTATTTGCTGGTGGCTTACTCGTCGGTTTCGGCGGCAAGCATCAGAATTTTCGCGCGCGCACATGTCATCTGCGCTGAGTACAATGCTCGTTTGCGTCGACCCAGGAGCGAGACGATGAAAATCTACGATCAGTTCTATATCGGCGGGGCATGGCGTCCGAGCGCCGGCGCCGGCACGATCGACGTAATCGATTCCGCCACCGAGGCGGCGATCGGCCGCATTCCCGAAGGCACCGCCGATGATGCGCTGGCGGCGGTCGCGGCGGCGCGCGCCGCGTTCGACGGCTGGGCCGCGACGCCGCCCGCCGAGCGCGCCCGTTACCTGCGCCGGATCGCCGACAACCTGAAGGCGCGCAGCGAAGAACTCGCGCAGTCGATCACGGGCGAGGTCGGCATGCCGATCAAGCTGTCGCGGGCCATTCAGGTGAACGGGCCGATATACAACTGGGGCGCGTATGCGAAGCTTGCCGAAACCCATGCGTTCGAGGAGCAAGTAGGCAATTCGCTTGTCGTGCGCGAGCCGGTCGGCGTCGTCGCGGCGATCACGCCGTGGAACTACCCGTTGCATCAGATCACGCTGAAGATCGCGGCTGCGCTCGCGGCGGGTTGCACTGTCGTGCTCAAGCCTTCCGAAATCGCGCCGCTCAACGCGTTCATCCTTGCCGAAGCGATTCATGACGCCGCATTGCCTGCTGGCGTCTTCAACCTCGTGTGCGGGTACGGAGCGGTCGTCGGCGAGGCGCTTGCCAGCGCGCCGCAGGTCGACATGGTGTCGTTCACCGGCTCGACGCGCGCGGGCAAGCGCGTGGCCGAGCTTGCCGCGGCGGGTGTGAAGCGCGTCGCGCTCGAACTGGGCGGTAAATCGGCGTCGGTGATTCTCGACGATGCGGATTTCGCCGCGGCGGTGAAGGGCACGGTGTCCTCGTGCTATCTGAACGCCGGCCAGACGTGTTCGGCGCACACGCGCATGCTCGTGCCGGAGTCGCGCTACGACGAGGTGCGCGAACTGGCGAAGGCGGCGGCGGCGAGCTTTGTCCCGGGCGATCCGCGCGATGAAGCGACGCGGCTCGGCGCGCTTGCGTCGGCTGCCCAGCAGAAGCGGGTGCAGGACTATATCCGGCGCGGCCTCGACGAGGGCGCGGAACTTATCGCGGGCGGCCCCGGCATGCCGGACGGGCTGTCGCGCGGGTTTTTCGCGAAACCGACGGTATTCGGCCGCGTGAGGCCGGATGCGACGATCGCGCAGGAGGAGATCTTCGGCCCGGTGCTGTCGATCATCACGTATCGCGACGAAGACGACGCGGTACGGATCGCGAACGATTCGCCATACGGCCTAGGCGGCGCGGTGTGGGCGGGCAGCGACGAACGCGCGCTGCGCGTCGCACGGCGCATCCGCACCGGGCAGGTTGATATCAACGGCGGCGGATGGAACGTGGCCGCGCCGTTCGGCGGCTTCAAGCAGTCGGGAATCGGCCGCGAAAACGGCGTGTACGGGCTCGACGAATATTTGGAATACAAATCGATGCAGCTACGCGTCAAAAAAACGGCCTGAACGCGGCTGCACGTCCGTTCCGGCCGGTCTTGGGCGGCATGCCGCCTGCTTGCGCGGCATGCCGTTTTTCTTTGATGGCGGTCAATATGCGGCGGCGGCAATCGCTGATCATCGAATCTTTTCTGCCGTTTTGACGAGGCTTCGATGATCGCTTCCGTTTCTTTTCCGCCGTTGATGATTCGCGGCCGTGCGCTGTTGCCTGTCGTACAGGGAGGGATGGGCGTCGGTATTTCCGCGCACCGGCTGGCGGGCAGCGTGGCGCGCGAAGGTGCGCTCGGCACGATCGCGAGCATCGATTTGCGCCACCACCACGCGGATCTGCTCGAGCGCTGCCGGCGTGAACCCGTCCGCGAGACGCTGGAGGCGGCGAACCTCGAAGCGCTCGCGCGCGAGATCAGCCTCGCGAAGACCTGGAGCGAGGGCCGCGGCATGATTGCCGTCAACGTGATGAAAGCGGTGCGCTCGCATGCGGACTACGTGCGCGTCGCGTGCGAATTCGGCGCGGACGCGATCGTGATGGGCGCGGGGCTGCCGCTCGATCTGCCGGAACTCACCGATGGATACGACATCGCGCTGATTCCGATTCTGTCGGACAGCCGCGGGATCGCGCTGGTGCTGAAGAAATGGATGAAGAAAGGCCGCTTGCCCGATGCGATCGTGATCGAACATCCGGCGCACGCGGGCGGCCATCTGGGCGTGGCGAGCGTCGATGACATCGGCGACCCGCGCTTCGAATTCGCGCGCGTGCTCGATGAAACCGCGCAGACGTTCGCCACGCTCGGAATCGAACGCGAGCGCATTGCGCTCATCGTCGCGGGCGGCATCAACAGCCACCGCGCGGTGTGCGACGCGCTCGCCGCCGGCGCGAACGGCGTGCAGGTGGGCACGCCGTTCGCCGTCACCGAGGAAGGCGACGCGCATCCCAATTTCAAGCATGTGCTCGCGAACGCGACGCCCGACGATATCGTCGAGTTCATCAGCGTCACGGGACTGCCCGCGCGCGCGGTGAAAACGCCGTGGCTCGAGCGCTATCTGCGGCATGAGACGCGTATCCGCGCGAAGCTCGGCGCGCTCAAGCAGCGTTGTCCATCCGCGCTCGAATGCCTGAGCGTGTGCGGATGGCGGGACGGCGTCGAGCGTTTCGGCCATTTCTGCATCGATACGCGGTTGGCCGCCGCGCTGCGCGGCGACGTCGCGAACGGACTTTTCTTCCGTGGCCGTGAAGCGCTGCCGTTCGGGCACGCGATCCGCAGCGTGCGCGATCTGCTCGAATTGCTGCTGACGGGCGTCGCGCCTGAGCCTGCGGCAAAACGTCCATCGTTCTCGCTCGCTTGAAGCTTGATACGCATCAAGGCAAGCGGGAACCCCTCCCGGGAAAATGGGGGCTGTTCCTAGGGGGCTTAATCATCATGCGTTGTCAAACCGCTCATATCCGCATTCACGCCATCGCCTGCGCGGCCGTCCTTGCGATGGTTCCTTCGCTGTCGCACGCGGCCTCACCCGGCGACGGCATCCATCAAGGCGACATCATCGCGCGCGTTCGCGCGATCAGTATCGTGCCGCAGGACCGTGCAAGCGACACACTGGGAGCGCTGAATGTCGGCGTGAACAACGCGATCGTCCCCGAACTGGACTTCACGTACATGATTCGCGATTACCTGGGCGTCGAGCTGATTCTCGGCACGTCACGGCACCAGGTCGCTTCGTCGCTCGGCAATCTGGGCGGCGTCGGCGTATTGCCGCCGACGCTGCTGCTGCAATACCACTTCAATCATGCCGGCAGCGTGCGTCCGTATGTCGGCGCGGGCATCAACTACACGCTGTTCTACAACAACGGTTTGCGCGTGGGCGGAGAGGGCGTCGGCATCAGCAATCATAGCTTCGGCCCGGCGCTGCAATTCGGCGTCGACGTGCAGGTGACGAAAAAGCTGTTCGTCAACGTCGATCTGAAGAAAATCTGGATGCACACCGATGCGACGCTCGGCGGTAAGCCGATCGGCCGGCTGAACATCGATCCGCTCGTCGTCGGCGTTGGTCTTGGGATGAAGTTCTGACGCCTGGCAGCATCGAACAAGTGTTGGGGTTGGCGGCATGGCTGTACGCGTGCCGTCTTTTTTTTGCGTCTACTCGGGCGCGCCGCGGATGCAGCGGCCCATGCTGCTCATGGCTTGTCGTATTTGAAGCGCATGGCGGTGCCTTCCCGCGTGATGCGCGCCCACACCGCCTGTTTTTCGGCATCGGTCATGAACACCCAGTTCGCGACTTCGACCGCCGTGCGCCCGCAGCCTTTGCAGATTTCGTCGAAGAGCGTCGAGCAGACGCCGATGCATGGGCTGTCGGGTTTGTCGTGAAGATTCGAGGTCATTGAGTATCGAGTTCGGCGGGGCCGGGCGTGAACGGCAAGCCGTTATGTTAACGCATGCCGCGTAGGCGGGCGCGATGCGCGCGCTTGCCAGGGCTGCGCGCACGAGCGGCGGGCGGCGCGCCGCCGCGGCGTTCCGTCAAACACCAAAACACCGAGGCACCGCACCGGCAGCCGCAGGCCGCCAATGCCCGCCGCTTCCCATCTCGCCGTCACCATTGAATGCCGACTGAATGCCAGCTGTCGGCATCCCGAATTCCAGCCGCCGGACATGGCGCCAGCCGACCGTTTTTCCGGATGATCCCACGGTCAGAACCCGATAAAATTGCGCGCACCCATTGCATAGCAGCGCGTTGTTGCACCGGATTGGCGCAACTGGCAGACCGAATGTGTTCCGTTTGTGCGACAAAGGTGGGAAATTTTTGTGGCGGCCCCGGATTAATGGTAGCTTTCGGGGTTTTCATGGGGCGGCGCGCAACAATGCGCCGCGATGACGAGGCTCATGGCGATCGAATCGGTTCGATCTGGGAGAACGGGATGAAGGCAAAGGTGGCGGGCCGGTTGGCGGCGCTAGTATTGTGCGCGGGCGCGTCGGTGGCGGCGGCGAAGGATACGCAGCTCAACGTCTATAACTGGTCGGACTACATTGCGAAGGACACGATCCCGAATTTCGAAAAGCAAACGGGCGTCAAGGTCCGCTATGACAATTACGACAGCGACGACACGCTGCAGGCCAAGCTGCTGACCGGCAATTCGGGCTACGACATCGTCGTGCCGACCAGCAATTACGCGGGCAAGCAGATCGCGGCCGGCATTTTCGCGCCGCTCGATAAATCGAAGCTGCCGAACCTCAAGTATCTCGACCCCCAGCTGATGTCGCTCGTCGCGGGCGCCGATCCGGGCAATAAATATGTGGTGCCGTGGGCATATGGGACGACGGGCCTCGGCTATAACATCGACAAGGCGAAGAAGCTGCTCGGCGACGTGCCGCTCGACAATTGGGACATCCTGTTCAAGCCCGAGAACATCTCGAAGCTCAAGAGCTGCGGCGTGTCGGTGCTTGATGCGCCGGACCAGATGTTCGCGGCGACGCTGCACTACATCGGCAAGGACCCGGCAAGCACGAACCCGGCTGACTATCAGGCCGCGATGCAGGTGCTCAAGAAGATCCGCCCGTACATCACGCAGTTCAACTCGTCGGGCTACATCAACGACATGGTCGGCGGCGACATCTGCTTTGCTTTCGGCTGGTCGGGCGACGTCGTGATCGCGAAGCACCGCACGCTCGAGGCGAAGAAGCCGTATAAGGTCGAGTACTACATTCCGAAGGGCGGCGCGCCGGTCTGGTTCGACGTGATGGCGATTCCGAAGGACGCGAAGAACAAGGATGCCGCGCTGCAATGGATCAACTACATCGAGGATCCGAAGGTTCACGCGGCGATCACGAACGCGGTTTATTACCCGAGTGCGAACGCTGAGGCGCGCAAGTACGTGCGTGCGGACGTCGCGAACGATCCGGCTGTCTATCCGCATCCGGACGTGCTGAAGACGCTGTTCCTGCTGAAGCCGCTGCCGCCCGAGATTCAGCGGCTGCAGACGCGCCTTTGGACCGAGTTGAAATCGGGACGCTGACGCCACGCGCGGCAGCATGACAGCCTTCTGAAGCCCCTGGTGCTCCCGGGGGCTTTGTTCGTCAAACGTAGGAGCAAAACAGCAGATCATGAATAGTCAGTCGGGCGCGCCTGCGGCAGGCGCGACGGGCGCGGATACGCGCGCCGAAAATTTTGTCCAGATCGTCGACGTCGTCAAGAAGTTCGGCGAGACCGTCGCGGTGCGCAACGTCGACCTGAACGTGCACAAGGGCGAGCTGTTCGCGCTTCTCGGCAGTTCCGGGTGCGGGAAGTCGACGCTGCTCAGAATGCTTGCCGGCCTCGAGACGGTGACGTCGGGCAAGATCCTGATCGACGGCGAGGATCTCGCGCAGATGCCGCCTTACAAGCGGCCGGTGAACATGATGTTCCAGTCGTATGCGCTGTTCCCGCACATGACGGTCGAGGCGAACGTCGCGTTCGGCCTGAAGCAGGAAGGCGTGCCGAAGGCCGAGCTGAAGGAGCGCGTGCACGCCGCGCTCGAACTCGTGCAAATGAGCCGCTACGCGAGCCGCAAGCCGCATCAGCTGTCGGGTGGCCAGCAGCAGCGCGTGGCGCTCGCGCGCTCGCTCGTCAAGCGGCCGAAGCTGCTGCTGCTCGACGAGCCGATGTCCGCGCTCGACAAGCAGATCCGCCAGCGCACGCAAATCGAACTCGTCAACATTCTAGACAAGGTGGGCGTCACCTGCATCATGGTCACGCACGACCAGGAAGAGGCGATGACGATGGCGAGCCGCCTCGCGGTGATGAGCGAAGGCCAGATCGTGCAGATCGGCACGCCGAACGAAGTCTACGAATATCCGAACTGCCGCTTCTCGGCCGAATTCATCGGTTCGACGAACCTGTTCGAGGGCACGACCGTCGAGGACGAGCCCGATCACGTGTTCATCGAATCCGCGGATCTGCCGAGCCAGTTGTACGTGAACCACGGGATCACGGGGCCGCTCGGGATGCCGGTCACGGTGTCGGTGCGCCCCGAGCGGATCGCGTTGACGCGCAAGCCCGCCGACGGCGCATATAACTGGGGGCGCGGCGTCATCTCGAATGTCGCGTACATGGGCGGCTATTCGCTGTACCACGTGAAGCTCGAATCCGGCAAGACGGTGATCGCGAACGTGTCGAGCCTCGCGATCGCCGAACTCGATTCGCCTGGTTGGGGCGACGAAATCTACGTGCGCTGGAGCGCATCGGCCGGCGTGGTGCTGACGTCATGAGCGCGCTTTCGTCTCTGTTCGCATGGCCGGTGAAGCGGTTCGGTCTGACCGGGCGCACGGCGGTTGTCGCGGGCCCGTTCTTCTGGCTCGTGCTGTTTTTCCTCGTGCCGTTCGTGCTGGTCGTCAAGATCAGCTTTGCCGAATTGCAGCTCGGCATTCCGCCTTACACGGAACTCACGTCGATTCAGGACGGCGTGCTGCACATCGCGCTGAACCTGAAGCACTACGCATTCTTGTTCAGCGACAGCCTGTATTTCGCGACCTATGTGAACTCGGTCGTCGTCGCGGCGGTCACGACGCTGTTGTGCCTGCTGCTCGGCTATCCGATGGCGTATTACATCGCGCGCTCCAATCCGGGCACGCGCAACCTGCTGATGATGGCGGTGATGCTGCCGTTCTGGACGTCGTTCCTGATCCGCGTGTATGCATGGATCGGCATCCTGAAGAACAACGGTCTGCTGAACAACTTTCTGATGTGGACGGGCCTCATCAGCGCGCCGATCGAACTGTATCGCACCAATGCCGGCGTTTATATCGGGATGGTGTACTCGTATCTGCCGTTCCTCGTGATGCCGCTGTACGCGCATCTCGTGAAGATGGACCTGCGCCTGCTCGAAGCCGCATACGACCTCGGCGCGAAGCCGTGGAAGGCGTTCGTGCAGATCACGCTGCCGTTGTCGAGGAACGGCATCATCGCCGGCTGCCTGCTGGTGTTCATCCCGGCCGTCGGCGAGTACGTGATTCCCGAGCTGCTCGGCGGCGCGAACACGCTGATGATCGGTCGCGTGATGTGGAACGAGTTCTTCAATAATGCCGACTGGCCGATGGCGTCAGCCGTGACTTGCGCGATGGTGTTGCTGCTGCTCGTGCCGATGGCGATGTTCCAGCACTTCCAGGCGAAGGAGCAGGAGGGGCGGCGTCGATGAAACCGAATCGCTTCCTGCAGGTGCTGATGCTCGCGATCGGCTTCGGGTTCCTGTATATCCCGATCGTGAGCCTCGTCGTTTATTCGTTCAACGAATCGAAGCTCGTCACGGTCTGGTCCGGTTTTTCGACGCGCTGGTATGCGGCGCTGATCGAGGACGACGAGCTTATCGCCGCTGCGTGGCTGTCGCTGAAGATCGCCGTGATGACGGCGTTCGCATCGGTCGCCATCGGCACGTGGGCGGGCTTCGTGCTTGCGCGGATGGGCCGTTTTCGCGGTTTCGCGCTGTACAGCGGGATGATCAACGCGCCGCTCGTGATCCCCGAGGTGATTCAGGGGATTTCGCTGTTGCTGCTGTTCATCGAACTCGGCAAATGGTTCGGCTGGCCGGCGGGCCGCGGAGTGTTCACGATCTGGCTCGGCCACGTGATGCTGTGCATCTCGTATGTCGCGATCATCGTGCAGTCGCGCGTGCGCGAACTGAATCCGTCGCTCGAAGAAGCCGCGCTCGATCTCGGCGCGACGCCGCTCAAGGTGTTCTTTGCCGTCACGCTGCCGCTGATTTCGCAGGCGCTCGTATCGGGGTGGCTGCTGTCGTTTACGCTGTCGATCGACGATCTCGTGCTGTCCGCGTTCCTGTCCGGCCCCGGCTCGACGACGCTGCCGCTCGTGGTGTTCTCGCGCGTGCGGCTGGGCCTGAATCCGGAAATGAACGCGCTCGCGACGCTTTTCATCGTCGCGGTGACGATCGGTGTCATCGGCGCGAATTTCGTGATGCAGCGTCAGGAGCGGAAAAGGACGGCGGCGGTGGCTTGACGCGGTTGCCGGCGATAGTGCGCTCGGCGGGTGCGGCGATACCGGATGCCGTGCGGCCTGTCGCTTGATCCGCCGACGAGGGAAGTATCGGGAAAAAGCCCGTGCGTGTGCCGCACGGGCTTTTTTTATCGTCGGGCTTGTCGTGGCGTGTCAATGCGCGCCCGTCGCCGGCGCGCCGGTGCGTCAAAGCGCATTGAGCGGGATTTTCAGATAGCGCACCCCATTGTCCTCGGGTTCGGGCAGGTGCCCGGCGCGCATGTTGACCTGCACCGACGGCAGCATCAGCATCGGCATATCGAGTGTCGCGTCGCGCGCGGTGCGCATCGAGACGAATTCGTCCTCGGACACGCCGTCGCGCACGTGCACGTTCGCGCGCAACTGCTCGGCCACCGTGCTGACGTATTGCACCGCGCGCCCGCCTGGCTGATAGTCGTGGCACAGATAAAGGCGCGTGTCGGCGGGCAGGCTCAGCACCTTGCGGATCGACCGGTACAGCGCGCGCGCGTCGCCGCCGGGGAAATCGCAGCGGGCGGTGCCGTAGTCCGGCATGAACAGCGTATCGCCGACGAACGCGGCGAGGGTGCCGCCGTCGTCGATCACATAGGTCATGCAGGCGGGCGTATGGCCCGGTGTGTGCAGCGCGCGGATGGTCAGCGTGCCGAGCGGCAGCGTGTCGCCGTCCTCGAGCAGACGGTCGAACTGGCTGCCGTCGCGCGCGAAGCTCGTATCGGCATTGAACAGCGTGCCGAACACGCGTTGGACGCGAACCACGGCCGCGCCGATCGCAATCTCGCCGCCCACTTGCCTCTTCAGATAAGGCGCGGCCGACAGATGATCGGCATGCACATGCGTCTCGAGCAGCCAGCGCACGCGCGCGCCGAGCGCCCGCACGCGCTCGAGCAGCTTGTCCGCGCTCGCGGTGCGCGTGCGGCCGGACTTCGGGTCGAAGTCGAGCACGCTGTCGATCAACGCGCATTCGTTGCGGGTGGTGTCGAGCAGCAGGTAACTGACGGTGCTGGTCGCCGGATCGAAAAAACCTTCGACGGCAATCGCGGACGCGGTGGTCACGAATGGGCTCCTTCGAACGGATGACGTGAACGGATGACGGGATTATCGCATCGCAGTCCGCTGCGGGCGCTGCGGGCGATGCGGGCGATGCGGGCGCTGCGGGCGATGCGGGCGATGCGGGCGATGCGGGCGCCGCCGCGCGTTCGTCAAG
>NZ_FXAN01000079.1 GCF_900176645.1 Burkholderia singularis
ACGTTCGAGAAGAACTGGGCCGCCGCTCAGCAAGGGCAAGCGGCCTGATTGCCTCGGTTATGGGATTCGTGAAACAGGGGCAAGGTCAAACGGCGACCAATTGGCAAAGGTCGTTCTCGATGATGTTGCGATAGAAGGCGTACGACGCCTCTCTCGGCGGCGCCTGAAAGAAGGCGAGATAAAGCCGTTCGCGAGCAACCGTGTCGATCGCGGTCCACAAGCCGTCGAAATGCGTTTCGGCGGTCGGTCGAATCTCGATGCGTGAAGGTAATGCGTTATCTTGATCGGTCATCTGCTCAATTCCGTATCTAAGTGCCATTGGCGGCGCCGCATAGGCCAATTTTGTGGATTTGCGCGTCAATATAGCGCGGCGGGGAGCAGGCTGATCTGAAATTGCAGGGCTGCGGAAGCAGGTCGAGTCGATTTTTCTCTCGCCGAGAATTCCCGGTATCGACCGGCACGGCCCTCCCGCGCCGGAACCACCGACCGAGATTCGAACGCTCCGCCGGTTCGGAATCCGGTCGCCGAACGGCGCGCATTACGCGCAACGCTTTTCTCGTCCAACCCGCCATGCGCCGCCCCACAAGGCTGTGCCGCCACCCGCCCGTGCCACCGCCCGCGTGGCACGCTTGTTGCGCTTCCATGACACGAGCCGCCGGTTCCTGTCGAACGGCCGCAATCGGGAAACACGAACCCGGCTCGCCACTACTTCAATCAATGGAGACGCCAACATGGAAGGGCTTTCGCAAGTCCAGGTATTGGGCATCGACGCAGGCGGCACGATGACCGACACCTTTTTCGTGCGCGCGGACGGGCGGTTCGTCGTCGGCAAGGCGCAGAGCAATCCTGAAGATGAATCGCTCGCGATTTTCAATTCGTCGCAAGACGCGCTCGCGCACTGGCAGCGCGACGTCGACGACGTGTATCCCGAACTCGTGACCTGCGTGTATTCCGGCACGGCGATGCTCAACCGCGTCGTGCAGCGCAAGGGGCTCGACGTCGGCCTGCTGGTGAACAAGGGCTTCGAGCACGTGCACCTGATGGGCCGCGCGATCCAGAGCTATCTCGGCTACGCGCTCGAAGAGCGGATCCACCTGAACACGCACCGCTACGACGAACCGCTCGTGCCGCTCTCGCGTACGCGTGGCGTGACCGAGCGCACCGACGTCCAGGGCGACATCGTCATTCCGGTGCGCGAAGCCGAAGTCCGTCAGGCGACGCGCGAACTCGTCGCCGCCGGTGCGAAGGCGATCGTGATCTGCTTCCTGCAATCGCACAAGAACGCCACGAGCGAACGCGAGGCGCGCGACATCGTCCGAGATGAACTGAAGGCACGCGGCGTCGACCTCCCCGTGTTCGCATCGGTCGACTACTATCCGCAGCGCAAGGAAAGCCACCGGATGAACACGACGGTGCTCGAAGCGTACGCCGCCGAGCCGTCGCGGCAGACGCTGAAGAAGGTCAGCGACCGCTTCCGCAAGCATGGCGCGAAGTTCGACCTCCGCGTGATGGCCACCCACGGCGGCACGATCAGCTGGAAGGCGAAGGAACTGGCGCGCACGATCGTCTCGGGCCCGATCGGCGGCGTGATCGGTTCGAAACTCCTCGGCGAGGCGCTCGGCTACGACAACATCGCCTGCTCGGACATCGGCGGCACGTCGTTCGACATGGCGCTCATCACGAAAGGCAATTTCGCGATCGCGTCCGACCCGGACATGGCGCGCCTCGTGCTGTCGCTGCCGCTCGTCACGATGGATTCGGTCGGCGCGGGCGCGGGCAGCTTCGTGCGTCTCGACCCGTACAGCGGCGCGATCAAGCTCGGCCCGGACAGCGCCGGCTACCGCGTCGGCACCTGCTGGCCGGACAGCGGGCTCACGACGGTGTCGGTGTCGGATTGCCACGTCGTGCTCGGCTACCTGAACCCGGACAACTTCCTTGGCGGCGCGATCAAGCTCGACGTGAACCGCGCGCGCGAGCACATCAAGGCGCAGATCGCCGATCCGCTCGGGCTTTCCGTCGAAGACGCAGCGGCCGGCGTGATCGAGCTGCTCGATCTGCAGCTGCGCGAATACCTGCGTTCGAACGTCAGCGCGAAGGGCTACAACCCGACCGAATTCGTCTGCTTCTCGTACGGCGGCGCGGGGCCGGTGCACACCTATGGCTACACCGAAGGACTCGGCTTCAAGGATGTGGTCGTACCCGCCTGGGCGGCCGGCTTCTCGGCATTCGGCTGCGCGTGCGCGGATTTCGAATACCGCTACGACAAGAGCGTCGATCTCGCGCTGCCGCAGTCCGCGCCCGATACCGAAAAGGCCCAGGCCGCACAGACGATCCAGAAGGCGTGGTCCGAATTGGCCGCCAAGGTGATCGAGGAATTCCGCATCAACGGTTTCAGCGAGCAGGACGTGATCCTGCGTCCGGGCTTCCGGATGCAGTACATGGGGCAGCTCAACGACCTCGAGATCGAATCGCCGATCGTCAGCGCGTCCGGCGCGGAAGACTGGGACCGGATCGTCGATGCGTTCGAGGACACCTACGGCCGCGTGTATGCCAGCTCGGCGCGCTCGCCGGAGCTGGGCTTCTCGGTCACGGGCGCGATCATGCGCGGGATGGTCGTCACGCAGAAGCCGGTGTTGCCGGAAGACCCGGCGGGCGGCCCCACGCCGCCGGCGGAGGCGCGCATCGGCACGCGGCCGCTGTATCGGCACAAGCAGTGGCACGACGCGGACCTGTGGAAGATGGAGGCCCTCAAGCCGGGCAACGAAATTACCGGCCCCGCGATCATCGAATCCGACGCGACCACGTTCGTGGTCCCGAAGGGGTTCGCCACCACGCTCGACAAGCACCGCCTCTTCCATCTCAAGGAAGTCAAGTAAGGAGACACGCGATGAACATGATGTCCAGCCAGGAAGTCGGGTTCGCCGACTTGCTCAAGAACGGTCAGACGCTCAAGCAGTTCCGCGACGGCATCCTCGAGCGCACCGCACAGACCGGCCACTACAACGGCCTCGAGCGGCTCGAGCTGCGCGAACGCGACCCGATCCGCTATGAAAAGATGTTCTCCAAGCTGCGCGGCGGCCTCGTCCACGCGCGCGAAACGGCCAAGAAGATCGCCGCGAGCCCGATCGTCGAGCAGGAAGGCGAGCTGTGTTTCACGCTCTACAACGCGGCGGGCGACTGCGTGCTCACGTCGACGGGGATCATCATCCACGTCGGCACGATGGGCGCCGCGATCAAGTACATGATCGAGAACAACTGGGAAGCCAACCCGGGCATCAACCCCGGCGACATGTTCACCAACAACGATTGCTCGATCGGCAACGTCCACCCGTGCGACATCGCGACGATCGTGCCGATTTTCGCGCACGGCAAGCTGGTCGGATGGGTCGGTGGAGTGACGCACGTGATCGACACGGGCGCGGTGACGCCGGGCTCGATGTCGACGGGCCAGGTGCAGCGTTTCGGCGACGGCTACATGATCACGTGCCGCAAGACCGGCGTGAACGACACGCCGCTGCGCGACTGGCTGCATGAAAGCCAGCGTTCGGTTCGCACGCCGAAATACTGGATTCTCGACGAACGTACGCGCATCGCCGGCTGCCACATGATCCGCGACCTGATCGAGGAAGTGATCGAAGACGAAGGCCTCGACGCGTACGAGAAATTCGCGTACGAGGTGATCGAGGAAGGCCGCCGCGGCCTGCAGACCCGCATCAAGGCAATGACGTTGCCGGGCAAGTACCGCAAGGTCGCGTTCGTCGACGTGCCGTACAACCATCCCGACGTGCAGACCTCGTCGGCGTTCGCGAAGCTCGATTCGATCATGCACTCGCCGGTGGAAATGGAAATCCGCAAGGACGGCTCGTGGCGCCTCGATTTCGACGGCGCGAGCCGCTGGGGCTGGCACTCGTACAACGCGCACCAGGTCGCGTTCACGAGCGGCATCTGGGTGATGATGACGCAAACGCTCGTGCCGACGCAGCGGATCAACGACGGCGCGTATTTCGGCACCGAATTCCACCTGCCCAAGGGCGCGTGGATGAACCCGGACGACCGCCGCACCGGGCACGCGTATGCATGGCACTTCCTCGTCTCGGGATGGAGCGCGATGTGGCGCGGCCTGTCGCAGGCGTACTTCAGCCGCGGCTACCTCGAGGAAGTCAACGCGGGCAACGCGAACACGTCGAACTGGCTGCAAGGCGGCGGGATCAACCAGGACGGCGACATCCACGCGGTCAACAGCTTCGAGGCATCGTCATGCGGCACGGGGGCGTGCGCGATCAAGGACGGCTTGAACCACGCCGCCGCGATCTGGAACCCCGAAGGCGACATGGGCGACATCGAGATCTGGGAGATGGCGGAGCCCTTGCTGTACCTGGGCCGCAACGTCAAGGCGAACTCGGGCGGCTACGGCAAGTATCGCGGCGGCTGCGGTTTCGAGACGCTGCGCATGGTCTGGAAGGCGCAGGACTGGACCATGTTCTTCATGGGCAACGGCTACATGAACAGCGACTGGGGCCTGATGGGCGGCTACCCGGCGGCGACCGGCTACCGCTTCGAGGCGCACCGCACGGGCCTTCAGGAGCGCATCGCGCTCGGCGAGAGCCTGCCGCTGGGCGGCGACACGAACCCGGATTTCCCCGACTACGAAAACCACCTGAACGCCGGCGCGGTCATCAAGCGCGACCAGCAATGCATGACGACGGAGGACTGCTACAGCAACTACGACCTGTACCTGAACTACCTGCGCGGCGGCCCCGGCTTCGGCGATCCGCTCGATCGCGAGATCGACGCGATCGAACGCGATCTCAACAACGCGGTGCTGCTGCCCGAATACGCGCAGAAGGTGTACGGCGCGGTCGCGACGCGGGACGCCAACGGGATCTGGACGGTCGATGCAAAGGCGACGGCGCTGCAGCGCGTCGAGATCCGCAACGCGCGCCTCGCACGCTCGCAGCCGACCCGCGAATGGATGAAGGGCGAACGCGAGCGGATCCTCGTCAAGCATGCGTCGACGCAGGTGCAGCACATGTTCGCGACGAGCTTCGGCCTGTCGACGAAATTCGAGCAGCAGTTCCGCACGTTCTGGGATCTGCCGGCAACGTGGACGCTCACCGAAGACGAGCTCGACGTGCCGACCTATGGCTCGAAATTCCGCATGGACCTGTCGAAGATGCCCGACGTCAATACCGTGGTGCTGGTCGAAGAGTAAGCCGCACCATTGCCACGCCACCAACAGAGAGGACTGGAGATGTCTACCTACACCAAGGAACAGATCAGGAACCTGGTCGACGGCAAGCTCGACTGGGACACGACGTTGCGCATGCTGTCGATGCCGAAGGACGGCGAGCGCTTCCAGATGTACGTCGATGCGCTGCAGCAGAAGCTCGGCTGGAAGGACCGCATCGTGCTGCCGCTCGGCCCGCACCTGTACATCGTGCAGCAGTGGGCGACGAAGAAATGGGTCACGCAGTGCGATTGCGGCCACGTGTTCGGCGATTACCGCGAGAACTGGAAGCTGAACGCGAACATCTTCGTGCGCGATTCGGAAGAGGCGATGGACGAGGTCTATCCGCGCCTGATGGCGCCGGACACGCAATGGCAGGTGTACCGCGAGTATTACTGTCCGACGTGCGGCGCGATGCACGACGTCGAAGCGCCGACCCCGTGGTATCCGGTCATTCACGACTTCGAGCCGGACATCGACGCGTTCTATGCGGAATGGGTCAAGCTGCCGATTCCGGAGCGCGCCGAATGATCTGAGGTTTGATCGCGTCGATGAGGCCCGGCGTCCGCGGGCCTCGCTCCGGCCCGCCATCCGGCGGGCGTTCGATTTCCGGCCGTTCGATTTTCGGACGGCTTTTTTTTTCGGACGCCGGCCGGCGTCCGGGGCCACGCCGGCGCTGCGGGTCGCGGCGGCTGACGGCCTGGCGCGCGCATTGCTTCTCGACGTTTGCCCGAGGCCGACGACCATGTCGGATCGGAGTACGATAACCGGCACGAATCCCCGGCTGGCCACGGCCGGGCGATGCCGAACGTCTAGAAAAATGGCCGCACGGACGGCCTCACGGTTCGCCATGCCGGCGGACCGTCAGGAGACACGCATGCAACAGAGAGGCACCCCGATGGACTGGTTTCCCAGTCCGCAGCACGACGCCAGCATCATGGCCGCGTGGGAACACCTCGTGACGGGCAGCGACTGGCGCTCGGCCGACGTGCGCGGCGTCGTCGACGACTCGTGGCAGCGCTGCCTGGTCGGCCATGTCGATCCTGGCGTGGGCCGGGCGCCGCCGCCGCTCGACGAAGACCGGCTGGAGCAATGGCGCGCATCGAACGCACAGCTCATCCAGGTGGGCGTGCCGCTGATGCAGCAGACCCGGGAACTGCTGTCGCAGACCGGCACGGTGATGCTGCTGGCCGATCCGAGCGGCATGATCCTCCAGCAGGAAGGCGACATGCGGATTCTCGAGCCGGCCAGCGAGGTCGGGCTCGTCCCCGGCTGCGACTGGACCGAGCTGAACTGCGGCACGAACGCGATCGGCACTGCGCTCGCGCTGAAGCAGCCCGTGCAGATTCATGGCGCGGAGCACTTCTGCGCCGGCATCAAGCGCTGGACCTGCTCGGCGGCGGTGATTCACGATCCGCTCGACGGGCACGTGCTCGGCGTGATCGACGTATCCGGGCTCGCCGACACCTACAACCGCTACAGCCTGGCGCTGGCCGTGTCGCTCGCGGGACGCATCGAGGGCCGGCTCGCGAAGGACGGGATGGAGCGCCGCCTGCGTCTGCTGGATCGCTGCGCGTCCCGCTTCGGGGCGACGCCCGCGGATGCGATGCTCATCGTCGACGAACGGGGGCGTCTCGTCAAAGCGAACGCGCAGGTCGTCCCCGCGTTGCGCCGGCTGGGTTTCGACGTGCAGCTGGACGGCGCACTCGTCCTGCCCGGGATGGAGCACTACGCCAGCGGCCGACCGGTCGGGAGCGCGCCCGCGTGGCTGCGCTACGCCCATATCGAAACGTTGCGCGAAGGCGCGGACATCCTCGGGTTCCTGATCGTCATTCCCGGTGCCGCGAATCCCCGCGGCGCGATGCCGGTGGTCAGGGGGCGCGATCGCCAGCGCGGCGCGGCAAGCGCGTTCGAGCGCATCGTCGGCGACAGCCCGGCACTGCGCGCCTCGGTGAGCAAGGCGCGCCAGCTTGCGCCGTCGAAGGTGCCGGTGCTGCTGCTCGGCGAAACCGGCGTCGGCAAGGAGCTTTTCGCGCAGGGGATCCACCAGGCGAGCGATCGGGCCGACGGGCCGTTCGTCGCGCTCAACTGCGGCGGGTTGTCGAGGGAACTGCTCGCGAGCGAGCTGTTCGGCTACGCGGAGGGTGCGTTCACGGGGGCGCGCAAATCGGGGGCGGCCGGCAAGATCGAGGCGGCGGACGGCGGCACGCTGTTTCTCGACGAAATCGGTGAGATGCCGGTCGACATCCAGCCTCACCTGCTGCGCGTGCTGGAGGAAAACGAGATTTACCGTCTTGGCGAGAACACGCCGCGCAAGGTGAACTTCCGCCTCGTCGCCGCGACGCATCGTGACCTGAAGGATGCGATCGCGAAAGGGATGTTCCGCATGGATCTCTTTTACCGGATCGCGGTGACGACTGTGTCGATCCCGACCTTGCGCGAGCGTGGCGAGGATCTGCCGGCGCTCATCGCATACTGGCTGGCGCACCTGTGCGAGTGCTACGGCCTGCCGCCCCGCGCGTTCGACGACGAAGCGTACGACCGCCTCCTGAATTACCCGTGGCCGGGCAACGTGCGCGAGTTGCGCAATGCGATCGAGGGTTCGCTTCTGCTGTCCGAAGGCGCCGTGATCACCGCGGACAAGCTGCCGGCCGAGATCGGAGCCGCGACGCGTTCGACGGCACACACCACGCAACAGCAGGCGCTGGACACGCCCGCGCCCGACACGGCCGATTCGTTGAAGACGGCGGAGGCGGAGTACATTCGCCGCGCGCTGGCGCGTCACGGGGGCAATCTGACGCAGGCGGCGAGCCAGCTCGGGATCGCCAAGAGCACGCTCTACGAAAAAATCCGCAAGTACGACCTGCTCGCCGCGGTCAGCGACGTGCGCAAGCGTGGCGCGGCGTGACCGATGCCGCGCGCGGTGCGGCGCACCGGCCGCCCGCCGCGGCCACGGCCGGCATCACCTGAACTGCACCGCCGCGAGAACGAGCACCATGCTGCCGATCGCCCCATCGAGCACGCGCCACGCGACCGCCCGGCGGAACCACGGCGCGAGCAGCCGCGCACCGTAACCGAGACCGACGAACCACACCGCGCTGACGGTCATCGCCCCGATCGCGAAGGCGAGCCGCGTGCCTTCCGGCTCGCGCGCGCCCGCCGTGCCGATCAGCAGGAACGTGTCGAGATAGACGTGCGGATTGAGCCACGTGAACGCGAGCGTCCTCAGGACGATCGCGAGCCCGCCTTGCGGAGGCGGCGCGGCGGTGTCGCCGCGCACGTCGAGCGTGGCGTGCCCTGGCTTGAGCGCGCGCCGCAGCGCACTCAGGCCGAACCATGCGAGGTAGGCGAGCCCGACGTACAGCACCGCGTGCACGAACGTCGGATAACGCTCGACGAGCACCGATGCGCCGCCGACATGTGGGGGGTGCTCTATTGCTCTCAGACAATTCGACGATAATTTTAATGTAAAATTCTGGAAAGCAAACAGAAATAAAATACCGATTCGATTTCGTTATTAGAGCATAGCAAAGGTTAGTGGAAAACGCGCTCGCTCGTCGCCTTATAAAGGCACTGCTTTCAGAAAACTAACGAAGATTAACTTCGTGAGCCGGTACTTCCCTCCAAAGCCAGACAGTCACATGCCAACGCGCTCGACGAATCTATCCGTCGTAATATAACGTCGAGCAGTCGCTGCGTCCGGCTTCGCTTTCACGAAGCTATCGGCCATTCCGTTACTTTGTGCGGCCATCAAGCGATGAATCCCCGATGCCATGTATCTACGCGAGCATCCGGTTCAAGAACGAACTCGTGCCCCCTGGTTCTACCGCTGCGGTCGATTCTAAAAAGATTCATCCATATATCACCTTCCAGAGCACGGTCAGCTAAGGCCGCTCCGCCAGGGCATTCCCGCCCCGGCGCACTTCGCTCGGAGGTTTCATGTCTTCCCCCTATGCATTTGCCGCCATCATGGCGGCATTTCTCTCACTGGGTATCGCGGTCGCCTTCTTCATCTGGCGCCGCAGATACCGCGTTACGCCACCCAGTGTCCCACCGGCCGGCGCAGCAGCGCCGGTTCTCTCCGCGCCGCCGGTACGCTATCCGCTCGATGACGAATGGGAAGCGCACGCGCCCTATCCCGATCATGCGCTGCACGCCATCCGGCCGGAGGGGGCCGCGTCTCGACATGCGCCCTCGTTCGACACACGGACTCGCGCGCGCGAGTCATTCGAGTTCGATGACGTCGAGCCGTTCGACCTGGACGAATCCCCACCCTTTCGTCGCGCCGACCGACACACGCCGCACGATCCCGATTGCTTTTCGTTTGCGCCGGACACCGCACCCGATTTACATACGCCGACGTCGGACGAGAGTGCGCCGCGCTGCCCACACTGCCATTCACCGCGCGTCGAAACGCTCAACGTCGCGCGCAAGGCGGTCGGCACGATCGGCAGTGTGGCCGGCGCCACCGGCGGCATGGCGATGGCGCTGTCTGGAGCCGAAGCCGGTGCGGCGGTCGGCGCGATTGGCGGACCGATCGGCTCAGTGTTCGGTGGATTGGCCGGCGCGGTGATCGCCGGCCTGCTCGGCAGTGCCGCTGGCTGCGCGGCCGGCTCCGCCGTCGGTTCTGCCATCGATGACGCCGTTCTCGACAACTACCGGTGCCGATCATGCGGACACGCCTTCGGCACACAACACGGCTGATCGTCGCGCTCGCCGCCTTCGTCGCGACGCTGCGCGTCGTCCGATCGTCATTCGTTCAATCCGATCTGCCCGGCGTGTGCCGGGCGTTATGCCTTCTTTTTCGAACAGGAGTCTTCAATGCATCTCGTCCAAAACATGGCCTACGTCGGTCAGGAACCCTGGCACGGCCTCGGCAACAAGCTCGCCCCCAAACAGCCGCTCGACGTCTGGGCACGCGCCGCCGGCATGGACTGGCGAATCGAAGAAGCCGAGGTGCGCTTCGTCGCCGCCGGCGAACGCAATCTCGGCTCGATCCACGCGTTTCCCGAACAGAAAGTGCTGTACCGCTCGGACAACAAGGCGCCGTTGTCCGTCGTCTCCGCGCGATATCAGGTCGTGCAACCCGAAGAGATCCTGGAGTTTTATCGAGACCTGACGGAGATCGGCGGTTTTCAACTCGAGACGGCCGGCGTGTTGAAGGAAGGCCGCAAGCTCTGGGCGCTGGCGCGCACGGGTCAGTCCGGTTCGCTCAAGGGCAAGGATCAGGTCAACGGTTATCTGCTCTTGGCCACCGCCTGCGACGGAACGTTGGCCACTACCGCGCAGTTCACGTCGGTGCGCGTCGTCTGCAACAATACCCTGCAGATCGCCCTGGGTAATAGCGCTGGCGCAATCAAAGTCTCACACCGCTCGCAGTTCGACGCGGCGGCTGTCAAACGCCAGCTCGGCATCGCCGTCTCCACATGGGACGCGTTCATGGTCCGAGCCAAGGCGTTGTCCGAACGCAAGGTGACCGACTCGGCGGCCGAGGCATTCCTGCGGCGCGTCTTGACCTACTCGACGACCAATCTTCCCGATCGTGAAGCGGTGGCTGTCAACGAGCGCGCGATCAAGGCGGTCGGCCAGCTCTACGCCGGACATGGAAAAGGCTCGGATTTGGCTTCGGCGTCGGGTACGGCGTGGGGCCTTCTGAACGCAGTGACAGAGTATGTCGATCACCATCGCCGCGCACGCACTGACGATCACCGCCTCGACGCCGCCTGGTTCGGGGCAGGCGCGACATTGAAGCAGAAAGCCTGGGACGAGGCGATGAAGCTTGTGGCATGACCAAGCCCATACCGCCTCTGGCTGTCGACATGCGCATTCAGATTCCGCGCGGAGCAGGATTACGGTTCGGTGGCCGTTACGCCACGATCCTGCAAATCAAGCCCCAGGGTACGACTGTCCACCTCGGAAACGGCAAGCTCGTGACATTCGCGCACGACGCATTGCAAGACGCCCTTCGCCGTATCGGTTCCGGATAGCCCGCGTATCCCCTCACCCCTCGCCCGGCCAGAATTGCTCTGCCGGGCTTTTTTGTTTTCGGAGCAAACCATGACGACACCTCATCCTGAACCACCCCGTGCACGTAAGCCCGCACTGAAGCTCGTCAAGACGCAAGAACTGAGTCGCGACGATTGGCTCGCCGTGCGCCGAACCGGCATCGGCGGATCGGATGCCGCTGCTGCGGTCGGCCTGAACCCCTACATGAGCACGTTGGAATTGTGGCTCGACAAGACTGGCCGTGCGGACGGCCTGCCCCGCCCCGATCCAGACGATACGACGTCGCCCACGTACTGGGGCACGCTGCTCGAACCCATCGTCGCCGCCTCGTACACGAAACAGACCGGCAACCGGGTTCGACGCGTGAACGCCGTGCTGCGGCATCCCTCGATCCCCTTCATGTTGGCGAACATTGATCGCGAGATCGTCGGCGTTCCGGACGTACAGATTCTGGAATGTAAAACGGCCGGCGAGTTCGGTGCGCGGCTCTGGCGAGATGGCGTGCCCGAGTATGTGCAGATCCAGGTGCAGCATCAGTTGGCCGTCACTGGCAAGGCGGCAGCACACGTCGCCGTGCTGTTGTGCGGACAGGCGCTCGAAGTGCATCGAATCGATCGCGACGATGCGCTGATCGGGCGCCTGGTCGAACTCGAAGCGCGCTTCTGGCGATTCGTGGAAACCGATACGCCTCCGCCGGCTGACGGGTCGGAGTCGGCCGACCGTGCGCTGCGGCACCTCTATCCGGGAAATGGCGAAACGGTCGACTTCAGCGACGACCATCGCCTGTCGTCTGTGTTCGCCGATCTGGTGGCCGTACGTGCCGAGATCGAGACGCGCCAGCAGCTCGAAGCGCAATTCAAGCAAACGATCCAGCAGGCCATGGGTGACGCAAACCGGGCCGTATTCCAGACCGGCGCCGTGTCGTTCAAGCGCAGCAAGGATTCGTCTGGCGTCGATCTGGCGCGACTGCTGGCCGATCACCCTGAGTTCGAAACGCAGTACGCCATCTCGAAGCCGGGTTCCCGGCGTTTTCTCGTTTCCACCTGATTCCATTCCCCATGACCAACCTCGAATGTCTCACGGAGATCATGACGTTCTCGCGATACGGCGCGCTCGCGCAAGCGTTCGTGATGGATGCACTCAGCCAGTACGCGGAGCGCGTTGCGACAACACCACCCGATCAGTTGCAAGTCAACCCGATGATCAGTGCTCGCGCCTGGCAGGGCGTCGCCCTGGAAATCCACGCCAAGCTCGAAGCGCATTTTTCCCGATAGCCCGCATCGCTCGCAGTTCTCTTCCCCCCATTTTCTATTTTGAGGACCACCATGCTCAAAGGTCTCGCCATCACGCCGCCCGTTGTCGGGCGAATCTCCATTGGGCGCATTGTCGAGAAGAATGGCAAGCGCATTCCCGAAAAGGATGACCAGTTCACCCTCACCACCCAGGTACAGCAACGCGGAGAATGGATGCTTCATCCGCTGAACGAGTCGTTGCGCAAGGCTACCTCGGGCAAGTTGCGCGCGATACCAGTGCGTGTGCTGTTCAGTGATCCGGACTTGAACCTGCGTGCCGAATATTCCCTGTTCGATCGCGATACCGGCCGCCCCGTGTGCGTCGGTAACGGCGAACAGTGTCGACGTGTGACAGACACCGGTATCGAAACCCTCCCCTGCCCGTCTCCGGATGGCTGCACATTCGGCCGTCAAGGCAATTGCAAGCCTTACGGGCGCTTGAACGTAATCGTCGGTGACGACGATGAGATGGGTTCGTTCATCCTGCGCACGACGTCATACAACAGCATTCGAACGCTGGCTGCGCGTCTGCACTACTTCCGTGCCGTATCGGGGAATCTGCTCGCCTGTTTGCCGCTGGAATTGAAGCTGCGCGGTAAGTCGACCACGCAAAGCTACCGGTCGGCGATCTACTACGTTGACCTCGGCGTGCGTTCGGGCAATACGCTCGAACAGGCCCTGATCGAGGCGAAGGAACTGGATGCGCGCCGCCGTGCCGCCGGCTTTGATCAGGCCGCGCTCGACGCCGCTGCGCGTGCAGGGTTCGCCAACGGCGCGTTCGAAGACAGTCCCGATGAAACGGCGGCTGTCGCGGAAGAGTTCTATCCAGGTACGACCAACCCCGATACCGGGAACGGTCACACCGACGAAACGACCGGAACGCCGCCGTCGACGCTGCGCGACAAGCTCGAACGCAAGGCCGTGCTGCTCGGCGGCAAGGCAGCATGAGTGCGCGTCGCTGGGCGTTCGTCCTGGCGGTCGGCGCAACCACCACGGCGCTCTGTCTGTCGGTGCTCGCCGGCTGGCAGCGCGGCGGTACGCTACCTGAACGGCTCATCTGGATTGCCATCGGCATGGTGCTCGTCACGAGCGCGCATCTGTTGCCGGCTCTGATCCGGGAGATGCCGATCGTCATTCGAGCCGTAGGTAGCGTGCTATGGGGCGCTTGTCTGCTGGCGGCATGCTTCGGTCACGCAGTGTTCTTCACTTTAGCCCAGCAGCATGCCGGTGAGCTGCGGGCGGCAACGGTACAGACGACCTCGGTATCGGAGCCTGCTCGTAGTCTCACGACCGTCATGGCAGAACGCGCGACAGTGACAGCGCAACTCGCGGTCGCGCAGGCGCGTAACTGCATCGGAAACTGTACGACGCTCAGATCCCGTCGCGTGACGCTTGCCGCACGACTGGATGCGCTGAACGCCGAAGCCGATGACGTGCGACGCCAGCAGGCCGCAGTGGATCGAGTCACGGCTAAACGTGACGCATTACTCGTCGATCCAGTCACGTCGCGACTCGCCGCGTTACTCGGGATCACGGGGGGGCGTGTCGACTTGCTGTCGGGGTTGATGTTTGCCGCCGTGCTCGAAGGTGTGGCATGCCTGCTATGGACGGTGGCGCTTCGATCGCCGGGAACTGAGGCTGAATCCTCAGCGACCGGCGTCACGTCACCGGCCGTCGCGACAGTCACGATGACGGGCGACGTGACCGCACCGGTAGTCGCGGCAGTCACGGACGCGACTAATCTCGGCGAGCCGGGGGTCACGCAAGTCATCGGGAGTCACGCCAGCAAGACCGTTAGTCGCAAGGATGTAGCGCCCCGTCATGAGACGACGCCTCGCAGTCACGCACCACGTGACGGTCCGATCACGCCGTTTCCCACTGCTCCCATCGACGACCACCTGTCGCAGCTCGTTCGAGACGTAACCGCCGGTTTGGTCCGGCCGACCGTCGCCGACATCAGACGGCATCTGGGCTGTTCTCAGGCCCGCGCGGCAGAGCTACGTCGGCGGCTCGCTGAACACACATCGACAGCATAAACGGCCGGGCTTCGTGCCCGGCCTTTTGCTGTCGCTTTCCCAATCACCTTCCCATCACCATGAAACATGGAACCGAATACGCTCGTCCCCAGCATCAGCATCGCCAACCTCGCCAACCAGCGCGTCGCCGTCGTCGAGCGCGTGCGCGCCGCCCTCGACTTGCTCGGCGAAGCCCAACAGCTTGCCAAGGCTGCACATCTCGGCTTCCCGCGACTCGTGCTCGATGAAAGCTACGGCTGTCGCGGCCGGCCGACCGTTACCGGAGAGTACGCCAAGCGCGACGAAGCCGAAGCCGCTATGGTGCGCATCGTCGACGTGCGCGGCTGGGACTACCTGATGTCGGAGTCGGGCTTGCGCACCTTCATGGATGCGAAAGCTCGCGACCAGTGGAGTCACCAAATTGCCGAAGGCGACGTGCCCGAATTGACAGCCGCCAACATCGAAGCCACCTTCGCGCAGCTCTACGGAGCACGCGACGACATGTTCGAACGCGGCGTGCTGCAATGCTTCCAGCGGCTGTCGTGGGACTACAAGACCAATCAGCCTTTCAAGTTCGGCAAGCGCATCATCGTCCGGTATCTGCTCTCGCAAGGTAGCTCCAACTACCACGTGACGAACGAACTGGACGATCTGATGCGAGTGTTCAGTGTGCTCGATGGCAAGCCGGAGCCGGATCATCGGCATGGCATGTCGGGGCTCATCTCGGACGCGCAGCGCCAACGAAAGACCGAAGCCGAGAACGCCTACTTCCACCTGCGCTGGTTCAAAAATGGCAACGGGCACTTGACGTTTTTGCGCCCGGATCTCGTCAAGCAAATGAACAAGATCCTCGCGAAACACCATCCGAACGCGCTCGCCTCGGAAGCGCGGTAGCACCGGGACGCGTCCTGCGTCTCGTCTTTCCCCAGCTCATTCAGGGACATCGGCATCCGGTTCATCCGGAGGACCGCACTCGCCCTACAGGAGTCCTGTTATGTCATCCGTCACGTGCTGCGCCGATCTGCCAACGCATCTTGTTGCGCTGCATTGCGCGGGCGCCGTCGCGCGCCGCCACGGCTGGCCGGTCTACGACTGCTGTCCGCCGTCCGCAGTGCGTTGATGACGTTCCGCTGATCTTTTCCACCTTCGATGCGCTCGCTATCCGGTTCTATCGGAGGCCAGCGCTCGCCCATTTTCAGGAGTAGTCCATCATGACGCTACCTTCCACGATCCACGCCGGCCCGCGCTTCAAGCTCGGCCGCATCTTCGCTACACCCGCCGCGCTGGAAGCGATCACCGACGCGCGTGTTTCGATCGTCGACCTGCTGATCCGCCACGTGTGCGGCGACTGGGGCGATCTGTCCGAATCCGACCGCGAACAGAATGAGTTGTCGATCGAGGTCGGGCTGCGCTTGCTGTCCAGCTACGTCCTGCCCAGCGGGCAAACCGTCTGGGTCATCACCGAATGGGATCGCTCGTCGACGACGTTCCTGTTGCCGGGGGATTACTGACCATGCTGATCCAGAAATTCCATCCTGGCATCCGGCTCGGTCAGCAGCCCACACTCGTCACTTCCGGCAATGCGCTGTTCAGCCGCCAAGGCCATTGGGATGGCGGCAGTACATTTCACTGCGTCGCGATGGCGCTCGCCATGCTCGGCAAGCTGGACGATCCTGTCTACCTGCCGTATCACGCGTCCGGTCCCGAGCAGGTGGTATGGGACGACGCGTGGCCACACTACCTGCACGGACTGACGTTGCCTGAGCTCGCAAGCTTCATCGCAGAGCTAAACCTCGACGTTCGCCCAGCTATGTGCACGGCCGACGGCGCGGACCTATTGCATTTCGTCCAGCGCGAGTTACAAGCCGGTTGGTCGGTCATCATCGGCTGGCAGCAACGTCATCCGGTCAAATGGCGAGCCGCGCTTGTGGTCGGCATGGAGGGGCAACAAAATGGCCGGACGTTCGAGCCGCATGCCATGTTGCTGATCGACCCGGCGGGCAATGAGCCGGGGCTCGCCGGATTCAACGCGCGCCTCGACCGAAACGGTAACGCCCCGTTCCGCCACCGATCGCTTGCGGCTGCTCGGAGTGTGAAATTGCTGGGCGGCGTGTCGATCCGCTCCATTGGCGGCTCAATCGTTGATGCTTGATCTCGCACGGGCGTCGCTGCGCTTGCACGGCGATGCCCGACCACTCCTCAGGTAACGGCAACGCACACCCCAAAAGAGTCGATCGCTCAACGCAGCAACCAGTTGAGTCCGCAACCCATTGCGGCCAGTCAAGTTTTCGAAATGCGGACTTTCAAGGCTCTGGTTCAGCGGCGGGCCGCGTAGAGTACCGTTCGCTGCAACGGATTCTCAGACACTGGCTACTCAAGCAGATTCTTAATCATCAGCGCCGTCTTCTTTAGCTCTGCCGAATCGAGACCCTTGCCGTCCTCCTCGGTCGACGTGAAGAGCGTCTTGCCCTCAGCGAAGCCGTTCTTTCCGTACCAAGCTTGCTTCCACTCCCAGCCCCGCTTGTAGTCGGGGCGGCTGAGCATGCCGAGGTGCTCCCAGATGAGCAGGTCGCCGTCGGCGGTAACAAACGAGAAGTCGGGGCGAAGGCGGCCCGACACGGTCGTCCCGTCAAGCACTCGCTCGTACTCGTACGGGATACCGAGCTGGAACAGCATGTTTGCGATGACCAGCTCCGATTTGCTGCGCACCAAATGGCCTTTCTCGGTCCGGTGGATCAGGTGCTCGGCGAAGGGCACAGTGTCGTCGGCGGCGCGGATGACGCTATGGAAGATATTCGTGTTGCGGCGCGCGGTTTCCGAGCGCTCCGGGCGCGTGAGGTCGAAGAGCACTGTCGCGTTGTCGCCCTCGATGAGGAGCACGAGCTGTTCACGCGACCGCGTGAGCGCGGTGTACACCAGCTCGCGCGAGAGCAGCCTACTGTTCTTCGGCATGATGACGAAGACCTTCTTGAACTCGCTGCCCTGCGACTTATGGACGGTGAGTGCGTAGGCCAGCTCGAGAGGAGCGTAGCCGTTGGAAAACTGGTTGGGCCAGTAGTCGAAAGTCAGGTTCGGCCGCCCGGCGAACACGCCCTTGAGCATATTCTTTACCTTCGACATCAAGGCGACTTCGCCGTTCGCGATATAGTGCTCCTCACTCGCGCGCTCGACCCAGTTGTACGCCTTGCGCCGTTGGTTCGTGGTCTGGATGACCTTGTCCTTAGCGACGATAGTCTCGTCGCCAAGGCTCACTCCCCAAAGCGTCGCTGCCGCCCCCAGCTCCTTCGCGCGGAACTGCCGCTGCACCCAGCGGTTCAGGTCGTGGACGCCGTGCGGTTGCATGCGGACCGGCGACAGGATCTGCCAGCGCTCGGAGCCCTCCGGCGCGTCGAACGGGACCCAGCCCTTGTCGTCGAGACCGAGCGCCGTGTCGAATCCGGCGACGTCGCTTGGACCGCTCAGTCCGAGGTGCCGCTGGAACGCCGCCAGGAGCTGTGCACGCAGCTCGTCGGGCGTCTTCCACAACGCGATCTCGAGGTCGTTAAACTTCTCGCCTAGCTCAAGGTCGCTGAGCACACGGTCGGCGTCGACGGGCTGCTGCTCGCGCGTGAACCAAGACGCGAGACGGAGCGCGTCCGAGGCAGACGAGGACGCTACTGCTGCCGCGCGGACCTCGACCGAGAGCCTGGCGAGCGCATTGCCGAGCGGCGTGCCGTTCTCCCCCGTCACCTCCGTGGTTTCAAGGTACGAGACGAGGTCAGCGAAGGGACGACCCACGCCGATGGGCGGGAGCTGGTTCGGATCGCCGACGAGGATGATGCGCTGGACGTGCGCGAGGTCGAGCGCTTCGAGAACGGCGACCAGGTCGTCCATCGTGAGCATTGAACACTCGTCGATGACAACCGTCCGTTCCTTCCGGTACTTGTCCTTGCCGTCGAACTTTGGCCGCTGACGAGAGCCGTCGTAGCGACCAAGGCGATGAAGGAACTGCGCGACGGTCATCGCCTCCGCGCTAGTCGCCTTGCCGAGACGCACACGCGCTTTTCCGGTCGGCGCGAGCAGCAGGATTCCGTCCTTCGTGAGCGCGTCGCAGAGCATGAGCGCGCCCATGACGGACGTCTTGCCCGTGCCCGCGCGTCCGACGAGAACGCTGAGACGCCGTGAGATAAGCCGCTCGAGGGCGACGGCCTGTTCGTCGATCGCCTGCCGGTGGATCTCGTTCTCCTTGTCGAACTTGCCGCCCGCCTCGGAGATAGCGGTGACGAGCAGCTTCCGCCAGTCGGCCGTGATGGGTACCGCAGCCTTCGCTGCACGCTTGCCAAGCACGGAGCGAAGTCGGTCCTCGCGGCCCTTTAGTTCCGTGAGCTGGAGCGCCGCCATCGGAGTTCCTTCCGCAGCGGTGATGTCGATGAGCTCGACGACCCCGGCGAGCATCGAGCGGTTCGTGCTTGGCCAGTCCGAGCCGATGACGCACGGGTGCGCGAGGTCGAGCGATCCCACTCGCTGAAGCGCTTCGGGCACGCTGAGGAGCGCATCGCCGTTCTCGGATGCTTCACGCAGGATCGCGACCAGGGCAGCGCGCAGGCGGCGCGCGTCGTTCGGCGAGCCCACCTTCGACGGCGCCGGGACCGGGTGCTTCGCGGCGATGGTCGCGTCGGGAAGCAACCCGCGATCGATAACGCCGGCGGACACCGGCGAGTCGTTCCAGGCGCCGAGATCCAACTCGCTTATGCGGTACGGGTTCGCGAGGATCTCCTCGTCGGTCACCTTCGCGGCGATGCCTTTCGCGCGTTCCTTCGGGTCGAACCAGCGGAGCGCCTGCTCCGAGGTAAGCGCGAAGCGCGAGAGCAGCTTGAGCAGGGCGCGACGCTCATCGGCGAGGCCCGTCCATGTCTCGCGGATCGCCTTCACGTCCTCGGTGTATGCGGGCTGCGGAGCCTTTTGTTCACCGCGAAGGATCGCGTCCACCGTCGGCCACGGGTCGGCTTCGGCCTTCACCGTTCCCGACGACCGCAGCTCCAGCGCCAGTGCCGTCCCTAAGCGCATCCCCAGCGCTTCGAGCACAGGGCCGAGCCCAGGGAACGGCCCTCGGTCCTGCCATGCTTGGGCGATTTGCTCGTTGAGCCACTCCTCGCGACGCTCCCACGGGCCCTTGGCGATGCCATGCATGCGAATCTTCCGCACCGATTCGAGGCAGCGCACCAAGGTCGAGAGAGCGATGTCTGCGGGGGCGAGTTCGGCGGCGTAAGAGAAGACCCGAACGTGTGCCGGGTCGGCGGGCACCGCGATCTCGCGAAGGAGCCGTTCGCGCCGCGCGTCTTCGCTGGCATCACCCGTCGGTTCTAAGTAATCGTGGTACGGGAGTAGGAATCCGTCCTCGCCATCGGGCCGGATTGTGTGGCGAATGAGCAGGTCCCACATCAAGTGCGTGGGCTTCTTCTTCGAGACTTCGTAGGCCTTCGGCTGGGCGACATTGGCGATCCTTCCGACGCCTATTACCAGCCGCGAGAAGGTGTCCCCGAGCGGCTGCCCTTCCTTGCAGTAGAAGAAGATCAGCGAGCGCTCCGCCGTGAGGCGGCTCGTGAACAGTTTGAGGATTGCCTCCTGGCGCTCGCGCCCGAAGACCCACGGGCTATTGAACGGAGCTTCCTCGTCGAGGGGAAGCGGCGTGGGCAGTCGAGCGTCGATCGCCTCCTGTTCGCTCTTGAGCATCCATGCGAACGGAACGACGAACGTAGCGTACGGCGGGATCTTCACCAACGTCGGCTTCAGGTGCCCGTGCGTCTCCTCGGCCTTCTTGATGCCCGCGTACGGGTGAACGAAGCGCCGAGCCCATTCCTCGTCGTTCATGAACGCGCCCGACTCCGCTTGGCAGGCAGGCAGCACGTCTGGCTCAAGCGTGCTCCATCGCTTGCCGGCTATCATATCTTCGCGCGCGTCGTCGCGCTCCTCGCGGATGCGGTCGAGTGCGGCGCAGAACGAGTTGCACGATGGATGGCGGCAGACAGATCCGTTCCAGCGGGAGTCGTGCCAGGCTACGCGTGCGGTCAGGTGGAACATTACATTTGCTCTCAATGCGTCTAGCTATCTATTTGGACGGCAAATCGCGATTATTACCCGACTAATTTGGACAAAAATCCGCAGGCCATAGCGCAGTATAAGCATACCCAAGAGGGCTCTGAATGGCAGCTTTGTGCCTAGGTTCTTGACCGTCTGCTGGTGGCCGACAAGCGACAATGATCAGTGCAAGATCAACTCTCAGGATTGGTCCAACAACTCGATCCCACAATCAGCGCATTCGTCGATGCGCGCGATGCGGAAAAACCATCACGACAGCCCCGCAAATCCTGACCGTCACCGCAACCGCTGACGCTTGATCTCCGGTGGCGTCGCCGCGTTCGCGCGGCGCTCGCCCGTCGGTTTCAGCGACACGCCGTTCAGCGGCGCGAACAGTTCCGCAAGGGTTACGTTCAGCGAATAGCAGATGTTCGCCAGTGTTTCGATGGACGGGTTCGCGATCCCACGTTCGATCGCCGAGATGTAGGTGCGATCGACGAGCGCTTCGAAGGCAAGCGTTTCCTGGGATTTCTCAGCCGCATGGCGGCATTCCTTGATTCGCTTGCCGAGCGCAATCGAGATCGGAGCCGGACGCCCGGTGGGCGGTGTTGAGCGCTTCACAGTCATGGCGTGCAGGATGCCCCGCCGTCGACTGATTCACGACGTAGTATACACATCTTTACTCGTCGTGTTTATTCTACAATCCGTTAGCTATTGATCCGAGGGATGCCGGATTGTCCTCTGCCGCTCGCGGCCGAGCGAGCCATTGCGCCCCGATTTGTTGAGTAAACACTACAAACCAAACGCAGCAGTAGACAAGAACAACCATGACCAAAACTCTTTCCGCCTCGGCCACGGCGGCGGCCGGCACGCTCGTCTACCGGCCCGACATCGACGGTCTGCGCGCCGCCGCCGTGCTCGCCGTCGTGCTCTTCCACGCGTTTCCCTCCGCGCTGCCCGGTGGCTTCGTCGGTGTCGATGTGTTCTTCGTCATCTCCGGCTACTTGATCACCGGCATCCTGATCGCCGATCTGGGGACCGACCAATTCTCGCTCCGCCGTTTCTACGCACGGCGGATTCGCCGGCTCTTCCCGGCATTGGTCATCGTGCTTCTCACCACCTACGCGATGGGCTGGTTCAGCCTGTACGGCGACGAGTATCGTGAACTCGGCAAGCACATCGTCGCCAGCGCTGGGTTCGTGTCGAACTGGGTATCGTGGACCGAAGCCGGGTATTTCGACCAGGCGGCGCAAGCCAAGCCGCTGCTGCACCTGTGGTCGCTCGGGGTCGAGGAACAGTTCTATATCGTCTGGCCCCTCGTGCTATGGGCTGCGCACAAGGCCAGGCGCGTCGGGTGGGTATGCGGCGTCATCGGCCTCGCCTCGTTCGCCGCCAACGTCGCGCTCGTCGGTCACCATCCGTCCGCCGCCTTCTACTGGCCGGTCACGCGCATGTGGGAGTTGCTGGCCGGCGCGGCACTGGCGATCGCGGTCGTCCGATTCCGGTCCGTCGATGGCCCGTGGGCCAATGCGCTGTCGATCGGCGGCGGCCTGCTGTGCGCCGCATCGTTCACGCTGCTGAACGCGCGCGTCGCGTTTCCCGGCGCGTGGGCAGTGCTGCCAGTCATCGGTGCGGTCGCGCTCATTGCGGTCGGCCGGGAGGGCTGGATCAACCGGCGCGTACTCGCGCAGCCCGTAGCGGTCTGGTTCGGCAAGATCAGCTATGCGCTGTATCTCTGGCATTGGCCGCTGCTGTCGTTCGCCTTCGTCATCGCTGGTCGGGTGCCATCGCCGGCGGTGCGCACCGGGTTGGTCGTGATCGCCGTCGCGTTCGCGTGGCTGACAACCGTGATCATCGAACGGCCGGTCCGCTTCGGGGCGGCGAAACGCTGGAAAATCGTCGCGCCGTGTCTGCTGATGATCGGCGTTGTCTATCTCGGCGGGATGACGTACGTGCGCGGCGGACTCGGGTTCCGCAAGGGCTACAGCCCGGATGCCGATGTGACGACGGCCAAGCTCGGCGCGGGTCATGAATTCGTCAACCCCATGTGCGGCGTGTCGCCGGACGAGCAACAGCTGTTTCCGTTCTGCGCGACCGACAAGCGTGCGCGCTCGCATTTCGCGGTGTGGGGCGACAGCAAGGCTGACGCGCTGTACTGGGGGCTGGTTCGCGAATCGGCGCCCGGCGAAGGCTGGACGCTGATTGCGCGCCCGAGCTGCGCGCCGATGGCGGGCGTCTGGCGCACGTCGTCGAACGCGGGCGACGACCCGGCACTGTGTCGCGACGCCAACATCACGGCGCTGCGCGTGCTGCTGGACACGCCCGAGCTCAAGACCGTCGTGCTCGTCATGACCGATCGCGACGTAATCGGACAAACCTTCGCCGATCGCGACCAGACCACACCCCGTGAATCTGCCGCGCTCGACGGGCTTGATCAGGCCGTGACGGCGCTCGAGCGGGCCCGGCGGCGCGTCGCGCTGGTGCTCGACAACCCGCGCCTGCGCGATCCGCGACAGTGCATGGATCGACGCCCACTCGCGTGGCCGTTCGTGCGGCATGCGCTCGGTGTCACCGATATGAGTGCGGCGCAGCGTTGCGCAATCAGCTATCGCGATCACGTTACCCGCATGGCGCCGTTCACGGCACTCGTTGACGCGCTGAAGCGTCGCCATCCCGCGCTACTGGTCTACGACCCGGCAAACGCGCTATGCGACAGCAGCCGCAACGTGTGTCCGATGACGCGGGATCGCCACTATCTCTACAGCTACGGCGATCACCTGTCCGACTACGGGAACGGGCTCGTCGCCCGGCAGTTCCTGCCCCTGCTGCGTCAGTGAGTGCGCATGCAGTTTCACGCTCGTCCAGTTCGTTGCCTGGGTTCTGGCACACATCAGCCTCGGATTGCCAGAACCATTTCGTCGGCCGGTTCGCCGGTCGGCGCTTTTTATTCGGTGGGCCGGCTACGGCCGGCCCCCTTTCTGTTCTTTACTTCCGGCCCGCAACGGGTCCTTTTAAGCAAGGTGCCAACAATGAAAGTCAAAGACCATACGGGGTTCGCCAAGCACATTCTCGGCGTATCAATCGCGGCATCGCTCGCTGCGTGCGGCGGTGGTGGTGATTCCGGTCAGCCGTCAGCAGGCGGCGGCACCACGCCAACGACGCCCACGCCCACCATCACGGGCAAAGCCATCGACGGCTATCTGGTCGGTGCAACCGCCTGTCTAGACCTGAACAACAATGGCACTTGTGATCCGGGGGAGCCGAGCGCCGTCACTGACCCAACCGGCCAGTTCTCGATTCCGTACAACGGCGATGCGACGAGCAAGACTTTGCTGGTTCAAGTTTCACCGTCCACAAAAGACCTCTCCCGCCCGGCCGGCTTCCAGTTCCCGGCCACCTTTACGCTGTCGCAGACGGTTCAACCGACGTCATCACAGATCGTCAGTCCGCTCACGACTCTCGTTTCCGCCCAAATGCAGACCGGCTTGAGTAGCGCGCAGGCGGTTGCCGCCGTCCAGGGGTTGCTCGGCGGTCAGATCGATCCCAACGCGGACTATCTCGCCAACAAGGACGCGGCAACACAATCACTCGCGACCCAAATCGTCGATAAGCTCGGCACATTCGCGACGAATGGCGCCGTCGACATCGCGACCGTGCGCAATGTCTTGAATGCGATGATCGCGAAGGGAAGCGTGGCATCGGTCACGAAGGACGATCTCGCCGCCCAGGCTCGCAACCCGGTTTATCAGGTTGCGGATGCATCACTGGTACTTTCCACGCCGACCTACAGCTTCGTGGACTACCTGATTTCGTTCTTCGGCGGCTACAACCCGACACCGGGCTCGACGAATCAGGCTTTGGTTCGCGATGTACGCCAGATAGTCAACGGCGCACTGCAAGTCGATCAACAGGAAAATCTGCCGGTCGACAGCAACACGTGGACCAGTGTCGGTCTCGGTGCCTACAACGGCGGCAAATATGACGGGCTGGCTGGCGAGTACGTGCTGAAGGCAGATGGAACTTGGTCGGATCTCATTTTGGAGACTCAGCGACTTGCCCCGCAGCCGCTTTCGCGTGTCGGCACCACGCTCTCCGGCGCCGACCCGGCGTCGGGTATCGGGTTCACGTATGAATCGCGGTCGACTGATCTGTCCGGTAAGCCGCTGTCGCTCGCCGCACCGGTTGTGCCGGGTTTCATCGACTTCGTGCACGCATCGCAACTGACTGGTACGGCGTTCCCGAGCGGCACGACCGCGTACCTCGGCATTCGGACCTATTCGGCTGATCGCGTTGTACTCCCCGTGTCCGTCCCGATGTGCGACAACGCCGTTGTACAGAGCGGTGTGGTCTGCGGCGGGGCTCCAGCCTTCATGGACGGCAGTACGATCGTCATGACCGCCGGCAATTCGAACACGACCTACACCTCGATTCAGCAAGCGATCGGCGTGGAGCTTGCCGCGCTGAATGTCGGATTGGGCTCCATCCAGTTGTCGGCGGATCATCATGCAACGGTCGATGGCAAGCAGGGCACCTGGTCGGTCTACGCCAACAATCCCAACGTGCTGATCTTCGACTTCACGCAGGCCGACCTCTCGGCACTGGCAGCGAACAACGGTCGGATGAAGCCGCTCGTTCGAGGGGCCAAGCTGATCCTCGCGCTGCGCGCCGGTCGTTTGCAGGTGGGATGGCTGTACCCGTCGACATACACCGAGACATCGCTTCAGTTTGCGAGCGGCCTGCCCGCTTCGCTCATGACAGCGCTCAATGCAGCAATCGCCGCTCGATAACCGATTTCAGCGTCTCACAACTTTGGCCTGGGTTCTGGCACTTACCCCCTCGGATCGCCGGGACCGTCTTTGCCGATCGGTTCGCCGGTCGGCTTTTTTATTCCGCTCGCCGCGTTAGCGAACAACTCACCTCGTTCCGTTCGACGACGCGGCCGGCATCTGCCGCTTCGTTCTCTTTCCCCTACAAGGAGTATCGCCCGTGAATACCTGGCACTATGAAAAAGACGGTCGGCGTCTCGGTCCTGTCTCCGACGATGAGATCCGTCGCCTCATCCAAGAGCGCGTCATCACCCTCAGCACGCTCGTCTGGAAACAAGGTTTCGTCGACTGGCACACGTTGGCAGATACGGACCTTGCCGCCCACCTCGAAACTTCCTCCATGCCCCCGGTGTTGCCGACCGCGAAAATCAGCAACGCCATCGTCTGGATTCTGGCACTCGCGCCCATCATCGGCCTCATGCTGCAAGCCATGCTCGGCGGCGCACTCGCACCAACCGAGGATATGGCCGGGCTTGCCGGCGAGCTCGCCGTCAAATCCGGTCAGTACTGGTGGATAACGCTGCTGCTGAACGTCGGCTTGAGCTGGTTTGACGAACGGCGACTGAAGCGGGCAGGTGTCGATACGTCCCAGTTCAGCAAGCTCGTGTTCGTCGTGCCGGTCTACCTCTGGAAGCGAGCCAAATCGCTGCATCAATCACCGGCCTATTTCTGGACATGGGTCGTGCTCTTCGTGATCTCTCTGCTCGAAGCGGCCTGATCGACTCCTGAGCCGCAACAGGCCCGCATCCCAATCCCATTTCTCGCGCTTCGAACAAGCGCATAACCCGGACGGCTGCTCCAACAAAAACAGCCGCCCCTCCCTCAATGAGCTACGTCATGAAAAAATCGCTTGCGGCCCTTTCGGCCACCCTCGTCCTCTCACTGCCCGCCGCGCACGCAGCAAACAACGTCGGCCAATGTGTGTACCCGAAAACCAAGGTCGGAGCCAATGGCAACCTCGTCTTCAGGCATCCGATCTATGTCCTTGATGCCCCAAATGCAACTGCCCCGAAACGCGCGCTAACCGCGTTCGCGGCCTTCACCGTCAAGGCCGAAGCGCCCGGCGGCTTCGTTCAGCTCGTCACCGTGCCGAACTACGATCTGCCGAATCCGGACAGCGTCGCCGGCAAAGTCATCGGCTGGGCCAAACTGTCCGACTTCGATTTCCAGGAGTTGCGCAACTGCAACTGACGACCCAACAAACAACGGAGCGTGCCCGCAGGCACGCTCTCAGATGCTGACTTTCTTTTTTGGTTCATCTCGTATTTCCGGGGAATCTCACGGGAGGAACCTGGGCATTTGGCGAGCGCCCGTCAATCCGTGAAGGTCAGCAATCGCAGGCGACGACTCCCGTCCTGCGCTTAAGCACGCCGGACGGGAGTCGTCGCTGACACTGCCCCTCTTAATCGCGTCGCAAATAGCTATGCGGCGCTGGATGAAGTTACGAGGCGTTGCATTCATCAGGCTCAGCAGCGCATCACTCATGGTTGTATCGAGTCCCGCCGCCCTATGTCGCTCCACTCAGTCCTGCTGAACTGAAAGGAGGTAGAGGGCGTTGCGGAGATGGTCGTTGGCTCAACGTAGACGGGCTTCTTCGTCGGCGAGAGTTAGCATGGGAATTCCCTCCCGAAGCGCCGCCGACCTGACCAGCTCTGCGGTGATACGCGTGCCATTCTGCGCCTACGGTGCAAAGGCACGGATTCATCGCGATGCGGCGGGAAAGTCGTCGGCGGACCAAGCTATTGATTCACCAACTTCGATAGCAAAAATAAAAATTCAGGGGATCGGTACGACGCCCTAGCGCCCGACTGGCGACATCGTCCAGTGCTAAACTCTCAGCATGACTCCTCTGCCCCCTAATCTGACACCACAGTTCTCTGGACATGAGACCTTCCCGCTGCGGCAGCTTTGGCTCCGCAAGGCCTATGACGCGATCGTCGGGGACGACCTACCCGCCCCGAAGTCGATCTTCTCTGATGAGGACGCCATCGTCCGGTTTGGAGTCGGCAGAAACATGGCGACTTCAATCCGGTATTGGGCATCGGCTTGCGACATCATAACCGAGCAGGACGGCGGCTACGCCCCGACCGACCTTGCGACCATGCTATTTCATCCCGAGACAGGGTTAGATCCGTACTGCGAACATCCCGCAACCGCATGGCTGATGCATTGGCGGATTGCGGGCACGCCGGAGAAAACGACAACATGGTATTTTTTGTTCAATCACGTTGTTCAACAAATATTCGATCGCGAGCATATAGTCCAAGCACTTTCGGGAACGATCGCGGAAAACAACCTTCGCATTTCCCTGGCAACGCTCAAGCGTGATGTCGAATGCTGCATTCGAAGTTACGTGCCACGTCTCGGTGGCGACTCTCCCGAAGAATTGAGTGAGCCACTTCTCGGTGAGCTTGGGCTCATTCAACAGAACGCCAAGGGCACATTCGAGTTCAGGCGGGGAGCCAAGCGATCTTTGCCAGATGGCGTTTTTGCGTATGCGCTCATGGAATACTGGCAACGCTTGCAACACGCCGGCTCAGTCATGGCGTTCGATCGTGTAGCACACGACTATGGCTCACCCGGACGAGTATTCAAGCTCGACGAGAACGCTGTCGCCGATCGCCTGATGGCGCTCGAGCAACTCTCTCGCGGCCTTATCCAATGGACAGAACAGGCTGGAATTCGGCAGGTTACGCGCCGAGACGCGGCGTTGGAAGATTTAAACACGTACAAGTACAAGCTACTGAAGGCTGCATATGCCAAGAACTAAGGCAGCGAACGAATCCGCTACGAAACGCCTATCAGACGTAGTATCCATCTCGCGCCAATTCATGCGGTCGGTACGGATCGACGCAGACTTTGGACGCGAGGACGCTCTCTCTGGCTACATCTGCCAAGGCACCGCTCGCGCCCTCGTAGAAAATATGGCACGCCAAATCGTCGAAACGCGGCAACGCGCCTTCACGTGGACAGGGCCATATGGCGGTGGTAAATCATCTTTGGCATTGATGCTGTGCTCCCTCGTGGGTCCGCAGGCAAAGTTGCGCGCTCGCGCTCGGCAGATTCTCGGCTTTCCGGAAAGCAGTCTCGTCGAACGTGCCTTCGCCTCCAAAGGTGACGGCTGGCTGGTGCTGCCGGTAGTGGGAAAACGCGGAAGCGTAATCAACGAACTATCCGCAGCCCTTGCTCGTGCTCAAAGCCCGAGCAAGAGCCGCAAGACAACTAACATCATTAGCGACCTGGTATCCGCTGCTGAAAATCACCCACATGGTGTACTTGTCGTAGTCGACGAGCTGGGGAAATTTCTAGAAAGCTCAGCACAGGACGGCGACGACATTTACTTCTTTCAGGAGTTGGCGGAAGCAGCAAGCCGATGCGCCGGGAAGCTGGTGGTGGTGGGCATCCTGCATCAAGCGTTCGAGGCTTACGCAACACGGTTAGGCCGACAAGCGAGGGACGACTGGGCCAAGGTACAGGGCCGCTTTGTTGACATACCCTTGGTTTCGGCCACTGATGAGGTGATCGAACTGGTCGGCCGCGCAATACAAGTGACTGATGGTCCCGACCTCGCTGCCGCCGGCAAACTTGCCGAACGTATTGCAAGTGCAGTTCGCGAACGCCGCCCTGGCACACCCGCGACGCTCGCGGATTCGCTCAAGCGATGCTGGCCGTTACACCCGGTCACCGCCGCCCTCCTTGGACCAATATCGAAACGTCGCTTCGGGCAAAACGAGCGCAGCACTTTCGGCTTTCTGGCATCTCGTGAACCACTCGGGTTTGCGGAGTTCCTCGACGGCTACGCAGCTGAATGGCAATACATGTATGGTCCGTCGCGCTACTGGGAATATCTTCGTGCGAATCTAGAACCGGCAATTCTCGCGTCTCCGGATGGTCATCGGTGGGCGCTTGCGGCAGAGGCTGTCGAGCGAGCAGAAGCCAAAGGCCAAGACATACACGTACAGCTCACCAAAACCGTCGCTCTGATCGAGATGTTTCGCAATGGCTCCGGCCTAGTTGCCGACAGCCGCGTGCTAAGCGTCTCAATTCCTTCGGCCACGGACCACGAGATTCGAAAGGCTCTGCATGAGTTGGCCGATTGGAAGGTTTTGATTGAGCGAAAACACCTAGGCGCATGGGGGGTATACGCCGGAAGCGACTTCGACATTGAAGGTGCAATCAATTCTGCACGTGCAGAACTCGGTGAACCTGACCTCGACCGGATTTCGTCGCTCACTGACCTTCAACCGATTCTCGCGAAGCGTTTGTATCATCAAACCGGCACGATGCGTTGGTTTGCACGCCGAATTGTCCAGCTTTCTGATGTTGAACAACATCTCGACCGCTTCAAGAACGATCCTAGAAGTGCCGGCGCATTCCTTATGTGCCTTCCTGACACCGGCCAATCGCTCAAATCGGCCGAGCACCGTGTAAGAAAGGCTAGCGAGTATGCGGATGGAAGGACCATTTTGCTTGGTACGCCCCGAAATGCCGAGCGAATTTCCGAACTGAGCCTGGAGCTGGCAGCTGCGGAACGTGTGACGCAGACCCGCCCCGAACTTCACGGGGACTCCGTTGCGCGTCGGGAACTTGTTGGACGGATCGAAGCGATCCGATCTTCTCTGGAAGAGGAGCTTGCTGATGCGTTTAGCCTCTCACGCTGGCACTCCAAAGGAGAAGTCGTAGGTAAAGATCACGGGACTGTTCTTTCCGCAATCGCGTCCTCGATCGCCGCAGAGGTTTACAACAAGACGCCTTACATTTTTAGTGAACTGATCAACCGAGAGGAGCCATCAAGCAATTCCGTGAAGGCACGGAAGGAGCTAATGTATCGGATGATTACGCATGGGCACCGCGAAGCTCTCGGCTACGAAGGCTACCCTGCGGACGCCGGGCTCTACTTTACAGTTCTGCAATCTCTAGGCCTGCACCGGCCTCGAGACGGTGGCCAATGGGGCTTTGGCGATCCCAGCATGAACCCGTCGGGTCAGTCCATGGAAGCATTATGGTACCGCACCAAGAATTTCGTTTTGGACTCCGGCAAATCGACAATTCTTGCGGACCTTTATGCGCTCTGGGCAGCACCACCGTTTGGCTTGCGAGCGGGCGTAATGCCGATACTGGCCCTGGCATTTTTCCTTGCACATCGCTCCTCGTTAGCGATGTACGTCGACGGCGTTTTCACGTCGGACCTGTCCGAAGCTGTAGTTGATGAATGGATTCTGGACGCGACTGCCATACGTTTCCAACACGTCGAGGCATCTAAAGATCAGGTCAAGCTGGTCGATGCCATCGCACGTAGCGTTTCTGACCACACTCAAACAGAAGTCGGGAAGGCACCGTTAGATGCAGCGCGCGGCCTAGTTGGGCTAGTCGTGTCTCTTCCCGGTTGGAGCAAGCGCACCACGACGATTAGCACGCTCGCACAAGATGTTCGAGCAATGTTGTTGAAGGCCAACGATCCTCACAAGGTATTGTTCGCCGATCTTCCGACACTCTTGGACGCGCGCGAACCAGAGGAACTCGTAACCAAGCTGAGTGCGATCACATCTGAACTGTCCGTCGCCTACGACAATATGCTGAACTTCGTACGCACAAGGCTGCTGGACGCTCTGGATCATACGGAAGGTGATGTTGAATCGTTGAGGCAACGGGCTGCAACCATCAAAGGCATAACAGGTGATTTTCGACTAGATGCGTTTGCCGCGCGACTAGAGGCCTACGACGAAGATCCTCAAACCATTGAAGGGCTTATCAGTCTGGCAGTAAATAAACCGGCTACGGCCTGGGTGGACCGAGACGTGGACGCTGCCGTGGTCACCTTGGCGACATGGGCAATCGAATTCCGGAAAACCGAAATTATGGCTCACCTCCGTGGGCGCCCCTCGACGCGTCGCGTCATTGGAGTTGTGTTTGGCGCTAGCCACGGCATGGACGTCTCTCAGTCAATTGATATTGCAGAGAAGGATGTCCCGGTGGTCGATCGTCTCGTGAAATCGATTCTTGCACGGACGCAGGGAGAAAAATCCGAAGTCGTCCTGGCAGCGTTGGCCGAGGCGGGAGCATTAATGGCGAACCAAGGCAAGAAGGAGCGGCATGATGGCTGAACGACATGTGCTTGGCTTGTCGGGCGGAAAAGACAGCGCGGCGCTGGCCGTATATATGCGGCAACACTATCCCAATCTTCAGATTGACTATTTTTTTACCGATACGGGGAAAGAACTTCCCGAAGTCTACGACTTTCTGGGGCGCCTTGAAGGCTTCCTCGGCCGGCCTATTCATTACTTGAATCCACATCGCGATTTTGACTTTTGGCTACGCACGTATGGAAACTTCCTCCCCTCCCCGAAGACGCGGTGGTGCACGCGTCAGTTGAAGCTCGAACCCTTCAAACGATGGATTCGCCCGTGGCTTGAATCTGGAGATAAAGTTTTCAGCTATGTCGCAATCCGTTCCGATGAGGAGCATCGCGAAGGCATGGTTACGCAGCACGACAATCTGATTGTCAAGTTGCCGTTTCGGGAGCATGGAATCGACAAAGCCAGCGTGATAGAAATTCTGGAGGGTTCTGGTCTAGGCTTACCCAAATACTACGATTGGCGATCACGGAGCGGATGCACATTCTGTTTCTTTCAGCAAAAAATCGAGTGGGTAAGGCTCAAAAGAAACCATCCGAAGGAATTCGAGGATGCCAAGGATTACGAGAAGACAGCGCTGAAACATGGCTCCCCCTTTACATGGAGTCAAGGCGAATCGCTGAGCGAGCTTGAGCGACCGGAACGCATTGCGGAAATCGAAGCAGATTTCGAAGCCCGCAAGGAGCGCGAACTCGCACGCAGGCGACCGAATCCGCTTAGGGTGGCAACCGCTGAACCACTCGACATCGATGACTTGTACCTTGAGGACGAAGGTGGCGGAGCATGCCTCGTTTGCCACAAATGAACCTCGACTCGGGACGAGCCTTCGCTTGGACGGAAATCGACCAGGTTCCCGAGACACCTGGCGTCTATGCGTGGTATGCAAAATTAATTATCAGCACAGCTGACATTAACTCCATTATTGAATCTATAAATCACGCCAAGACATCAAACCTGTACGAGGCGAAACAAGTGGTCGAGTCGGCTCTGGATCGATTTGTGTTCAATCCGTATCGCGAAGCACCGTATCGCGTGCAGCTACGAGGTGCGTTGAAGCCACGGTACGGCGGGGACGTCTCTCACGAGCCGAGCAAATCAGAGAACCTCGTCGAGCGCCTCGTCGCAGAGCCCGAGCGATTGCGCAAGATTGCAGACGTTCTAGCATCTGCTGCGCCAGGCTTTACGGCACCGTTATACATCGGCATGGCTGTGAATCTTCGGACTCGATTACGAACGCATAAACGCAAGATCACGGAATTGCGCGATGTCGGACATACTTCCCCAGACTCGACCGACGTGCTTGAAGCAGGATTTGCAAACCAAGTAGTGGCAAGAGGCTTTGACCCGACAAATTTGTTCGTTGTAGTTGCAGACGTCGACGTAGATACAGGCGAGCACAACGACCTCGAGAACATTCTCAACCGAATTAATTTTCCTATCTTTGGACGTAACTGACATGGTCCTTCTTACGAATACCCAAAGCGCATTGAACGTCCACGTTCAAGGTACAGTCGGGACCTTCCGCGTGACAAAGGCGGATAACGAGGCATCCGGCATCGAAGTGAAGTATGTGCTGACGCACGTATCGCTCTCCGCAAAGCAAGGGCAGACACAGCTTCTCGACATGCTTGCTCCGGTACGAGAGATATTCGACCTGAAGCAACTCGATTTCGACGAGATCATGCAGCGCGACATCGACGACGCGCGCGTATCTCTGGAACTTATCCCCTACCTTCTCGATCCATCTGTATCTGGACAGATCAAGCTGTTCCCACCGATCGTCGCCATAGCGTTACCGCTTCAGCCAGTGAGCCGCATGCCGGACGCGCTCTATCGAAAAGTAACTCAAACGCAGGTTCCGTCGGAGCAGCACAAAGGTTTCGACGAGCGCACAATTACGGCAGGCGAGGTGGGAGCTGAACAGTTCCAATTCCGACAGTTCGTGCAAAAGAACGGCGAGGTGGTGACGACCGACGGTGCGATGCTGAGCCTGTCGCGCGATAACTGCGCGCTCGCGATTGTCGACGGTCAGCATCGTGCCATGGCGCTTCTAGCGCTCCACCGCAACCTCACGGGTGGTTGGACTGACGCGAAACGGAGCCCATATGAACGGTACTACAAGGTGTGGCCCGATAAAGAAATCCGGACATACGATCTCGAACACCTCCAAATGCCCATGATCATTTGCACTTTTCCGCAACTCGACGCGGAATGGCAAAAAGACATGGATGTGATTCGAGCCGCGCGACGAGTATTTCTCACGCTCAACAAGACCGCCAAGAAAGTATCGGATTCCCGAAATCGCTTGCTAAACGACCAAGACATTGTCGCCGAATGTTTGCGAGAAACGCTGTCTCATGTCAAACAGTTCGGCAGCAAAGACGAGACTGGATTACGGATCTTTAATATCGAACTCGACCAAGAAGGCGATCGCGTTAAAGTCGGGAGTGATGTCGCGTTTAGTGGCGTAAGCCATCTATATCATCTCACTGAGCATATCCTCATGAGCGATGACATCGTTCATGGTATCGAGGCAAAAGGAAAAGTCGGCGCTCCAAGAAAGCGACTCCACATGGCATATGTACGCCTGGGCCTAAAAGACTCGATCGTTCAGGCAAAACGAGAGGCGAATACACGGACTAATTACTCTGACGAAATCGCTAACGAGTTTCGCACAAAATGGCGTGAATTGTACGTCCCTCCGATCGAAAGGATGTTGAGTAAGTTTCATCCTTTCGCCGCGTTTTCAAACGCGACCCTCGCCTTGCAACAAGAGCTGATTGGAGCACATGATCCTGAACTGGAAAAAATGCTGTTCGATGGCCAAGCAACTGCGCGCACATTCGACGAATTTCGCGAAGGTCTCGAGCGGCGTAACAAAGACAAAGAGCCAGGTTGGACTTCTCCGGAAATCACAGAAACGCTCACCCGCGTCGATGGACTCGTAACAAAACGGAAAACCCTCGTGAAGGGCATGCGTATCAATCGAGCTAGCCATTTTCTATCGAATCTCAGCAAACAGGCATTAAATAAAGTTACAGTCGACAATGTCCTCGATGAGGCGATAAAAGATGCGATCGATGGCCTCTTCGAGAACGTGTTTTCAACAGTTGCCTTTCAAACTGCTCTGATCTGCACGTACACTGAAGCTGTTGAGCAAGCTCTTGGCGACATTACGTACTCGACAATCGAGTTACTTGATGAATACCTGAACAATTTACACAACATTTTTGCACCCTCGAATGCCAAAGAGTTGGAGCGCTTATTCCGCGTATTCGTGGGAGATCTGTCCGTGGAGCCGGCTGTCAAGGTTTTGACCGGTGGCCCCGTTTTTCGTAATGTGGTTCTTCCGGGAGAACTGCAACCAGCGGAATGGCCCAAGTATAGGTATCTGCTTCTTGAGCTGTGGACTCCTCAAGAGCCGAAGCTTAAGGAATTCGTCCTCACGGATCGAAACACATGTCGCGCAGCCGTTGCAGCATCGCTGTTCGAACGCAGATTCAAATCCTATTGCGAAGAAAACCGGCTCATCCACGAAGAAGTTCAGAAAGAGGTTAGAGACGAACTACTAACGAAAGTGAAAGGAGATTTCGAATCCTTCCTTTCAGCCGTGCATGGCAAGAGTATTACACTGGAAAGAAACATCTTCGAGAGTTAAGAGCTAACGTTACATAAAGACGCCGACCGACTCACCTCGATCGGCGCCTACTCACTATCATTCAAAAAAAATGACCACTCCGCCATCGCAGCTTAGCCAACCACATATATAACCTTATACTTTCGGTTTCGACCGCAAATCTTTGTTCCGACCATAAGTTCGTCAACGATGAGATTTTGAGCAGAGAAAGTGAGTGCGCCAACTCGACCGAGCACTTTCGCTCAAAATGATGTCTCCATTGTAAAAACCGCTCATGAATCGACCTACCATTCGAGAGTTGCAGAAGCAGCTCGGTCAATTGAACCTGCTTGTTGAAGAAGCAAGGCAACGGGAAAAGCAAGCCGTACTTGCCGAGATCGGCGAACACGTGAACGCGTACGGCATCAGCGAAATCGAGCTGCTGCGCGCTGCTGGCTTCATCCAAGCCAAGCGAAAGAAGGCACCAGCCAAGTACTACGATCCCGATACGGGCCAGTCTTGGTCTGGCAACGGGCCGCGTCCTAAGTGGCTCGTCGGCAAGAATCTCGACGACTACCTGATCCGGGAAACTCCCAAGCCCTGGTGGCCCGAAGGGCACTGACTATACCGTCGCTCGACGTCTCGAAACGATGCTTCACCTTCACTGCACCCACAAGCTACTAGATCGCCTGGGTCGCCAGCCGTCCCCCGACCCGCTGAGTACGCCGGCGTCCACATTGGGACGTTGGTACGCCACCGTGTTGTTCTGGCGCCCTCAAGCGGTGCTTTGCGTCAACGAACGCATGCTCTTGCCGGTTCTCATGCCGCTCGCGCCGGTCGCAACCCTGCCTGCTCGCTTTCCGAAAGCACTGGCAACCGTGTTGCAAGCGCATGGATGGACGCCGCGAAGATCGACGCCGAGATGCAGCACATGCGCGATTGCGAAATCGCGAAGACCGGCAACCGGAGCATGGTTGGGACGCTCAACGAATTCGCATTTCTGGCACGCGTCTGGAAAGAAGAACAAGACGCATCACCCGATCTGCATCGCCTCTCCATGAAGCTCGCCGACGTACCGTGTAAGCCATTACGCTACGACAGTCCAGCTCAACGGGTACGTGCACTCGCACAAAGCGCTACTCCGACCCGACAATAACGCCGAGTCGGCGGCTCGTTGCGCATATTCGAATACCTACCCTACTTGACCGTTCAACTTGGCAATCGCCTCAAGCAGTAACTGTATCACCGCCTCCAGATCAGCAGATTGCTGCATCCCTTGACCTGCGAGAAACATGATGGTCGAACGGATCGCCGCAAAATTTTGCGCCAGCAGGATCAGATGCACGCCATTCGGCCCACGCACCCCCGATAGCCAGTTCTGAACCGTGCGTTCGCTCGCATGTGTCAAGCGCGCGAGCGACTTGACAGCATGCCTAGATGTTCCGATCTCGCGTTTCAGCGCCACCTCGACCGCTACCGCGTATTCGCGGGCAGTGAGTCCTCGCCCTGATTCGATCGGCAACTTCTTGCGTGTCTCCCGCAACATATTTCCAACCTCCAAAAGTATATTGGTTGTCATCGCAAGGTGATTACGACGAAATGGCGGAAATTGAAATAGCTACAACTTCCAGTTGGATGGGAAATACGGTGACTCGTCGCGTACGAAAAAATCGAGCAGTAGATAGCAACGGACGGGAGCGCGCCGCTGCCTATGTACGCATGTCCACCGAACACCAACAGTATTCGACGGAAAACCAGCGGGACGTGATCTTTGACCTTGCCCCTGTTTCACGAATCCCATAACCGAGGCAATCAGGCCGCTTGCCCTTGCTGAGCGGCGGCCCAGTTCTTCTCGAACGT
>NZ_FXAN01000083.1 GCF_900176645.1 Burkholderia singularis
TGGCGCCGGAGTGGAATATCAGCCTGTTTCATTACCGAAATCAGGGCGCGGATTACAGCTCGATCCTGGTCGGCCTGCAAGTGCCGCCGGCCGACCATGCGGCGTTCGAGCGCTTCCTGGTCGCGCTCGGCTATCCGTTCTGGGAAGAGAGCAGCAATCCGGCGTACCACCTGTTCCTGTCGTAACCTCGATCACACGGACCCATTCATGAATCCCGAACACTCCCCGCTCGGCAAGACGACCGTCTACTCGAACCAGTATGACGCATCGCTGCTGTTCCCGATTCCGCGCGCAGGCTCGCGCGAGCAGATCGGCATAGGCGCGTCGCTGCCGTTCTTCGGCACCGATATTTGGAATGCCTACGAGCTTTCGTGGCTTAATGCGCGCGGCAAGCCGCAAGTCGCGATCGCGACCTTCTACGTGCCCGCCGAATCGCCGAACATCGTCGAATCGAAGTCGTTCAAGCTGTATCTCGGCTCGTTCGCTCAGACGGCGTTTGAATCGATCGAAGCGGTGCGCGACACGATCAAGCGCGACGTATCGGCCGTGTGCGGCGCGAACGTCGGCGTGCAGCTCGCGGCACCCGCCGATTTCCGCAAGCTCAGCCTCGACGAACTCGACGGGCTGTCGCTCGATCGGCTCGACCTCGAGGCGGACGTCTACCATCCCGATGCGTCGCTGCTCGCCGCGTCGCACGACGAAGCGCCCGTCGAGGAAACGCTGGTCTCCGATTTGCTGAAATCGAACTGCCCGGTCACCGGTCAACCCGACTGGGGCAGCGTGCAGATTCGCTACGTCGGCGCGCCGATCGATCATGCGGGGCTGTTGCGCTACATCATCTCGTATCGCGATCACACCGGCTTTCACGAACAATGCGTCGAGCGGATCTTCATCGACATCCTGAACGCGTGCAAGCCGGTCAAGCTCGCGGTCTACGCGCGCTATACGCGGCGCGGCGGGCTCGACATCAATCCGTTCCGCACCAACTACAACCAGCCGATGCCCGACAACGCGCGCACCGCGCGGCAATGACGCACGCGGCAGACCACGCCGGACGCCTCAGGGTGGCGCCGGCGGATGTCCGGCCCGCTCCTGCCCCTGTTTCGTGCCGCGCGGCAGGCGGGAGCGCGGAAGGCGATTCGACGGCGGCTCGACGGCGAATCGACAGCGGTTTGATGGCAATTTGACCGCGATTCGAGCCGCCGAAGCCCTTTCGCCGGCAAGCGCGGCGCGCGCTGGGCCTGCGCACATGAAAACGGGGCCGCAGGGGCCCCGTTCGACTATCGCGGCACGCGCCGCGGCGGCAACGATTACTTTGCCGGCGCCTTGTACGCAACGCAATCGACTTCGACCTTGCAGTCGATCACCATGCTCGATTGCACACACGCGCGCGCGGGCGGATGCGCGCCGAAGTACGACACGAACACCTTGTTGAACGACGCGAAGTCCCGCGCGTCGTCGAGCCATACGCCGCAGCGCACGACGTGCTCGAGCCCGTAGCCGGCCTCGTTCAGGATCGCGATCACGTTCTCGATCGCCTGCTTCGACTGCGTGACGATCCCGCCCTCGACAACCTCGCCGTTCACCATCGGCGTCTGTCCGGACACGTACAGCCACCCGTCGTCGGTCTGCACCGCGCGCGCGAACGGCATCACCTGGCCGCCCGTGCCCTTGGCCTCACCCACGCCATATCGCTTCATCGTTTCACTCCTTTGCTTCGTTTGCTGATTTGCTCGTTTGCCGAATCCACGCCGCCGGCGCGATGCCGGCGGCACCCAATCGTCGCTCGCGAAACCGGCGCGCGGACGCCCGCCGCGCCAGCCGGTCTCGCATGCGCGCGTTGCGCGCCTGCTCAGAACGCGTCGGCCGGCGTCGCCGCGCGGCGCTCGCCGCGCGCGACGAAGCGCCCCGCGCGCTCGCCCGTGGGCGCGCCGTCGCGATACGACAGCACGCCGTTCACCCATACCGCGTCGATGCCCTGCGCCGGCTGTTGCGGACGCTCGAACGTCGCCGCATCGCGCACCCGCGCTGGATCGAACAGCACGAGATCCGCGTGATAGCCGACGCGCACCTCGCCGCGCCCGTCGAGCCCGAAACGCCGCGCCGACAGCGACGTCATCTTGCGCACCGCCTCTTCGAGCGGTAGCAGCCCCTCGTCGCGCGCATAGTGGCCGAGCACGCGCGCAAACGCGCCCCAAAGCCGCGGATGCGGCAGCGGGTCGTTCGGCAGGCCGTCCGAGCCGATCATCGTCGCCGGATGCGACAGGATTCGGCGCACGTCGTCCTCCGCCATGTTGTGATAGACCGCGCCGGCCGGCATCAGCCGGCGCGCCGCGTCCTGTTCGCTCACGCCCCAATCGGCGGCGATCGTCTTCAGCAGCTTGCCCGCCATTTCCGGATACGGCTCGGACCACGTGACCGTGATATCGATATCGCCCGTCACCTGCTTGAGCGCGAGCGTCGTCGAGCTGCGGCTGTACGGATAGCAGTCGCAGCCGACGGGCTGAAGCCGCCGCGCGCGCTCGAGCGACGCGAGCACTTCGCCGCTGCGTCCCCAGTTCGACGGCCCCGCGCACTTCAGATGCGAGATCACGACCGGCACGCGCGCGTGGCGGCCGATCCGGTACGCCTCGTCCATCGCGTCGAGAATCGCGTCGAACTCGGTACGCATGTGCGTCGTATAAACCGCGCCTGCGTGCGCGAGCGGCTCGGCGAGCGCCATCACCTCGTCGGTCGGCGCGGCGAACGCGGACCCGTATGCGAGCCCCGAACTCAAGCCGAGCGCGCCATGCGCGAGCGCTTCTTCGAGCTGCGCGCGCATCGCGGCAATCTCCGCGTCGCTCGCCGCGCGATCGAGCCGGTCCATCTGGTTGTTGCGCAGCGCGGTATGGCCAACCAGCGCCGAAACGTTGACGGCCGGCCGCGCGGCATCCACCGCGTCGACATACGCGGCGAAAGTCGGATAACGAAACGCCGCGCGCGCGCCGAGCAGGTTCATCGGATCGGGCGGCTCGCCTTTGAGCGTCACCGGCGACGCACTGATCCCGCAGTTGCCGACGATCACCGTCGTCACGCCCTGCGAGAGCTTCGGCAGCATCTGCGGCGCATCGATCACGTTCGTGTCGTCGTGCGTATGCACGTCGATGAAGCCGGGCGCGAGCGCGCGGCCGCCGGCTTCGATCACGTCTTGCGCCAGCCAGTTCGTCAGATTGCCGATCGCCACGATCTTGGCGTCGCGGATCGCGACGTCGCGCGCCACCGGCGGCGCGCCGCTGCCGTCGTAGAGCGTCGCGCCGACGATCAGCGTGTCGGCGGCTTCGGGGTGCGAGTGCATGTCGCTGTCTCCTTCACGTCAGGTCCTTCAATCTCCGAGCGGCTGGCGGTCGCCGCCGCCGCGATGCACGTCGAGCGCATGCTTGACCCGCCGCAGCATCTCGCGGCTGCCGTCGCCGAGCTGGAGCGCGGCCTCGGTGACGAGCACGTCGAGCGCCATCATCATCGCGTAGCGCGAAGCCGACGGTTTGAAAATGAAATCGGTTTCGAATGCAACGACCGGAATCAGATGATCGGCAAGCTGCGCGAGCGGCGACGCGGGCGCGGTGAGCGCGACGAGCACGGCGCCGTATTGCTTGGCAAGCGCGCAGCTGTCGTTGAGCTCGGGCACGCGCCCGGTGACCGACAGCGCGACGACGACGCAATCGGGCGCGACGGTGCTCGCAACCATGCGTTGCAGCAGCGCATCCTGATAGCTGGCAACCGGCAAGCCGAAGCGCACGAGCCGAAAGCGCAGTTCGTCGGCGAGCGCGGTCGAGCCGCCGCCCTGCCCGTACACGTAGATCATCCGCGCGCCGGCGAGTGCGGCGGCCGGGGCGTCGAACGGCGTCTGCGACAGCAGCCGGTGATTTTGCTCGAGCGCGGCCTGCACGTCGTCGAACACGCGTTCGGCAGGCGTCGGGCGGTACCCGTCGGCACCCGCGGACGGCGTCAGAAAGCGCTGACCGACGGCCGCGGCCTGCGCAAGCCGCAGCTTCAGTTCGCGCACGTCGCGACAGCCCACCGCCTTCGCAAAACGCGTGACGGTCGCAACGCTCACCCCCGCCTGCGCGGCAAGCGCGCCGATGCTCGCGTGCGCGGCGCGGGCCAGATCGTCGAGTATCCACGCGGCGACCTTGCGTTCGGCGTCACGCAGCTCAGGCGCGCGCTCGGCAATCCTGGCGACGACATCGAAAGCGGACGGTTCGGGGGACGAATGCATGGGGTGCGCTCGACCGGCGTCGGCCGGCTGATCGGATGGCTAGCGGATGATCCAGGGTGGGCCAGCCCAGGTTAATAAATAACATTATCGAACGGATGCTACTTTCTGTACTATCGTCGAGTCAACTTTACGCCGATATATAAGCATGATGGAGCGAGATAAAATGAAAGTTACAAACTATCAACAAGCGGCAATCGAGCCGACCGGCAAGGGTCTGGGCAACGTGCCCGGCACGAGCGTGCCGCTTGCCGATGCCGGCCGCCTCGAATGGAATCTGCTCGACGAGGATGTCAGTTTGCCCGCCGCGGTGCTGTACGCGCAGCGCATCGAGCACAACCTGAAGTGGATGCAGGCGTTCGTCGCCGAATATGGCGTGAAGCTCGCGCCGCACGGCAAGACAACGATGGCACCGCAGCTATTTCGCCGCCAGCTCGAAACGGGAGCGTGGGGCATCACGCTCGCGACCGCGCATCAAGTGCGCGCGGCGTACCGCGGCGGCGTGCGGCGCGTGCTGCTCGCCAACCAGCTGGTCGGCAAACGCAACATGGCAATGATCGCCGAGTTGTTGAGCGATCCCGATTTCGAATTCTTCTGCCTCGTCGATTCAGCCGATGGCGCAGAACAGCTCGGCCGCTTCTTCGACGCCGCGAACAAGCCGCTCAACGTACTGCTCGAATTGGGCGTGCCGGGCGGGCGTACCGGCGTGCGCGACGATGCGCAGCGCGACGCGGTGCTCGCGGCGCTCGAACGCTATCCGCGCGTGCTGAAGCTCGCCGGAATCGAGTTATACGAAGGCGTGCTGAAGCAGGAGAGCGACGTGCGCGCGTTCCTCCAGCGCGCGCTCGCGCTCACCCGCGAACTGGCGGCGGCCGGCCGTATCCGGCGCACGCCGGCGATTCTGTCCGGCGCGGGCTCCGCGTGGTACGACGTCGTGGCCGACGAGTTCGCGCGCGCGCGCGAGGACATCGACATCGTGTTGCGCCCCGGCTGTTATCTGACGCACGACGTCGGCATCTACAAGAAAGCGCAAGCGGACATTTTCGCGCGCAACCCGATCGCACAGAAAATGGGCGCGGGGTTGCTGCCCGCGCTGCATGTGTGGGCATACGTGCAATCGATTCCGGAGCCCGAATGCGCGATCGTCGCACTCGGCAAGCGCGACGCCGCGTTCGATGCCGGGCTGCCCGAGCCCGCGCGCCATTTCCGGCCGGGCTCGGTGGCAGGCTCGCAGGCCGGCGCGATGCCGCGCGAGATTGCCGCCAGCGAAGGCTGGGCGGTCACGGCGATGATGGATCAGCATGCGTACCTGAAAATCCCCCCGGGCGCAGACCTGAAGGTCGGCGACATGATCGCGTTCGACATCTCGCATCCATGTCTCACGTTCGACAAATGGCGGCAGTTGCTCGTGGTCGATGAAAAGTATCGGGTGGCCGAAGTGATCGAGACGTATTTCTGAGCGGGCGCCAATGGCGGACGGCGGGCGAAACGGCGCACGCCGCCTCTGCGGGCGAGGTACGGGCGACGGCCTGTCACGGTTGCTTCGCGCACGCGTCATTCGCGCGTCGAAGCGGCGGAGTAAACTGCTTTTTGCCCCGCATCCGCACGTGCCGGCTGGGCGGGCGCCCATGTTCGACGGCGGTTTCGGCCTGCGTGCTTTGCATGCGACGGAAAACCCGCGCCAACACCCACGGCAGACAATCACGTCATGCCCCCGGGAGTAAGCGCGAAAGCGCTCGCTCCCATCGACACTGGAGATCATCATGGCAGCCAAGAAAATTCTGTTCCTGACGGGCGATTTCGCCGAAGACTACGAAACGATGGTGCCGTTCCAGGCGCTTCTGGCAATCGGCCATCAGGTCGACGCCGTATGCCCCGGCAAACGGGCAGGCGACAAAGTGAAAACGGCGATCCACGATTTCGAGGGCGATCAGACCTACACCGAAAAGCCCGGCCACCAGTTCACGCTGAACGCGGCGTTCGACGAAGTCGACCCGGCACGATACGACGCGCTCGCGATCGCGGGCGGGCGCGCCCCCGAATATCTGCGCCTCGATCCGAAAGTGATCGCGCTCGTGCGCGCATTCGCCGACGAGCACAAACCGATCGCCGCCATCTGCCATGCCGCGCAATTGCTGGCGGCAGCCGACGTGATCCGCGGCAAGCGGATCGCCGCATATCCGGCATGCGCGCCCGAAGTGCGTCTCGCGGGAGGCGAGTATGCGGACATTCCCGTCGACGCCGCCGTCACCGACGCACCGTTCGTCACCGCGCCCGCGTGGCCCGCGCATCCGGCATGGCTCGCGCAGTTCCTCGCGCTGCTTGGCACGCGGATCGAACTTTGACGAAACCGCGCGGGCCAGGCACAACCGCGCGTCGCGCCCCCGAGCCCATGGGCGGCCGGGCAAAGCCGGCGCGGCGGCCATCGGGCCGAATCGGCCGTCTCGGCCGACCAGACCCGCCGCCTGCCCGATCTGCTCCGTCCCCGGCAATGCAACCCGCTCCGCCGGCGTGCCCGCTCAGCCCTGCCCGGCAGCTCCGTCAGCCTTCGCCGGCGCAACCCGCGCGACCTCGGCGACGCGCGCCTCCAGCAGCGCGAGTGCGCTGGACAGCGCGCCCAGCACGTCGTCCGGCAGCGCGGCCATCGTGTCATGCAGAAACGCATTGCGGCGCGGCAGGCATGCTTCGAAGGCCTGCCGCCCGGCCGCCGTCAGCTTCACGTTCGTCACGCGGTTGTCGCGCGGATCGGCGTCGCGCTCGATCCAGCCCAGCGTCTCGAGTGTCTTCAATTGCCGCGTGAGTGCGCCCGGATCGACGCGCAGCAATTCGACGAGCCGCTTCTGCGACGACACGCCGTCGTTCCCGTTCAACGCGACCATGATGCGCCAACGCGGCAGCGGCTGCCCCACATGGGTCTCGAATGCAGCCATGAACGTCCGATAAGTCCGTCCGAATTGCTGCAAAATCGCGATGCGGTCCTGTTCTTCCATGCGCTAACTTCAACTCCGGCGGCAAACAACAAAAGGATCAAACGATCGACCCGGCGCGCGCCTACTCGGCGGCAACCGCGGGCTCGAGCGTGCGGCGCAGCTCGAGAGGCGGAACGCGACGGCTTTGCCAAACCCCGAACAGCGCGATGGCCGCGCCCACGCCGATGCCCAGATGAATCGCGCCGACGAGCGCGTCGCGTGCCGCGTCGATCACGAATGCACCATGATGCCCGGCGCGCGCCAACTCGTCCACGACTCGCGCCTGCGCCGCGCGATCGATCAGCACATGCGGATCGGCGAGCCGGGCCTGCCACGGCAGCGCGCCGTCGGCGGCGAGCGCAACGCGCACGCCGCGCCCGTAAAACGCGTTGACGAGTGTGCCCGTCAACGCGGCGCCGCCCATGCCGCCCACCATCCGCAGCGATTGGAGCAGCGCCGTCGCGATGCCGACGTGCGAGCGTCCCGCCGCCTGCTGCGCGAACACGGTCAGGTTGGGCAGCACGAAGCCCAGCCCCACGCCGCCTACCACCATCCATGCCATCAGCATCCACGCGGGGGTACGGTGCGTCGACGCGACGATGCCCACGCACGCGAGCGCGAACAGCAGAAAACCGGCATGCAGCATCGCGTTCGGATGGCGCATCCGCGTGATGACCCGGCCGTTCATGATGCTGCCGATCGTGATGAACACGACAAGCGGCGTGATCACGACGCCCGCCTGCTGCGGCGACATCCCGAAGCCGCCCTGGAACAGCAGCGGCGCGTAGAAGACCAGCGAGAACATCGCGAAGCCGCCGAGCAGCGACAGAATAAAGAGCGTCGACAGCGCGCGGTTCGTGAACATTTCGAGCGGCAGGATCGGCTGCGCGGCGCGCTTTTCCCAGCGCCAGAGTGCCACACCACCAGCGAGCGCGACCGCGACAAGAAGCAGCGGCCAGCCGCCGGCCCCGTATTTCGGCAGCCATTCGACGAATAGCTGCACCGCGCCGAGCGTCACGGCAATCAGCAGCGCACCGGGCCAATCGAGCCGTATCTTGCCATGCTCGGCGTGCCGCAGATGCGGCAGATATCGCCAAACGAAAAAAAGCGACAACAGGCCGACGGGCAAATTCACGTAGAACACTGAGCGCCAGCCGTAATGCTGGGTCAGCACGCCGCCCAGCGACGGGCCGACCGCGTTCGCGATACCGAACGCCGTGCTCATCATCACCTGCCAGCGCAGCCGCACGACCGAATCGGGAAAAAGATCGGGAATGCACGCGAACACCGTGCCGACCAGCATCCCGCCACCGATGCCTTGCAGCGCGCGTGCGAGCACGAGCGCGATCATCGTCTGCGCGGTCCCGCATAGCGCCGACGCGCCGCTAAACACCACGATCGACGCGATCACGAACGGTTTGCGCCCGAAATAATCGCCGAGCCGCCCGAAGATCGGCACGGTGATCACCGATGCGAGCAGATACGACGTCGCGACCCACGCGTACAGATCGAAGCCGCGCAATTCCCCGACGATCGTCGGCAGCGCGGTGCCGACCACGGTTTGGTCGAGCGCGACAAGCATCGTGACGAACGAAATGCCGAGCATCGCGAGCAGCGATTCGCGAAACGGCAGAACTTGCCCGCTCGAATGGCGGGCTGCGATATCGACGGCCATTTTTTGATCACGCAATATTTGATACATCAATCAATTGAACAGTCTATCACGCATCGAGTAATCTAGCCGGCACGCTCCCAGGCTGCGCGCATCGCAAAGGACTCAGATGGAACCGCTCACCCCCGTTGCCGGGCCGACGTTGTCGGCCGAAGATCTCGATACGCTGCGGCGCGCGAAGATCGCACTCGAAAGCCCGCCGCTGACGGTCAAGTTGACGAGCATCGTCGGCGCGCCGGTCGAAAAAATGATCGCGAAGCTGCCCGGTTTCGCGTCCGACAAAATCAACGACGCCACCCAGCTCGCACTGCGCAAGTGTCTGCACATCGCGCTGCGCACGCTGGGCAAATCGGGCGGGGTTGCCGGCGCGCACGAGATGCCAAACAAGCCCAGCAACCTGCTGCACAAGCTCGCCGTCGCGACCACGGGCGCGGCGGGCGGTGCGTTCGGCCTGTTCGCGCTGCCCGTCGAGCTGCCGGTCACGACGACGCTGATGTTCCGCTCGATCTGCGACATCGCGCGCAGCGAGGGCGAGGATCTGTCGAACGCCGAAGCGCAACTACAGTGTCTCGCCGTGCTCGGGATGGGCGGCGGTTTCGGCCGTGCGCGCGGCGGCGCGGACGGCAGCGTGCCGCCCCAGCCGGGCGGCGCTGCCGACGAGGATGCCGATATCGGCTATTTCATGCTGCGCGGCGCGCTCGCGCAGGCGGTGTCGAAAGCGTCGTCGGAAATCGCGTCGAAGGGCTTCACGATACATGGCTCGACGGCGCTCTTCCGGCTGGTGCAAACGATCGCCTCCCGTTTTTCGGTGCAGGTGACCGAGCAGATCGCGGCGAAATCGATCCCGGCGATCGGCGCGGTGCTCGGCGCCACCGTCAACACGCTATTCATCGACCACTTCCAGCAGGCCGCGCACGGCCACTTCGCGGTGCGCCGGCTCGAACGCAAGTACGGGCAAGCGGCCGTCAAGGCCGCTTATCAGGCCATCGATATGTCGGCCGCGCGCTGAGCCGCCGGGCGCTCGAGCGCGACGCGCCGCACGAACACGGCCGCGCGCTTGAGCGCGCGCGCCGCCTCGGGCACGAACGGCACGTAGATCTGCCAGACGTGCGGCATCTGCGGCCATATTTCGAATTCGACCGGCACGCCCGCCGCGCGCGCGCGCTCGGCCACGCGACGCGCATCGTCAAGCAGCACCTCGGTGCTGCCCACCTGGATGAAAAGCGGCGGCAGCCCGCTCAGATCCGCATATACCGGCGACGCGTATGGATGATCGCCGGGCGTGCTGCCGAGATAAAGGCGCGCCGCGCGGCCGAGCGCAATGCCGGCGAACACCGGATCGATGCCGTCGTGCGTGCGCAGCGTATCGCCCGTTGCGGCGAGATCCGTCCACGGCGAGAACAGCACCGCGCCCGCCGGCAAAGGCTCGCCGGCGTCGCGCAGCGCCACGAGCGTGGCAAGCGCGAGCCCGCCGCCCGCCGAATCACCGCCGAATACGATCGACTCGGGCGGCGTGCCCGTCGCGACGAGATGCCGATAGGCCGCGAGCGCGTCGTCGAGCGCGGCCGGAAACGGATGTTCGGGCGCGAGCCGGTAATCGAGCGAGAACGAACGCACGTCCGCGTATTTGGTCAACGCGAAGACAAGCGGACGGTGCGTTTGCGGCGAGCAAAAGTAATAGCCGCCACCATGGAAATACAGCAGCATCCGGCTCTGTGGCGCACGGCCTGCGGGCGAATCGGCCGGCTCGAGCCATTCGCCTCGCAACGGTATGTCGGCCGGCCCGTAGCGCTCGCGCAGCCGCCACCCGGCGGGCAGGCGGTGCGGCACGCGCGTGCGCAGCCCCGACAAACGCCGTGCACGCGCGGGATCGATCACCGGACGCAGCGTCTCGGGACGGAAATGCCGGCGCAGCAGCCAGCACGCCACCATGTTTTGCCAACTCATCGGACGCACTCCGAACCGGAAAAGTACGACGATACTACGTATGGCCCGGTGCGCGATCACCGCCCGCCGATGCCACTCCTCGCTCCGATCGTCGCCGTGCGGCAGGCCGGCGTGGGTTCCCCGCACCCGCCGCCGGGCTCAGTTCACCGGCCGGACCTGGCCGCGAATCTCTCCGGCCGGATGGGCCTGCGTATGAAGGTTGAAGTACCACTTGCCCGCCATCAGGTCACCCACCTGCGCGTCGGTCAGCGCCTTTTCACCGTTGATGGGGCTCGCGAGCGCGTCCTTCGGAATCGGCACCTGAATGGCCGCATTCTGTCCCACGGGCGCGGGGCCGTGGAAATGCGCGGCGGTCGCCGGGCCGGTCAGATTACGGTACTCGACCGTCCAACGCAGCGTATGCGTGGCCGTGTCGTAGGCCGCGTTCAGCCGGCCGGAACCCTTGCTCGTGGTCGGCGGCACTTCGCTCGACGGCTGTAGATCCGCGACGAGCGTCACCGTTTCGGCGCGCGCGACGCCGGCCGCAAGCGCACATGCGAGCACGCCGATCCCAATCCTGCGCGATATCAGCATGAAACCTCCTGGCGGTTGTCGGCCGCGCCGTGGCGTCACGCGCGGCGCGGATTCGAACCCCGATCATAGTCGATCCCGCGCGCGGCCACGCCGCCGCGCTGTTGCGCAAGCGGCGACAAGAAGCGAAAGATGGAAAGACAGTTGCACGGAGCCGGCTGAATACGCAGCAGCGCTTTCGCTACACTGCGTACTTGCAGAAACAAGTTGCTTGCTAGTTTGCTTCCTTCCGTCCGGCTAGCATCTTCTGCTCTTGATCGGCGCGACCCGTGACCCTCGGGCCGCGCTTTTTTTTACCAGCTAATTGGCCGCTTGGCGCGGGGTTACGGCGCGTCACGTCACGGCCGTGCCTGGCACGACGCGCTTGTCGCGCTCATCGCGATCGATTCCGGGATCGACAACGTCCGACCCAGCACTGCTTGCCGGCCCAATAATCGGATCGCGCCGCCCGGCCTGCTCCGCGTCGGCCACCGCCTCGCGGCGTTCGCGCTCAGCGCACCGGCGCTGCAATACCGGCCGGCTCGTTATCGTCCGAATTGGCGCAGCACGTTGACCAACTGCGTCGCTGCAATGTCCCAACGGAATTGGGCCGAGTGCCGCCGCCCCTTTTCGCGCAACTCGCTGCGCAGCGCTGCGTCCCCCATCAACTGCGCGATCTTCGCGGCAATGTCGGCCGCATCGTGCGCGTCGCAATAAAGCGCGGCATCGCCGCACGCTTCGGGCAGCGACGCCTCGCGCGACGAAATCACCGGACATCCGCAGTGCATCGCCTCGACAGGCGGCAGCCCCCACCCTTCGTACAGCGAAGGAAACACGAAACAGCCGGCATGCTCGTAAAGCGCCTTCAGTTCGCCGTCGCTCACGTAGCCTGCCCAAATGACATTGCGGGCGTTCTGTCCGCCGCCCAGTGCCGATGCACCGAAAATCTTGACGTTCGAGCCGCCCGCAATCACGAATTTCAGTTCGGGATGGGTGCGTTCGAGCAGCGAAATCGCCTCGAGCGTGCGCGCAAGATTCTTGCCCGGCGCCAGCGAGCCGACGATCAGCACGTAGCCGTCGTAAGCAAGCCCCAGCCGCTCGAGCACCGATGCATCGCTCGCGATCCGGTCGAAGTGATCGATGCCGGATACGACCGTCGATACCTTATACGGAGAAACGCCGAGACGGGCCACGATGCGCTCTTTCGAGAAATGCGACACCGTCACGATATGCCGGACGTTGTGCTTGAGCACCCAGAACGCAAAGCGATACCAAAGCTGGAACGCGCGCGAATAGCCCTGCGGAAAATCGAACACCGCGACGTCGTGAATCATCAGCACCTGGTTGCGCTTGAACAGCGGGCCGATGTTGCAGAGGCTCAACAGCGTCTGCCCGCGCGTCGCGAACGGCAGCGCGAGCTGCTCCCAGAGCACGCCGCGCAGACGTGGCACGACGCGGCGCGCGATGGCGGGCGGCAGTGCATCGCTCGCATGATCACGCGGCACGACAAGCGTCGGATTGCGCTCGCCGCGAAACAGGCGGGCGATCGCCGACGTGTACTCATGTGCGACGCGCTGCACGCCGGTCAGCCGCTGCGATGTGAACTTGCCGTTGATCGCCACGAGCGACGGCAGCACGAGTCCGGCCTCGCGCTCGCCGGCGGCCGCCACGCGGCGAACGGCGTCGGGCACCGCCCGCGCGGCAAACGACACGCCTGGCGCGGTTAGATTGCATTCCTTATCGTTGCGCGGCGTGCGCAGCGACGACTTGTATGTGGGAGACGGATTCATGGCGGCAGGGTGTCACGACACCTGGTTGACGGGCGCGCATGCTGCGCGTCGAGCGCGCGCAGCATGCGCGCTATATACGTTCGAGTGTCGTCGTTCCGATGCGCACGGTCGGTGCGCTGCTTCGCACAAACCGCGGCGCGCCAGCCTTCGTGCGCGCCGCGTATCGATGCATCAACGGTTGCGGGCAATCGACCAGAGCATGAACATCGATTGCGCGGTCGGCATGATTTCCGTCAGCACGCGGTTGAAGCGGGAGACGGGCGCCGTGCCGACATAGACGACGTCGAGCGGCTTCATGTCGAACTGCGTGGCAAGCATCATCGAATCCACTTGCGTCATGTCCAGGCGCAGCACTTCAGGCTTGTTGAATGCGGGCGCATAGCTGACCTTCTTCAAGCCCTCCTGCACCGTACCTTGCGTGCCGTCCAACTGCGCAAGCGGCGGATTCGGATGACGGATCACCAGCACTTGCCGCGGGTTCGCGTTCATCGTGTCGATGCTGCCAGCGGCCGCGAGCGCGTCGGCCAGCGACAGACGCCCTTGATTCATGAACACGGTCTGCGGCTTCGGCACTTCGCCGAACACGAACACGCGGTTCTGCGTGTGGTCCGGCACATGGACGATGTCGCCCGGCTGCAGCGCGATGTTCTGCCGCAAATCGCCGCGATTCAAGATATTGTTCACGTCGATCGTCATCACGCGATTGCCGCGCGTGACGAGCACGCGCTGCAGATCGGCGTCGGGGTTGCCGCCGCCCGCGCGATTGATCGCGTCGACGACGCGCAATGCCGAGCCCGTCAGCGACAGTTGCCCCGGATTCTTCACGTCGCCCGTCACCTGGATGCGCTGGCTGCGAAACTGCATCACGCGCACGTCGACTTGAGGATTCTTGATTTGCGAGCCGAGCCGGCGCGTCAGCAGCGCGGCGATCTGCTGAGTGCTCATTCCGTCGACGTGCACGCGACCGAGCGTCGGGAAGAAGATCGTGCCGTTCGCGGCAACCCGCTGGCCGGACGTATCGACTTCGCCCTGACCGTTGGTGCCCAGCGCGCTGATCTGCTGGGGCAGCACGCCGCCCAGTCCGCCCGATGCCTGCAACGTGCCGATATCGACGAGCGGCGACATGTCGTTGCCCGCATTGCCGCTCGCGCCGCGCGTCAGCTCGGGGTGATCGTAGACGTAAATGCCGAGCACGTCGTCGGGCCCGACGCGGTAGTCGGCCGATTCGGCCGGCAGTGCTTGCGTCGACAAGCTCGCTTGCTTGGTGGCCGCATCGGCTTCGTCGGCCTGCTTGAGCGCGTAGATCAGCTGGGGAGTGATCAGCTTGACGTCGTAGACCGTCGTATCGGTCGGTGCGCCGAGATCGTCATGCATGCGCTTCGAATCGAGCGAAGGTCCCGGCGCAAGCGCGCAGCCCGACAAGGCTGCCGCTGCAATGGCGGCCGCCCACGTTAGGCGTTTCTTCAACATCTTGTAGTACTCCTTGTAGCGTGTGAAACGGGATAGCGGCGGCGCTCAGAATGCGTTACGTCCGACGAATCCCTTGACCAGCGTAATCATGATGATCTTGATATCGAACCAGAACGTCCAGTTTTGCACATAGAACAGATCGAACTTCACGCGCGCGGCCATCTTCTCGACCTTGCGCGTCTCGCCGCGGTAGCCGTTCACCTGCGCCCAGCCGGTGATGCCGGGACGCACGCGGTAGCGCAGCATGTAGCCGTCGACAAGCTCCTTGTAAATATCGTCATGTTCGAGCGCGTGCGGGCGCGGCCCGACGATCGACATCTGGCCGAACAGCACGTTGAAGAACTGCGGCAGCTCGTCGAGCGACGTGCGGCGCAGGAACGCGCCAACCTTCGTGATCCGCGTGTCATTGCGCGAGGCCTGGCGCACGACGCCCGTTTCTTCAGTATGCACACGCATCGAGCGGAACTTCAAGATTTCGAATTCACGACCGTCGACGCCCTTGCGCTTCTGGCGGAACAGCACCGGCCCGGGCGACGACAGCTTCACCGCAAGCGCGAGCACGCCGAGCACCGGCAGCAGCGGAATCAGCACGGCGGCGGCGAACAAGCGGTCGAACACGAGCTTCGGCCACAATTGCGGAACCGACAGCGGGCTCGTCGCCAGATTGATCGCCGGCAAACCGGCCACGTGGGTGACAGAACGGTTGAATGCCGTGAGCCCGCGCACATCGGGCAGAAAGCGCAGATTCACGAAATCGTGACGGAATTCGCGAACGATCCGCTGAATCTGCCGCTCATGCGACAGCGGCAACGCAAGCCAGATCTCGTCGATCGCGCCGGCGCGCACGCGGCGCTTAAGCTCGCGCAGATCCGAGACGACCGGCAAGCCGCCCACCTGCGGCTGCGCGGCGGCAGTGCGCTCGCTGCTTTCGTCGAACAAGCACACGGGCTCGTAGCTGTGCGACGGCGACGCGCGCAATTGTTCGAGCACAGCGCGGCCGTAGATCTCCGAGCCGACGATCGCGACCGTGCGCCGCTTGCTGCTCGAGCGGCGCATACGCGCGGCAATGCCGTGGATCGCCGCGCGGCCGATCAACAGCATCGTGCCGGACGCGACGATCGTGCGGCCGAGCCACTCGAACGACACGTCGGCGTCGCGGTGCAGCAACAGCGTAAATGTCGCCGCGATCACGCTGACCCCCAACCAGCCGAGCAGCGCGCGGGAATGCGAGGTCCGCTCGCGCATGCTGTCGTAGACGCCCAGCGCCGAGAAAATGATCAGCGTCAACGCGCACAGAAGCGCGACAACCGCACGCTGCATGTCGGAAACGTCGAGAATCCCGTGTTCATACAGCATTTGTGCCAGCAGTGCGCCTGCCGCCACCAGCACAACGTCCAGCAATCTGTTCAAAAATCCCCACATCGCCGTATCTCCGATTTCCTTCGTCAATCGCTTGCCTTTGTATGAGTTGTGCACTTCAGGCGGCCGAGCGGGCCAGCTCCGGGTAGCCTGCGACGCGCAGCGGGCGGCCTTCGGCCGGAATCGCGCGATCCGCGCTCTGCTTCGCGTCGGCTACCAGCCGATTGAATTCGGCGCGGATCATGCCGTAGCACTCGCACGCATGCGCTTCGAGACCTTGCCGGTCGAGCACGGTGATGTGGCCGCGGCGCTGACGAATCAGGCCCGCTTCCTGCAGCTTGCCGGCTGCCTCCGTGATGCCCTCGCGGCGCACGCCGAGCATGTTTGCGATTGTTTGCTGCGTGACCGCAAGCTCATCGCCTTCAACGCGGTCGTGCGCGAGCAGCAGCCAGCGGCTCAGTTGCTCGCTCACCGAGTGATGGCGATTGCAAAGCGCACTGCGGGCGATTTGCGCCATCGCCACGCGCCAGTAGCGCAGCATCAGTTGGAAGGTATCGACCGAGCGGTCGAATTCGCGCCGGAACACCTGGGTCGGCACACGGTACGCATAGCCGCCGCTGCGCACCTCGATGCGGCCCACCGTTGCGCCACAGCCGTAATCAGCCAGCGACGACACGCCCACCGCTCCTTCGCTACCCACCGCGGCCACCTCGACCATCGCGCCGTCCTCCATCAAGTACAGCACCGACATCATCGACGTGGTCGGGAAGTACAAATGACGCATCGGCTCGTCGGTTTCGCAGAGCAATTGGGCGCTCTTGATCTTCACGAGTTCGAGATGCGGCGCGAGCGCACGCAGGCTGTCGTCGGTTAGCGAGCCCAGCAGGGCGTTGGCGTAGAAACCATTTGTCTGATGAAGCATGTTCTGTGTCCTGGTTCGTCGGCGCCGATCGCTTATCACGGCGCGGGATTCCGCTCTGTCAAGACACGTTCACTGCGAGAATCAAACATCCTCGTAATCGTGTCGGCGGCCTTTTGGTCGTCCTCATGCACAAAGGCCTTTGCCCTCTGTGCGGAGCGCACCGACTCTCTAGCGATTACCGTGCCAATTGCCGCAAACCTTTAATACGTAAAGAGTCGGCTCACGCGTCGCCGCGCCAGGCATTTCCCGAAAACCAAAACCGTCTCATTACCGGACACTTTGATACAGCTTGCGCGACACCCTATGTCACATCTAACACTTTCGGAATATCTTAGGGTCATCCCGCATCAGGCTATTTTCCCGTCAAACCCAATACCATATAGACATTAACAGTTATCGATGAAATTGTATGACCATAGTGAAACCGAGAAACGGCAGAGTGTATTCACATTCTTAAAACTGTCTCACGGATGAGTCATCCGGCACATTTGACACTTTGTGACATAACGCACATTTCTCATGCAACCATTTGATTTTTAAGAATTTAACAGAGATTCAAAAACCTCACCAGACCATTCTATTACCAATCGGTAAAAGTTGGCGAATACCCAAATCGAGCAAATCATTACTTCTCACACGGAACCAATTTCGCCGTTTACATTAAAATTATTTAACGTTTTACATTGCGCTTAATTAGATGTTGAATATATTTATTAATACACTTCGAACGTCAAAGTTTGTGAGATGGGCAGCAAAGTCAATTCATCAAAATGGTTACGTGATAACCTTAAATCCGGGTTTTCAATGTAAAGCCTAATTGACAAATTACCAACCGGACTTGCTTAATCGTGCCAGTTCGGTTGCATGTGGCGCCCGGCGACAGCCCGCGCCGTTGCTCCGGATCGTGAATCCGGTAAGGAAGCTTCCCGTGACACACCGCGAATTCAAAGAGCCGCTCGCCCGATCCGGCGGCGTCATGATCGAACTGCCGCACCGCACCGACGCGAACCGTTTCATCGCGTCGCTCGATGCAGCCGAGCGCGCCGCGCTCGCGAGCCACATGCAGCTCGTGCACGTCAAGTCCGGCCAGGTGCTCTGCGAGCCGGGCAAGCCGCTCGAGCACGTCTACCTGCCGGTCACGACCGTCATCTCGATTCAGTATGCGTCGTCCGACGGAATGACGCTTGAAATCGCAGAGATCGGCAACGAAGGCATCGTGAGCCCGCAACTCGTCGGCAGCGACAGTGCGATTCCGTGCCGCGTGCTCACCTGCCGCGACGGCTTCGCATATCGCCTCAGCCCGCGCGTGCTGTCGAACCTGCTGGAGGAATCGGCACAGGTTCGTCAAACGGTGTTTCGCTATACCTATTTGCTGATGACGCAAGCCAAGCAGATTTCGTTCTGCAGCCGGCATCACGTATTGAAGAACCAGCTTTGCCGCTGGTTCCTGCTCGCATACGATCGTTCGCGCAGCGTCGAGATCCAGGTCACGCACAGCATGCTTGCACAGATGCTCGGCGTGCGCCGCGAGACGGTAACCGATGCGGCGGGCGAAATCCAGAAGATGGGTCTCATCCGACAATACCGCAGCTCGATCATTCTCGCTGATCTGCCGGGCCTCGAAGCACAGTCGTGCGGATGCCACGCGATCATTCGCGATGAAATGAAAAAGATCCTGTCGGCCCCGGCCGGCACGACAACCGAACTGCGCAGTTGAAACGGAACGCGCGCCGGATATTTATCTCGGCGCGCGCGTCTCGGACATCGGCATCATGCACTGGATGCAACGGTTTGTCCCGCAATTGAGACACAACCTTTCTGTTCTATTTAGTCGGTTAGGTTCCGAACAGAACCTGCTCACCTCCAATGGTCTACTTTAACTAGTCATACGCCGAGCGGGACGCCATTCGCGTCACCGTCGGGACGGGGATTTTCATGCAAGCCGGAGCCAATAGATGAAAAACGAATTAAGAACAATCATCAAGGACGTCGCACACCTTGAGACGTCGATCGATCACATCGCCGATAGCGATGATCTGTATGAAGCAGGCCTGTCGTCGCTGAACACGATTCAGCTGATGCTCGCGATCGAAAAGCATTTCAACATCGAAATTGCCGACGAGATGCTGAACCGCCAGCTGTTTCAAAGCATCGACTCGCTTGCGAGCGCGATCACGCAATTGAAGCGTGCTGCGCATTCAGCATGAAGCGCTTCGATGCCGAAACCGGCAACGTGCGCGCTACCGTAGTCGGCTCCTTGCTCGTGGATGATCAAGCCTTGAACGAAGCAGCTCGCCGCGTTGCGCAAGTCGCCGCACGTTTCGCCGACGCAGTGGATCGCGATGCGCGCTTTCCCACCGAAGCCATCGATGCGATGCGCGAAGAACGTCTGCTCGGCGCGCTCGTACCCGTCGAGCTGGGCGGCCGCGGTGCGTCGCTCGCCGCTGTCGCCGGCGCCTGCCAAATCATCGGGCAGGCATGCTCGTCGGCCGGGATGATCTATGCGATGCATCAGACTCAAGTAGCCAGCATCATCGATCATGCGCTGTCCCACGATTGGCATCGCAACTTCGCAGCGCAGCTCGCACAGCGCGAATGGCTGCTCGCGTCGGCCACGTCCGAAGAGGAAGTGGGCGGCAATCTGCGCAACAGCCGTTGCGCGGTCGAGGCCAACGACAATACGTTCACGCTGTCAAAGCTTGCGCCGACGATCTCGTATGGTGCGCACGCCGATGCGATCCTGGTGACCGCGCGGCGCGATAAGGACGCACCGGCCGCCGAGCAGGTGCTGGTCACGCTGCCCAAGGAAAACGTGACGCTCACGCGGCGCAGCGGCTGGGATACGTTCGGCATGCGCGGCACCTGCAGCGAGGGTTTCGCGCTCGACGCGCGCGGCCGGTGCGAACAGATTCTGCCCGTGCCGTTCGCGCAGATCGCCGAGCGCAGCATGGTGCCGACGTCGCACATCCTCTGGTCGGCCGTGTGGACCGGCATCGCGACCGACGCCTTTCTGCGCGCGCACCAGTTCTTCCGCGCGCAGATGCAAAAGCAGGGCGGCGCACTGCCGCCGTCCGGCCGCCGGATCGCCGAAGCGCTCGCGCTGCTGCAATCGATGCAAGCTCGCATCGAAGCCGCGTTGCGCACGTATGGCCAGGGTGCGGCGCGCACATGGTCCGCATCGATGGCTCAGGCAGCGGAGATCAACACGCTGAAGACCTACGTGTCAACCACCGCGCTCGAAGTCGTCAAGCACGCGATGATGATTTGCGGCATGGCTTCGTACAAAAACGGCACGCCTTATACGCTCGGTCGGCACATCCGCGATTTGCACTCCGCGCCGCTGATGATCAGCAACGACCGCATCGAAGCGAATACGGCCAACCTGCTGCTTGCGTTGCGCTCCGCAACGCTGGAGAGAGAGATTTGAACAATCTGACCATTCCGTCGGGGCGCACGGTTGACTCAGCGCAAGCACCCCTCGATCGCAGCGGCGAAAACGCGCTTCGCGACGCGCTCGTCGAAGCGGGGCTCTTGATACCAACCGGCATTCAGGGGCTTTTCGGCCGCAGCGAGCGCTTCGAGCGCGTCGTCGAAGCACTCGATGCCTACATCACGCGCGAAGGCGCGGATCAGCAAGCGGAAGTGCTGCGCTTTCCGCCCGCGATGAGCCGCCCCGAATTCGAGCGCAGCGAGTATCTGAAGAGCTTCCCGCAACTCGCCGGCACCGTGCATAGCTTCTGCGGCGGCGAGCGTGAACATCAGCGCGTGCTGCAATGCCTCGATCGCGGCGAAGACTGGACCGAAGACCAAAAACCGACCTACGTCGTGATGACGCCGGCCGCCTGCTATCCAGTCTACCCTGTGATCGCACAACGTGGCGCACTGCCTGACGACGGCCGGATCGTCGACGCATTCTCGTATTGCTTCCGTCACGAGCCGTCGCTCGACCCCACGCGCATGCAGTTGTTCCGGATGCGCGAATATATCCGCATCGGCACGCCCGAGCAGATTCTCGCGTTCCGCCAAAATTGGATCGAACGCGGCACGCGGATGATCGACGCGCTGCAATTGCCCAACAGTATCGATCTCGCGAACGATCCGTTCTTCGGCCGCGGCGGCAAGATCGTCGCGAGCAGCCAGCGTGAACAGAACCTGAAGTTCGAATTGCTGGTTCCGATCGAATACGACGAACGCCTGACCGCATGCCTGAGCTTCAACTACCACATGGACCACTTCGGCCTGCTGTGGGGAATCAAGACGGCCGATGCCGCTGTCGCGCACACGGGTTGCGTCGGCTTCGGCCTCGAGCGTCTGACGCTCGGACTGTTCCGGCATCATGGTTTTGATCTCGACGCGTGGCCGCAAGCGGTACGCGACGTGCTGTGGAGGCAATGATGAGCGCGATTCTGATCGATTCGCCCACTGTCAACAACACTCCGCTCGAGCGGATCTTCGCCGGTCTGCGTCATCGCGCGCACCACTACCGGCCGCACGCGCTGCACGGGCCGCAAATGGTCTGGAAGCAGACCAACTGCTATGTCGACATGTGGATCGAGGTACTCAGCTGGTGGGGCTTCAATCCGTATGCAGCGCTGCCGTTCACGATCGCGCTCGACTTCGAAGGCGACCAGTTCACGTTCTTCAAGTTTCCGCACGATGATCTCGAGAAGCTGTACGGTATCGTCGTGCAGGAACATGCGATCTTCGAATCCGTCGACGTGCATATCGAGAACCAGGTCGCGCGCGGCCACCTCATGATGGTCGAGGTCGACGCGTGGTATCTGCCGGATACGCGCGGCACCAGCTATCACGCGCAGCACACGAAGACGACGATCGGCATCGACGCGATCGACCGCGAGCAACGCCGCGTCGGCTATTTCCACAATAGCGGCTACTACATCGCCGAAGGCGACGATTACGACGGCCTGTTCGGCACGCATTCGCCGATGCAACTGATGCCGTATGCCGAATGCGCGAAGCGTCAGTTCCAGGCACTCGACGAGCGCGACCTGTGCGACGCATCGCTCGCGCTGCTCTCGCGTCACCTGAAGCGGCGGCCCAAGGCAAATCCGATCACGGCGTTCCGTCATCAGCTCGCGCGCGACTCGAAAGCGCTCGCATCGCGTTCGTTCTCGTACTTCCATGCGTACTCGTTCAACACGTTGCGACAGCTCGGCGCCAATTTCGAGCTGTTCGGCCGCTATCTGCGCTGGCTCGAGGCAAGCGGCTGCCACGGCGAGTTCGACAAGCTCGTCGCGTCGTGCGATGCGATTGCCTCCGAAGCGATGGTGCTGGAGTTCCGCCTTGCCCGCGCCAGCGCCAAAGGCGTGGAAGAGCGCGGCGAAAGCAGCCTTGACGTAATCGAGTACGCATATACGTCGCTGCTCGACGGCGTCGAGCAAATCGCGCCGGCCGGTCAAACCGAGTCCAACGCGCGGTTCGGCAAGCTGTACACGCCGGCGAGATCTACGTCGATCAGCAGATGAAACACGAGGCGGACCGCGGCACGCCTGACGTTGCCTGGATGCTGGCGGCCACGCCAGCAGGAGCGCTCGCCCAGCCGGGCGAGCTCCCCGAAACCGGCTGGTGCGACGCGCCCGTGCCTGGCACCGTCGCACAAGCGCTCGCCGCCGCGCACCGCTTCGACCCCGCACACCCGTATCCGCTGGGTGACAACGACTACTGGTACCGGACGACGCTCGCAGGCACTGGCCGGCGCATCGTGCGTTTTCACGGGCTCGCGACAATCGCCGAGGTCTGGCTCGACGACACGCTGCTGTTCTGCTCAGACAATATGTACGTGTCGCACGACGTCGAGCTGACACTTGCCGGCGAACACCGGCTGTCGATCTGCTTTCGCTCGCTCGACCGGCATCTTGCCGCCCATCCGTTGCGGGGCCGCGCGCGCTGGCGCACGCGCCTCGTCGATACGCCCGCGCTGCGCGGCGTGCGCACGACCTTCCTCGGCCGGATGCCGGGCTGGTTTCCGTCGATCGAGCCGATCGGCCCGTGGCGCGACATCGAGATCCTCGAGCCGGACGGCGCGCCGGTGATCACGCATCATGCGCTGCGTGCCACGCTCGACGGCCGCGACGGCGTGCTCGACGCGACGATCGGGCTCGCCGCGCCGCTGGCTGGCGGCCCCAACCTACGGCTTGTCTGCGGCGCGCACTCGGCGCCGTTCACGCCGACGGACGCCGGCACACTGCGCGCGACGCTCAGGATTACCGACGTCGAGCCGTGGTGGCCGCATACGCACGGCGAGCCGGCGCTGTACGACATCGCCGTCGCGATCGGCGACACGGCGACGCTCCCGCTCGGCAGCACGGGCTTTCGCGCGATCACGCTCGAGCGCGGCGACGACGGCGCGGGCTTTGCGCTGTCGATCAACGGCACGCCGATCCATGCGCGCGGCGCGTGCTGGACGAGCCTCGATCCGCTGCGCCTGCACGCCGATGCGCCCGCCTACCGCCGTGCGCTGACGCTCGCGCGCGACGCAGGCTTCAACATGATCCGCGTCGGCGGCACGATGACCTACGAAGCCGATGCGTTCTACGCGCTGTGCGACGAGTTGGGCATCCTCGTCTGGCAGGATTTCATGTTGGCGAACTTCGACTATCCGTCGGCCGATACGCGTTTTATCGAATCGCTCACCCGCGAGGCGACGCAGTTTCTCGACCGGCACGCGGCACGGCCATCGATCGCCGTGCTGTGCGGCGGCAGCGAAATCGCGCAGCAAGCGGCGATGGTCGGGCTCGCGCCCGACGAACGCCGCCTGCCCATCGCCGATCATCTGCTCGCCGAGCTTTGCGCACGCCATCGCCCGGACGCGATCTACGTGCCCGGTTCGCCGCACGGCGGCGTGCTGCCGTTCGCGCCGCGCGAAGGCATCACGCACTATTACGGCGTCGGCGCGTACCTGCGCCCGCCCGAGGACGCGCGCCGCGCGAACGTGCGCTTCGCGAGCGAATGCCTTGCGTTCGCCAACGTGCCATGCGATGCAACGCTTGCCGCAATCGGCTCGCCCGCGCCGCACGAGCCGCGCTGGAAACGCGCCGTGCCGCGCGACCCCGGCGCGTCGTGGGATTTCGACGACGTGCGCGACCACTATCTGCGCACGCTGTACGGCGTGGATCCCGCGCGGCTGCGCACCGTCGATCTGGCCCGCTATCTGACGCTGTCTCGCGCGGTGGTCGCCGATCTGATCGGCGAGACGCTCGCCGAATGGCGGCGCGCCGGCTCGTCATGCACAGGCGCGCTCGTCTGGCAATTCCAGGACGTGATGCCCGGCGCCGGCTGGGGCCTCGTCGACACATACGGCCGGCCGAAATCGGCCTGGCACGCATTCAAGCGCGCCTCGCAGCCGCGGCAGATTCTGCTGACCGACGAAGGGCTCAACGGCCTCGACGTGCACGTGCTCAACGATGCGCCGTCGCCGCTCGACGCGCGCATCGAACTGCTCGCGCTGCGCAATGGTAAGACGCCTATCGTGCGCGCCCACTGGACGTTGCGTGTCGACGCGCATGCCGGCACGAGCCTGAACTCGGCCGAAATGCTGGGCCGCTTTTTCGATTTCACCTATGCGTACCGCTTCGGCCCGCGCGAACACGACGTCACGATCGCGTCGTTGTATGCGCTCGACGGCACGCTGTTGTCACAGGTGTTTCATTTCCCCGAGCGTACCGCGCCCAGCGTGTTCGAGCGCGGCGACATCGGTCTCGACGCGCGCGTCGCTCATCGTGACGGCCGCTGGCAGCTCGACGTGCACACGCACGGCTTTGCGCGCTATGTGCATGTGTGCGCGCCTGGACTGCTGCCCGCCGATGACTGGTTCCATCTTGCGCCGGGTGCCACCGCGCGGATCGAACTCGACGCCGATCCGCTCTCGCCCGCTGCGCCAAGCCTCGATTTCGCTTCCCAAGCCGGCCATGCCAACCCGCCGTTGATCGAAGTACATGCCTTGAACTCCAACAAAATCGTTCGCCCAAGGATAGAAAATTGAAACCGGTTCGATTTGATCATTGCTTAGGATGGCTTCACGAGGGGCGCACGCAGCGCGGTGTCGTCCTCTGCGAAGCGCTCGGCCACGAAGCGATGTGGACCCACAAGGTCATCCGGGCACTGGCCGAGCGCCTTGCCGCGGACGGCATGTGGGTACTGCGCTTTCACTATCCGAGCGCGGGCGACTCGGCGGGCGATGATCTGGCGTCGGGGCGCCTGCAGGCAAGCGTCGCAAGCGTGCAGCGCGCGGTGGCGGTGCTGCGCGAGCATGCGCCGGTCGATGAGGTGACGCTCGTCGGCGTGCGCGCGGGCGCCGCGTTCGCGATGCTTGCGCTCACGGGCGACGATGCGCCGGCCGTCGACACGTTCGTCGCGCTCGCGCCCGTCGTGCGCGGCCGGGCTTATTTGCGCGAGCTGTCGATGGTGCAAAAGCGCTGGCTCGATACGACGCCGCCCGCGATTCGCGAGCAGCATCATGAAGAGCCCTGGCTCAATATCCTCGGCCACCGCTATCCGGCCGACCTGGTCGCGGCGCTCAGGACCGTCGACCTGGGTGACGCAGTCGCCCGGATATCTGCGCCGCCGCGCGCCGCGCTGCTCGTCGATACCGACTACGGCGACAGCGCCGCGCTCGGCGATGCGCTGACAGCGCGGGGCGTGCCGACCGACATCGAGCCGTTTCCCGATTGGCCGACCGTATTGCAAGAAGGCGTGCGCTCGCGCCTGCCGCACACGGTGCTCGATTCGGTCGCGCGCTGGATCGGCCGCAACGGCGGCCGCGCCGCCCAGGAAATCGGACAACCGGTCGCCCGTCGCGCCGAACATACGTTCGATACCGACGCGCCCGTTCGCTTCGCGTTCAACGGCATCACGGAGACGCTCGTTCGCGTCGGCGAAAAGCAACTCGTCGGCACGTTGTGCGAGCCGGCGACGCCCGCGCGCGCCAGCGCGCCGTGCGTGTTGATCTCGAACACGTCGGCCAACCCGCGTAGCGCCGACGGCCGCATCGGCGTGCGTCTCGCGCGCGCGCTCGCGCAGCAGGGCATCACGTCGTTGCGCATCGATGTCGAAGGTATCGGCGACAGCGGCGCGCATGCGCCAGACGATCAGTCGAAAGTGGTGTTCTCGGATCAGGCGGTCTCGGACGTCACGATGTCCGCCGATTGGCTGGCTGCGCGCTGCGGCCGGCAGGTGGTCGCATTCGGCGTATGCTCGGGCGCTTACTTGTCGATCCACGCGGCCGCGCACGCGCAATCGGTCAGCGGCGTGATCGCGATCAACCTGCCGCGTTTCATCTGGCCGCGCGGGCTGACGGTGCTCGAAGCGCGCAAGCAGCAAACGAATTCCACGCGCGGCTACCTCGCGTCGTTGCGCGATTGGAGCAAATGGCGCCGGCTGCTGCGCGAGGGGCGCGATCTTCGTCCGGTGCTGAATGCGCTGCAACGCCATCTGACGGCACGCGTGAAAGCGCCGGCCGCCCAGATCGCCGAACGTTTGGGCTGGCAGCCCAAGCGCGGTACGCCGCGCGCGCTGATGAACACGCTCGCCGAGCGCAACGTGCGCTCGATGCTCGTGTACGGAGAATTCGATCCGGGCGTGGACGAACTGACCCGCAGCTTCGGCTCGCTGCGCAGCGCGTTCAAAGGCTCGCCGCTGGTTCAAGTCGAGACGATTCGCCTGCTCGACCATTCGGTTTACGGAACCTATGCGGCCGATACCGTCATCTCGATTTGCGTCGATACATTGATCGGCTGGGGCGGTAAAACGCCGGGGCCGCGATTGCACGCGCGTCGCAGCGGCAAGCTGCAAAATGAAACGCCGCAACGCGCGGCCGATGCAGCGGCCGCGTCCTGACGCAGGCCAAGCACGGGATTTGACGGAGAGTAGGATTCGACGACGGCGCGCACGGCCGGCTTGCCCGGACCGCTGCGCGCGAAGCGCGGGTCAGCTCGAGGACGCGACGGCGCTGCGCGGCCGCTCGATGCCGTAAGCCTCCATCCATCGATAGAGGGTCGCACGCGAGATGCCAAGCTCGCGCGCGGTGCCGGCAAGACGCCCGCGATTACGCAGCAACGCAAGCTCGATCACTTCGCGCTCGATCGATTTGCGAATCGCCGCGACCGACAGCGGCGCAACCTCGATGCAATGATCGAGTTCCAGATCATGAGCGGTAATGAGCCGTCCTTCCGCCATCACGAGCGCACGGCGCACGCGATTGATCAGCTCGCGCACATTGCCCGGCCAATCGTGCTTGTACAGCGCGGATACCGCGTCGGTTGAAAACCCGCGCACGCGGTGCCGGGCATCCGCGCGAAAACGCTCGAGCATGTGACGCGCGAGCAGCTCGATGTCCTTGCCCCGCGCGCGCAGCGGCGGCTGCTCGACTCGCAGCACGCACAGCCGGTGGTACAAGTCCGGCCGAAAACGGCCGTCGTTCATCGCACCTCGCAAATCGACGTGCGTTGCCGACACGATGCGCACGTCGACCGGCACCGGATCGCTGCCGCCCAGCCGATGAATCGTGCGCTCCTGCAAAAATCGCAGCAAACTCGCCTGGCTTTCGAGCGGCAGATCGCCGATTTCGTCGAGCAGCAGCGTGCCGCCGTTTGCCGCCTCGACATGACCGATCTTGCGCGTGCTCGCGCCGGTGAACGCACCGCGCTCGTAGCCGAACAATTCGGACTGCAATAGATGCGGGGGAATCGCACCACAATTGACCGCGACGAACGGTCCAGCACGACGCGCCGAATGCTGATGAATCGCGGCCGCCGTCAGTTCCTTGCCGGTGCCCGTCTCGCCCGATACCAGCACGGGCGCGTCGGTGCGCGCAATCCGGCGCACCGCATCGAACAGTTGGAGCATCGCATCGCACGTGCCGACCATGCCTTGATCGGCGGACGCGATCGGCGCCGTGCTGGGCGCGAACAGGCACTCCATCCCATACGCATGGCCGACCGCATCCGCAATACGCTGATGCGACGCCGGCAGCGTAATGTAGTCGAAGCAATAGTCCCGCAGCAGCGTGCGCACATCGGGCAACGCGGCCTGATGCGACTCCACGAGCGCCACCCATGCAACATTGCGCACCGACGAGCAAACGGCCGCGACCTCCACCATCTCGTCAATCGACACCGCGCTCAAATCGAGAATGCCGCCCGTGACTTCGCCGGCCGTCGTGCGGACTTGATTCGCGCTCGTGACCACGCTTACCTGCCAGTCACGGCGCGAGAGTTCCTTGCGCAGCAGCGTCGAAGGCTGATGCGTCCAGTAAATCAGCGGACGTTGTCGGAGAGATCTCGTGGAGAGACCCCCGATGATCGCGCTAGCCGTCATTGGTGCCTCCGATTAATGAGCAATCTTATGGTCCCATAAACCCGATCATTGGCGCTATCTGCCGGCAAACCTGCGCGGACGATGCCGTGCGCGTGCGGCCAGCACCGCGCGTCGCATCTGCCTGCATGCGCCCGTTCGGGTCATACGGGAGCGTACCTCGGGTGTCTCGGTGATCTCTGTATGAAGATGCGATTTAGCAAAGGAAGCCGCGACGGAGCATACCGGCCGCGCTTTTCGCGTGCACCCCGCCGGGCAAGCGGCGGCGGCATCGAGCTTGTCAATCGGTAGCCGCGAAACGCGTTGGATAGCCCCGTCACCGGGCCCGCTAAACTCGTTCGGGCAGCTTGCGCGCCACACCGCTGCGCAAGCTTCGGCACCTCGCTTTCAAAGTAACTTTAAAGCGTCATACTGATAAAACCGAATGTCGAAGTTACTCTACCATTCACGCCCATTTGCGTTTGAATTCAAACGTTAATTTGACCATCGTTGACCATTGAACAGGCGGTTGCACAAGCCAAGGTTAGGCATTTTCCGAGTTACTCGGACATTGGTGTGATGCCGAACCGTAATGTTTGTGTATGAATGAAACATGAGGATTGCGCCGGACTCGCGGCACGCGGAGTCGAGTTATCTAGACAAGATGGCTATCTCATCGGGCGGCCGTCATGCTTGCGCGTCGGCACGCGCGGCGAGCCAGCCTCGGCCCCATTGCGCAACCTTGGGCGCGGCGTGCGAAATCCAGGCACTGAACGGCGCGCTACGCCCATAGAACAACATCGCAATAATACATGCTACGACAACGAATGCAGCGGTAAAACGCGTCACGCCGACCAGTGGATTCACTCGTCCCTGGCATGCACGGGCCGGTGGGTTGCAGCGCCCCGTACCCGGCGCGAGCAGGTCTGCCGCCCATGCACTCGTCGGCACGGTACCGTGAATACGGCAGCGCATACGCCTACCCTCCATCCGGGCAAAATTTCCGACCACGAATGAAAACCGAGTACGACCCGCGACACACCGATTGAAAACGCAAATGTAAGCCCGGCTATGATCGCAAATCGCAGGTCCATTTTCCCGCGTGCGCAGACGGGCGCAACGCGTGGATAAACCGACGCGCTGAGCATCGTATCGCCGCTGATACCGACGTATCGCCATGCGGCAATGCCGATTCCCCATCCCGAATAAACAAATTTCGTCAGAGCAACCAAACCAACGCCGCCCGCAAAACTCAACGCTCAGTACAGCGGGGCGCGGCGGTATCCGGCGCCGCAAACCAGGCGAGCCCTGCCATCGCAAGCGGCCCGGTGATGAACGAATCGCCGAAAAGGGTCAGTAAAAAAACACATGCATTGCACGAAAGGCGACAAACGTGCGCGCTCAACTGCGCGCAAACGTTTCGTGCGTGGCAGCGTCGTTTTCCGGCGCAGGTGCGGCGGCGGGCTCCCCGGCTGCATCGTCCGCGTCATGTTGCGCGGCGCGCACGCCAGCTTGCTCGGCAGCGGCAGGCGCAGCACTTGCGCCCGGCGCCACCCGCAATTCCGCCTGCAACGCAGCGTAGCCTTCGAGCGCGAAACGCGAAAACGCGTCGCGAAAGTGCTGCGCACTGAAGCGCTGCGCATTCTCGCGGCAGGCGCGCGAATCGAACGTGCTGGCCGGCATTGCATCGAACCGATCGAGTGCGTCGATCAACGATTCGCACGTTTGCTCCGCATAGAACAGTCCAGTCGGCGCCGGCCCCGTCGCACGCACCGATTCGCACACGCCGCCCTTGCCGTATGCAATCACCGGCGTACCGCACGCCTGAGCCTCGACGGGCGAGATGCCGAAATCTTCTTCGGCCGCGAACACGAATGCCTTCGCGCGCTGCAAATGATCGTGCAGCACGTCGAACGGCTGATAACCGAGCAACGTGACGTTCGGGCCCGCGAGCGCGCGGATCTTGTCGGCTTCCGGTCCGTCACCGATTACGACGAGCTTTCGCGAAGGTGTGCGCGAAAACGCATCGACGATCAAATCGATGCGCTTGTATGGCACAAGACGCGATGCGGTCAGGTAGAAATCGTCCTTCTTATCGCACAGCGCGAGATGATCGACATCCACCGGCGGATAGATGACGGAGGCATCACGCCGGTAGGTTTTGCGAATGCGTCGCGCGACGAAACGCGAATTCGCGGCAATCAGATCGACACCGTTCGCGGAACGCGCATCCCAGTTGCGGATGTAATGCAGCAATACGCGCGCGAGCCCCGATTTCAAGCCGCGTGCGAGCCCCGCCTCGTTCAGATATTGATGTTGCAGATCCCATGCGTAACGCACGGGCGAATGCACATAGCTCACATGCAATTGATCCGGCCCGTTCAACACGCCCTTTGCGACCGCATACGAACTCGAGATGATCAAGTCGTAACCAGATAAATCGAATTGCTCAATGGCGAGTGGGAAAAGCGGCAAATAGTTGCGATAACGCTTGCGCGCGAAAGGCAGTTTCTGAATAAACGACGTGTGCACCGGACGCCCGCGCAAGCACGTGCGATCCTCCAAGAAATCGACGAGGCTGTAGATATCGGCTTGCGGAAAGCAGTCGATCATTTGTGCGAGCACGCGCTCCGCACCGCCATGCACCACCAGCCAGTCGTGAACGATTGCGACCTTCACGCAGGGAATCCTTTTTGATATTCGCGCGAACATGTCGGATGGAGCGGCAATTACGCCGGATTACGCGTGTCGTGCGCGAAATGACGACACGAGGCCATTCAAGATGAGCCGCATTATCGAAACACGCCCGGACACCCTCTGTACGGCATCGCACCATAACGCCGGATTTGACATGTGCTGACATCCTTTCGACAGCGCTTTTCGCTTGTCACGAGCACGGTACGCTCGCGAACAGAACAGCAAGGTGTCCGCTCGTATCGTGGCGACCATGAAACACTGCCTGATTCATCCGGCACTATCGGATTTATTCAGTTAAGTGATTAACGAAATTTAACGAAATTCTCGCGCGACGCCCGCGCCATAAAGCAACGAGGAACCTCATCATGGACTGGACATGCAGCGAATTCAGGCATCTGAATTCGAATGAGCTTTACATGATCCTGCGCGCACGCAACGCGGTCCTGGTCGTTGAAGAAGCGCACTCGCATCTCGATATAGATGGTAAGGACACCTTTGCGATCCATGTTTTCGCCATCGATAAAAATGGGGCGCAAGCATCGATTGCCGCCTATGCGCGTCTTCTGCCAGGCGATGAAATCGATCCCGAAACGACGATCGACAAGATCCTGACGAGCACCGCGCATCGCGACGACAACACCATCGACGCGCTGATCGAGCACGCGCTCGCCGCCGCGTATGCACGCTGGCCCGACGCGCCCGTGCGCGTTCAGGCACCCGTTCATCACGAGGCGTTCTATAACCGTTTCGGCTTCCGCAAGGTCGACGGTCCGTTCCTCGAGCATGGCGTGCCGTACATGGGCCTGCAGCGCGCGGCGCAACATCCGTCCAACACGACACGCAATCTGCTCAACCTCGTCGGCGCGGCGTCGTCCAATGCGTCGCATGCCGACGACGAAACCGTAACCAAAGGCGAGCGCTATGCCTTCGCCGCCCGACTTTCCGCCGATTCCGGGGCGAACCGATGACCGAACAGACCACGACTCAATCCTCCGCCGGCACGTCGCACGACACGCTGCCTCACATCCTGCCCGTCATTCTCGCCGGCGGCTCCGGCACGCGTCTCTGGCCGCTGTCACGCGAGCATCATCCGAAGCAGCTCATCGACCTGATCGCCGACGAATCGCCGCTGTCCGCGACCGCCCGCCGGTTGAGCGGCATTGCGAACGCCAAGCTCGCCGATACGCTGCTGCTCGTGTGCGGCGAACAGCATCGCTTCACGAGCGCCGCGCAAGTCCGCGCGCGCGGCTTGAAAACGCGCATCGTGCTCGAGCCGAGCGCGCGCAACACGGCGCCCGCGCTCACGCTTGCCGCGCTCGCCGCGCTCGAACATCACGGCGACCTCGTGCTGGCGGCAATGCCAGCCGATCACGCGGTCTCCGATACGCGCGCGTTCCAGGAAGCAATCGCGCAAGCCGCGCGCTACGCGCAGGACGGCGCGATCGTCACGCTCGGCGTGCTGCCGCGCCGCGCGGAAACCGGCTACGGCTACATCAAGGTCGGCGCGCCGCTCGCGGATTCGCAGGGTGTCGAAGGCGGACACGCGATCGACAGCTTTGTCGAGAAACCGCACCAGGAACTTGCGCAGCAATATCTGCAATCCGGCGACTATTGGTGGAATAGCGGCATCTTCGTCGTGCGTGCTTCGACGTGGCTCACCGCGATCCGCGCGCTGCGCCCGAAGATTTACGAAGCGTGCGAAGCCGCGTGGAAGAAAGGCGTGACGGACGGTGAGTTCGTCAAGATCGATGCGGCCGCGTTCGACGCGTGCCCGTCCGATTCAATCGACTACGCGGTGATGGAGCGGCTGTCCGGCTCGCACGAACTCGGTATTCTGGGCGTGATCGTGCCGCTGACGGCGGGCTGGTCCGACGTCGGCTCGTGGGACGCAATTTGGGAACTGATGCCCAAGGACGAGGCCGGCAACGTCGCGCGCGGCGAAGTTCTGTTCGAAGGCACCGAAGACAGCTTCGCACGCTCGGAAGGCCGCCTCGTTGCGTGCGTCGGGCTCAAGGACGTGGTGGTCGTCGAAACGCCGGATGCCGTGCTCGTCGCGAACAAACATCGCGTACAGGACGTGAAGACCGTGGTGGCGCGGCTGAAGTCCGGACAAAGCGAACAGGTGCGCGATCACCGCAAGGTGCAGCGCCCGTGGGGCTACTACGATTCGATCGACCGCGGCGAACGCTTTCAGGTCAAGCGCATCGTCGTCGATCCGGGCAAGCAATTGTCGCTGCAGATGCACTATCATCGTGCAGAGCACTGGATTGTCGTGAGCGGCACCGCGAAGGTCACGCGCGGCGAAAAAACCTTTCTGCTGAGCGAGAACGAATCGACGTATATCGAAGTCGGCGAGGTCCACCGGCTTGAAAATCCGGGCAAGGTTCCCCTCGAGATCATCGAAGTCCAGTCAGGCAATTATCTCGGCGAGGACGACATTGTCCGATTTGACGATCGCTACGGCCGCGCCGGCGCGCAACAGCCGCCCGTTCCGACCGAATCCGCCCGGCCCGCCGAATCCGCGCGCGCGCCCGATACCCAATGAATGAACGCGCGGCTCGCCGCGCCTTTCGTATGAAAGTACTCGTCATCAATGATTTCGGCCGCAAGGGCGGCGCAGAAGAAGTGTATCGGACCTCGGTCGACGTGTTGCGCGCGCAACCCGGTGTGGAGGTCGCGACCTTCGACGAACACGCTTTCGACAGCGGCTCGGGCGGTACGTCTCGCGCATGGAACGCGGCGGCCGCACGCGCGCTCGCAGCGATGATCGAGCGCGAGGCGCCGCAGCGCATCCTCGTGCACAACTATCACAACCTGCTGTCGCCCTCGATCGTGCCCGTTCTCGCGCGCTACAAGCGGCGCTCCGGTTGCCGCGTGTTTCTCACGTGCCACGATTACCACCTGGTTTTCTACAATCCGAATCTTCTGACCTATCCGGGCGGCCGCCCCACGCCGTTGCCGCTCGCCACGCTCGCGCGCGGCGCGCGGTTCTTCGAGCGTTCGAGCCCGCGCGGCGCGCTGCACGACGCAATCAAGAAGTTACACTGGCATGCGGTCGACGCGCTCGTGAATCCGGCCGACGTGTTCGACCTGCTGCTCTGCCCAAGCCCGTACATGCGCGACGCGCTCGCGCAGCGCGGCCTGACGCGCACGGCGCTGCTGCACAATCCGGTCAGCACCGCGCTGACGCCGCAAGAGCCCAAGTGCGTCGAGCGCGAGAAACTCGATCTCGCGTTCGTCGGCCGTATCGACCCTGAAAAAGGGCTCGACGAATTCCTCGCGCTCGCGCGCGACACGCATTTCGACCAGATCGCGAGCGTGACCGTCTACGGAGACGGCAGCCAACGCGCGGCGCTCGAACAAAAGTATGCAGACCTGATTGCCGCCAAGCAGCTTCGCTTCACCGGCCGGCTCGATCACGCGCAACTCTTCGTCGCCTTACGCGAACATGACGCGCTGTTGCTGCCGTCAGTCTGGGCTGAGAATGCGCCGCTCGTGATCGTCGAAGCCGCGATGATCGGGCTGCCGGTGCTCGTTCATGACGTCGGCAGCTTGTCGAGTTTCGGTAACGAAATCGGCAACAAATTCCGCTACACTGGCAACGCCGCGAGCCTCGCGGCCGCGCTCGGCGCGCTGCGCGCGCATCTGCGCGAGCCGCAGCGCCGCTACGACTGGTCGCATTACACTCGGCAGCACTACGCCGAGCGTCTCGCCGCGCTGCTGCAGCTGAGCGCCGACAAAGCACAGGAACTAGCACCGCAATGCGACTGATCGTTCCGTTTCATCCCGTCGCGCACGCTGCGTGCGTGCGCGATCCGATGTCGCCCCGGTGCGACGTGAAAGGCTAGCATGACGACCGTTCGCAAGAATTTTCTGCTGCTGATGACGCTGCAGATTTCGACCTATGTCGTGCCGCTCGTCACGCTGCCGCTGCTCACACGCGTGCTCGGGCCTGACGGATACGGGCAATTGTCGTTCGTGCTGGCCGTCATCACGTACTTCATCAACTTCACGAACTACAGCTTCGATCTGACCGCGACGCCGCGCGTCGCGCTCGCGCGCGACGACATCAAGGAGCGCTCGAAGATCTTCTGGGCGACCTTCGCCGCGCAAGCCGCGATCACCGTCGCCGGCTTTGCCATCCTGCTCGCGCTGACGTTCGTGATCGCACGTTTCGCGCTCGATCGCACACTGCTCATCATCGGCTTCGGAATGACGCTCGGTGCCGCACTCACGCCGGGCTGGTACTTCCAGGGCATTCAGAAACTGCGCATTTACAGCACGACGCTCTTCATCTGCCGCGCGCTCAGCGTGCCCGCGATGTTCCTGCTCGTGCGCTCGCCCGCCGACCTGATCGCGGCCGTCGCGGTCAACGCGGCCGTCCCGCTCATCTGCGGCGTGCTCGTGTTCGGCTATCTGATCGTCAAGCGCGAAGTGGTGCCCGCGCGCATCGGCCTGTCCGACATCGTCGCATCGCTCAAAGGCGGCTGGCAGGTGTTTCTCGCCTCGACGTCGATCGCGTTCTACGCGTCGACGAACACCGTGCTGCTCGGCTTCGTATCGGGCAACGTCGCGGCCGGTTACTTCGCCGCCGGCGACAAGCTGATCCGCTCGGCGATCAGCCTGCTGCAGCCGCTGAAGGCAGCCGCGTATCCGCACGTCAGCTACCTGATGCACCATGCGCGCGAAGATGCGATGTCGTTCCTGCGCAAGCTGCTCGTCGTGCAAGGCGCAATGGTGCTCACGATCTCGCTGTCGATCTTCGCGCTCGCGCCGCTCGCCGTGCACATCCTGTATGGCCCCACCTACGAGCCCACCATTGGCGTGCTGCGCTGCATGGCGTTCATTCCGTTCATGGCCGGCATGACCGATCTGTTCGGCGTGCAGACTATGCTGCCGCTCGGCATGAAAAGCGCATTCAGCCGCATTCTGATTTCATCCGGCATCCTGAACGTCGCGCTGCTGCCGCTGCTCGCGAAATTCTTCGCCGAGCAAGGCGCGGCCGCCGCGGTGCTGATCGCGGAAACGGCAGTCGCGGCCGCGCTCGCCTACGTGCTGTACCGGCGCCGCGTGTCGCTGTTCGCCCGCCCCGCGACGCGGCCCGCCGCCGGGCCCGCCGCTGACTGACGGCGCAGCTCAACAGCTGCGCCCGCCCTTGCCTTCTGCCGCCGCGGCGCCCTGCGTTACGGCCGCACCGACTCGCACCACGGCATCGGCCGCCCGATGTAATAGCCCTGCGCGTAATCGACGCCCAACGCGGTAAGCTTTTGCAGCGTCACCTCGCTATCCACGTATTCGGCAACCGTCTTGCAGTTCATCGCATGGCCGATATCGTTGATCGAGGCGACGATGTCCAGGCTCGCGGCATCGCTCGCGATATTGGCCACGAAGCTGCCGTCGATCTTCAGATACTCCACCGGCAATTGCTTCAAATAGCTGAGCGACGCGACGCCCGCGCCGAAATCGTCGAGTGCGAACCGGCATCCGATCGCCTTGAGTTCGTTCATGAAATGCAGCGCATCAGGCAGGTTGGCAATGGCAGCCGTCTCGGTGATTTCAAAGCAGATCAGCTCCGGTGAGACACCGGTGCGCACGAACTGCTCGCACACATAGTCTAGAAAACGCTCGTCGCCGATCGACATGCCGGACAAGTTGATTGCATATTCGGAGAAACGCCGCTGGGTCGTGCGGGCAAGCCTGTCGAGCGCGGTGCGCACAACCCAGCGGTCGATGTCCGTCACCAGCCCGTAGCGCTCCGCCGCGCGAATGAAACGGCCGGGCGACGCAACGTCGCCATGCTCGCCGAGCGAACCCATCCGCAGCAGCAGCTCCGCGCGGCTCGCGCGCTGCGGCCCGGCGTCGATATGCCCGGCCGTGTCCACAATCGGCTGCACGTACAGGCAAAAATCGTCGTATTCGAGCGCATGCCTGACCCGCGTGCACCACGACACGTCGCTCACGTGATGCGCAAGCTCGCGGTCGAGCGGATCGGCGCGTTGCACGCGGTTGCGCCCGCGCTCCTTCGCGACATCGCACGCAATACCCGCCAGGCGCACGGCTTCCTCGACGCGCCGCGCGCGCCCGGTCGCATCGATCAGCGCCACGCCAACGCTGACGGTGACCGAAAACGGCTGCCCTTCCCAGACGAAGACAAAGCCGTCGATGCTGGCGCGCAAATGCTCTGCCGCGCCGTTCGCGGCGGCTTCGTCGCGCGCGGCCAGCAGCACGCAAAACTCGTCGCCGCCAAGTCGCGCGACGATGTCGCCGGGCGCGGCTCGAGCGACGAGCCGCGCCGCGATCGTGGCCAACATCGCGTCGCCCGCCGCATAGCCGCATGTATCGTTGATGATCCGAAAACGGTCGAGATCGAGAAACAACAGGGCGATCGAGCCGCGTTGCTCGTCGGCAAGCGCGGCGTCGACATGGCGCTCGAATTCCGCGCGATTCGGCAATCCGGTGAGCGGATCATGCAATGCCTGCCAGGCAAACCGTTGCATGAATTCGTGGTCCTTCACGAAGCGCTTGAGCACCCGCACACGGCCAAACCGATTTGCGTCGTTGTGCGAACCGTCTCGTGGACCGGTTGCCACGGAGGGCATATTCGATATGTTCGGCGCCGCCGGTGCACGCACCGCCGTCGCGCCCGGCGCATCGCCGCGCCGCCGCCCGTCGCCACGGAAAGCGCGGCTCGTCCCGGCTTGCTGCGCGGCCGCGTTCTGCGCCGCCGGCCGCAGCCCTGCGACGGCCGGTTTGTTGCGATAGCTCGCCGGCACAAACACGCCGACCGGCCGTTTCATTGCCGGATTCTGCCAACGCACGCATGCGAGCCGCTCGGCAACGACCTTGGCGCCGCCGCCGCACGCACGCTCGGCTTTATCGATGAAAACCGCGAGCCGCCTGACACGCAGCGCGGATAAGCGCACCAGCGCCAACGAACCGATTGCGCCCAGCGCGAGCGCAATCAATGCCCCTTCTCGAAACGTGGAGTAAATCATGTCCCAATACGATTGCGTCGATAAAGCAGCGTCCATCCCGCCGGCCGGCTGCCCGAGTATCGAATCCACCGCCTGTACCGGCCCCGCGGCGGACGAGCCGCACGCCGCGCCGTCTACCCAGACGGCCGGCACCATGGCGACGGGGCTCGCCGAACGCGCATCGGCGTCGCCATCGGTGTCGATCGGCGCGGCCGCATGCGCGACGCACGTGGCGCCTTGCGCGCGCGGAGCATACTTGCCCGGCAGCAGCGCGGTGCCAAGCAGGACCGTCGCGGCCGCCGCCAAGACGCTCGCGCCGGCAAGGCCCGTGCGCAGCATGCTCAGACCATCGGATAATCGGCTAGGGAGGCTGGCCATCGGGATGCTCCCGAAAAAGTAAATCGCCGGGAATTCGGCAATGCATTCGATTGACCGGCAATTCGATATTCGGATATCAATTGAATATCGATTCGCACTCACTGAAGTTTATGCGATCATCCACGACAACCCGCATCGGGTATGTGTGGTGGATGACGCAATCGTTTCCTGGCAAATGCACGAATTCGGGCCGTGCCGTTCCGCAATCGGCGCGGCAGCGCTCATATCATCGGGTGCGAGCGCACTTAGGCAATCGTCAGTCCATACTGTAAATCAATAATCGATTAAAAATAAAAATCCCCCACGTCAATCATCAAATTTTATTTATTAATATCGTTAATTTCGATCGATTGACTCTCGACGCTTGTATTCTCACCCACATAATGGATATTCACGATCAAATCCGTCATATTGACGTCCGAACGGCTTCATTGCCTGCGATCACAATTGGCACAATAAATCGGCACTCACCTGCGCCGGCCGGCGTTATAGGAACAACAGCGCGCGGTTCAGCTCGGCCTCGTCACGCGCGCGCGCGCGCCAACGCGCGCGCACCGGCACCGAATACAGCCGCGCCGCGCCAAAGCGCGGCCAGAAGTGGCAAAGGCCGGGCGCGATCACCTGCACCACCGACAAGCCGATGTCGGGCCGCGTCTTGTCGACGACGAGCGTATCGATGCCCGCGGCCGACAACCGCGCGACGCACTCGTCGACACCTTGCTTCAAGTCGAAGCCCGCGCCGTGTGCCCGCGCAAACGCCGGCGCGAGCACGAGCGGCTGCGCGGAATCGGGAAACAGGAACGCGTCGGTCGCCAGCTTGTCGGCATCCCACGGCGCAGGCGCCGACGCGCCGACGTCGAGCAACTGATTCACTTCGGTCAGCGCCCGCTGCAACGCGATGCGGGCGTCGAGGTGGCAGCCGAAGCCGATCGAGAAGCGGCCCGTCGCTTCCTCGCGCGCGAGCGCCGCGAACACGGGAATGCGCAGATCGTGCGTGAGGTCCAGCGCCCATAAGCGCCAGCCAAGCGATGCATACTCGGCGACGAGCGCATCAAAATACGGATCGGCGAAACTCGCGATATCGACACCCGGCCGGCGCAGTTCGTTGTACCACCAGATCGCCACCGCATCGCGCTCGACCAATTCGAAGAGGCCTTGCAGGATCGCCTCCTCGATGCGTGCGCCAGCCGCACAGCCGTTCGGATTGTGGATGCAATACGCGGTGCCGCTCGACGCAGGCGTCTCCGCATAGCAATAGCTAAGCGGCACCAGCCGGCGCGCGCCGGTGGCAAGTGACCATGCGGGCGTCCAGTCGATCACGCTGTCCGGTGTGAAGCGTTCGGGAACCTGCTTGCGCGGATCGTCGGTGGTTCGATTTTGCTGCTCACGCTGCTCGAACTGGCGCTCGCTGAATTGCTGCAGCGCATTGACGTCTATCGGCGTACAACCTGGCGGCGCATGCGCGGCGAGTTCGGCGAGGCTGCCGCGTATCGCCGCTTCGTCCCCTTGATACACGCCGCTGAAGCGTTCGAGCGCTTCGGCCAGCGCGCTCGCGCGCGCCTGCGCATCGCTTGCGCCCTTGCCGGAGCTGAGCTTGTCGAAGCGATTCTCGCGCGGCGGCGCCTCACGCGGACAAACCAGATAGCCCGCGACATAGACGTGCCGGTTCCCGGCGTTGCGCCCCGGCATCGGATGCAGATAGACGACCGGTCCGCTGACGGGCGAAATCAGGTGCTTATAGCGCTCGAAAAACTCGGTGGCGGTCAACGTGCGATAGCCGCCTTCGCGCGGCACGGCCGTATCGACCGAGGCGAGCGCGACCGGCCGCTCGGCCTGCTCGCGCATCCACGCCGGGTTCGCGCAACGCGGACACTGCGCGCGCCTGATCACGCGATGCGCGACGCTCGCGAGCGTGTCGACGCGCAGCGATACGATCCGCGCGGCCGCCGCCCGGCGACGCTCGGCGCTCACCGCGAACTGCTCGACGGCCGACGCGACAAGCGCGGCCACGGCAGCCGCGCTCGCCCGGCTGCGCACGGGCGGCGGGCGCACGGCATCGTGGCCGTGAAGACGCGCGAGCAGCGTCTCGACCGGCCGGTTCAGCGACGTCCAGTAACGCACACATTCGATACAGGGCCGATCGTCCACGGTATCGGCCGCCGCGCCGGCCGGCGCCGACAGCGGGCCGATCAACGGCCCGAGCAGCGGTTCGACGCGATCAGGCACGACGATGAACAACGCACCGCCGCGCGCCGCCGCACGTTCGGCCGCCGCGGCAAGCTCGGGGCGGTCGTAGCCTTCGGTCAACGCGACGACGAGCGGTGCGTGCGGCGTCACCCTGATGCCAGCCGCGGCCAATGCGTCGAGTTGAGCGGCCGGGTCTACGCCGAACGCCTCGACACTTACCGCGAGCTGCGATGCGATGCCGGCCGCGGCCGCGCCGTCAACGCCCGTGCGCTCGAAGAAGCCCGCCGCGATATCGCGCTCGCCCGGCGCGTCGGCGCTCACATAACCGCGCCGTACCAGATGATCGAGCGCCGCCAGCAACTGCCAGTCTGAAAACCGCCCGGCGAGCGCCGCGAACATCTGCGCGATCGACAAGCCGTCGCGCATGCACGCGGCCAGTGCGGGAAACACGGCGCCCGGCAGCGCCGCGCGCCGGAACTCGTCGACGACGTACAGCACGTCCGGGCCGGCGTCGAGCACGAGCAAATGCGGCTTGAAGCGCAGCACGCGCGAGAAATCATCGAGCATGGTTGCTCCACAGGTAAGGCCGCCATCAAAACAAACGGCGCAGCCCGTGCTTCGGGCTGCGCCATCTCATTGCATACATCGGTCAGCAGCAGGAGAACAGATAGGCGGGGCCCGAATCGTTATACGCGGCAAGCGCGATCGCTTGCTCGGCAAGCTCGGGCCGTTTCGGCACGCCGAATGTGATCGCGTTGCGCGGCAAATTCCAGCGTTGCGCTTGCGCATCCCATCCGCATTCCGGCCCGGCCTCGGTAATCTTCAAATCGACGATCCACGGGCAGCGGTAGTTGAGATAACGCTCGATCGCGTCTTGAGGGTTCTCGAGCAACGCCGCCTTGAACACGGGGTCGCGCCACGATAGCGCGATCGCGCGAAGATAGACCTCCTGAAACTCGAGCAACGAATACTGGGTAGGAACTGCGTTGTCCAATGCCATGTTGGTTCTCCTGAATCAACGCCCGAACGGCGTGAGATTTCTGCTGTTGTATGCGGCCAGCGCGACAGCCTCCTGATCCTGCGGCGGCGCGGGCGGCAGCACGAGTTCGAGCACGTTGTTTTTGATGCATGTCCAGCCGGCTGTCGTCTCAGGCGTCCAGGTCGCGGTTTCGGCCACCGCCTTCAGATCCACCGGCAGAGGAAAGCGGTAATCGAATTTATCGTGCAACGCCTTGACCGGATCGGCCAATAGCTGGTCGAGATAATCCTTGTCGTTCCAGGCCACGGCAATCGCTCTGATCACAGCCGCACGGAACTCCAGAAATTGCTCGTAAGTGGGTAAGTTAGCGCTATGGTCCATCATATGCTCTCGAGGTTGAATAACGTTCTAGCTGGAACTCGCGCAGCTGATGCTGCGCTTTCTTCATGATCCGGTGCATGCCTTGCTGCGTTGCGATCGTCTCAACCTGGGCGCAAAGCGCATCGACGTCGTCGTCAGGGCAGCGCTCGCGAACCTCATGCAAGCAGCGCGCCTTCTTCAGCAGCAGCTCCGCTACGTAAAAGCGCTCACCCGTCACGTCGGCAAGCGCGAGGCACGCATCGAGCGTCTCGACGGCCGCGCCCCAGTTGCCGTGCGCCGCGTCGATATCGGCAATGACCGATTCGTAATAAGTCAGACCGAGCCGGCAACCCGCCGCGTACAGCGCGGCAACGTTCGCGGCAGCCGCGTCGCGATCGCCGTCGCACCATGCTTGAACGACCGCCGCATAACTTTCGACCGCGCTCATTCCATAGCGTCGCGCGAGGCTCAGCAGCACATCCAGCGTATCGCGCGCCCCGTCGCGATCACCGACGGTCTGCTGCATCCGCGACAGATACATCAGCGTCACGCCGATCGTCGGCAAATGGTCGGTGCAGGTCGCCCGCTCGACCGCCTCGCGCGCGACCGAAAGCGTGCGCTCGACATCGTCGTCGATGTCGAGCAATACGCTCGCCTGCGCCGACAACGCCCACGCCCGCGTGTCGAGCCCGAGCACGTAGCGGTGGTCGGCGTCGCGCCACGGGTCATACGCGGTGCTCGCCTTATTGAGCGCTTCGAGCGCCTGCGACGCGTAGCCGTCGATCCATAAACCGATGCCGCGCAGCGCGTCGGCGGCAACGACCAGATCCGCGCGCGCCGACAAGCGTGCCAGCTCCGACAACCGGTCGGTGGTTTCGCGCACCGCCGCGGCATCACGTGCCACATGCGAGTAAAGCGCGATGGTGCCCAACGCGCTCGCCGCGGCTTGCGGATCGGAAAGCGCGGCCACGCGCGCGAGCACGCGGTCCGTGTGCTCGCGCACGCGCGGGTCGCCCCAGCCGTCGCGCGCCATTTGCGCATGCGCGAGGATCAAGTCGGTCTCGACCGCGTCCTTGTCGAGATCCGGATAGTCGCAGTGCAGCAGCCAGCCCCGCACCGCGCCCGCATAGCGAAGCGCGTCGTCGTGAAGCGAACGCTCGAGCGAACGCCGCGCCGCGTCGATGCCGTGCGGCACGGCATCCGCATACGCATGCGCGCTCGCAGCTGGTACAAGACGTCCGCGACGCTTGCGCCTTGCATCACCGGATGCCCGGTCAGACACTCGATCACCATCAGCCCCCACGCGTAGAAATCGCTCTTCGCGGTCGGAGGCTCGCCGCGAAGCTGCTCGGGCGCGCAATATTGCGGCGAGCCGAGCACTTCGGTCGCCGCGGTCAGCGTCAGTTCGTCGGCGGCGCGCGCGTCGGGCAGCAGCGCCCCTATGCCGAAATCGAGAATTTTCGCGCACGGCTCGCCGTCGATCGTCGTCACCATCACGTTCTGCGGCTTCAAATCGCGATGCACGACGCCATTGCCGTGCGCATGCGCGAGCCCGTCCAGCACTTGCGCCATCAGCACGCCCGTCGTCTCGGCCTGCAACGCGCCGTCGGCTGACAACAACGCGCGCAGCGTGCGGCCCGCGACATGCTCGAACACCGCGAACAACCGGCCGTCGGCAGTCTCCCCGCTGTCGAGCAGCGCGACGACGTTCGGATGCGACAGCCGCGCACACAATTCGAGTTCACGAAGAAAGCGGGTGCGCTCGCGCCCGGTGCGCGGCGCGTCATCGCGCAACAGCTTGATCGCGACACGCCGCGCCGTATCGAGCCGGATCGCCTCGTAGACGCATCCCGCGCCGCCCTCGCCGAGCACCGCGCCCAAACGATAGCGATGCATGCCCTGCAGTTCCACGCCTTCGTCCGGAAACGGTCGCGGATCACGCAGGCAAATACTTTTGCGTCCAGCCAAAACCGACTTTCCCATGAAACGCCGCTCAGCTCGAAACGATGGAATAAAGGGAGGCTGGCGGGCCGTCGATGGTGGCCGGCCCGGCCGGCGCGTCGAAAGGGTCGGCCAAACAGGGCGACTGGCACTCGAGCCGGTCGCCGCGCATGACGCGAAACGCCAGCGCACCGAAGCGCACGCCGCCGCGGCGACGCTCGACGAGTTCAGGTGAGCCGGCGGACAGAAGCGGCATGAATTGCGAACGGGCGCGATAGATCTGCACATTGACGTGCGATTCGTCGAGTCCGAGCATCCGCGCGAGCGTATCAAGCTCGATCCAGCCTTGCGATGCGGTGTCGTATCCCGCCCGCGCGTCGGAGAACCGCGCCCGCGCAAGCGTCACGAGGCAGTAGTGGTGCGCACGCGCGCCCAGGTCGATCGCGCCGCCGCGCGTATGCAGCATCGCGCTCACGTGCTCCTCATCGCGGCTCACGACGAAATCGACACGTTGCGGCAACGCCACGGCCTGCGCCGCACGCGGCAGCGCGCCCGTTTCGTTCCAGTGCGCAAGCACCAGTTGCCAAGCGAAATCACCGCAAATCACGGTGTCGCCGTCGCGCAACATGCGCGGCGGTGCCGTGTCGTCGCATAGCCAGTCGCCGTGCGCGGAGCGCGACACAGTGATCTTCGTGCCCGGCAGCGCGTGCGCGTGCTCGAGCCTGATCGGCGGTGCGGGCGGATGCAGCGGCCAAAGCATGTCGACAGGCTCGCCCAGCTGGCGGATGCGCCAGCGCACCGAGCCGGCGCTGCCGAGCTGGATCAGATCGCCCTCGCGCAACACCACCCGCTCGCCCGCGCCGACGAGCGCGCCCGATACGAATGTGCCGTTGCGGCTATGGTCGTGCAGCTCCCACTGCCCCGCGGCCCAGCAGATGCTCGCATGGACGCGCGACACATAGGAATCGGTAAGCACCGTGTCGCAACGCAACGGATCGCGCCCTAACACGTGATGCGCGCGCAACAGACAAAGCTGCCCTGACAAACCATTTTCAAGCAACGCCATTTCGACGGCCCATAGAAAAAACGCACGACATTCCGCCGGCCCAGCAGAGGAAGGTCGTGCTGTTTATGTGAACGATTGACGGTCAAATGTTGAATTCTGTTAAATCATAGGCAAGTGTGAGAGGGTCGACAAGACTGTGGGCGATGCGATCGCGCTCGCCGGCCAAATCGTTCGGATTTGTTTCGTCGGCACAGCGTTGCCCCGAAATGAAGACGCGAACCGGACGAAATCATGAACAAATCACCACCCCGGCCCGCTTTTCGTCAGCAAATAGAAAGCCGGCGGCTTGCGTAATCAAATGTAATGGATTTCATCGAAGCGCCGCCGTAACGTTCGTGATGTCGGAAACGACACGGGCCGGCAACAAAGAAGTGAGTTCTTGCATGTAGACGTGCGGGAAATCGCGAGTAGAGACCAACCAACCATGAGTTCGGAAATCAGCCCGCTTCACCGGGTACTCGTACCCGTCGCGAATGCAAAGGCGATTTATGCGGCCTTGGGTTCTCGCATGCCAGGTTTTTTCCGGGTCATCGCGAAAGGGCACGCACCGCTGCATGTCGGGCATATCCGGCTTGCGCCCGAACTCCATTTCATGGACGGCGTCGTTCTCAAGGTGATGGGCATCGCCAAACGTCCATCACCGTCTGTCAGACACTATACGACGCCGGTTTATTCATTCGAGAGCCGATATCACAAGGAGATCTTCATTCGTGGCGCGAACGGCATCATTCCTGTCCCAGTCGATCTGCTCCGCGACGATACGGCGGATACCGATGTCGACGCGCTCTGCGTGGATTAGCCGATGAGCACCGTCCATCCGCTGCACTCGACCGCCACGCGGTCATCGCAAAAAATGGGCGCGAGCCCGGATCTGCTCGCGCATATCCGGACCAACCAGCTCGACAAGGATATTTTCAACGCATCCCGACACTCGGTCGCGATCGGTCCGGTGACGCTGGAATTCCGCGTGAGTGCGAATCCGGTCTCCGCAACCGTGGAGCTTTATATCGCGAATCGATTGATTGGCGGCGGTACGTTGAACCACGCGCATCCGAGCGCGAAATTCGGCGGTGCGGTAGACAAATTGAAGTCCGAAGCCGATCTCACGCTCGACATACCGGGCAAGAAGCTGGATTTCAGATTCACTGTTTGTGCGCCGGTTGTCGGCTGCACAAGCAGAAGCGGTACGCTTGGCTTATGACCCGTTTCACGAGGGCCGAAAGACTGCGCCCGGCCGCCGCCATGCTGCGGCGGCCGGAAACGCAGCACTAATGACAAACGGGCATCGGTCACGTGCCATGATCGTGCGCTGTCGATTCGAAACGGCGCCCGGGGGATAACGCTTTACCCGCCCGGAATAAGGAGAAATTCGGTAGTTACTTGCTGTCGTTGTCGTCATCGGTTAACTGCGTTTGCCCGCTCGGGCATATGCAGGCGATCGAAAGCGCGGCAAACGAGAAACCCGGGATTCGTGGGGAATCGCCGGGTTTTGTTTTTTATCGCACGCCAGACCGCAACGGGACTACACTGATGACCTGCAAAGCTGGAGCCCGCCATGATTCCTCCTGCCTCAGAAAGCACCTTCCGCGGATTGCCGCTGACGCCGGAACAGGACGCGGAAGTCAGGCATTACATCAAGATCCGGATGCAGCGCGGCCTGCCTTGGGATACGCCTGAGCTCAAAGCGATGCTGCGCGACATGATGATGCCGCCCGAGGACGACTCCGACACGTCGGAGGACGTTCTAGCCGATGAAACGAGAATGGCCGCTGAACGCGCGATGTTCTCGATCGAAGACGCGATGGACCCGATCGAGGCAAGCGAGGAATGGCGCGCGGCGATGGAAGCCGAAAATATGAAGGGACTGGGGCTGCGCGGATAATTCAATTCGGCGTGCCAAAGCCATACAGGCGCCCATGGCGCATGGTTGCTGCCGGCGAGCGAAGGTCCGCCATCTCGCAGCGAGGCTTTCCGAGAGGCTTGCAATAGAGTGGCGCCCCTTCTTCCGCCGGCCGGTGGCGACGTTCGTGCGCGTCGAATTCTTCGCGTTCGCAATACCGCGAACCGAGCGGCATCACATCGAAAGCAGCCTGCACACGTTGAACGGATCGCGCACTCGCAGCCGCCGGAAATCCGCGCCAAGGTCGCCACGTTGGCTCGGTCGGCCTCATCGTCGTTTCAAAGAAGCACGCCGCTTGAAGCTCGGCTGCCGCCCGCACGTTTCCGAGCCGTGCGCAACCGATCTCGATCAGCGGTCCTATTTGATTTGAAGTCAAATATCTTTGTCTTGCAGCGGCATTTATTTCATCGCCCCCCACCGCCAGAATGGCCGACAGCTCGATCCCTCCCAGGAATGAACAATGAACAAAATGCCCGCATTCGGCCTCGGCACATTCCGCCTGCAAGGGCAAGTTGTCATCGATTCGGTCAGCACCGGCCTCGAACTCGGCTATCGCGCGATCGATACCGCGCAGATCTACGGTAACGAAGCCGAAGTAGGCAGTGCGATCGCCACCTCCGGCGTGCGCCGCGACGAACTGTTCGTGACCACGAAAATTTGGGTAGACCACTATGCGAAAGACAAGCTCGTGCCGAGCCTCGAGCAGAGCCTCGCGAAACTGCGCACCGACTACGTCGATCTGACGCTGATCCACTGGCCCGCGCCCGGCAACGGCGTGGCGCTCGGGGAATTCATGACCGCGCTCGCCGACGCAAAAGCAAAGGGCCTGACGCGGCAAATCGGCATCTCGAACTTCAACATCGAACTGACGCGGCAGGCGATCGCCGTGGTCGGCAGGGATGCGATCGCAACCAACCAGATCGAACTGAGCCCGTATCTGCAGAACCGCACGCTCGTCGAGTTCCTGCGGCGTGAAGGTATCCATGTCACGTCGTATATGACGCTCGCGTATGGAAAGGTGCTCAGCGATCCCACTATCGGCGCGATCGCGCGGCGGCACCACGCCACGCCGGCCCAGGTCGCGCTCGCGTGGGCACTGCAACTCGGCTACTCGGTCATTCCGTCGTCCACGAAGCGCGAGAATCTCGCCAGCAATCTGCTCGCCCAGACGCTGCGCCTGAGCGACGATGATATCGCCCAGATCGCCGCGCTCGAACGCAACGGCCGCGAAGTCAACCCGGCCGGCCTCGCGCCTCAATGGGACTGAGCGCGCCGGCATTTTTGCCGCCCTGCCCGCCGTTCGAACCACCGCGTCGATAGGCCGCTCGCGGTGACCTCGGTGTTTCCGTTTCGGCCGTGTCGACCCGGCGCGTTGACGCCAACGCAAATCAATCGTGAAGCGCGTACTTGAGCGAGCGCTACGGCAAACGCGACGGAGGTGTCGACGCACGTGAATCGGGCAGGCATTTGAAGCACCGATGGATGGAACTGGGCTTCGCCGGACTTGACGGCCGGGACGGCCATATACGTTTCGAAGAAAACATCCGGTTCCATCGGCAAGGCGCTGCGGTTCGCGAAAGTTGCCGCGAATCGCTGATCGCAAAGAAAACCCCGCTCAAAGGCGGGGTTTTCTTTGCAGTTCTTGCTTACGGGAAGTCAGAACGGAATATCGTCGTCCATCTCGTCGAACCCGCCGCCGGCCGGCGCGCTCGGCCGGCTGGCACTGCCGCCGCCGCGCGCGGCCGAGCCGCCGCCCGCAGGGCGAGCGCCACCACGTTCAGCATCGCGGCCGCCGCCGTAGCCGCCGTCATCGCTGCCGCCACCGCCGCCCGAGCCGCCACGGCCGCCAAGCATTTGCATCTGGTCGGCAACGATTTCGGTCGAGTAGCGGTCCTGCCCATCCTGCCCCTGCCACTTGCGCGTGCGAATCCGTCCCTCGATATAAACCGACGAGCCCTTCTTCAGATATTCGCTGACGATCTCGGCAAGCCGTCCGAAGAACGCGACGCGGTGCCATTCGGTCATTTCCTTGAATTCGCCGGACGCCTTGTCCTTATAGCGATCGGTCGTCGCAAGGCGGATATTCGCGACCGCATCACCGCTCGGCAGGTAACGCACTTCGGGATCGGCGCCGAGATTGCCGACGAGAATGACCTTGTTGACGGATGCCATGTGTTTCTCCAGTTGATTCGATGCCAAACAGCGCGGCAAAACCGTTTGCGGCAGCGGCGTGGGCCGCATGCCCGGCTCCGGCCTCACGCCGCCGTGCCGGCTTCACCCGGCGCTCGCGTGTCAGGCCTTGCGCGGCGGCTGTTTCATGCGGGCCGCGATTATAAGCCACACCGCCACGAGGGCCGAGCACGCGAAGAAAACGGTGTTCGCCCCCCCGCTCTTCAGCAAGAAGCCGCCCACCCCCCCGCCGAGCGCGAGCCCGATCGATTGCGTCGTGTTGTACACGCCCGTGGCCGCACCCTTGCGCGAGCCCGGCGCCAACTTCGACACGAGCGACGGCTGCGATGCCTCGAGGATATTGAAACCGACGAAATAAACCAACAGAATCGCCGCGACAATCAGAATCGTATGCGCGGCGAAGCCCAGCAACAATTGGCCGATCAGGATAGCCGCAATTGCGCCGATCAGCACGGGTTTCATCTTGCCCCGTTTCTCGGCGACGATGATCGCGGGCACCATCATCACGAACGCAAGCCCCATCACCGGCAAATAGACCTTCCAGTGCGACGCGACAGGCAGCCCGCCATCGACGAGCAGCCGCGGTACGACGAGGAACAGCGCGGTCTGCGTCGCATGCAGCACGAGCACGCCGAAATTCAGGCGCAGCAGTTCCACGTTGTGCAGCACCTCGGCGAACGGCGCGGGTACGTGAACGGGCCGCGGCGCATCGGGCACGATCCACAGCACGACGCCGATCGCGACGATCGACAACGCACCGACGATCGCGAACAGGCCGCTCATCCCGACCCACTGAAACAGGATCGGCGCGCCGACGATCGCGACCGCGAACGACACGCCGATCGAGCCGCCGACCATCGCCATCGCCTTCGTCCGGTTACGCTCCGACGTCAGATCGGCGATGAACGCCAGCACCGCCGACGACACCGCGCCCATTCCCTGCACGACCCGGCCGACGATGATCCACGTGATGTCGTGAGCGAACGCCGCGATGAAGCTGCCGAGCGCGAACACGAGCAGGCCGGCGGCGATCACCGGCTTGCGCCCGAACTTGTCCGACGCCCAGCCGTAGAAGATGTACAGAAGCGATTGGGTGACGCCATACGCGCCGAGCGCGATGCCCACGAGCAGCACGTTGTCGCCGCCCGGGATCGTCTTCGCGTAGACGGAGAACACCGGCATGATCATGAAAAGCCCAAGCATGCGCAGCGCGAAGATGGCCGCGAGCGATGTGGTCGCGCGCAATTCGGGCGCGCTCATGCGGGTGGATGCGACGGAATGATTGGACATCGGGCTTGAATTCGAATGCTCGGCGCAGCGTGGCGGCGCGAGCGCTCCCTGCTGACGGCTCTTGCAATGCTTCGGAGCCTGAAACGACGGTCCCGAAAAGTCGTTATAGTAGCAGGTTTGGTCCCCTCCTCTTCCGCCGGGTTCATGGAACATATCCGTATCCGTGGGGCGCGCACCCACAACCTGAAGAACGTCAATCTCGACCTTCCGCGGCACAAGCTGATCGTGATCACCGGCCTCTCCGGGTCCGGCAAATCGTCGCTCGCATTCGACACGCTCTATGCGGAAGGCCAGCGGCGCTACGTCGAAAGCCTGTCCGCGTACGCGCGGCAGTTCCTTCAGTTGATGGAAAAGCCCGATGTCGATCTGATCGAGGGTTTGTCGCCGGCGATTTCGATCGAGCAAAAGGCCACGTCGCACAATCCGCGCTCGACGGTGGGCACCGTCACCGAAATCCACGACTATCTGCGGCTGTTGTACGCACGCGTCGGCACGCCGTATTGCCCGGACCACGAAATCCCGCTCGAAGCACAGAGCGTGTCGCAGATGGTCGACGCGGCGCTCGCGCTGCCTGAGGACACCAAGCTGATGATCCTCGCGCCCGTCGTCACGAACCGTAAGGGCGAGCACGCCGAATTGTTCGAGGAAATGCAGGCGCAGGGCTTCGTGCGCTTTCGCGTGCGCTCGGGCGGCGGCGCGGCGAACGAGGGTGTCGCGAAGATCTACGAGGTCGATTCGCTGCCCAAGCTCAAGAAAAACGACAAGCATACGATCGACGTCGTCGTCGATCGGCTGAAGGTGCGCGCGGACATGAAGCAGCGCCTCGCCGAATCGTTCGAGACCGCGCTGCGCCTGGCCGACGGCCGCGCGATCGCGCTCGAAATGGATACCGACCGCGAGCATCTGTTCAGCTCGAAGTTCGCGTGCCCGGTCTGCTCGTATTCGCTGCAGGAACTCGAGCCGCGCCTGTTCTCGTTCAACAACCCGATGGGCGCGTGCCCGGAATGCGACGGCCTCGGCCAGATCACGTTCTTCGATCCGAAGCGGGTGGTCGCGCATCCGTCGCTGTCGCTCGCGGCAGGCGCGGTGAAGGGCTGGGACCGGCGCAATCAGTTCTACTTCCAGATGCTGCAAAGCCTCGCGGCATTCTACGATTTCGACATCGACACAGCGTTCGAGGATCTTCCCGAAAAGATCAGGAAGATCCTGCTGTTCGGCTCCGGCAAGCAAACGATTCCGTTCTCCTATATCAACGAGCGCGGCCGCACGACGATCCGCGAGCATGTGTTCGAGGGAATCATTCCGAACCTCGAACGCCGCTACCGCGAAACCGATTCGGTTGCGGTGCGCGAGGAGCTTGCGAAATACCAGAACAATCAGCCGTGCCCGTCGTGCGACGGCACGCGGCTGCGCCGCGAGGCGCGCTACGTGCGAATCGGCGCGGGCGACTACGCGCGCGGGATCTACGAAATCAGCAGTTGGCCGTTGCGCGACGCGCTCGGCTATTTCGCCGGCCTGACGCTCGACGGCGCAAAGCGCGAGATCGCCGACAAAGTGATCAAGGAGATCGTCGCGCGCCTCACGTTCCTGAACAACGTCGGCCTCGATTATCTGTCGCTCGAGCGCAGCGCCGAGACGCTGTCGGGCGGCGAGGCGCAGCGCATCCGGCTCGCGTCGCAAATCGGCTCGGGCTTGACGGGCGTGATGTATGTGCTCGACGAACCGTCGATCGGCCTGCACCAGCGCGACAACGATCGCCTGATCGGAACGCTCAAGCATCTGCGCGATCTCGGCAATTCGGTGATCGTCGTCGAACACGACGAGGACATGATCCGCACCGCCGACTACGTGGTCGACATGGGCCCGGGCGCGGGCGAACACGGCGGCGTGGTGGTGGCCGAAGGCACGCCGAAGCAGGTGCAGGGCAACGGCGAATCGCTGACGGGCCTGTACCTGTCCGGCAAAAAGACGATCGAGTACCCGGACGAGCGGATCGCGCCGAACGCCGAACGGATGCTGCGGATCGTCGACGCGCACGGCAACAATCTGAAGCACGTGAACCTCGAACTGCCGGTCGGGCTTTTGACCTGCATCACCGGCGTGTCCGGCTCGGGCAAGTCGACACTCATCAACGACACGCTGTACCACGCGGTCGCGCGCCATTTGTACGGCTCGTCGGCGGAACCGGCGCCGCACGAGTCGATCGAGGGGCTCGAGCACTTCGACAAGGTGATCAACGTCGATCAATCGCCGATCGGCCGCACGCCGCGCTCGAATCCGGCCACCTATACCGGCGTGTTCACGCCGATTCGCGAACTGTTCGCCGGCGTGCCCACGTCGAAGGAGCGCGGCTACGATCCGGGCCGCTTCTCGTTCAACGTGAAGGGCGGGCGCTGCGAATCGTGCCAGGGCGACGGCGTGCTGAAAGTGGAGATGCACTTCCTGCCGGACGTCTACGTGCCGTGCGACGTGTGCCACGGCAAGCGCTACAACCGCGAAACGCTCGAAGTCCAGTACAAGGGCAAGAACATCAGCGAAGTGCTCGACATGACGGTCGAGCATGCTTACGAGTTTTTCAACGCGGTGCCGGTCGTCGCGCGCAAGCTGAAGACGCTGCTCGACGTGGGCCTCGGCTACATTCGGCTCGGCCAATCGGCGACGACGCTGTCGGGCGGCGAGGCACAGCGCGTGAAGCTGTCGCTGGAACTGTCGAAGCGCGACACGGGCCGCACGCTGTACATCCTGGACGAGCCGACGACCGGCCTGCACTTTCACGACATCGCGCTGCTGCTCGAAGTGATCCACCGTCTGCGCGACCAGGGCAACACGGTGGTCATCATCGAGCACAATCTCGACGTGATCAAGACGGCCGACTGGGTCATCGATCTCGGTCCGGAAGGCGGCGCGGGCGGCGGCCAGATCATCGCGCAGGGCACGCCCGAGCAGGTGTCGAAGACGAAGGCGAGCTTCACCGGCAAGTATCTGGCCCCGCTTCTGAAGCGCGGCAAATAACCCGGCCCGGCGCAAGCGGCAAGCCTGCAGGCTTGCCGCCGCCGGTCATTTGCGCGCGCGGCGCTCGCGGGCTTGCCGCGCTACGGCCCGCCCGCGCCCGCGGCGCAATGCCTGGCGCTCGCCGCGCACGGACAACGGGCAATGGGCAATGGGCTGCCCGCCCGCAAGCGCAACGCGCGATTTTTCCTTACAACATCCTAATATTCCGGCCAACAATCGTTGCTATACTGCGCGGCGATGCCTAGCCATTGTCCGCCGCGCGCTTGCGGCCTCAAACGTGCGGGATGGCGGTCTAGATACAGGGAAAGTCATGGAGAAGCAATCTGAGCCGACGCGCGAGCCGCAGTCGCGGGAACCGCACCTGCGCAGCGTCCGGCTAACGAGCGATTTCAGCCTGCCGAAGCTTTCGGCGATCGAGATCGGCAGCTACCTCCTCGCCGTTGTCGCGCTCTGGCTCATCCTGTCCCTGAAGCTGCTCGGCGGCCTCCTGGCCGGCCTGCTCGTCTATCAGCTCGTCCACATGATCGCGCCCGCGATCGAACGCCACATGTCGAGCCAGCGCGCACGCTGGCTTGCGGTCGTGCTGCTGTCGGCCGTGATCGTCGGCGGCCTCGCCGGCCTGACGATCGCCGTTATCGAACATTTCGAGCACACGGTTCCGAATGCGCAGAATCTGCTCGGCCAGCTCATGCAGATCGTCGATCAGGCGCGTGCGCGCACTCCCGCATGGATCTCGAACCTGCTGCCCGTCGATGCCGACCAGATGCGCGCGAAAGCCACTCTGCTGATGAACAAGCACATGGATCAGCTCCAGCAAGGCGGCAAGAATGTCGCACGCGGCTTCGGCCATGTGCTGTTCGGGATGATCATCGGCGCGATGATCGCGATCGGCGTCGATCGAAACAAATCGCGCCAGCCGCTGTCCACCGCGCTCGTCACGCGCATCTCGCGCTTTTCCGACGCGTTCCGCCGGATCGTGTTCGCGCAGATCAAGATCTCCGCGCTCAACGCGTTCTTCACGAGCCTGTACCTGCTCGTCGCGCTGCCGCTCTTCCACCAGCGGCTGCCGCTATCCAAGACGCTCGTGCTCGTCACGTTCATCGTCGGCCTGCTGCCCGTGATCGGCAACCTGATCTCGAACACGCTGATCGTGGCGGTGTCGCTGTCGGTCAGCATGAGCACCGCGGTCGCCTCGCTTGCGTTCCTCGTCATCATTCACAAGCTCGAATATTTTCTGAACGCGCGGATCATCGGCGGCCAGATCGAGTCGCGCGCGTGGGAGCTACTACTGGCGATGCTCGTGATGGAAGCGGCGTTCGGCGTGCCGGGCGTGGTCGCCGCGCCGATCTTCTATGCATACGTAAAGCGCGAGTTGCTCTATCTGCGGCTCATCTGAGCGCGCCGTCGAGCACCCCGCCGACGTCCCGCCGAGTGCGCCAAGGAAAAAGGCCGCGTTAGACGCGGCCTTTTTCCTTTTCTCGCCTTGCGCCGCCGAAAGCGCGCGATACGCGGGCCTGCGGCGGCCAGTCTTGAAATTCGCCATGCCGGCTCAGCGAAACACCACCGTTTTCGTGCCGTTCAGCACGATCCGATGCTCGACGTGCCATTTCACCGCGCGCGCGAGCGTCACGCATTCGACGTCGCGGCCCACCGCCGTCAGTTCGTCCGGCGTCATGCTGTGATCGACGCGCTCGACCTCCTGCTCAATGATCGGCCCCTCGTCGAGATCGGTGGTCACATAGTGTGCGGTCGCGCCGATCAGCTTCACGCCGCGATCGAACGCCTGGTAATACGGCTTCGCACCCTTGAAGCTCGGCAGAAACGAATGATGAATGTTGATCGCGCGCCCCGCCAGCCGCTCGCACATCGCCGGCGACAGGATCTGCATGTAGCGCGCGAGTACGACGAGATCGGCCGAATGCTCGCCGATCACCTCGAGCACGCGCGCCTCCTGCGCGGCCTTCGCATCGGCCGGCGCACCCGCGGCAAGCGGGAAGTGGTGGAACGGAATGTCGTAGCTCGCGGCGAGCTGATAGAAATCCTTGTGGTTCGACACGATCGCCGAAATCTCGATCGGCAACTGGCCGGTCCGGTAACGGAACAGCAGATCGTTCAGGCAATGGCCGATCTTCGACACGAGGATCACGACGCGCGGCTTCACCGACGCGTCATGCAGTTCCCAACGCATGTCGAACTGCGCGGCGAGGGGCGCGAATTCGGCACGCAGCGCCTCGAGCGCGTCGGCGGCGCTGCCCCCGTCGGCCCGATCGAAATGCACGCGCATGAAGAACTCGCCGGTATGGCTGTCGCCGAACTGCGCGGAATCGAGAATATTGCTGCCGCGCTCGAACAGGAAACCCGAGACTGCGTGGACGATGCCGTGCCGATCCGGGCACGACAGTTTCAGGATAAAGCTGTGATCGGTCGACATGACCGCGACTCCCATTTCTCTAATCTTCTGATCAAACCGATTCGCGCCGCATCGCGCGGCTCAACCGAATGCCAGCGGCGGCGGCGCGAACAGCGCATCGAGCCCGGGCGCGGCTTCGGGCAAAATCGCGCGATGACGCACCAGGCTGTCGAGCATCGCGACGCTCGCATCGACGGTTGCCGCGCCCGCGCGCAGCCAGCCGACGATCTCGTCGACGCCCGCGAGCAGATGCTCGGCCACTTCGCCGTCCTGATTGCACGGCGAGAAATCGCGTGGCAGCGGCAAATCGTAGATGAATACCTGCTCGGCCTCCGTGCCCTCCGGCAGCGAGCACAGCACGTGCGCAACGCGGCCGGGAATCGCGCGCGCCGCAAGCTCGGGCGCAATGCCCGCCTCTTCCCAGCACTCCTTCGCGAGCGTGTCCTCGATGCCCAGGCCCCAGCCGATGCCGCCCGCGACGACGTTGTCGAGCATTCCGGGGTCGGTCGCCTTTGTCGCGCTGCGCCTGCCCAGCCACATTCGAAACGGCTCGGCGGGCGCATATTCTACGACGCCGTTCAAATGCACCGCGTATGTCAGCGTACCGAAGAAGCGCGACGCCGCACGCTCGATGTACGCGAGCGGCGGATCGTCGAAGCGGTTGCGGATCGCATAGATCTCGTCGCGCCAACCGACGATCGCGCCGTCGGCCGCGAGCGCGCCGATCGGCCCTGCCAGCGCCATGCTGCGCGCGTCGACGCTGTCATAGCGCGCGGCAAGCTCCACACGCCCCGCCGGAAACTCGAACACGTCCGGCCAGCGCGCGAGCCGCGCGACATCGCAGCGGCGCAGCCAGCCGATCTGCCGCCCGGCGATCCAGAACGGTATGTGCGCCGATGGATCGAAACGGCGCGCGGCGGCGATGCACGGAAAGGTCATCATCGCGCGCCGCGTCAATCGTTGAACGCCACGCGCAGGCCGAGCGCGACAAACGTCGCGCCGGCGAGCCGGTCGAGCCAGACGCCCGCACGCGGCCGGCGCTTGAGCCATCCGCCGATCGCCCCCGCGCCAAGGCCGAACGCAGAGAACACGATGGCCGCCTGGGTCATGAATAGCACACCCAGCTCGAACATTTGCAGCGCAACGGGCTGCGTGCCGCCCGGATCGACGAACTGCGGCAGGAACACGACAAAAAACAGCGTCACCTTCGGATTCAGCATACTGCCGATCACACTCTGGCGGAAGATCGCCGCAACCGGCTGCGGCGCGCGTTCGTGCGCGGCCGCGAGCCCCTTGCTCGCCAGCGCCTTCACGCCAATCCAGATCAAATACGCGCCGCCCGCGAGCTTGAGCAGATGGAACGCGACGGGCGACGAACTCAGCAGCGCGGCGATCCCGAACGCGGCAAGCGTCGTGTGAAACAGCACCCCGGACGCGAAGCCGAGCGCTGCGACGACAGCAGCCATCCGGCCCTGCGAGATGCCGCGCGCAAGCACCTGCAGGTTGTCCGGGCCGGGCGCAATCGTGATCGCCAACGAAGCGGCGAGAAACAACATGAAATTCGGCATCGCAAGCTCGCTTGATGATTCAAAGCAGACGCGGCGCGCAACGCGCTCAGTGCCCGGAAAATTCGGTAACCGTATAAAGCGGCAGACCCGCGCCGCGCAGCCGCGCCGAGCCGCCGAGATCCGGCAGATCGACGATCGCCGCGCCCTCGACGACCTGCGCGCCGAGCCGCTCGAGCAGGTTCTTGCCCGCCATCATCGTGCCGCCCGTGGCGATCAAGTCGTCGACGATGATGATCCTGTCACCGGCCTTGCACGCGTCCTCGTGAATCTCGACGGTCGATGTGCCGTATTCGAGCGCATACGACTCCGAGCGCGTCTTGTACGGCAGCTTGCCGACCTTGCGGATCGGCACGAAACCGACATTGAGTTCGTATGCGACGATCGGCGCGATGATGAAACCGCGCGCATCCAGCCCCGCGACATAGTCGAGCTTCGCGTCGACATAACGTTCGACGAACAGATCGACGAGCACGCGCAGCGCCTTCGCGCTTTGCAACAACGGCGTGATGTCGCGAAACATCACACCCGGCTGAGGCCAGTCGGGCACCGTGCGAATCCGGCTGCGGATGAATTCGACGGGGCCGAGCTGCGCGTCGGGCGACGAGGCAATCATGAAACTCTCCAAAACTGAATAAATGGCGCGAGATGACGCTCGGGCCGCGTGTCATGCGGGGCTCGACCCGGGCGGCGGCCCGAACCCGGCGGAAAAACCGCGCGACGGCGTCAAACCGCCGCGGCCGGCCCGCCGTCGCGCCTGAGCCGCGACAGCCGCTCCTCGGCGATCGCGAGCGACTCCGGCAAGCCGCGCAGCACGACAATGTCGCTTGCGCGCAGCAACGTGCCCGGATCGGGCTCGACGCCGCGAATCCCATGCCGGCGGATCGCCGTCACCTCGAGGCCGAGCGCGAACAGCCCCAGATCGGCAAGCGAGCGGCCGACCGCCTCCGAACGCGCGTCGACGGGCACCGATTGTAGCCGCACCTGCTCGTGATCGTCGTCGTCCGCATCGTCCGCGCCGTGGAAGTAGCCGCGCAGCAGACTGTAGCGCGCATCGCGCATCTCCTCCACGCGCCGCACCACGCGCCGCATCGGCACGCCCATCAGCACGAGCGTATGCGACGCAAGCATCAGGCTGCCTTCGACGATCTCCGGAATCACCTCGGTCGCCCCCGCCGCGAGCAGCTTCTCGAGATCGGCATCGTCGACCGTGCGCACGATCGCGGGCAGCGTCGGCTCCAGCTCGTGAACGTTGTGCAGCACGCGCAGCGCGGACGGCGTGTTCGCATACGTGATCGCCACCGCCGCCGCGCGATGAATGCCCGCCGCGACGAGCGACTCGCGCCGCGCCGCGTCGCCGAACACGACCGATTCGCCGGCGGCGGCCGCCGCGCTCACGCGGTCCGGATCGAGGTCGAGCGCGACATACGAGATCCCCTCCTGCTCCAGCATCCGCGCCAGGTTCTGCCCCGCGCGGCCGTAACCGCAAATGATCACGTGGCCTTGCTGCTTGAGGCTCTGCGTCGCGATTCGCGTCATTTGCAGCGACTGCTGCATCCATTCGGTGGACGACAGCCGCATCACGATCCGGTTCGCGTTCTGGATCAGGAACGGCGCGGCAAGCATCGACAACAGCATCGACGCGAGAATCGCCTGCAACAGCGTGGGATCGACGAGATGCCGATCGAGAATCAGATTCAGCAGCACGAAGCCGAACTCCCCGGCCTGCGCAAGCCCGAGCCCGGTACGCATCGCGACGCCCGGCGCCGCGCCGAACGCACGCGCGAGCCCGGTAATCATCATGCTCTTCAACAAAATCTGGCCGACGAAGAAACCCAGAACCACGAACGGATGCCGCCAGATCACGCTCGGATCGAGCAGCATGCCGGTCGTCACGAAGAACAGGCCGAGCAGCACGTCGCGAAACGGCTTGATGTCCTCCTCCACCTGATGGCGGTATGGCGTCTCGGCGATCAGCATCCCGGCGATGAACGCGCCGAGCGCAAGCGACAGCCCGAAGCGATCGGTGACGAACGCGGCGCCGAGCGTGACCAGCAGCAGATTCAGCACGAACAGCTCCTGCGAGCGCCGCCGCGCGACCACGTCGAGCCAGCGGGTCATGAAGCGCTGGCCGACGATGAGCAGCAGCGCGAGCGCGACGACGATCTTCACCGACGCAAGCCCGAGCGACACCGCGAGATCCTTCGACGACTCGCCGCCGAACGCGGCGATCACGATGAGCAGCGGCACCACGGCAAGATCCTGGAACAGCAGCACGCCAAAGATGTTGCGGCCGTGCTCGGTCTCGATCTCGAGCCGCTCGGCGAGCATCTTCGAGACAATCGCCGTCGACGACATCGCCAGCGCGCCGCCGAGCGCGATGCAGCCCTCCCACGTGATGTGCACCCAGCGCTCGAAGATCGCGCCGAGCACGAGCGCGACCGCGATCGTGCCGACCACCTGCGCGAGCCCGAGCCCGAACACGAGCCGGCGCATCGCGCGCAGCTTCGCGAGCGAGAACTCGAGGCCGATCGAGAACATCAGGAACACGACGCCGAACTCGGCGAGATGCTCGGCGCGCTCGAGGTCGGCCGCGAAGCCCGCCGCGTGCGGGCCAACGAGGATGCCGACGGTCAGATAGCCGAGCATCGGCGGCAGATTCAGCGACCTGAACACAACGACGCCCACCACTGAGGCGAGCAGCAGGAGAAGCGTCATTTCGAGCGGAGAAATCACGGGCGAAGCGTCCTCGTTCGTCGGCGGCGCGATACAAGCGCCGGTTGGGCCGGGAGATGACTACGGGAGATGGGCGCTAAGGCCTGCTCTTGCTGATGACGGGCTACGCGCACCGAGCGCGGCGGCCGAACAAAGTCCCGGCGGGGCAACCGAAGGCAGCCCCGTAGGGCGCCCAAGGGCCGGCTTCGAAGCGACGCGAATGCGCGGCGCATTCGCAACGGGCATGACGCGGCGATCGACCTTTGCGCTCCGCGGGACGCCCCCGCAGGCGCCGTGGCCGGCTTCGCGAGCGGATTTTCGAATCCGGCGCGAATGTGCGCTGCCAGCCCGTTATCAGCGTGAACAGGCCCCAGGGGCCCGGCGCGGCGAACAAACGCCTTTGCTATACTCCGCGCATGATAGCGAAAATCAATGATGATCGGGCGCTCGCGCTCGCTCGCGACGTGCTCGACATCGAGGCGAACGCCGTTCGCGCACTCGCCGATCAGCTCAACGGAGATTTCGTCAGCGCAGTCGGCTTCCTGCTGAATTGCCGGGGCCGCGTGGTCGTCTCCGGCATCGGCAAATCGGGGCATATCGCCCGTAAAATCGCCGCGACGCTCGCGAGCACCGGCACGCCTGCGTTCTTCGTGCATCCGGCCGAAGCAAGTCACGGCGATCTCGGCATGGTCACCGCGGACGACGTGTTCATCGCGATCTCGTATTCCGGCGAATCGGCCGAACTCGTCGCGATCCTGCCGGTCGTCAAACGGCTCGGCGCGAAGTTGATCGCGTTGACCGGCCGTCCCGCATCGAGCCTCGCCAAGCTCGCCGACGTCCATCTGAATGCGGCCGTCGCGAAAGAAGCCTGTCCGCTGAACCTCGCGCCGACAGCCAGTACCACGGCCGCGCTCGCGCTCGGCGACGCGCTCGCCGTCGCGGTGCTCGACGCGCGCGGCTTCGGCCCCGACGATTTCGCGCGCTCGCATCCCGGCGGCGCACTCGGCCGGCGTCTGCTGACCTACGTGCGCGACGTGATGCGCACCGGCGACGAAATGCCGCTCGTCACGCTCGACGCGACGCTCTCCGACGCCCTCTTCCAGATCACCGCGAAGCGCATGGGGATGACGGCCGTCGTCGACGGGCAACGCCGCGTCGCGGGCATCTTCACCGACGGCGACCTGCGCCGCGTGCTCGAGCGCGACGGCGATTTCCGCCGGCTGCCGATCGCCGACGTGATGACGCGCCACCCGCGCACGATCGCGCCGAACCATCTGGCCGTCGAGGCGGTGGAGCTGATGGAGCGCCACCGGATCAACCAAATGCTCGTCGTCGACGAAACGGGCGTGCTGGTCGGCGCGCTCAACATGCACGACCTGTTCTCGAAGAAGGTGATTTGATGTCCACGTCCCCCGCGTCCCCTTCATCTCCCGCGTCCACGGCCGAGCGCGCCGGCCGCGTGAAGCTGATGATTTTCGACGTAGACGGCGTTCTCACCGACGGCAGCCTGCACTTCACGGCCGCCGGCGACGCGATGAAGTCGTTCAACTCGCTCGATGGCCACGGCGTCAAGCTGTTGCGCGAAGCCGGCATCGCAACGGCGATCATCACGGGCCGCCGCTCGGACATCGTCGCCGCGCGCGCGGCCGAGATGAAGATCGCGCATCTGTTTCAGGGCGTCGAGCACAAGCCCGCCGCGTTCGCCGAACTGTTGCAGAAGACCGGCATCGCCGCCGAAGCGTGCGGCTACATGGGCGACGACTGGCCCGATCTCGCGGTGATGCTGCGTTGCGGTTTCGCGGCCGCGCCGGCGAATGCCCATCCGGAGGTGATCGCGCGCGCGCATTGGGTGGCCGAGGCGCGGGGCGGACACGGCGCGGTGCGCGAAGTGTGCGATGCGATCCTGCGCGCGCAGCATCGCTACGACGCGCTGCTCGCAGCCGCTTGTGGAGTCTGAACGAATGGACGGCAAATCCCGGCTGACTTCGCTGATCCCGCTCGTCGCGATGGCGGCGCTCGCGGGCGGCACATACTGGCTGCTGCAAGCGACGCTGCCGCCGCCCGGCGAAGAGATCAAGCATTCGAAATCCCATACGCCCGATTATTTCGCCAACAACTTCTCCGTTACCGAACTCGACCAGACGGGCTCGACCCAATACCGGTTGACGGCCGAGGGGCTGGTTCATTACGAAGACGACGAAACCAGCGATCTGACGCTGCCCGCGCTGCGCGCGTTCCAACCGGGCAAGCCCACCGTGACCGCGACCGCCAAACGCGGCGTCGTCAACGGCGACGTCTCGATCGTCGATCTATACGACAACGCGCAGATCGTGCGCGCGGCAGGCCCGAACGATCCGCCGATGCAGGCGGATTCCGAGCATTTCCGGGTGTTGGTCAACGACGATGTGATCGAGACCGAAAAGCCGGTTAAACTTCAGCGCGGCCTGTCGATCGCAAACGCCACGGCCGGCATGAAGTACAACAACGTCACCCGGGTCATCGAGCTGTATGGCAACGTGCGCGGCATGATCGCCGCGTCCGACACGTCGGGCGGCGCGCGAAGCCAACCCAAGTAACTCACCATGCGGAACTGCATGAACGAATCGTTCCCCTGTTTATTGCCGAGCGGCGCCCATCGCGCCGCTCGCGCCGCACTCGCGGCAGCGCTCGTCGTGCTGCCGCTCGCGGGCGTGGCGCCTGCGGCGCACGCCGAAAGAGCCGACCGCGACAAGCCGATCAACGTCGAGGCGGACAACCTGACCTATGACGATCTGAAGCAAGTGACGGTCGCCACGGGCAACGTCGTCATCACGAAGGGCACGATCATCATCAAGGGCGATCGCGTCGAAGTGCGCCAGGACCCGCAAGGCTATCAGTACGCAACCGCGACGGCGTCCGGCAAACGGCACGCGTCGTTCCGCCAGAAGCGCGAAGGCCTCGACGAATACATCGACGGCGATGCCGAGCGCATCGACTACGACGGCAAGCAGGATCTCACGACGCTGACGACGAACGCGACCGTGCGCCGGCTGCAAGGCCAGTCCACCGTCGCCGACACCGTGCACGGCAGCGTGATCACTTACGACGGCCAGCGCGATTTCTACACCGCCCGCGGCGGCAAGGACGTCATCGCGCCGGGCAACCCCGGCGGCCGCGTGCGCGCGATGCTGACGCCGAAAAGCGGCGGCGCCGCGCCGCTCGTCGGCGGGCCGGCCAAGCTCGCGCCGTCGACCGATCTGCAGGGAGCGCCCGCCCAATGAACGCCCTCCCGAACCGTCAGCCGGCCGGCACGTCGAGTTCGCTCGTCGTGCGCAACCTGAAAAAGCGCTATGGCTCGCGCACCGTCGTCAAGGACGTGTCGCTCGACGTGAAAAGCGGCGAAGTGGTCGGCCTGCTCGGCCCGAACGGCGCCGGCAAGACCACGTCGTTCTACATGATCGTCGGCCTCGTGCCGCTCGACGCGGGCGATATCTCGCTGAACGGCAGCCCGATCAGCCTGATGCCGATCCACAAGCGCGCATCGCTCGGCCTGTCGTATTTGCCGCAGGAGGCGTCGGTGTTCCGCAAGCTGAGCGTCGAGCAGAACATCCGCGCGGTGCTCGAATTGCAGCACGGCGACAACGGTAAGCGGCTCACGAAAGACGAGATCGGCGCGCGCGCCGAGGCGCTCCTCGACGAGCTGCAGATCGCGCACCTGCGCGAGAATCCGGCGCTGTCGCTGTCGGGCGGCGAGCGCCGCCGTGTCGAGATCGCGCGCGCGCTCGCGAGCAACCCGAGTTTCATCTTGCTAGACGAGCCGTTCGCGGGCGTCGATCCGATCGCGGTGCTCGAAATCCAGAAGATCGTGAAGTTCCTCAAGCAGCGCAACATCGGCGTGCTGATCACCGATCACAACGTGCGCGAAACGCTCGGCATCTGCGATCACGCGTACATCATCAGCGACGGGTCGGTTCTCGCCTCCGGCGCGCCGCAGGAAATCATCGAAAACGAAAGCGTGCGGCGCGTCTACCTCGGCGAGCACTTCCGCATGTGAGCGGCGCGGAATCCCCCGCCCGCCCTTTCGCACGCCGCCGCGCTTCGCGCGGTGCGCGCTCCCGCGCCCCTTCCGCTGCCGCGCGTCATTCGATCGCCTCAATGCGCCGCCCTCGTGGCAAACTGCCGGTATGACTCCCTCTTTGCCATGAAAGCCAGTCTCCAACTCCGCCTGTCGCAGCATCTCGCGCTCACGCCGCAACTGCAGCAATCGATCCGGTTGCTGCAGTTGTCGACGCTTGAACTGCAGCAGGAAGTCGCGATGGCGGTCGCGCAAAATCCGCTGCTCGAAAACGACGACTGGATCGCGAGCCCGCTGCGCGTTGCGGCCGACGGCTCGTTGATCGCGCACACGCCCGCCCCGTCCGCACCCGATCCGCAACCCGGCCTGTCGAACGGCACCAGCTCGACGAGCGAGCACACCGAACCTGCGGGCGTCGATGAATACGATAACTATTCGTCCGACAGCAGCGACACAAGCCCGTGGAATCTCGACGAATTCGGCCGCTCGAGCGCCGCCTCCGACGACGACGATCTGCCACCGCTGCAAATCCACGAAACGGCGACATCGCTGCGCGATCATCTCACCGCCCAACTGTGCGTCACGCAGGCCAGCCCGCGCGATCGCGCACTCGTAACGTTCCTGATCGAATCGCTCGACGACGACGGCTATTTGACGGCATCGCTCGACGAAATCCTCGCCGATCTGCCGGCCGAACTCGAAGTCGACGCCGACGAGTTGAACGCGGCGCTCGCGCTGCTGCACAGCTTCGATCCGGCGGGCGTCGGCGCGCGCTCCCCGGCCGAGTGCCTGAAGCTGCAATTGCTGCGCCTCGATCCGTCCCCGACACGCGCGCTCGCGCTCGACATCGTGTCGCAGCATCTGGAGCTGCTCGCCGCGCGCGATTTCACGCGCCTGCGCAAGCAATTGAAGACGGGCGACGACGAGCTGCGCGATGCGCACGCGTTGATCCGCTCGCTCGAACCGTTCCCCGGTGCGGCATACGGCAAGGCCGAAGCGGACTACGTGGTGCCCGACATCATTGTGAAGAAAGCGGGCCAGGGCTGGCAGGCCGAACTCAATCCGGACGTGGTGCCGCGGCTGCGGATCAACCATCTGTACGCGAATATTCTGCGCAATAGCCGCGGCGATCCGGGCACGGGTTCGCTCAAGCAGCAATTGCAAGAGGCGCGCTGGCTGATCAAGAACATCCAGCAGCGCTTCGAGACGATTCTTCGCGTTGCACAAGCGATTGTCGAGCGTCAAAAGAATTTCTTCGCGCACGGCGAAATTGCCATGCGCCCCTTGGTTTTGCGGGAAATAGCTGATACGCTGGGCCTACACGAGTCGACTGTCTCCCGTGTGACAACCGGCAAGTACATGTTGACCCCGTTCGGTACGCTCGAATTCAAGTACTTTTTTGGATCGCACGTATCGACGGACACCGGGGGCGCCGCGTCATCCACTGCGATCCGCGCCCTCATCAAACAACTGATAGGAGCCGAAGACCCTAAATCTCCTCTTTCAGACAGCCGCATAGCCGAGCTGCTGGCGGAACAGGGGTTCGTGGTCGCGCGCCGCACGGTTGCCAAGTATCGCGAAGCCCTGAAAATCCCCGCGGTGAATCTGCGCAAGTCTCTGTAGCCCGTCGTGCTCGGCGGGCATTTTCCGGCCGCCGCACCGTCGACGGCAAAGCCGGCCGATCCATCCGCTCGCCACCGCGAGCACCGGCATACGCGATCGGCAGGCGCTGCCGCCTCTACGCGGAAGGTGGTCATCAGCATGGAGAAGCACTATGAACCTGAAGATCAGTGGACACCATCTCGAAGTCACGCCTGCTATTCGCGAATACGTGATCACCAAGCTCGACAGGGTGCTACGACATAGCGATCAGGTCATCGATGGCGCTGTGATCCTCACGGTCGACAATCACAAGGAAAAGGACAGACGGCAAAAAGCGGAAATCACGCTGCATCTGAAAGGTAAAGACATCTTCGTCGAAAGCGCGAACGGCGATATGTATGCAGCGATCGATCTGCTGATCGACAAGCTCGACCGGCAAGTCGTCAAGCACATGGAGCGCTTGCAAGCGCACGTTCACGAACCGATCAAGCATCATCAGTCGGCCGAAATCGAGTTGCCTCCGCAATGACCGGCGGCGCATCCGCGCCAACCAAGCGGCCCGCCACGCGCGGGCTTTTTCATGAGCCGAATGCCGCCGCACGATGCGCGCGGGCCGTATCCGGCAAGCGACGGCCCGTGTTTAGCACGATGCGCGGCACCGCTTACAGTGCTCTATAATGTCCGAATTATCATCGGGGGCGTGAACCGGTTCGCCGCGTTTTCTCCAGTCTCCGTCGCCTAACGCCGTCTTTTTGTCCAATATGGAAAATCAGTCCGCCGCGAGGAGACCCCAGGCCGCCCTCATGCTTGCCAACATGAATCGCCTAGCCAAAATCCTGCCTCCGGAGAATGTCGTCGTCGACCTCTCCGTCACCAGCAAGAAACGCGTCTTCGAACAAGCCGGCCTGATCTTCGAGAATCAGAACGGCATCGCCCGCAGTACCGTCACCGACAATCTCTTCGCACGCGAGCGCCTCGGCTCGACGGGCCTCGGCGAAGGCGTCGCGATTCCGCACGGCCGGATCAAGGGGCTCAAGCACCCGCTCGCCGCGTTCGTAAGGCTCGCGGAACCGATTCCGTTCGAAGCGCCGGACGGTCAGCCCGTCTCGCTGCTGATCTTTCTACTCGTGCCGGAACAGGCGACGCAGCAGCATCTCGAAATCCTCTCCGAAATCGCCCAGCTCTTATCCGACCGCGACACACGAGAGCGTCTGCACACCGAAACGGACCGCGATGAGTTGCATCGGCTGCTGACTCAGTGGCAACCTTGAGGGAACGGTTCGCGCCCCATTGGTGCGGCTTGCGCCGCCAGACCGAGCCGCCCACCGCCGGGCTCGCGCCGCAACCGCCGTTGCGGCATCGGCGTGCCGATCCCTTGGAGTGACGGACTCATGGATACGTCCAGCATCAACGCCCAGAGCATCTTCGACGACAACGCCGCCATGCTGAAACTCAGCTGGCTGACGGGGCATGAAGGCTGGGAGCGCGGATTCTCCGCCGACACGGTCGCGAACGCGACGTCGAGCGCCGATCTCGTCGGCCACCTGAATCTGATCCACCCGAACCGGATCCAGGTGCTGGGCGAAGCGGAAATCGACTACTACCAACGCCAGACTGACGAGGATCGCTCTCGCCACATGGCCGAGTTGATCGCGCTCGAACCGCCGTTTCTCGTGGTCGCGGGCGGCGCAGCTGCGCCGCCGGAGCTTGTTTTGCGCTGCACGCGCTCGTCGACGCCGCTTTTCACCACGCCGATGTCGGCCGCCGCCGTGATCGACAGCCTGCGCCTCTACATGTCGCGCATCCTCGCGCCGCGCGCGACGCTGCACGGCGTGTTCCTCGACATCCTCGGCATGGGCGTGCTGCTCACCGGCGATTCGGGGCTCGGCAAGAGCGAGCTTGGGCTCGAATTGATCAGCCGCGGGCACGGGCTGGTCGCCGACGACGCCGTCGATTTCGTCCGACTTGGCCCCGATTTCGTCGAAGGGCGCTGCCCGCCGCTGCTGCAAAACCTGCTCGAAGTGCGCGGCCTCGGCCTGCTCGACATCAAGACGATCTTCGGCGAAACCGCGGTGCGCCGGAAAATGAAGCTGAAGCTGATCGTTCAGCTCGTGCGCCGGCCGGACGGCGAATTCCAGCGGCTGCCGCTCGAAAGCCAAACGGTCGACGTGCTCGGCCTGCCGATCAGCAAGGTCACGATTCAAGTCGCGGCGGGCCGCAACCTCGCGGTGCTCGTCGAGGCGGCGGTGCGCAACACGATCCTGCAATTGCGCGGCATCGATACCCTGCGCGACTTCATGGACCGCCAGCGCCTGGCCATGCAAGACCCGGACAGCCAGTTCCCCGGCAAGCTCGTCTAACCCGCGCCGGCTGCGCGACGATGCGCGCACGCGAGCCGGTGCTATGATGAAACGTCACGATTCCCTCTGCTCATGCGCATTGTCCTCATCACCGGCATTTCCGGCTCCGGCAAATCCGTCGCGCTGAACGCGCTCGAGGACGCAGGCTACTACTGCGTCGACAACTTGCCGCCGCGCGTTCTGCCCGAGCTTGCCCGCTATCTAGCCGACGAAGGTCAGCACCGGCTCGCCGTGGCGATCGACGCGCGCTCGAGCGCATCGCTCGACGAAATGCCCGTCTTGATCCGGGCGTTGTCGCACGCGCACGATGTGCGCGTGCTGTTTCTGAACGCAAGCACGCAGGCGCTGATCCAGCGCTTCTCCGAGACGCGCCGCCGCCACCCGCTGTCGGGCTCGCCGTCGCAGGACGCGGACATCGGCCTGCTATCGTCGCTGGAAGAAGCCATCGAGCGCGAGCGCGACCTCGTCGCCCCGCTCGCCGAGTTCGGCCATCAGATCGACACGAGCAATCTGCGCGCGAACGTACTGCGCACGTGGGTCAAACGTTTCATCGAGCAGAAAAACGACGATCTCGTGTTGATGTTCGAATCGTTCGGCTTCAAGCGCGGCGTGCCGCTCGACGCCGATTTCATGTTCGACGTGCGCGCGTTGCCCAATCCGTACTACGATCACGAACTGCGCCCGCTCACCGGGCTCGACAGGCCGGTCGTCGCGTTTCTCGACGCATTGCCCATCGTCCATCAAATGCTGGACGACATCGAATCGTTTCTCGTCAAATGGCTGCCGCATTTTCGCGAAGACAACCGCAGCTATCTGACAGTCGCCATCGGCTGCACAGGCGGCCAGCACAGGTCGGTATTTCTCGCGGAGACGCTTGCCGCCCGTCTTTCGCAACAGGCCAATGTGATCGTGCGGCATCGTGACGCGCCCGTCGATGTGGACGCGTCGTCGCGGCTAGTCACCTAGCGCCGCTCCTGCACCCCGGCCCTGCCATGTCCTCTCTGTCGACCACGCTAATCGATTTGCCGCTTTTCCCGCTGCATACGGTACTGTTCCCCGGCGGGCTGCTGCCTCTGAAAGTGTTCGAGGCGCGTTATCTGGACATGGCGCGCGCCTGCCTGCGCGACAATGCACCGTTCGGCGTATGCCTGCTGAAAAGCGGCCCCGAAGTCGCTCAGGAAGGCGAAATATCAGTGCCGGAAACGATCGGCTGCATGGCGCGGATCATCGAATGCGACACCGGCGAATTCGGCATGCTCTACCTGCGCACGCTCGGCACGCAGCGCTTCGAGCTGTTGTCGCACCGGGTCGAATCGAACGGCTTGCTGGTCGGCATCGCCGAGCCGATGCAAGACGACCTCCCGCTCGACGGCGACGACGCGCTTGCCCGCTTCGGCGCGTGCTCGGAAGCACTCGAGCGGATCATCGAGGCGTTGCGCAAATCCGGGACCGAGCTGCCGTTCATCGAGCCATTTCGTTTCGACGACCCTACCTGGGTGTCGAATCGGCTTGCCGAAGTGCTGCCGCTCGATTTACGCGCGCGGCAAAAGCTGATGGAGTTTCCCGATGTCGGCGCGCGCATCGACGCGGTGCATCGGGAATTGCATCGGCATGGATGGCTGTAGATCACGCCGGGATCGCCATTGCAGGGGCCCCCGCCGCGGCAATCCGTTGCGCCTTGCTGTCCTGCCCCCTCCAGCGCCGGTAATGGCGATGCTCCGGCGCTGCTCGCCGCTGCCTTTCGGCGCAGGCAGCACCAGCCGCTCGGATCAGCCCGTTCGGGCCGCCTTTTTCGACCCGGCCGGACGCCGAATAACCGCCCAAACGGCATTACCGCCCTCGTCCCCTAAAGCAACGACCCGGTCAACCCGTCGAGCAGCTTGCGCACCGGCGCGGGCACGCCGTAAGCATCGAGCTTGTCGAGCGGCACCCATGCGGTCTCGTCGTCGGCCGCTTGCGGCACGGCCGCCGCCGTGCCGTCGAGTTGCGCGAGCCGCGGCTCGATCTCGAGCTTGAAGTGCGTAAACGTATGGGTGAGCGGCGCGAGCGGCACCGGCTTCGCGCCGCCGAATTCGCGCGCGCGGCGCGCGAGCGCCGCATCGCCGTCCGCCTCGGGCAGGCTCCATAAGCCGCCCCAAATGCCTGCGGGCGGGCGCCGCTGCAACAACACCGCGTCGCCGTCACGCAGCACCAGCATCCACGTGCGGCGCGTGGGCACTGCCTTCTTCGGGCGCGCGGCCGGCAGCTCGCGCTGTCTGCCGGTGCGCTGCGCGACACAATCGCCCGCGAACGGGCAGCGCGCGCAATCGGGCTTGCCGCGCACGCACAGCGTCGCGCCAAGGTCCATCAAACCCTGCGTGTAAGCGGTCACGTCGGCCGGGTTGGCCGCATCCGGCAACAACGCCTCGGCAAGCGCCCACATCTCGTTCTCGACGCGCTTGTCGCCCGGAAAACCCTCGACGCCGAACACGCGCGCGAGCACCCGCTTCACATTGCCGTCGAGGATCGTCGCACGCGCGCCAAACGCGAACGACGCGATCGCCGCGGCCGTCGAGCGGCCAATGCCCGGCAATTCGGCAAGCGCGTCGGGCGTCGCAGGAAATGCGCTGCCATGCTGCTCGACAACCGCCTGCGCGCAACGATGCAGATTGCGCGCGCGCGAGTAGTAGCCAAGCCCGGCCCACAACGCCATCACATCGTCGATCGGCGCGGCCGCGAGCGCGGCGACGTCCGGATAACGCTCAAGAAAGCGCACATAGTACGGCACGACCGTCGATACCTGCGTCTGCTGGAGCATGATCTCGGACAACCAGATCCGGTACGGATCGCGCGTGTTCTGCCACGGCAGATCGTGGCGGCCGTGCTTGCACTGCCATTCGATCAGCGTCGGCGCAAAGCTCCGGTGAAGCGGCGTGACGGCGGGGGCTGGGGGAGAAGTGCGAGGCGGTTTCAAGATTTCAATGCTGGCAATTCGGACAAAAATAGGTCGACCGCTGACCCTGGACGATCTGCCGGATCGGCGTGCCGCAAACCCGGCACGGCTTGCCCGCGCGGTCGTAGACGAAACAGTCGAGCTGAAAGTAGCCGCTCTCGCCGCTGCTGCCGACGAAATCGCGCAGCGTGCTGCCGCCCCGGTCGATTGCATCGGCAAGCGTGGCGCGCACGGCGTCGGCCAGACGCTCGTAACGCGGCAACGACACGCGCCCGGCCGCGACAGTCGGCCGGATGCCCGCGCGAAACAGGCTCTCGGACGCATAGATATTGCCCACGCCGACGACGATATCGCCCGCAAGCAGCGCCTGCTTGACCGACACCGTGCGCCCGCGCGTGCGCACATGCATCAGCGCGCCCGAAAAAGCTTGAGAGAACGGCTCGACACCCAGGCTCGCGAGCAGCGGGTGCGCACTCACGTCGCCGGCATCGCGCGGATGCCAGAGCACGGCGCCAAAACGGCGCGGATCGCGAAAGCGCAACACGAATTCGTCAAAGATCCAATCGACGTGATCGTGCTTTTCAGGCGCTGGCGGCTTACCGGTCGGCAGCACGCGCAGCGTACCCGTCATGCCGAGATGGACGATGAACCATCCCGCATCGACTTCGAACAACAGATATTTGCCGCGACGCGTGACGCCGCGCACCTCGCGCGCCTTCAGCAAATCGGCGAGATCGGCTGGCACCGGCCAGCGCAACATCGTGGTGCGCACGTCGACGCGCTTCACGCACCGGCCTGCGACGAACGGCTCGATGCCGCGGCGGGTAACCTCGACTTCCGGCAACTCTGGCATGGTTGACTGGTCTCTATCTCACTGAGCAAAGGCTGCTGACATTCGCGATGACATGCACGCGCAGCCCACGGCGATGCCCGCTTGCGCGGCGCCGAGCCGCCGCGCCCGCCTACTTGCGGCACGAGCCGCCGGAAATCCCGTCACCGCGACGGACAGCGCACATGCCCGCGGGATGCGGTACGGGTAACGCCCGCATATCCCGGCGGCAAGCGTCATGCAGCGCAAACGTCCGCCCGCCCGACAAGCGCGAACCGAAAACGGCTGCCGCAAGCATGCCCGAAATCGCCCGTATGACGGCGCGGCCCGTCGCGGCGACGCCGGCTGGGCCGACACCGCGGCATCGGAGCCCGCCCGCCGCCAAACCACCCGCCCGCGCCTGGAAGAAATTTTCCGCCGGGAACGGGCGGTTTCGGACGTTCGCGCGCATGTTTCGGGCGTAACACACGCTAGCAAATGGCAACAGTGCGCGTATTGTAGCGAGCGCGTTACAATCGGCTGAAACATTGAACGGATTTCCATGACCTTGCCCTCGAAGCTGTTCCCGAAGCGCGTTGCCGCTGCGCGCAGCCCGCGCACCGCCACGGTACGCCGCACGATCGGCGCCGCGCTCATCGCGGCGTGGACGTTGGCCGCCTTCCCCGTCCATGCGCAAGACCAGGCAGACGACGACGCATCGCAAGACGCCTTCGCGCCGACGTTGCCGGAAGAGCAGAAAAATCTGCCGAATGTCCCGTTGACAAGCCAGATCGTCTATCAGGTGCTCGCGGCCGAGGTCGCCCTGCAGCGCAATCTGCCCGCGCCCGCGTACCAGACCTACCTGGCGCTCGCGCGCGACACGCGCGATCCGCGCATGGCACAGCGCGCGACCGAAATCGCGCTCGCCGCGCAAAGCCCGGCCGATGCGCTGTCCGCAGCGAATCTGTGGCGCGAGTATGCGCCGAATTCGCAGCGCGCCGGGCAAGTCGACGCCGCTTTGCTCGTGCTCGGCGGCCGGCCCGCCGACGCGCAGCCGCTGCTCGCGCAAGAACTCGCGCGCACGTCGCCCGACACCCGGGGCGACGCGATTCTCGCGCTGCAGGCGCTGCTGTCGCGCGGGCCGAACCGCGTCGGCGGCCTGACCGTTCTGCAGGATCTGCTGAAGAACGACATGAACCGTCCGCAAGCGCGGCTCGCGATCGCGCGGCAGCTGCTCGCGACCGACGACAAAACCGGCGCGGTGCAGTCGCTGAAGGAAGCGCTGCGCATCAAACCCGACTATCTGCCCGCAGCGCTGATGCTGTCGCAAATGGGGCCGGCCGAACGCGCGAGCGGCATCGCATCGTTCGAAAAGTTCGTCCAGCAGAACCCGAAGTCACGCGACGGCCGCTTGGCGCTCGCCCAGCTCTATCTTGCCGACGATCGCCTGAACGATGCGCAAACGCAATTCGAAGCGATGCGCAAGAACGACTCGCGCGACCCGACGCCGCTGATGGCGCTCGCGCTCATCAAGATTCAGCAGAAGCATCTCGACGAGGCAAGCGCGTACCTGAAGGATTATGTGCGGGTCGCGCAGAAGAAATCCGGCGCGGACGTCGGGCAGGCTTACGTCTATCTCGCGCAGATCGCGCTCGACCAGAACAACGATGCGCTTGCCGCGCAATGGCTCGACAAGGTCGACGAATCGAGCCAGCAATACCTGTCCGCGCAGATCACGCGCGCGCAATTGCTGCAAAAGCAAGGCAAGACCGACGAAGCGCGCAAATTGCTCGCGAACCTGCAGCCGTCCGACCCGCGCGACGCCGCAATGGTCGTGCGCACCGACGCATCGCTCCTCTTCAGCGCGAAGCGCTACAAGGAAGCCGCGGACCGGCTCGCGCAGGCCGTCAACGATTTTCCGGACGATGCCGATCTGCGTTACGACTACGCAATGGCGTGCGAAAAGATCGGCCAATACACGACGATGGAACAGCAATTGCGCCTGCTGATGCGTGCGCAGCCGGACAATCCGCAGGCGTACAACGCGCTCGGCTATTCGCTTGCCGATCGCAATCTGCGCCTGCAGGAAGCGAGCAAGCTGATCGAGAAGGCGAACACGCTCGCGCCCAACGACGCATTCATCATGGACAGCCTCGGCTGGGTCAAGTATCGCCTCGGCGATACCGCCAACGCCAAACAAATCCTGCAGCGCGCATACGATCTGCAGCCGAACGCGGAAATCGGCGCGCATCTCGGTGAAGTGCTGTGGAAAAGCGGCTCGCAGGACGAAGCACGCGCCGCGTGGCGCGCCGCGCGCAAGCTCGAGCCGGACAACGACACGCTCGTGCAGACGCTCAAGCGTTTTCAGGTGAACGGGCTTTGATCGCGATGAAGCGTTTCGCCATGCCACGCGCGGCACGCGGCTTTGCGTTCGCCGCATCGGTCTGCGCCGCGCTCGCGCTTGCCGGCTGCGCGTCGCCGCCGCGCACGAGCGCGCCCGGCGCGGCTGCCGCCGCTTCGGACGCGCTGCGCACCGCGTCGAGCCGCGCATATACGGGCCGCTTCGCGGTGCAATACCATGATGAACTCGGCACGGCGCGCAACGTCTACGGCAATTTCGACTGGCAGGAGCAAGGCGCGAGCGTGACGCTCGAATTGAGGAATCCGCTCGGGCAAACACTCGCAATCGTCAAATCGGCGCCCGACGGCGCATCGCTCGAGTTGCCGAACCGCGAACCGCAGTATGCATCGGACGTCGGCGAGCTGATGCAAAAAACGCTCGGCTTCTCGCTGCCGCTCGACGGGCTGCGCTACTGGCTACAGCCGGCCCCCGCTCCCGCGACGCCCGCCGAAACCGTGCGCGACCCGCAAGACGGCACACGCATCAAGGAAATCCGCCAGGACGGCTGGACCATCGATTATCTCGCATACGCCGACGCGCCCGCAGTCGGCGTCAAGCGCGTCGACCTGATGCGGCAAGAGCCCGCGCTCGACATCAAGCTCGTGCTCGAGCACTGAGCGCGTGCATTTTTGTTCGAAAAAGTTTTTCGCATGACCGATACGACCCGCTCGCTGCGCAACTGCCTCGCCCCGGCGAAACTGAACCTGTTCCTGCATATCACGGGCCGCCGTCCGGACGGCTACCATGAACTGCAAAGCGTGTTCCAATTGCTCGACTGGGGCGACATGCTGCACTTCACGTTGCGCGACGACGGCCAAGTCTCGCGCAAGACCGACGTGCCGGGCGTGCCGGCGCAAGCCGACCTCGTGGTGCGTGCGGCCTTGCTGCTTAAGACGCACGCCAGCGTCGCGGCCGGCGTCGACATCGAAATCGACAAACGCCTGCCGATGGGCGCGGGCTTGGGCGGCGGCAGCTCCGACGCGGCAACGACGCTGCTCGCGTTGAACCGGCTCTGGCGCCTCGATCTGCCACGCGCGGAATTGCAGGCGCTGGCGGTCAAGCTCGGCGCGGACGTACCGTTCTTCGTATTCGGAAAAAATGCATTCGCTGAGGGTATCGGAGAAGCGCTCCAACAGGTAGAATTACCGCCTCGTTGGTTCTTGGTTGTGACACCATCGGTTCATGTTCCAACCGCAGCGATTTTTTCCGATAAATCGTTGACAAGAGATTCAAAGCCCGTCACAATTATGGACTTTCTTGCACAGCGTAGCAGCGAAGCAGGATGGCCAGACAGCTTTGGCCGGAATGATATGCAAGCTGTTGTGACAAGGCAGTACGCGGAAGTTGCAAAGGTGGTCGATTGGTTTTATAATCTGGCCCCCGCTCGGATGACGGGCTCTGGTGCAAGCGTTTTTGCGGCATTCGGCAGCAAAGACGAGGCAAAAGCGGTGCAAGCCAAATTGCCGGAAAGCTGGAGCAGCACGGTTACCGAGAGCTTGAGTGAGCATCCACTCTACGCTTTCGCGTCATGAAGTTTCGCGGCATCGGATGGCCTACACTTCCGATGTTGCTCAAAGTTGAGTGTAGGGGAGTCGCCAAGTTGGTCAAGGCACCGGATTTTGATTCCGGCATGCGAGGGTTCGAGTCCTTCCTCCCCTGCCAAACATTTCCCGCATTTCCCGCCTAAGCCCGAAGCAGGTGCATGATGAGCAGCCATGACGGCCTGATGGTTTTTACTGGCAACGCCAATCCCGCGCTTGCACAGGAAGTCGTCAAAATTCTCGGTATTCCCCTCGGCAAAGCAATGGTCAGCCGTTTCTCCGACGGCGAGATCCAAGTCGAGATCCAGGAAAACGTGCGGGGCAAGGATGTTTTCGTCCTTCAATCCACGTGTGCGCCGACGAATGACAACCTGATGGAGCTGATGATCATGGTCGATGCGCTGAAGCGCGCATCCGCCGGCCGGATCACCGCCGCCATCCCCTACTTCGGCTACGCGCGCCAGGATCGCCGCCCGCGTTCCGCACGCGTCGCGATTTCCGCGAAGGTCGTCGCGAACATGCTGGAAATCGCCGGCGTCGAGCGGATCATCACGATGGATCTGCACGCCGACCAGATTCAGGGCTTCTTCGACATCCCGGTCGACAACATTTACGCCACGCCGATCCTGCTCGGCGATCTGCGCAAGCAAAGCCATCCGGATCTGCTCGTCGTGTCGCCGGACGTCGGCGGCGTCGTGCGCGCCCGCGCGCTCGCGAAGCAGTTGAACTGCGACCTGGCGATCATCGACAAACGCCGCCCGAAAGCGAACGTCGCCGAAGTGATGAACATCATCGGTGAAGTTGACGGCCGGACATGCGTGATCATGGACGACATGGTCGATACCGCCGGCACGCTCTGCAAGGCCGCGCAAGTGTTGAAGGAGCGCGGCGCGAAGCAGGTGTTCGCGTATGCGACCCACCCTGTCCTGTCGGGCGGCGCGGGCGACCGGATCGCCGCATCGGCGCTCGACGAACTCGTCGTCACCGATACGATCCCGCTGTCGGCCGAGTCGCTCGGCTGCCCGAAGATTCGTGCGCTGTCGAGCGCCGGTCTGCTGGCCGAGACGTTCTCGCGAATCCGCCGCGGCGATTCGGTGATGTCGCTGTTCGCGGAATCGTAAAACGAACCGCCGCTGCAAAGCATGCGCAGAAAGCGAAGCGTCGAGCTTCGCTTTTTGCATAATCGGCCGGGACTGACGAACCCCCGGCCGTTCGTCGAAGGCTCCGTGCGATAGCGGGGCCCTGTTTTACTGCCTGGTCGCGGGCAGTCATTGGAGAAAGTCATGAAAGTCGTCGCTTTCGAGCGCAAACAGCAAGGTACGGGTGCGAGCCGCCGCCTGCGTAATGCCGGCAAGACCACGGGTATCGTGTACGGTGGCGAAGCCGCGCCGCAAATGATCGAGATCGATCACAACGCGCTGTGGCACGCGCTGAAGAAGGAAGCCTTCCACTCGTCGATCCTCGATCTCGAAGTCGAAGGCAAGTCGCAACGCGTGCTGCTGCGCGACGTGCAATATCATCCGTTCCGTCAGCTCGTGCTGCACGTTGACTTCCAGCGCATCGACCCGAAGAAGAAGCTGCACACGAAGGTGCCGCTGCACTTCCTGAACGCGGAAACGAGCCCGGCCGTGAAGCTGTCGAGCGCGGTCGTGTCGCACGTCGTCACGGAAATCGACGTCGAGTGCCTGCCGGGCGACCTGCCGGAATTCCTCGAAGTCGATCTGTCGAAGATCGAAGCGGGCCAGTCGCTGCATGCGAAGGACATCGCGCTGCCGAAGGGCGTCGCGCTGACCCCGCATGTCGACGCAGAAAACCCGGTGGTTGCCTCCGCGACGATTCCGGCCGGCGCCGTGTCGGAAGAAGCGGCGGCGGGCGAAGGCGAAACGCCGGCTGCTTAAGCGCCCTTCAGCGCCTTCCCGGACCGTTTTTCACAACGGTCGACGACCCGCCGCGGCTTGCCCGGCGGGTTTTTCTTTGTTGCGACCCACCAGGGCGGCGGCGTGCCCTGACAGGCGAGTACATCATGATCAAGTTGATCGTCGGCCTCGGCAATCCCGGGGCAGAATATACGGCAACGCGCCACAACGCGGGCTTCTGGCTCGTCGATCAGCTCGCGCGCGAAGCCGGCGCGTCGCTGCGCGACGAGCGGCGCTTCCACGGCTGCTATGCAAAGGCACGGCTCTTCGGCGAAGAGGTGCACCTGCTCGAGCCGCAGACCTACATGAACCGCTCTGGCCAATCGGTCGTCGCGCTCGCGCATTTCTTCAAGATCCTGCCGGACCAGATCCTGGTCGCGCACGACGAACTCGATCTGCCGCCCGGCGCTGTCAAGCTGAAGCTCGGCGGCGGCAGTGGCGGGCACAACGGCCTCAAGGACATCTCCGCACATCTGTCGTCGCAGCAATACTGGCGGCTGCGGATCGGTATCGGCCATCCGCGCGAGCTGATTCCCGAAAGCGCACGCGCCGGCGCGAAGCCCGACGTCGCGAACTTCGTGCTGAAGCCGCCGCGCAAGGAAGAGCAGGATGTGATCGACGCGGCGATCGAACGCGCGCGCGCGGTGATGCCGCTCGTCATCAAAGGCGAACTCGAACGCGCGATGATGCAGTTGCACCGCAACAGCGGCGCGTAACAGGCTGCGGATAGGCGCGGCGGCGCGCGGGCTTCGCGGATTGCGCCGGTTTGGTCTTTTACGGGCTCGCCCGTGCCGCGCGCACGGCGTGCGCATCGGTTAATCTCATTGTTTTATCGCGTCAGGAGCCCAGTAGTGAGCCGTTATTGGAGCGACATCGTTCATCGACTCGAGCCCTATGTGCCGGGCGAACAGCCCGCGCTCGCGCATCCCGTCAAACTGAACACGAACGAAAACCCCTATCCGCCGTCGCCGCGTGCGCTCGACGCGATCCGGCGCGAGCTTGGCGAAACGGGCGATGCGCTGCGCCGCTATCCGGACCCCGTCGCGCGCCGGCTGCGCAAAACGGTGGCCGCGCATCACGGGCTCGCGCCCGAGCAGGTGTTTGCCGGCAACGGCTCCGACGAGGTGCTCGCACACACGTTCCAGGCGCTGCTGCAACACGAGCGGCCGCTGCGCTTTCCGGACATCACATACAGCTTCTATCCGACGTATGCGCGGCTCTATCGAATCGCCTACGAGACGATACCGCTTGCCGACGATTTCTCGATTCGCGTCGACGACTATCTCGACGATTCGGGCTGCGTGCTGTTCCCGAACCCGAACGCGCCGACGGGCCGCGCGCTGCCGCTCGCCGATATCGAGCGCATTGTCGCCGCGAATCCGAGTTCCGTCGTCGTGATCGACGAAGCGTATGTCGACTTCGGCGCGCAATCGGCGGTATCGCTGATCGCACGCTATCCGAATCTGCTTGTCGTGCAAACGGTATCGAAGGCGCGCTCGCTGGCCGGGATGCGCGTCGGCTTTGCGTTCGGCGACGCGGAGCTGATCGACGCGCTCACGCGCGTCAAGGACAGCTTCAACTCGTATCCGCTCGACCGTCTCGCGCAGGCCGCGGTGCAAGCGTCATATGAGGACGATGCGTGGTTCGAGAAAACGCGCGCGCAGGTGATCGCAAGCCGCGAACGGCTCATCGGCGCGCTCGCGGCGCTCGGCTTCGACGTCGTGCCGTCTGCCGCGAACTTCGTGTTCGTGCGCCATCCGCGCCACGACGCAGCGGCGCTCTCGGCACGGCTGAAAGAACGGGAGATTTTCGTGCGGCACTTCAAGCTGCCGCGAATCGATCAGCATCTGCGAATCACAATCGGCACCGACGCCGAGTGCGATACGCTCGTCGCGGCGTTGCGCGAGCTGCTCGTCTGAGCAAGGTCCAAGGCGGTCCGCTCAACCGGCTCGCCTGCATCGGTCAGTATCCGGATACGGCGCCGGATAGCAAACCGGCTGAATCGCGAGCCGTTCGCGCCGGCAGCCCGCCGCCGGAACTCCATCCGGGCCATGCGCTGCCGCCCGCGCACGTCATGCGCCGCCTTGCTCCTGCGGCGCGATCAACGCGCGATACTTCGCCATCAACTGATCCTTCGTCTCCGGATGTCCCGGATCCTGCGGGATGCATTCGACCGGGCACACCTGCTGGCACTGCGGCTCATCGAAATGGCCGACGCATTCGGTGCATTTGTTCGGATCGATCACATAGATTTCCGGACCCATCGAAATCGCGCCGTTCGGGCACTCGGGCTCGCAAACGTCGCAATTGATGCATTCGTCGGTAATCATCAAAGCCATACTGATCTCACTTGCGCCAACGCGCGGCCGGCCAGAGCCGCCGCCGCGCGCGGCCGCTCACGCGGATGGTCCGTTGGACATCGCGGTCACCTTCTCCGTCAGCCATTTCTCGACCGACGGGAACACGAACTTGCTGACATCACCGCCCAACTGCGCGATCTCGCGCACGATCGTGCCCGAGATGAACTGATATTGGTCCGACGGGGTCATGAACATCGTCTCGACATCGGGCAGCAGATAGCGGTTCATCCCGGCCATCTGGAACTCATACTCGAAATCCGACACCGCGCGCAGCCCCCGCACGATCACGCGCGCGTCGTTCGCCCGCACGAAATCCTTGAGCAAACCGGTGAAGCCCATCACCTTCACGTTCGGGTAATGGCCCAGCACCTCGTTCGCAATCTGCAGACGCTCCTCGAGCGAGAAAAACGGCTTTTTCGCACGGCTGTCGGCAACGCCGACGACGAGCGTATCAAAAATACTCGATGCACGCCGCACAAGATCCTCGTGGCCGCGCGTGAGCGGATCGAACGTACCGGGATACACAGCGACTACCATGTCGCGCCTCCTGTCATCGGGCAATTGGGGTCGCGGTCCTGCGCTTCGCGCGCGAACCGCCGACATGGGCGCACGTCACCTGGTGCGGCGCCTCGGTAACACGTATCTGGCTCGTGTCGTTTGGAACGCGCATTATTCATCATTTTCGCGTTGCAGCAAATGATAGTGAACGGCGCCCGCCTTGCCGTGCCGGCACACCTGCCAGCCCGCGAGCGACGCGTGCGCGGCCGGATCGAGCGGCGCGCCCGTCTCGACATACAGGCGCCCGCCCGGCGCGACGAGATCCGGCGCAAGCGCAAGCGCACGTGCGAGTGCGGCCGCGTCGCCGAACGGCGGATCGATGAACACGACATCGAACGAGCCGGGCGCGAGACCGGCGGCGATGCGCAGCGCGTCGGCCTCGGCGATCTCGATCGCGCGTGCGGCGAGTTTTTCCTTGAGCGCGCGCAACTGCTGCGCGGCGCGCGGATGACGCTCGACCATCACGACGCTCGCCGCGCCCCGCGACGCCGCCTCGAAACCGAGCGCGCCGCTGCCCGCGAACAGATCGAGGCAGCGCCGGCCTTCGAGATCCTGGCCGAGCCAATTGAAGAGCGTCTCGCGCACGCGGTCGGGCGTCGGTCGCAGGCCATCGACATCCAGCACCGGAAGCGGCGTGCGCTTCCAATCGCCGCCGATGATGCGGATCGTGTGCGGCCTGCCTCGGCCTGCCGCTGCCGCAGCGCGTGGCGCGCAAGGCCGCGCCGGAGAAGTACGGGACATACGAAGAATTCGATACGAACGAAAAACGCTGGAAACAGCCCGCGCCGCAGCACAAGCTGCGCACCGCGCACCGCAATGACGCGCACGTTACCACAAGCGGCGCGCGCCCTTTGCCGCGCGCGAGCGGCGAACCGCATGCGCCTGATAAAATATCGCGCTTCAGGCGCGCTTGGCGGCGCGCCTTCAGATGCTCGCATCGGGCCGGCCGACCGGTGCCGCGCCCGCCCCGCCTCTTTCCGCAAGCAAAATCATGTTCAGCTTTTTCAAACGATTCAGGAAAGCGCCCGAAGCCACATCGGCCGAGCCGCAACCAACGCCCGACGCGGACCATCCGGCAGACGAGCTTGCGCAACACGACGCGCGCGACGAAGCGGCGCCGGCAGTTGTACCCGAAGCGCACGCGGATGCCGCCGCGCACGAAGATGCGCCGGCAGCCGGCTCCGTGCCGCCGATACCCGCTACCTCCGCTGCCGTGCCCGCCGCAGACGGCTCGGCCGCCACGCCCGCCGCAGCGTCACCATCCGTCGTGGTGACGGTCACGCCATCCGCGAACCGCGACGGCGAAGTGGTCGAAACGGTCGAAATCGTACCGCCGCCCGCTGCCGAGCCGGCCGCGAAAAAATCGTGGCTGACGCGGCTGAAATCGGGTCTCGCGAAAACGAGTTCGAACATCACAAGCGTGTTCGTCAACACGAAAATCGACGACGCGCTCTATGAAGAACTCGAAACGGCGCTGCTGATGTCCGACGCCGGCATCGACGCGACCGAGCATTTGCTCACCGCGCTGCGCGAAAAAGTGCGCGCGGCTCGCCTGACCGATCCGCAGCAAGTCAAGCGCGCGTTGCGCGACCTGATCGTCGAGCTATTGGCGCCGCTCGAGAAATCGCTCGTGCTAGGCCGCGCGCAGCCGCTCGTGATGATGATCGCGGGCGTCAACGGTGCGGGCAAGACAACGAGCATCGGCAAGCTCGCGAAGCATCTGCAACGCTTCGATCAGTCGGTGCTGCTCGCGGCGGGCGATACGTTTCGCGCGGCCGCGCGCGAGCAACTCGCGATCTGGGGCGAGCGCAACAACGTGACCGTCGTTCAGCAGGAAAGCGGCGATCCGGCCGCGGTGATCTTCGACGCGGTCGGCGCGGCGCGCGCGCGCAAAATCGACGTGATGATGGCCGACACGGCGGGCCGCCTGCCGACGCAACTCCATCTGATGGAGGAACTGCGCAAGGTCAAGCGTGTGATCGGCAAGGCGCACGACAGCGCGCCGCATGAAGTCCTGCTCGTGATCGACGCGAATACCGGCCAGAATGCGCTTACGCAGGTCAAGGCATTCGACGATGCGCTCGGCCTGACGGGCCTGATCGTCACCAAGCTCGACGGCACCGCGAAGGGCGGCATCCTCGCCGCGATCGCGCGGCAACGGCCGATTCCGGTGTATTTCATCGGTGTCGGCGAGAAGGTCGAGGATCTGCAGCCGTTCAGCGCGGAAGAATTCGCGGACGCGCTGCTTGGCTGACGCCGCGCAATCATGCCGGCGCGTGCGCTGGAACGGGCGCGGCGCTTTGGGATTTGGGACGCCCGTTTGCCGAGTTTCATCCGGCCGGCAATCCAATCATTCGGCAAACCAGCTAATCGGCCGATCTCGGCTTGCCGCGCACGGGCAAAAACCGTGTGCGGCTACTGCTCCGCGTCCGGCTGCGCGGCGGGCACCGACGCCTTGAACGCATCGAACGTCATCGCATGGTCGAAAATGCGCTGGATCGTCGGATAACGCGTGGTGTCGATCGCGAAGCGGTGCGCATTGAACACTTGCGGCACGACGCAGAGATCGGCAAGCGTCGGCGTGTCACCAAAGCACAGCTTGCCCGTGCGCGGATCGTGCGCGAGGCGCGCCTCGAGCTTCGCGAATCCGTCATCGATCCAATGGCGATACCACGCATCTTTTGCGTCGTCGTCGATCTTCAGTGTGTGCTTCAGGTACTTCAGCACGCGCAGGTTGTTGAGCGGGTGGATCTCGCAGGCCACCAACAACCCGATCGCGCGCACGTATGCGCGATCGAGCGGCACGTGCGGCAGCAGCGGCACATCCGGATACTTTTCGTCGAGATACTCGATGATCGCGAGCGACTGATGCAGCGGCGAATCGCCGTCGACGAGCGTCGGCACGAGCGCGTCCGGATTCAGCGCGCGATAGTCTTCCTTCAATTGCTGGCCGCCGTCGCGCAACAGGTGCACCGGCACATAATCGAACGGCAGCCCCTTCAGACGCAGCGCAATGCGCACGCGAAACGACGCCGAGCTGCGGAAATAACTGTATAGCTTCATCGTGATCCTCATTGCGTGGGCCGCCGATCGGCCGTTGCGACTGACACTGCCCGGCACTTGCCGCGCGGCTGAAAAGATGCTCCGCCCGTTGCGCAACGGCGAACGCGATCCGATAACCGATAACCGATAACCGATAACGGCCGAAAGTGTAACGCGCCGCCCGCGTCCCCGGCAGCCATGCGGGGCGCGTGACGTGGCGAATGCCGCCGTGTCGGCCGGCACGGCGCGCAACCCGACGCGCGCCGCTAAAAAAACGAATGCCGCGCCTGCCGGCGGACCGGCAGGCGCCCGATTCAGCGCCCGATCGGGGGCGAAGCCCGGCTCGCCTGTCCGTCGCAGGAGCCTTCACGAGGCCCGCTTGCCAAATTCTCGCACCATCCCGATGCGCGCCCGCCGCCATTACCGTGCGATAAAGACAGCAATGCGCCGCAAACAACCCGCCTCATGCCTGCGGCCATCCGTCAACGGCGTGCCAAGCCGCCGATGGCCGCCCGAAAGACACTTGCGCTTGCAAGAATCACACAAATGCGGTACTCAGTGATTTCCCTGCATACCGAGTTGCGCGTTGCCGTTCGACCAACGAACCCAGTCCCGGCCGCCGCTCCCGCTCCTCAATGACCGATTCCGACGCCAACGCCCCGCTACCCGAACCTTTCGCGTGTGCCCGCTTCATCAAGGAGATCGGGCGCGGCCCCAACGGCGCCCGCCCGCTGCCCTTCGACGACGCGCTCGCCCTTTACCGCGCGATACTGGACGGCCACGTGTCGGACGTCGAACTCGGCGCGGTCCTGATCGCTTATCGGCTCAAAGGCGAAACGCCTGCCGAGCTGGCGGCGATGCTCGCCGCCGCGCACGCGTCGTTCGAGCCGCTGCACGTGCAGGACGGCGTCTTCCGCCCGGTATCGATCCCGAGCTATAACGGCGCGCGCAAGCAGCCGAACCTCGTACCGCTTCTCGCGCTGTTGCTCGCGCGCGAGGGCGTGCCCGTGCTCGTGCACGGCGTCGCCGACGATCCGGGCCGCGTGACGAGCGCGGAAATCTTCAACGAACTGTCGATCCCGCCCGGCAGCACGCACGACGAGATCGAGGATACGCTCGCCGAGCGCCGCGTCGCCTTCGCGCCGATCGGCGTGCTCGCGCCGAAGCTCGCGCGCCTGATCGCGCTACGCCGCGTGCTGGGCGTGCGCAATTCGACGCACACGATCGTCAAGCTGCTGCAGCCGTTCGAACCGGCTGGGCTACGCCTCGTCAACTACACCCACCCGCCGTACCGTGACAGCCTCATCGAACTGTTTCGCAACCATCCGCCGGCAGCCGCCGGCGGCGCGCTGCTCGCTCGCGGCACCGAAGGCGAGGCGGTCGCCGACACGCGCCGCCAGGTGCAGATCGACTGGCTGCATGACGGACTGTGCGAGACGGTCGTCGAGCCGGTACGCTCGTCACCCGATGCGCCGCCCGCCGAGTTGCCCGAATCGCGCGACGCGGCCACGACAGCCGCCTGGACCGATGCCGTCATGCGCGGCGAAATCCCGGTGCCGATCACGATCGCCACGCAGGTCGAGACGATCGTGCGGCTCGCGCGAATCGTCGAATAAACGCCGAGTGCGCTGCCGCACGGCGCTTGGCGCGCATGATTGACAGCCCCCGCGAACTTCGCATAGAGTTGTCGCCATGCGTTCCTATCAGAACACCCTCCGAATTACTTCCGGCCGCCTAGCGCGGCCGCTATCGCTACGACTAGCGTAAAGCTGTCGTGGCGCCGTGCCGCACCGGCGCGGTCCCGCCCTTAGCAGTTCCCGCAGTTTCCTTCTCGCTGTTTTTTACAACCCATAGTCGTCAGCCTTCGTCCGTCGATCCGTCGGGCGAAATGCGAAGATTCCCGCGTGCGTCATGCAATCCGGCATGAGCGTGCGCAGGCGGCGCCTACCGGCGCGTCATGCCGTCATTGTCTTCGCTCGCGACTCGACACTCGAGGTCACGATGCAACGCAATCCCGCCGACAAATACCGACCGTTCGAACCCGTGCGCATCAACGCACGCCGATGGCCGAGCCGCACGATCGAGCGCGCGCCGGTCTGGATGAGCACCGATCTGCGCGACGGCAATCAGGCACTCATCGAGCCGATGAGCATCGACAAGAAGCTCGAGTTTTTCGAGAGGCTCGTCGCGATCGGCTTCAAGGAAATCGAAGTCGGGTTTCCGTCGGCTTCGCAGACCGACTTCGATTTCGTGCGCAAGCTGATCGTCGAAAAACGCATTCCCGACGACGTGACGATCGAAGTGCTCGTGCAATCGCGCGAGGATCTGATCGCGCGCACGTTCGACGCGCTCGAAGGCGCGCCGCGCGCGATCGTCCATCTGTACAACGCAATCTGCCCGTCGTTTCGCCGGATCGTATTTGGCGCGTCGAAGGAAGAAGTGAAGGCGCTCGCCGTCGACGGCACCCGGCTCATCAAGGAGCACGCGCGGGCGCGCCCCGGCACGCATTGGACCTTTCAATACTCGCCCGAGACGTTCAGCATGACCGAGCTGTCGTTCGCGCGCGAGGTGTGCGACGCGGTTGCGCAAACTTGGCGGCCCACGCGCGAGCGCAAGATGATCGTGAACCTGCCCGCGACCGTCGAAGCGGCCACGCCGAACGTGTTCGCCGACCAGATCGAGTGGATGGACCGCCATCTCAGCTACCGGGACAGCATCGTGCTGTCCGTGCATCCGCACAACGATCGCGGTACCGCCGTGGCCGCGGCCGAACTCGCGCTGCTCGCGGGCGCGGAGCGCATCGAGGGCTGCCTGTTCGGCAACGGCGAGCGCACCGGCAACGTCGACCTCGTCACGCTCGCGCTGAACCTGTACACGCAGGGCATCGATCCGGGTCTCGATTTCTCCGATATCGACGCGGTGCGGCACACCGTCGAGCGCTGCAACCAGATTCCCGTGCATCCACGCCATCCTTACGCGGGCGATCTCGTTTTCACCGCGTTCTCGGGCTCGCATCAGGATGCGATCCGCAAGGGCTTCGCGCAGCAGCAGCCCGACGCGCGCTGGGAGGTGCCCTATCTGCCGATCGATCCCGCCGATCTCGGCCGCAGCTATGACGCGGTGATTCGCGTGAACAGCCAATCCGGCAAGGGCGGCGCGACCTATCTGCTCGAGCGCGGGATGGGGTTTACGCCGCCGCGCCGCGTGCAGATCGAATTCAGCCACGTCGTGCAGGCCTCGGCCGACGCTTCGGGTGAGGAAATGACCGCGGACGCAATCTGTACGCTCTTCGCGAGCGAGTATCTGCAAACGGCCGGGCCCGCCGCGCGGGCTGGCGCATCGGCGAGCTGGCTCAATCGCGAGATCGCGCTTGCGCCCGCCGCTGACGCGCCAAGCGCGGTGCGGCAGTCGGCCGCCGCATTCGCCGCGGCGGCAGGCGTGGCAATCGAGGTGGTGTCGTGTGAGGTCGAGCGCACCGCACAAGGCGACATCGCGGTATTCGTCGGCGCAAAGGTCGGCGGCGCGACGCTGCGGCATGGCGTCGGCGTTCACCGCGATCCGGCCGCCGCAGGCACGGAGGCGGTCGTGAGCGCGATCAACCGCTCGGCATGGAGCCGTGACAAGCGGCGGGCAGCCGCCTGAGCGGCTCGGGCGCACGCCGTCACCATCAAGCACGAGCGAACCGGCCAGTACGGGCTGTAACGCGCGGCGCACCACGGCGCGCGTTGCCGGCGCAGGCGAGATCCGCGGCGCCGGCGCGAAATCGCGGCTCACGAAGCCGCTGCAAACGAAAAGGCCCCGATCAGGGGCCCGTCAATCCTTCTTGTTTCGATCGAAAACTCGCCAAAAACCACAAAACCCAACTCAATAAAAATAATCGGCAATAACCCACCGGCGCTTCGGGAAAAATGGCCGCCGGATATGCACGCGTGTGCATCCCCGTAGCGGGCGCGCGCGCACGCGTTTGCCCGGCAATAGCGATACCGCGCCGGAAGAGGTGCACGATAGCCACGAACGACGATCGCAGCAGTGAGCTGCGCCGGCGGAATCGGCAGGCGCAAACGCATATTCGCCGAATTGAGTGCTTTCGCCGACTTGGCCGTCCGCGCAAGCCCGTCACGGGCACGAGGGACTTCTTTCTAGCCCTCGGTCGCGCAGCGGGTTGCCTGCCACGCGAGAAGGCGCCAGCGGCCTTTCTCCTGCGTCTGCACCGCGGTGTACGCGATCGGAAACACCAAACCGCCGTTGTTGGTTTCCATTTCGACCAGCGCGCGCCCGGCGACGACGAAAGTGGCCTCGCCGAGCGGCAGCACGTCCTGTGACTGAATCTCGATCTGCCGATAGCGGCGACGGCCGGTCACGATCGCGTCGATGAACTGCTGCTTGGTTTCGCGCTTGCCGTTCGTGTGCACGAAGTAGACACCGTCGGACAACAACGCATCGAGCGCCTCGCCGTCGCCGTCGACCATCGCACGAAACCGGTCGCGCTCGAGCGCGCGAATCGCATCGATCCCCTTCGCCACCATCGCCATACTCCTCAACTGCGGGCGCGCATACGCGCGCCGGTCAGAAGTTGTACTGCACGTAGAGTTGGCTGAAATTTATACCAGGATTCGGATGTTTGATACCTGCGTTGGATTCGTGCTGAAAGCGAAAACCAGCTTGATACTGCTGACGATCCCCGAATTGTGCGCCGATGCCCACCATATCGGCGAACTGGAACGCCGTCGACATCGAGTAACGACTCGAAATCGTCGGATGCGTGAGAAGACGCACGCCGACGCCCGCCTCAATGAACGGCCGCACATAGCCCGAACCCTTGATGAAGCGCAGCACCGGCGTCGCGCCGAATTCCCAGACGTTGCTGTGAATCGCCGCGTCGCCCGTGTACCGCCAGTACGATACGTGCCCCTCGGCAACGAACGCGAAATGCCAACCGCCGATTTCCCACCAACTCCAATTCGGATCCCAGACCACGGCGATATCGCCCTTCTTCACATCATGGTCGCCGATGCCGCCGCCGAGTTGCAAACCCCAACGGTCCGCGCAAGCAACGCCGGAAACCCCCAGCAATGCGGCCGCGACGGCAATCCGCGCAACTGCCCGCCCTGTCCGAGCGCGATTCTTCTTATAGTTCATTTAGTCACTCCAACTTCTCAGGTTGAATAGAGCCTCGCCGCCACCTATCGGTGGATGACAGCCGGCTCGAGCGAACAGCATCTTATGGTAAAGGACTTTTTCGGTCGGCATCGTCGGACGAAATGGTTTTCTTCTGTTTCCACAAGAATCAGCAGCATTTGTTTGAATCGCCCGCAAAACAATAGCTTACGTATGCCAGCTAGAATGGCATCTCAAGAGCAGCTATCAATTTGAAAAGGCGATAGCAAAAATGGGAACTCCGGCGGCCGCAAGCCTTCTAAGAATTAGCACTCCGGTTGATGGAGTGCTAAGATTAAGCCTGGAATCGTCTCACCAACGGGGTTTGTCCCTGATTCCAAAGGAGTTTTTTACGTGAGCAACGCATTGACCCTTCCGAATACCCTGTGCCCGGCGTCCGCTAAGGCCGCATCGGCAGGCTCGCTGATGCTCGCATCTCATTCGATGCTGCCCGGCCAGCTTGGCAACATCGACGCGTATATCCAGGCCGTCAACCGGATTCCGCTGCTCACGCCCGACGAAGAGCGTCAGTACGCAACCGAGTACCGCGAGCACAACAACCTCGACGCCGCGCGCCGGCTCGTGCTGTCGCACCTGCGGCTCGTCGTGTCGATCTCGCGCAACTATCTCGGCTACGGCCTGCCCCATGGCGACCTGATTCAGGAAGGCAACATCGGCCTGATGAAGGCAGTCAAGCGCTTCGACCCCGCGCAAAACGTGCGGCTCGTGTCGTATGCGATTCATTGGATCAAGGCCGAGATTCACGAATACATCCTGCGCAACTGGCGGATGGTGAAGGTCGCGACGACGAAGGCGCAACGCAAGCTGTTCTTCAATCTGCGCAGCCACAAGAAAGGCACTCAGGCGTTCACGCCGGAGGAAATCGACGGCCTCGCGCAAGAGCTGAATGTCAAGCGCGAGGAAGTCGCCGAGATGGAAACCCGTCTCGCGGGCGGCGATATCGCGCTCGAAGGCCAGGTCGAAGACGGCGAGGAGTCATACGCGCCGATCGCCTATCTTGCCGATTCGCATAACGAGCCGACCGCCGTGCTCGCCGCGCGGCAGCGCGACATGCTGCAGACGGACGGCATTGCGCAAGCGCTCGATTCGCTCGACGCGCGCAGCCGCCGAATCATCGAGGCGCGCTGGCTGAACGTCGACGACGACGGTTCGGGCGGCTCGACGCTGCACGATCTCGCCGCCGAATTCGGCGTGTCGGCGGAGCGTATTCGCCAAATCGAGACAAGCGCAATGAAAAAGATGCGCACGGCGCTCGCCGCATACGCATGAAAGACCGGCCCGACCGGGCCGCCACGTGTTCGGCGCAAGCCCGCTGTCATTCGACAGCGGGCTTTTTCATTTGCGGCCGCCACTGCGATTCGCCTCTTCCGCCGTCCGGCTGCGCCAAGCGCTTCCAATGATTTTTTTCATGGCGCCCGCGCGTGGATTCGCGGCTGGTTCAGTGGTCAATGCGGCGCAAAATTTCACCCGACCCTGCCCGATTCGCTCACTTATTGAGCCAACTCAAATTTCCCCACGCATTTAGCGACGGTGTGCCGCAGCGCCATACGCCGAGTTGGCAAGGAGTCCTCCTACAATTGGGATGACCGGCCAAGCCATGCCGCGCGCGTCCGAGCGCATCGCGAAGCCGGCGCCGCTCCATGCCTATCGCGTCATTCTGGACATCATGGCTTCGACTCTCGCCGACAAAAAAACGCCGCATCCCCCAACGCCGGCCGGCCAGCGCGGCCGGATCGCCAAATGGGTCCAAGGCCCGAGCTTCGCGCGCGACATTACGCTCGTGCTGATCGTCAAGCTGATCCTGCTCGTCGCGCTCAAATACGCATTCTTCAACCATCCGCAGGCCGAGCACATGTCGCTGCCGCCTGCCGTCGTCGCCACGCAACTGCTGTCGGCGGCGCCGCCACACGCATCCACCCACGGAGACCGCCATGATAAGCAGTGAAGTCGTCGAACTGTCACGTCTGCAGTTCGGCATTACCGCGCTCTACCATTTTTTATTCGTCCCGCTCACGCTCGGCCTGTCATGGCTGCTCGTCATCATGGAAGCGGTTTATGTGATGACCGGCAAGGAAGTCTACAAGGACATGACCCAGTTCTGGGGCAAGCTCTTCGGGATCAACTTCGCCATGGGCGTGACCACCGGCATCACGCTCGAATTCCAGTTCGGCACGAACTGGTCTTACTACTCACATTACGTCGGCGATATCTTCGGCGTGCCGCTCGCCGTCGAAGGGCTGATGGCGTTCTTTCTCGAATCGACGTTCGTCGGGCTGTTCTTCTTCGGTTGGAAGCGCCTGTCGAAAGTCCAGCACCTGATCGTCACGTTCCTCGTCGCGCTCGGCTCGAACCTGTCGGCGCTGTGGATTCTCGTCGCGAACGGCTGGATGAACAACCCGGTCGGCGCCGAGTTCAACTACCAGACGATGCGCATGGAGCTGACGAATCTCTTCGACGTGATCTTCAATCCGGTCGCGCAGGTGAAGTTCGTGCATACCGTGTCGGCCGGCTACGTGACCGCGTCGATGTTCGTGCTCGGCATCTCGGCGTGGTATCTGCTCAAGCGCCGCGACATCGATTTCGCGCTGCGCTCGTTCGCGGTCGCGGCGGGCTTCGGGCTCGCGTCGACGCTGTGCGTGATCGTGCTCGGTGACGAATCCGGCTATACGACGGGCGAAGTGCAAAAGATGAAGCTCGCCGCGATCGAATCCGAATGGGAGACGCAGCCGGCGCCCGCATCGTTCACGTTGATCGGCATCCCTAACCAGCAGGCCGAACGGACCGATTACGCAATCCGCATTCCGTATGCGCTCGGGCTGATTGCCACGCGCTCGATCGACGAGCCGGTGATCGGCTTGCGCGATCTCGCGAAGTACAGCGAGGCACACATCCGAAGCGGCATGATCGCTTACGGCGCGCTGCAGAAGCTGAAGTCGGGCGATACCAGCGCCGAGACGAAGGCGACCTTCGACGCGCACAAGCAATATCTCGGCTACGGGCTGATGCTCAAGCAGTTCACGCCGAACGTGACGGATGCGACTGCCGAACAGATCAAGGCGGCCGCGAAGCGGACCATCCCGCCGGTTGCGCCCGTGTTCTTCTCGTTCCGCATCATGGTGTTCCTCGGTGTGCTGTTCCTCGTGACGTTCATCGCCGCGTTCTGGTTCTGCGCGCGCCGTCAGTTGCTGCAAGACAAGCGCCGCTGGTTCCTGCGCTGGGCCGTGTGGGCGATTCCGCTGCCGTGGCTCGCCGCCGAGTTCGGTTGGGTCGTTGCCGAAGTGGGCCGCCAGCCGTGGACGATCGCCGGCATCCTGCCGACGCACCTGTCCGCGTCGAGCCTCACCCCCACCGATCTGTACCTGAGTCTCGCCGGCTTCATCCTGTTCTACACGGTGCTGTTCATCGTCGAAATCACGCTGATGTTCAAGTACGCGCGGCTCGGCCCGTCTTCGTTGCACACCGGCCGCTATCACTATGAGCAGGCCGTACACGGGCTTGGCAACGCCGTCGGCAAGACGGCCGCGTGATGCGCGCCGCACGATCGAATTCGGACAAGGAATCGCTATGGACTACGCAACTCTCAAGGTGATCTGGTGGGTGCTCGTCGGCGCGCTGATCATTGGCTTCTCGCTGACCGACGGCTTCGACATGGGCGCGACCGTGCTGCTGCCGTTCATCGGCAAGACCGACGACGAGCGCCGTATTGTCGTCAACACCGTCGGCGCGACCTGGGAAGGCAACCAGGTGTGGCTCATCACGGCGGGCGGCGCGATGTTCGCCGCGTGGCCGCTCGTCTATGCGGCGTCGTTCTCGGGCTTCTACTTCGCGATGCTGCTCGTGCTGTTTGCGCTGTTCTTCCGCCCGGTCGGCTTCGACTATCGGAGCAAGCGCGACGATCCGCGCTGGCGCGCATGCTGGGACTGGGGACTGTTCGCCGGCGGCTTCGTGCCCGCGCTGGTGTTCGGCGTCGCGTTCGGCAATCTGCTGCAAGGCGTGCCGTTCGCATTCGACAGCGACCTGCGCGTCAGCTATCACGGCAGTTTCTGGGCGCTGCTGAATCCGTTCGCGCTGCTGTGCGGGCTGGTGAGCCTGGCGATGTTCGTCGCCCACGGCGCCGCGTTCGTCAAAATGAAGACGGACGGCGCGATCGCCAAGCGCGCCGCGTTCGCGCTGCGCGTATCGGCGCTCGCCGCGGCCGTGCTGTTCGCGATCGCGGGCGTGCTCGTCGCGTCATTCGTCGACGGCTATCGGATCACGCAGGCGGCGCCCGTCGATACTGTCGCGAACCCGCTCGTCAAGCAGGTCGCGGCCGGCTCGGGCCTCTGGTTCGCGAACTACGGCCAGTATCCGTGGATGCTCGCCGCCCCCGCTGTCGGCATCGCGGGCGGCTTGATCGCGGCATGGCTGGCCGGTTCGAAGCGCGAGAAGACCGCGTTCGTTTGCACCGGCCTCACGATCGTCGGCGTGATTCTGACCGCGGCCTTTTCGATGTTCCCGTTCATCATGCCGTCTTCGCTCGACCCGAAGAGCAGCCTCACCGTTTGGGATTCGACCTCCAGCCGCCTGACGCTCGAGGTGATGCTCGGCGCCGTGATCGTGTTCCTGCCGCTCATCCTGGTCTATACGGGCTGGGTGTACCGCGTGGTGCGCGGCAAAGTCACGCCGGACGTGCTCAACGAAAACCGGCATTCAATGTATTAACGTTGCGCTCGACCGGCGCCGGTCCGCTTGGGCGGCAGCGCCGGATTCGCGCAGCGTTGGAACCGTTCGCAAGAAGCAAGAAATCGGAAGGAGTCGAATCATGTGGTACTTCAGTTGGATTCTCGGCATCGGCGTCGCGCTCGCATTCGGCACGATCAATGCAATGTGGCTCGAGGCGCGTCAGAAACGCGGCTCGGGTGTAACACGGGCATGACGGGCAGCGCACGCGCCACGGCGCAGGCGTACGCAGCCAAGCGCCGCGCGAACGTCCGCGCTCCACCGCCTCATGCGATCAAACGATCGATCGCTTGCAACAAACCACGCTCTCGCCTCACGCGAGAGCTTTTTTTTCGCCAAATCCAATGCCAATACAAATCCAAATTAATACCACTTGAACACCAATAAAAGGTTTCATAAGATCCTCTGGAGGCTGTCGACAGGCCGCATCCCATTGGCGGAGGAGGCATCCCAGTTCCCGTTCGGCCTGCGCCGCCGCTTTCGCCACGGCCCGCTCGCGGCGGCCTTTTTCCCGCTTCCTTGAAAGACCCGATTGCAGCGACGTAATCCAACGGCGTCGTATCGCCGTACCTTTTCCAAGGACTCCACATGAACCTGATTCCCCGTCTTTTTGGTGCCGGCTGGCTGGCCGTGGCCACTTTGCTGCCGGTCGCCGCGCCCGCGCAGCTTGCCGCGCCCGAAACCGCCGGCCCGGCGGCGAGCCCAGCACGCCCCGTCGTGCCCGGCACGCTTGCGGCTCTGCTGTCGAACAGCCTCGCGCTGCGTGTCGCCATCGACAACAACCACGCTGCATCGGCCGGCGTGCCGTGCGCGAATCTCGGCGCCGACTGGGCAAGCTGCGCGACCGGCCGCTTGATCCTGCAAAATCGCGGCCGCCAGCTCATCACGGACGGCGGCTGGCGGCTCTATCTGCACAGCATCCGCCGGCTCTTCAAGATCGATCGGCCAGGCTTCACGCTGCGCCACCTGACGGGCGATCTGTACGAGCTGACGCCGCAAGCGGGCGCGCTCAAACTCGCGCCAGGCGAGCGCGTCGAGTTGCCGTTCGTCGCCGAATACTGGTTCCTGCGCTACAGCGACGTGCTGCCTCGACCGTATGTCGTCGTCGCCGGCGCGGCGCCCGCGGTGCTCCGCTACAACGACACCGACGACGAAACGCGCTACGTCGAATCCCTGCCCGCCGATGCGCAGAGCAACTCGGCCGGCAACGCGCCGGCCGTGGCCGCGCAGCCGGTCACGAGCCGCGCGCTGCCTAGCGTGAAGCGCCAGCGCGCGCTCGGCGGCGCGCTCGAACTGCGCGGCGTCGCGCTGATGCTGCCGGATCTCGCGCCCACGCACGTCGCCGCGCTGCGCGAGCGCGCCGGCACGCTGGGGCTCGACAGTGCGAACGGCGCGCCGGTCGCGGGCATGCTCGCGCCGCGCCGACTGCCCGCCGATATCGCGGTGCCGGGCGGCTACCGGCTCACGATCGGCCCGCGCGGCGCATTTATCGAAGGCTACGATACCGCCGGCCTCTACTATGGCGTGCAGACGCTCTTTTCGCTCACGCCCGCAGGCGGCGGACGGATTCCCGCGATGCTCGTCGAAGACGCGCCGCGCTTCCCGCACCGCGGAATGCACGTCGATCTCGCGCGCAATTTCAAGCATCCCGCGACGCTGCGCCGCCTGATCGACCAGATGAGCGCGTACAAGCTCAACCGGCTGCACCTGCATCTGTCCGACGACGAAGGCTGGCGAATCGAGATTCCGGGGCTGCCGGAGTTGACCGAGATCGGCGCGCGCCGCTGCCACGATCCGAGCGAAACGCGCTGCCTGCTGCCGCAACTCGGCTCGGGGCCCGATAACCGCTCAGGCGGCGGCTATCTGACGCGCGACGACTACATCGGCTTGCTGCGCTATGCGGCCAGCCGCTTTGTCGACGTGATCCCCGAAATCGACATGCCTGCGCACTCGCGCGCGGCCGTCGTGACGATGGAAGCGCGCTATCGGCGCCTGCACGCCGCCGGCCGCGAACAGGAGGCGAACGCATACCGCCTGCTCGATCCGCAGGACACGTCGCGGCTCACGACGGTTCAGTTCTACGACAGGCGCAGCGATCTGAATCCGTGCGTGCCCGGCGCGCTGAACTTCGCATCGAAGGTGATCCGCGAAATCGCCGCGATGCACGCCGACGCGCAAGCGCCGCTCGCTACCTGGCACTTCGGCGGCGATGAGGCGAAGAACATCCTGCTCGGCGCCGGATTCCAGGCGCTCGACGGGACCGATCCCGGCAAGGGGCGCGTCGACCTCGCCGCTCAAGACAAGCCGTGGGCCCGCTCGCCGATGTGCAATGCGCTGTTGCAGCGTGGCGAGATCAAGTCGATCGACGAGCTGCCCACGCGCTTCGCGAAACAGGTCAGCGCGATCGTCGCCGCCAACGGCATCGGCACGATGGCCGCTTGGCAGGACGGTCTCAAGCATGCGAACGGTCCGCAGGACTTCAGCACGAAGCACGTGATGGTGTCGCTGTGGGACACCGTATTCTGGGGCGCGGCCGACAGCGCACGCGACTGGAGCGCGAAGGGCTACGAGACCGTGCTCGCGCTGCCCGACTACTTGTACTTCGATTTCCCGTACACGACGAACCCGCGCGAACGCGGCTATTACTGGGGCTCGCATGCGACGGACGAGTACAAGGTGTTCTCCTTCGCGCCGGAAAACCTGCCGCAAAACGCCGAGTTGTTCGGCGATCGCGACGGCAATCCGTTCGACGTGACGGGCACCGGCGCCGCACCGCGAATCGAAGGCATCCAGGGGCAGGCTTGGGGGGAAGTGATGCGTAACGACCGGCTGCTCGAATACATGGCATACCCGAGGCTTCTCGCGCTCGCCGAACGCGCGTGGCACAAGGCGGACTGGGAGTTGCCCTACGCGGCGGGCGTGCGCTACAAGCTCGGCGACACCCATCATGTCGACAAGGCCGCGCTCGAACGCGACTGGGCGGGCTTCGCGACGGTGCTCACGCAGCGCGAACTCGCCAAGCTGCAGCGTGCGGGCATTGGGTATCGGGAGCCGACGTTCGTGCTGACGAACGAGTGAAAGTGATGCGCGGATAGGCGGTACACGGGGCCGGGCCGATAAATGGCTCGGCCCGTGCCGGCCGAGCGCCGGCCGATCGAGACGTCAGCGGCGGCCGGACGCCGGAAGCGCCACGCAGCCCTGGCTGAAAAACAAAAGAGCGGTGACGGGCCTCGGATGGCCGTCACCGCTCTTGCTCACTGCTCGCGGCCCCTGCGCCCCACCCACACGGGAACCGCGCCCTACGCGCGCGGCATCAAGCCGGCTGAGCCGCCGCGCCGCCGCCCGTCGACGGCAGACGCGCCGCCAGATACTGCGCATAGCGCGATGCCGACGGTCCGCAGACGATATGGAACGTATCGGCCGCCACCCACGCGACGTCGAGCGCCGCGAGACGCTGACGATCGACCGCCGACGGATCGCGCACGACCACGCGCAGCCGCGTCGCCGCAATGGCGTCGAGCGCCGCCACGTTGGTTGCACCGCCAAACACCGCGAGCCAGCGCGCCGGGTCCGGATCGAGCGGCCCGGTCTGCGCGCTCGCGGATGCACCGGCCATCGGCGCCGAGTCGGCCGCCGCGGCCGGGACCGCTGCCGAAGCCGCAGCACCGGCAACGCCCGCGCCACCGCTAATGGCCGTGCGGATTTCGTCGGCGATGAGATCCGCCTCCGGCCCGATGATCACCTGCACGCTGCTGCCGCCACGCTTGAGCACACCACGCGCGCCGATTGTCCGCAGATCGGCTTCCGACACCTTGTCCGGATCGACGACCGACAAACGCAGGCGCGTCGTGCATGCATCGACGACCGACAGATTCGCCGCGCCGCCAAGCGCCGCGATGTAGCGCTGCGCGCGCGGCACGGCCGCCCCCGCCGCCGGCGCGACGAAGCCGCCTGCCGCGAACGACTGGGCCTGCGCATCGGCACCAGCCGGCTCGCGGCCCGGCGTCGCCATATTGAATTTGCGGATGAACCAGCGGAACAACCCGTAATACACAGCGCCATACGCCAGCCCGAGCGGAATCGCCACCCAGCCCTTCGTCGACAGCCCGTAATTCAGCACGTAGTCGATCGCGCCGCCCGAGAACGTGAAGCCGAGCTTCACGCCGAGCAGTTGACAGATCGCGAGCGACAAGCCCGTCAACACCGCATGGATGACGTAGAGCACCGGCGCGAGGAACATGAAGCTGAACTCGATCGGCTCGGTCACGCCCGTCAGGAACGAGGTCAGCGCCATCGAGAACAGCAGCCCGCCGACGATCGCGCGCCGCTCCTTCGGCGCCTCATGAAACATCGCGAGGCAAGCGGCGGGCAAGCCGAACATCATGACCGGGAAAAAGCCCGCCATGAAGCTGCCCGCGCCCGGATCGCCGGCGAAGAAGCGGTGCAGATCGCCCGTCACTGCCGCGCCGCCGGCTGGCGTGAACGTGCCGAACACGAACCAGACGAGCGAGTTGATGATGTGATGCAGGCCCGTGACAAGCAGCAGACGGTTCAGGAAGCCGTAGACGAACGTGCCGATCGCGCCCGCCGTCAACAACCACTGGCCGACCGCGTCGATCGCGTGCTGCACAGGCTGCCACACATAGCCGAACACGATCCCGAGCACCACGCACACGAGTCCGGTGATGATCGGCACGAAGCGCTTGCCGCCGAAGAACGCCAGGTAATCGGGCAGCTTGATATCTTTGTAACGGTTGTACAGAAGCCCCGCGACCACGCCCGCGATGATCCCCGACAGCACGCCCATGTTCAGCTTCGGATCGATGTCCTTCATGACCGCGACTTCGATCAGATAGCCGATCACGCCCGCGAGCGCCGCGACGCCGTTGTTGTCCTTCGCAAAGCCGACTGCAACGCCGATCGCGAACAGCAGCGGCAGATTGTCGAAGATGGCGCCGCCCGCGTCGGCGATCATCTTGATGTTGAGCACGTCCTGCTGCCCGAGACGCAGCAAGATGCCCGCCACCGGCAGCACCGCGATCGGCAGCATCAGCGCTCGGCCTAGGCTCTGTATTTTCAGAAACGGATTCCCGTCCATTCGATCCTCCAATCCTTTGATGTCTCGTCGTCGAATAATTTATTCAGTCATGCTGATTGATGCTGAAATACCCCGCAACACTACACCCGCGATCAACGCAACGCCGGACGCTGCTCAGTCCGCCGGCCAGATCTCGCGGCTTGCCGCTCTTACCGCCTGCGCCGATTCGAGCGCGAGCAAATCCTGCGCGCGCTGACGGCACAATGGGTAATCGAGACCGCGCACGCGCGCCTTGATGCCCGGCACCGACACCGGGTCCACCGACAGCTCCGTCACGCCGAGACCGACCAGGAGCGGCACCGCGACGGGATCGCCGCCGAGCGCGCCGCACACGCCGACCCACTTGCCGTGCTTGTCCGCGCCGCGCACCGTCGCGTCGATCAGCCGCAGCACGGCCGGATGCAGGCCGTCCGCGAGCGCGGCGAGATCCGCCTGGCACCGGTCCATCGCGAGCGTATATTGGGTCAGGTCGTTGGTGCCGATCGACAGAAAATCCGCGTGCTGCGCGAGCTGATCGGCGAGCAGCGCCGCCGACGGCACCTCGATCATCACACCCACCTCGACCGGCGCCGTGCGGCCCATCGCGTGCGCGAACGCGTCGATGCGCTTTCTGATCCTCACCAGCTCGCCTACATCGGTGACCATCGGCAACAGGATTCGCACCGAGCCGTATGGCTGCACCGCGAGGAGGCCCTGCAACTGATCGTCGAGCAAATCGGGGCGCACCTGCGCGAGCCGGATTCCGCGCAGGCCCAGCGCCGGATTCGGCTCGGGCGGCAGCGTCAGGTAATCGACTTCCTTGTCGGCGCCGACGTCCAGCGTGCGGATGATCGCCGTGCGGCCCTGCAACGCATCGACGATCGATTGATAGCTGTCCCGATGCTCGGCCGTCGTCGGTGCGGCCTGCCGGTGGATGAACATCAACTCGGTGCGCAACAGGCCGATCGCATCGGCGCCGTTGTCGAGCGCGATGCGGGCATCGTCGAGCGTCGCGATGTTCGCGGCCACCTCGATCTTGCGGCCATCACGCGTCACCGCGGCCTCGCCCGACATCCGGCGATTCGCCTCGCGCACGCCGGCAAGCCGTTTGCGCTCGAGCCGCGCGCGCTCGACGTCGAGCTCGGTCGGCGCATATTCGATGCGGCCCGCGCTCGCATCGACGACGACCTGCGTGTGCTCCGGAATCGCGAAAAGCGCGTCGCCGACCGCGACGAGCGCCGGAATGCCGAGCTGCCGCGCGATGATCGCCGCGTGTGATGTCGCGCCGCCGCGCGCCATCACGAGCGCCGTCACGCGCTCGCGATCGAGCGACGCGAGATCGGACGGCGTGAACTCCTCGGCCGCGAGTACCGCTTCGGCGGGCAATTCGCGCGCGGTTGCGCTCGTATAGCCGAGCGCGCGCAGCACGCGCTTGTCGATGTCGCGCAAATCGGCCGCGCGCTCGGCGAGCAGCGCGTCATCCACGCCGGACAGCACCGCGATCTGCGCGCGGATCGTCTCGCGCCACGCGTGGCCCGCGCTCTTGCCGAGACTGATCAAGTCACGCGCGGCATCGACGAGCGCCGGGTCCTCGAGCAGCACGCGATGCACGGAGAAGATACCCGCCTCGCCGACCGCGCCGCGCTGCGATGCTTCGCGCACCGTCGCCTCCAGCTCCGCGTCGACAGCGGCGAGCGCGCGGTCGAGCAGACGGCTTTCGGCGGCCGGCGTACCGGCCGCGAGTTCGGGCGGTGCGACGTCGGCGTCGTCCCAACGCACCAGCGCGCCGACCGCAATGCCGGGCGACGCGCATACGCCCGCGAGCGTGTTCGGATCGAGCGGCGCACGTGCCGCCGCAAAGACAGGCGCGGCGGCCGGTGCCGGCGACGCCGCGCGCGCCGGCTTTTCCTCGGCTTCGCCATGCGCTTCGCGCAGCAGCTCGTGTGCGACGAGTTCGACCGCCCGCGCCGCATCGCGGCCCGTGCCGACCAGCTCGATCGTCGCGTTTTCTCCCGCGCCGAGGCCGAGCAGCCCGACGACGCTTTGCAACGCCGCGCGGCGCCCGTCGAAGTGCACGTCGACCTGCGCATCGAGCCCGCGCGCAGCTTCGCGCGCGCGCGCGGCCGGGCGCGCGTGCAGGCCGCCCGGCTGCGTGAGCGTGATCGACCGGCGCACCTCGGGCAATTCGGCCGTGGCAGGCTGGCCGCCCCCCGCATACGCGCCGGCAACCAGGCCAGCCGCCTCGCCGGCATCGCTTGCGGCTGCCGCGTTGCCCGCCGAGACCGCCGCGCCGCCGCGCGCGCGCAGCGTGAGGAGTGGTCCGGCGCCCGCCTTCACGACACCCGCGCCCGCGCGCTCGACGATTTCGAACGCATCCGAATTGGCGATCGCGACCACCGATACGAGGCTCGGCGCCGAACGCGCGACCAGATCCTGATCGAACTCGATCAGCAGATCGCCCGCCGCAACGCGCGTGCCTGCGGCCACTTTCGCGGTGAAACCGAGCCCGTCAAGCTCGACCGTGTCGATGCCGATATGCAACAGGATTTCGGCGCCGCTGTCGGACGTGACCGTCACGGCGTGGCCCGTGCGCGCGACGTGCGACACGATGCCCGCGCACGGCGCGACGAGCCGGCCCTCGAGTGGATCGATACCGATGCCGTCGCCGAACATGCCGCCCGAGAACACCGGATCGGGTACGTCGGCGAGCGGCACGACAGGGCCCGTCAGCGGAGCGAGCAGGATGGTCTGATCGTGGGGCGGCTGCTTCAACTGGAACTCCTCGGCGCGTCTCATGGGGCGGTCTCGTCTCGTCAATGTGTTTCGGTGACTTTATGCAGATGGCGCGGCGTGTCCGGATCGCGGCCGCGAGCGGCGGCCAACTCGGCCGCCATGACATAAAACGACAGGATCGCGGCGATCGGATCGAGCGCCGGATGCGCGGTGCCCGCGAGCGGCAGCGTCGCCTCGGGCGTACCCGGCGGCGCCGCGACGAGCACGCGCGCGCCGCGCGCGCGCATGTCCCGCGCAAGCTGCAACAAACCCTGCTGCTCGGGGCCGGGCAACGCGAACACCAGCAGCGGATAGTCGCGATCGATCAGCTCCATCGGACCGTGCCGCACTTCGGCGCTCGAGAACGCCTCGGCCTGGATGCCCGACGTCTCCTTCAACTTGAGCGCCGCCTCCTGCGCGATCGCAAGACCAAGCCCGCGGCCGATCACGATCATCCGCTCGATGTCGCGCAATTCTCCGACAGCGCACGACCAATCGAGCCGGCCCGCCTGAACGAGCACGTCGGGCAGAGCACGCAGCGCGGTGACGAGCGCGGCGTCGCGCTGCCAGAACGCGACGAGTTGCGCGGCAACCGACAGCATCGCGATATAGCTTTTCGTCGCGGCAACCGACAGCTCGGGGCCGGCCAGCAACGGCAGCCGATACTCGCAGGCATCGGCGAGCGGCGACGGCAGCACGTTGACGGCGGCGACCGTCAGCGCGCCCGCGTCGCGCAGCGCGGACATCGTATTGACGAGATCGGGACTCTTGCCCGATTGCGAAAACGCAAGCGCGAGCTGGCCTTGAACCTTCAGCGGCGCCTGCTGCAGCGTCGCGACCGACATCGGCAGCGATGCGACCGGCACGCCGACGCGGCTCATCGTCAGGCTTGCGAAATAGCTCGCCGCGTGATCGGAGCTGCCGCGCGCCACGCTCAGCGCGACTTGCGGCGCGCGCTCGGCAAGCCGCCGGGCGAGCGCCTCGACGAGGCTCGTGTCCGCGAGTTGCGCGGCGACGACCTGCGCGGACTCGCGCGCCTCGTTAAGCATATTCGACAATCGATTCTCCTTCGACGTAGGTCGCGGTAAGGTTCAGATCGCGATCGAGCGCGACGAGATCGGCCCATGCGCCGCGCGCGATGCGGCCGCGATCGGCAAGGCCCAGATAATCGGCCGCATAGCGCGACATCCGGTTCGACACGTCGGCGATCGGCAAGCCGAGCGACACGAGGTTGCGCAACGCCTGGTCCATCGTCAGCGTGCTGCCCGCCAGCGTGCCGTCGGCAAGCCGCACGCCGCCCAGGCACTTCGTCACGTGCTGGCTGCCGAGCCGGTATTCGCCGTCGGGCATGCCGGTGGCCGACGTGCTGTCGGTGACGACGTACAGGCGCGGAATCGCGCGCAGCGCCGCGCGAATCGCGCCCGGATGCACGTGCAGCAGGTCGGGAATGATCTCCGCGTACTCCGCATGCGCGAGCGCCGCGCCGACGAGCCCCGGATTGCGGTGATGCAGCGGCGACATCGCGTTGAACAAATGCGTGAAACCGCAAGCGCCGTGTTTGAGCGCGGCGACGGCGTCGTCGTAGGTTCCGAGCGAATGGCCAAGCTGCACGCGCACGCCGCGCGCGGCCATCTCCGAGATGATCTCGATATGGCCGGCGATCTCCGGCGCGAGCGTGACGACGCGGATCGGCGCGATCGACAGGTAATCGAGCACTTCGTCGAGCACGGCCGAGACGGCGGCGTCCGGCTGCGCGCCGAGCTTGCCGGGGTTGATGTACGGCCCCTCGAGGTGCACGCCGAGCACGCGCGAGCCGCCCGGCGTGCGCGCGCGCGCGACGCCGCCAAGCTCCGCGACGACGCGTTTGAGTTCGTCGCGCGGCGCCGTCATCGTCGTGGCCAGCAGGCTCGTCGTGCCGTAGCGCGCGTGCGTGCGGACGATCGTCTCGATCGCATCGCCGCCTTCCATGACATCGGCGCCGCCCGCGCCGTGCACGTGCAGATCGATGAAACCGGGCAGGATGTAAGGCGCGTCGTTCTTCGACGGGTCCGTCGCGGCGCCCGACAGCGCCGTGATTCGGCCGTTCTCGAACTCGATCGTGCCGTGAATCCAGCCTTCGGCAGTGAGTATGTTTCCGGTCAGCATGATGTTCTCTTCAGGATCGGGTCGGCGTGCGTCAGATGTGCGAGAGGAAGAAAACCGGCCGCACGCGCGTATGCTCAGTCTCGCACATCGGCACAACAGCTCGGCTGACGAAATCGCGACGGCAGACGCCGCCCGTCGAAAGGCGAGGCCATTATATAACCAAAATAATACCAGTCAATTTGACCCCGGCGCGTACCGCACGAGGCCGTAAAGCGTTGCGGCATAAGGGTTTGCGCGGCCTTTAACCCTTTATTTACAGGGGATTGCAGGCTAGGTATTTACCCGAACATATAAAAATATGTATTCGCGGTGTGATCTCGAAGGGCGGGATTTTTACGAGATAGCAACCGAAATCGCACCGATATTGGAGCACTGGTATGAATTGGTATGCTCCACGTTCCGGCCACCGTATCGGCCTCCATATCAGCCTCCACATCGGCCGATATGGGGCCTCAATGAAACTCGCGGCTCGACGTCCGTAAGTCGCCCAGCAGCGCCGTCAGATCCTCGAGATATTGCGCAACCAGGTGCGCGACGCCATGATCGCTCTGCCAGACGCCCGACACCGCCAGCAGCTGCGAATCGAGCGTCTCGCGGCGCTGCCGCTCAAGCAGCTCGGGCTTGACGATCACGTTTACGCACCCCGTCTCGTCCTCCAGCGTGACGAACAGTACACCTTTCGCGGTGCTGGGCATCTGCCGCGCCGTCACGATCCCGCATGCGCGCGCAAGCCGGCCATCGCGGCACGCGCGCAGCGCCTGAGCGGAAGACAGCCGCCGCGCATCGAGCACTGCGCGCAACAATGCGAGTGGATGCCGGTTCAGCGTGAGCCCCATGGTTCGGTAGTCGGCGTGAATGTCTTCAGCTTCGGTCGGCACGCCAAGCGCGGGCCTTACCGGCTCATCGATCGGGGCGGCGGCAAGCAGGCCGCGCTCCGGCGCCGCAGCCACCGCCTGCCACAGCGCGTCGCGGCGATTGCCGGCGAGCGTCGCGAACGCGTTCGCGGCGGCCAACGCCTCGAGATCGCGGCGTGTCAGGCTCGCGCGGCGCGCCAGCTCGTCCACGCTCGCAAACGGCCCCGCCGCGCGCGCCGCCTCAATCCGCCGCGCCGCGTCCTCGCCTAGCCCGCGCACGAGCGACAGCCCGAGTCGCACCGCCGGTTGGCCATCGGGCGGCGGGCTGCCGGGCAGTGCCTCGAGCGAGGCGTGCCAGCCGCTTTTCGTCGCATCGACCGGCAGTACCGTCACGCGATGGCGCTTCGCGTCCTGCACGAGTTGCGCAGGCGGATAAAAGCCCATCGGCTGACTGTTCAGCAGCGCGGCAAGAAAGATCGCCGGCTCGTGGCATTTGAGCCAACTGCTCGCATAGACGAGATGCGCGAAGCTCGCCGCATGACTCTCCGGAAAGCCATATTCGCCGAAGCCCTTGATCTGCTCGAAGATTTGCTCAGCGAATTCGCGCGAATACTGGCGCTCGAGCATGCCGTCGATGATTTCTTTCCGATATTTGGCAATATCGCCCTTGCGCTTCCACGAAGCCATCGCGCGGCGCAGTTCGTCTGCCTCGCCGGGAGTGAAGCCGGCCGCGACGATCGCGATCTGCATCACCTGTTCCTGGAAAATCGGAATGCCGAGCGTGCGCTCGAGCACCTTCTCGAGATCGGCGCTCGGATACGTGATCTGCCCCGGCTCCTCGCCGGACTTGATCCGGCGCCGCTGCAGATACGGATGCACCGCGCCGCCCTGGATCGGGCCAGGCCGCACGATCGACACCTCGACGACCAGGTCGTAATACTTGCGCGGCCTGAGCTTGGGCAGCATCGCCATCTGCGCACGCGATTCGATCTGGAATACGCCGACCGTATCGGCGCGGCAGATCATGTCGTAGGTCGCCTTGTCGTCCTGCACGATGCTGTCCATCCCGAACGGCTTGCCGTTGCGCTTGCCGCGCCACGCGTCGATCATGTCGAACGCGCGATGCAGCGCCGACAGCATCCCAAGCGCGAGCACGTCGACCTTCATCAGCCTGAGCGACTCCAGATCGTCCTTGTCCCACTGAATCACGCGCCGCCCGTCCATCGCCGCGTTCTCGACCGGCACGAGCCGCGTGAGCTTGCCGCGGCTGATCACGAAGCCGCCCGAATGCTGCGACAGATGGCGCGGAAAACCGAGCAGCCGCGCGGCGAGCGCAGCCCAAGCCCGAATCAGCGGCGTATCCGGATCGAGCCCCGCCAGCGCGAACTGCGCGAGCAGATCGTCGCTACCGTCGAACCAGCGGTGCGCTTTGGCCACCTGCTCGATCAGCATCGGATCGACGCCGAGCGCCTTGCCGGTCTCGCGCAGCGCGCCGCGCGGGCGGTACGTCGCAACGGCGGCGGCGAGCGCGGCGCGATCGTGGCCGTATTTCTCGTAGAGATACTGGATGACTTCTTCGCGGCGCTGATGCTCGAAATCGACATCGATATCGGGCGGCTCGCCGCGCTCGCGGCTGATGAAACGCTCGAACAGCGTCGTGCTCCGGTCGGGGTCCACCTCGGTCACGTGCAGGCAATAACAGACGACCGAATTCGCCGCCGAACCCCGGCCCTGGCACAGGATGTTCCGGCTGCGCGCATATTGGACGATGTCGTAGACCGTCAGGAAATAAGGCTCGTATTCCAGCTCGGCGATCAAGCCGAGTTCGTACTCGATGCTCCGGCGCACCCTGTCCGGTATGCCTTCAGGATAGCGCTTGCGCGCGCCCGCCCAGGTTTGCTGCTCCAGGTAGCTCGCGGGCGTGTGCCCTGCCGGCACGATCTCGTGCGGATACTCATAGCGCAATTCGTCGAGCGAGAAATGGCACGCGTCCAATATCCGGCACGTTTGCGCAAGCTCGGCGGCGTCGAACAACTGCGCCAGCCGAGGACGTGCACGCAAATGCTGCTCAGCATTCGGTGCAAGCGCGTAGCCACATTCCGCGATCGGCATGCCGAGCCGGATCGCCGTCATTGCGTCCTGCAACGGTTTGCATGAGCGCACGTGCATCGTCACGTCGCCGAGCGCGACGACGTGCATCCCGCGCCGCGCGCCGGCCGCGCGAACCTCGTCGCGATGCGCGCCGTCGAGCGCGCGCTCCAGCCGCACGAGTCCGAGCCGCGCACGCGTGCCGAACAGCGCGTCGAACCAGGCGAGTTGCATATCGAGCACATCGGCACGAGCCGGATACGTCGGCACGAGGATCGCGAAGCAGTCGGGCACGCCGCGCAAATGCGCGAACGCCAGCGGCGGTGCAGCCAGCATGCTCGGCGTCAGCCGGTATGTGCCTTTCGGCGCGCTCATCCGCCGCCATGAGATCAGCTCGGACAAGTTACCGTAGCCCTCGCGGTTCTGCGCGAGCAGCACGAGGCCGAACGCGCCGGGCCCCGGATCGCGGCCGGGTTCGACATCGTCCGGCGTCACATCGAAGTACGCGCCAACGACGAGCCGCAGATTCTTCCCCTTCGCCGCGGCATGCATGCGCGGCGCGCCCGCGAGCGAGCACTCGTCGGTAATCGCGATGCCGCGATAGCCGAGTTGCAATGCGCGCTCGACGAGTTCCTCCGCATGCGATGCCCCACACAGAAACGAAAAATTCGACCGGCAGAACAGCTCCGCATAGTCGGGCAAGCGATGGAACGAGGCTCCGTCCATCGCCGCTCACCCGAAAAGGCCGTGCAGAAACCAGCGCGGCCCGGCGCCGCCGCGGCTGCTCACGCGTTCCTGGTAGACCCAATAGCACGCGCCTGCGGCGTCCTGCGCGACATGGTAGTCACGTTCGACCAGCTGACCATCGAACCAGCCCGCCTCGATACGCTCGGCCGACGACATGATCCTGAGCAGCGTGCGGTAAACCGGCCGGTTCTCTTGCGTTTCGAGCAGCAACGGCTCGACCAGCAGCCATGCGGGACGCGGCGGCGCGGCGGGCGATGCGGCAAACGCCGCAGCAGGCGAGCCCGCCGGCGTTCCGGCCGACTTGGCTGCCGGCGTATGCAGCGGCACCCAGCGGTTGGCCGCCTCGGGCCGATAATCGGCAGCGGGCGCCGCACGCAGCACGCTGTCCGCACCGAGCCGCGCGCTCAGCAGTTCGACAAGCCGCGCCCGCGCCTCGCGTGTGCGGCCCGGCTCGGGAAACAGATCACCGGCGCTCAGCGCGACCGATTCGACGCGCGTGACAGTCAACCGCACCGCAATCACCGCGGCAGGCAGGGCGAGCCGCGCGAGCCGCTCGCCGAGCACGCGCATGAAGTGCGTTTCGTCGCGCGCGGGCTCGGCAAACGCGAGCGTCAGCGATGTCGGCGGCACCGCTTGCCGGCCGCGCTCGTGCTCGAGCGCAAATGTCATTGCCGCCAATGACAATTGCCGCGCGGCGAGCCAGCCGCATAGCTGCACGACGAGCCGGCGTGCGACGAACAATACTGCCTGCGCATAGTCGACGCGCTCCGGCAACTCGATCCGTGCGTCGAAGACAGGCGGCACCGGCAGCCACGCATGCAACTCCGCGGCATCGCCATAAGCCCGATCGAGCGCGGCGACGAGCGCGGGGCCGCAACGGCGCTGCAGCCCCGCACGCGGCAAGCGGCGCAGATCGGCAAGCGTGCGGCAGCCGAGGCCGCGCAACCAGTCCGCATACGGACGCGCACCGGGCAGCAGCTCGCATGGCAGCGCATCGAGCGCGCGCACGAGCGACGCAAGACGCGTGACGCGGCGCCGGGCGCACCGGCCATCCGGCGCTCGCGCAAGCAGCCATGCGCCGCCCCCGGTCGGTGCGGCCGCGAGGCGCGACGCATAACCGAGCGTGGCGAGCGTCGCCCGCACCTGCCGGCACAACGACGGCAAACCGCCGAACAAACGCAAGCTCGCCCCGACATCGACGATCAGCGTTGCTTCGTCTTCGAGCGCCACACAGGGCGAAAACCTCAGCAACGCGAGTGCAACGGCGCGCAACGCATCGGCCTCGCGCAGTGGATCGCGCTCGATGAGCCGCGTGCCGGGCGATAACGTCAGCACGCCGCCGCGTTTCATGCCCACGCGCACACCACGCGCACCGGCGCACGCGTCGGCGATCAGCACGACGCCTTGCTCGAGCACCACGCAGCCCGCGGCGCGCTGGCTTCCGGTGTCGTGCCCAGGCCCCGCAAGGTTGCGTTTTGCCGCTTGCCCATGCCTGGTTGCAAACTCACGCTTTGCAGCCGCCCCATCATCGACGCCGCGCCCGCAACCCGCAACGCGCTCAAGCGACTGCGGTACGCACACGTCGAGCGGCAGACGAGGCAAATGGATAGCGAGCAAGACGCGCATAGCGGCTCTCCACGATGGGCGACGGCAATTCGAGCACGAGCGGCGCGCCGTGCGCCGGCCCGCGACGCTTGACGATCTCGACCGACACGCCGCCTGCAGCCGGATGAAGCGCGACGCGCAGCACCGCGGGCGACGGCTGCCGCGCCGCCGACGGCGGCCGGAACACCACGCACAGCGTGTCGCCCGCGCGGGCGGCGGCAACGTGCAAGCGACGCAGCGCCTCGACGCGCACGTCCTGCTGCCAAAGCAAAAGCGCTCCGCAGCAGCCGGTCTTGAGGGCCTGCTCGGCCGCCCACAGCGCGTCCCCGCCGCGTTCGGCGCGCAGCCATAGCAACGCATCAAGCGGTATGCCGAGGCTGGCAAGCGCACATGCATGCGGCACATACGGCGGCGCGGCGAGCACCAGCGGCCGCCGTGCGCTGCCGGCGGCGGCCAGCGCGGGCGCAAGCACGCGCAACTCGCCGCAACCCGCATGCGGCACGAGCATTTCGACGAGCCCGTCGACGGGCCAGCCGCCTCCCGGCAGCTCGGTGGACAACGACGCGAAGCCGGTATCGAGCGTGCGCGGCCCGCTGCGCGCAAGCTGGGAGCCGCGCCAGAGCGAAGGATGGAGCGATTCGAGGGAGATGGAGGAAACGGACATCGCATCACCAATAACTGTATATATATACAGTATATGGCAACGCACTCGCGGTGCACAACGCCGATGCGAAACTAACCGTTCGTCAGAGGATAGGCGGCGGAAAACCGGCGCGGACTCTGGCAGGCAACCACGTGCGCGCCCACGAAAAGCCCGCTCGCGCGCGATTGCCGCCCAACCGGCGCACCGCAACCACCCGCCGTCGCCGAACCACGGCAAGCAACTTCTTCATGCGACACGCCAGCCGCGCGCGCGGCCGACGACACGGCCGTGCGGCCATGCCGCCGCCCCGCGGGCGGATCTCAGCCAAGCAGCAACGCATCATCATCGAGCTGCTCACGCCGCGTCTGCTCGAACATCTTCAGCAGATCGGGCACGTCGAGCCCGCGCCGCGCATCGCCGGCTACGTCGAGCACCACCTGCCCTTGATGCAGCATCACCGTGCGATCGCCGTAATCGAGTGCCTGCCGCATGCTGTGCGTGACCATCATCGTCGTCAGTTTGCTGTCGGCGACGATCCGCGCGGTCAACTCCAGCACGAACGCGGCCGTCTTCGGATCGAGCGCGGCCGTGTGCTCGTCGAGCAGCAGAATCCGCGACGGTCGCAGCGACGCCATCAACAAGCTCACCGCCTGCCGCTGCCCGCCCGACAGCAAGCCGATCCGATCGGTCAAACGGTTTTCGAGCCCGAGATTGAGCAGCCGCAGCTTGTCGCGAAACAGCTCGCGCGACGTGCGGTTCAGCGCCGCCCGAAAACCGCGCCGCTCGCCGCGCGCAAGCGCGAGCGCCATGTTTTCCTCGATCGTCAGCGCCTCGCAGGTGCCCGCCATCGGATCCTGGAACACGCGCGCGACGAGCGGCGCACGATCCCACGCGGGTTTGCGCGTAACATCGGCGCCGTCGATCGTGATGCTCCCCGAATCGACCATCTGGTCGCCGCTGACCGCGTTCAGGAACGTCGACTTGCCGGCGCCGTTCGAGCCGATCACGGTAACGAACTGGCCGTTCGGAATCTCGAGCGAAAGCCCGCGCAGCGCACGCGTCTCGATCGGCGTGCCGGCGTTGAACGTCAATTTCAGATCTTGCGCCAACAGCATTTCACGCCCCTCCCGTCTTGCGGGCGAACAGCTTCTTGCGCGTCGCGGGCAACACCAGCGCGAGCGTCACCAGCACGGCCGTCACGAGATTCAGATCCTGCGCCTTCAGCCCGATGAAATCGCTATTGAGCGCGAGCGCGATGAAGAAACGATAAAGAATCGCGCCGAGCACCACGGCGAACGTCGTGAACACGAGCCGGCGTGCGGGCACGAGCGTCTCGCCGATGATCACCGCGGCCAGACCGATCACGATCGTGCCGATCCCCATCGAGATATCGGCGCCACCCTGCGTCTGCGCAAACAACGCGCCGGCGAGCGCGACGAGCGCGTTGGACAACGCCATCCCGGCGAGCGTCGCGCGGCCGGTCGCGATGCCCTGTGCACGCGCCATGCGCGGATTCGCGCCGGTTGCACGCATCGCGAGGCCCAATTGCGACGAGAAAAACCAGTCGAGCCCGAGCTTCGCGACAACCACCACCACGAACAACAACGCCGGCCGCAGCACGTAATCGGGCAGCCAGTCAGGCTGGAGCGCCGTGAAGAGCGTCGGCTCGGTGATGAGCGGCACGTTCGGCCGGCCCATGATCCGCAGGTTCACCGAATAGAGCGCGATCATCATCAGAATGCTCGCGAGCAGATCCATGATTTTCAGGCGCACGTTCAGCCAGCCGGTAACGAAGCCCGCGCATGCGCCGGCGAATATCGCAGCCAGCGTCGACGTGAACGGATCGTAGCCTGCGGCGATCAGCGTCGCGGCAACGGCGCCGCCCAGCGGAAAGCTGCCGTCGACAGTCAAATCGGGAAAGTTGAGGATGCGAAACGAGATCAGCACCCCGAGCGCGACGAGGCTGAAAACGAGGCCGATTTCGAGCGCGCCCAGCAGAGAAAACAGAGACATGATTGAAGAAATCCTATTGCTGCAAGCGGCGAACCTGCGAGCAGCGGCCGGCCGGCGTCGCGCCCGGCCGCATGCATCGCCCGCGCCGCCGCCGCGCCCGCGAGGGCGGCCGCGGCGGCGCGCGTCATGCGATCACTTGATGACCGTCTTCGCCTCCTTGACCAGATCCGGCGAGAGCGTCACGCCCTGTTTCGCGGCTGCATCGGTATTGACGAACAGCTCGAGGTTGCTGCTCGTCTCGGACGCGATCGCGCCCGGCTTCTCGCCCTTCAGAATGCGCGCGACGATCTTACCGGTCTGCCGCCCGAGATCGCCGTAATTGATGCCGAGCGCCGCGATGCCGCCGCGCTTCACGCTGTCGGTGTCGCCGGCGACGAGCGGGATCTTTGCGTCGTTGGCGACCTTCACCAACGATTCGTAAGCGGACACGACGTTGTTGTCGGTATTCGTGTAGATCACGTCGACCTTGCCGATCAGGCTCTTCGCGGCGGGCGCGATGTCGACCGTGCGCGGCGCGGCCGCCTCCTTGAGCGTCATCCCCTGCTTCGCGAGAATCTCCTTGAGCTCCTTCACCACGACCACCGAGTTCGCCTCGCCGGGGTTGTAGACCATGCCGACCGTCTTCGCCTTCGGCACGACGCGCTTGATCAGCGCGACCTGCCTGTCGAGCGGCAGCTTGTCGGACACGCCCGTCACGTTGGTACCCGACGGCCCCCAGCCCTTGACGAGTTGCGCGGCAACGGGATCGGTCACGCCCGAGTAGACGACGGGCACGCTCTTCGTCGATGCGACGACCGCCTGCGCGGCAGGCGTCGCAATCGCGACGATCACGTCCGGCTGGTCGCCGATGAACTTGCGCGCGATCTGCGCGGCGGTGCCCGCGTTGCCCTGCGCGCTCTGATATTCCCACTTCAGCTTGTCCTCGCCGTAGCCTTCGGCTTTCAGCTCCGCGCGCACGCCGTCGCGAATCGCATCGAGCGCCGGATGATCGACGATCGACAGCACCTTGACGGTCTGCGCATGAGCGGCCGCGCCGCCGAGCATCGAAAACGCCGCGACGCCTGCGGCGATCGCGTGAACGGCAACGAACTTGAATCGTTTCATGAGTCTTGTCTCCCCCGGTTCGGTTCTGCATGACGCTGCGAGCCGCGTTCTCCGGAGCGCACGCGGCTCGCGCCGGCCCCGAAAACGGGGAACGACGGCCAATTTTCAAGGATATTACGCTTGCCAATATCCGTTACCCATCAAGGCTTTGAAGCGATCGCCTGCATCGGCGGCCGAACCAGCGCCGGCAGCGCCCGGCCCTACTTCCGCCTCAGCCGCGCGTCATTCTAGCCCGGCAAATTAAGGCATCGTGGGAGATTTGAAGGTATCCGCAACAATCGATTGTTATACAAGGGATTTTTATCTGCGAACACCTCTCCGGAACCCGCACGGGCGGGCATGCGCCGGGCAGGACTAATGAAGAATGAACAAGCAGCGGATGCAGTCGACTAGCGGGGCATCCATCAACGACCGCGCAACCGAGACAGCGCAAGCAACAAGTATCTGCACATGGCCGCTGCACCCGCATGCTGGCTGCTGGCGTGCGATGCAAGCCTACCCATTTTTGCCAAATTCGCAGGCACATGAATCGATGTAAATCAATTTCACACATCGCCTCAATGCGACCCAATGAATACGATTTCCCGCTTACCAAATCACCGGCATGAAAGATCCGGATAATGAACCCTCCTTTCCGGCCACTGTTGCGGGATTTTAAAATTCCAGAAAAACAATCTTCACAAACAAATTTATCACCTGTCCCATTGAATTATCCCTTCATCCTTCCTAGACTGAAGACGTTTAAAAAGTCACCGCAACCACTTAACCGAAACACTCTTCATTCACGAAAAATCATCCTCACGAGCCTTCCTCAAGCACAAACTCAAAACAGCAACCCATTTTCGCCACGCAAACCAAAACAAACGGCCCGTATTTTATTTTTCGCTCAGAACAAGACATTCGAAATCCCTAAACTCACCACCAAGCAGACTCAAAGGAGCAAATGAAATGAAAAAATCATGGAGGGCCATTGCCCAATTCAGCGCCATGCTATTTATATTTGTCATTGGAATGCGCTATTGCTACGCAGAAGACGCCGGCTGCCCGGCTCAGAATGTAACGATCTCCGCCATCTCATACGATATAGGCGACTGGACACCGCGCATTCTGTTCAGCGGTCAAGACATGTCCAAAAACTGGAATACGCTTGGTTATGCACACGGCATGGACACATTCAATGGAAAAGCCATGCTCGAGATCGCCGCGCTGGCTTACACCACCGGCGCAACGGTACAAACGAATTGCGCCGGAAACGATATCTCGCTCATTCGCCTCATGCCATAACCATCAAGCATCACTGTCTTTCACGGCGCACAAACCGGCTTTTTATGCGAATAAGGTGCGGCAGCGTCGATGCGGTGCTGCCCGCATATTAATAATCATCGGCTCAACGAATAATTTCGATCAGCCACATCACATGATAAAAAACTGATTGAACCACAAAGGAAGAAATATGAACAAGGCGCTCATGTCCATGTTCGCAAAACCAGTAAGCCTCATATTAGCAACGGGTATATTTCATGCCGCCCATGCAGACCCGTCCACTCCAGGCACTGTTGAATGGTGGAACAACACCGCATATCAGATCAAGATAACAAAAACCTCCTCCAATTCGTGCATAACCTATTCCGGCCCCAGCACATTTACCATCCCGCGCCGCCGGACGCACAAAATCGATATAACAATCAATCCGTGCAGCATCGGTCAAGCGAAGATTTCCTGGAGTTTTCGTTTGTACTGGAATGACCACACTTTTGGCAGCGGCGACGGCACGCCCCTGAGCAAAACAGGTCAGGTTACCTACACCAGGACCAGCGGCGCTCCTCAGGGATGGGTAAAAGAAACCAAAGTCGTTATTTCCGCCCCCTTTAGATCCCCGATATTCACAGTTAGCTGCGACGGCCGCAATTCCCCCGATACCCACGATTGCGAGAAAGGGATAAAAACGGATGTCGTCAAAGTTCGTATTGGTTTGGTGCCGCCTATGGCTATCATGCCGCGCTAGACCCATCACGGGCAAACGCACGCCCTGCGCGTGAAAACCGGGTCGGCCAAACAACCGGTTGCTCGTTGATCGCTGGATCGACAGGGCCGCTATCCCTTTCGCCAATCATAACGAGCTACGCTGAATCGATAAAAACACCGCCGCGTCGCAGCATCATGGACAGGATAAACAGTAGGTCATGATCCACTTGCGTTGCCGAGTTCAATGTGCGTAGCAAACCTCGCGCACAAAAACAAAAGCCCGCGCAAGCGCGGGCCTTCGGCAATTCGAAATGGGCGTCGGCGGGATTCAGCGATCCTTCGACACCCCGATCAAACGGTGCTCAGAACGACGCGACCATCGCCCCCTTGAACTGCTTCGCGATGAATTCCTTCACTTCCGGCGACTGGTAAGCCTTTACAAGCTTCTTCACCCACGGCTGATCCTTATCCTTCGCGCGCACCGCGATCAAATTCGCGTATGGGCTCGTCAGCGATTCAAGCGCGATCGCATCCTTGGTCGGCTGCAGGTTCGCTGCAAGCGCGTAATTCGTATTGATCACCGCCGCGTCGACATCGCCCAGCACACGCGGCAGTTGCGCGGCATCGAGTTCGGTCAGCTTCAGCTTCTTCGGATTGTCGGCAATATCGAGCACGGTCGCGTTATTGCCGCCCGTGCCCGCGCCGGCCTTCAGCTTGATCACGCCCTGCGACTGCAACAGCAGCAGCGCGCGATTCTCGTTGGACGGATCGTTCGGCAACGCAACCTTCGCGCCGGCCGGCAGATCCTTCAACGACTTGTATTTCTTCGAATACACGCCGATCGGCGAGATATACGTGAGGCCAACGCTGACGATCTTGTAACCGCGCTGTTTGACTTGGCTGTCGAGATACGGCTGATGCTGGAAGCTGTTCGCGTCGAGGTCGCCCGAATCGAGCGCGGCGTTCGGTTGCACGTAGTCGTTGAACTCGATCACTTTCACATCGAGCCCTTCTTTCTCCTTCGCGACTTTCTGCACGACCTGCCAAACCTCGGCGTCGGGCCCCGACACCGTGCCGACCTTGATCGTCTTGCTCTGCGCATATGCGCCGACAGAAACGGACAGCGCGGCCGCACCGGCCGCCACCGCGGAAACCACCTTCAGGAGAGTGCGACGCTTCATCTGTTTTTCTCGCTTACTGGAACCATTCAGGCTCGATAAAAGGAGCGCGACAGCCTGTTAGGCCAAGCCGCGCCTTGGAAAACGCAGATGGTGTCACAAGATCGAAGCGCTGTGAAATACATCCCGCTTATATGGGTATGGAGCAGCGTCATGCGCGGGCCGGCTCCAAACCGCCCGCGTATTGCCGCCTCAAACATCGAGCGCCGACGCCGGAGGCCGGCGCGCGCCGCCACCGCTCAATCGAGCAGCAGCTTCAGATCGTGGACCCACGGCCCCGGCCCCTGGCCATCGCGCACGAACAGGCGGAGCTTGCCGCTGGGATCGAACATGTAGCTCGCGGCAGTGTGGTCCATCGTGTAACTGTCGGGCGTCTTGCCCGGCACCTTGGCGTAGTAGATGCGGAAGTCCTTCGCGATCTTCTTCAGTTGCGCATCGTCGGCGGGCCTCAGCGCGACGAAAGCCGGATTGAACGCGCTCGCGTACTGCGACATGATCTGCGCGGTATCGCGCTCGGGATCGACGGTGACGAACAGCACCTGCACGCGCTTGCTGTCCGGGCCGAGCTGCTGCATCGCCTGCGCAAGCTCCGCGAGCGTCGTCGGGCAAACGTCCGGGCAATGCGTGTAGCCGAAAAACAGCACGACAGCGCGCCCCTTGAACTCACCGAGGGTGCGGATCTTGCCCGCCGTATCGGGCAATGCGAAGTCGGCGCCGAACTGCGTGTTGCCGGTGATGTCGAGATTCTGGAACGCGGTCGCAGCCCGCAGCCGTCAATGCGAGTGCCAGCGCGCAGGCGAACAACCAGCCGCGGCGCGCGCGGCGTGCAAACAGGGATTTGAGCATCGCAGTCGAAGCGAAAGAGTCACATCCCGATCACGGGACGCGCGTAGTGATCGACGAGCAGCGCCGCGAACAGCAGCGACAAATACACGATCGAGTAACGGAACGCACTGCGTGCGAGCGCATCCGAGTAATCGCGGTAGATTTTCCACGCGTAGCCGACGAAGATCGCGCCGAGCAGCACCGCGCTCGTCAGAAAAACGATTCCGCTCATGCCCGAGATGAACGGCATCATCGACACGGCAAACAGAATCAGCGTGTAAAGCAAGATATGCAGCCGCGTGAATTTTTCGCCGTGCGTGACGGGCAGCATCGGCAGCCCCGCGTTCTCGTAATCCTTGCGGCGGTACAGCGCGAGCACCCAGAAGTGCGGCGGCGTCCAGACGAAGATGATAAGGACGAGAATCCACGCGTCGCCCGGCACCGCGCCCGTGACGGCCGCCCAGCCGAGCGCCGGCGGCATCGCGCCCGATGCGCCGCCGATCACGATGTTCTGCGGGGTGGCGGGCTTGAGCAGCAGCGTGTAGATCACCGCATAACCAACAAACGTGGCGATCGTCAGCCACATCGTCAGCGGATTCGTGAACGTGTACAGCGTGAACGCGCCGGCACCGCCCAGCACGGCCGAGAACAACAGGATCTGCACGGTGGTGATCTCGCCGCGCGCGGACGGGCGCCACGCGGTGCGCCGCATCATCGCGTCGATTTTCTGCTCGACAAGGCAATTGATCGCGAACGCCGCGCCGGCCAACAGCCAGATGCCGACCGTGCCGCCGACGAGCACCTTCCACGGCACCATCCCCGGCGTCGCGAGGAACATCCCGATCACGGCACAAAACACCGCAAGTTGCGTGACACGCGGCTTCGTCAGCGCAAGGTATTGGGATAGGCGGTTACCGGGATGTCGGGAAAGCGTGGTGTCCATGCTTGGTAGGCGTCACGCGGGCGCGGTATCGCGCGCGGGTTGCGCGATGCGGCCGGAACGGCTTGAAAGGATGCGCAAGTTTAACATGACGACGAGCAGCAGCAGGACCGCAGCCCCGCCGTTGTGCATGACGGCGACGGGCAGCGGCCACTGTAGCACGATGTTCGTCAGGCCCGTCGCGCATTGCAGCGCGACGACGGCGAGCACCCCATCGGCCGGCCGCCGCAACGACGCGATGCGCCGCACCTTCAGCGCGAACGCGACCAAATAGGTCACGACGACGAATGCGAAAGTCCGGTGCGTCCAGTGGATCGCAACGAGCGCGTCCTGCGTGATCGCGTCGCCGTCGTTTGTCATGCCGAGCGCGCGCCATAGGTGAAAGCCGTTGCGGAAATCCATCGGCGGAATCCACGCACCGTTGCAAGTCGGGAAATCGGTACAGGCGAGCACCGCGTAGTTCGTGCTGACCCAGCCGCCCAACGCGATCTGCGCCACCAGCAGCACGAGCGCCGCGAGCGCCGCCGCGCGGTAGCGGCCGGCGGCGGCGTCGATCGCGGGCGGCGGCGTGAGCCGCGCGGCCAGCCAGCCGAGCGAGCCGAGCAGCGTCAGCCCGAGCAGCAGATGGATCGTCACGATCACGGGTTGCAGTTTCATCGTCACGGTCCACGCGCCGAACGCGCCTTGCACGAGAATCAGCATCAGCAGGCCGGTCGGCCACCACGGCGACACGCGCAGCGTCCGGCCGCGCAGCCGCGCCGCCCATGCAATGACCATCTGCGCGATGATCAGCACGCCGATGGCCATCGCGAAATAGCGGTGCACCATCTCGATCCACGCCTTCGTCATGCTGACCGGGCCGGTCGGCATCGCCTGATGCGCGGCGGTGATCGCCGCATGCGCGATGAACGGCGACGACGTCCCGTAACAACCCGGCCAATCCGGGCAACCGAGGCCGGAATCGGTGAGCCGGGTAAAGCCGCCGAACATCACGAGATCGAGCGTCAGGAAAGTCGTCACCCAGACGAGCTTGCGGAATTTGTCGTCGTCCGCCTTCACCCATACGTAAGACAACGGCAGCAACGCGATACAGAGGCCGATCAGGCCGAGTTGCAGTAGATACATCGGTTCTTCTCTCCTACCTTCGTCGCCGGGCGCGGCCGGCGCTTTAGCCGATGCTCGACCACTTGAGGAGCTTGGTCACGTCCCGCTTGATCTTGCTCGGGTCCGGGTCTTTCGGGAAACGCATCATCAGGTTCCCGCTGGGATCGACGATATAGATATGGTCGGTCACGCGCGTGCCCGCATCGGCCGGCAGCCATGCCGCCACGGCGGCCGGATCGGCGCGCAGCTTGCGGGTGTCCGGATACGCGCGCTCGATCGTCGCGGGCACCGCCGCCGCATCGCTCTTCAGCCAGACCATCGTGATCCGCTGCCGCTCGCCTGCCTGCGTCGCGCGCACCTGGCGCATGAAATAGAGCTTCTTTGCGCACGCGGCATCGCATGCGCCGCTGTCCTCCATCACGAACAGCCAGACGCCGCGCAGCGACGCAAGCGGCACCGTCCGCCCGGCCTCATCGACCACGGTCAGCTCAGGCGGAATCGGCCGCTGCGGCTCGATCAACGTACCGTAGTTTGTCGATCCGCCGTTCGGCTTGATCACGTAATACGTGAAGTACGACGCAATCACGGGCGCCGCGCAGACGAGCGCAAGCGCGAGCAACACCCAGCGGCCCCGCTGCCAGGAGCCGCGCTGCGCGGATGCCGTTCGCGGAGCATCGGCTGACTGCTGCGTCGGACGAGAAGAATGCATGTTCATAAACCTCTTGAAACATTGAAAACGGAACGCGGCGCCACGCCACGCAAGCCGGCCGGTTCGGCCGCACCGCGCCGGATCGTCCAAACTATGGCGAATCAAGCCGACGCTTAGCCAGACGGCGCGCACCTTACGTCATAGGCTTTACGGCATGCCGGCGGGATTCAGACGATGCGCGCACCATTCGCCGCGTTGCCGTCCAATGGCCGCCCCCGCCTGCCGCACCTGAATGACGAATCGGCCGGCTTCAAGCCGCATCGGCACGCCCGGCCTGCTTTTTTCCCGGACGCCTCGCCGCTCGCCACGCGGCATAAAGGCCCAACCCGGCCGCCGCCGCCGCCATCGCCCACCACTGCAACATATAGCCGTAGTTGCGCTCGACGCCCATCGTCGGCGCGGGCCAGTCGCGCACCAGGTGGTCGCCGTCGTCGCTCGTCTGCTGAATCACGAACGGCTGCAGCGGCAAGCCGGTTTCGCGCGCATAGGCGGCAACGTCGAGATTCTGCCGAATCCTTTGCCCCGCGGCCGACCCGCCGCTGCCGAGTTCGAATACGCGAGTCGCGTCGCGACGCGCGATGCCGCCGAGCGTCACCTCGCCCGCGGGCGTCACGAACGGCTGGATCGCGGTACGGTCGGCGATGTTGCGCGGCAACCAGCCGCGGTTCACAAGCACATAAGCGCCGTTGGCCAGCTTCATCGGCATCACGACGTAAAAGCCGGGCTGATCACGGTAGGGCCGATTGTCGAGAAAAACAGCGGCTTCACGCATGAAGCGCCCGGTCGCGCGCACGCGATGGAACTCGATCTCGTTGAGTTCGACGCGTTCGCGCGGCACATCGACCGGGCTCGCGTGCTCATAGCGCGCGATCTGCGCATCGAGCGCCTCCTTCTGATGCGCGCGGTCGCGCTGCCAGAAGCCGAGCCGCACCGTCACCGCGATCACGGCAAGAATCAGCAGCGCGGGCAACCAGCGGACCTTCATCGCGGCTGCCTCCGGAGGCAGCCGCCGCGCGGCCGAAATGAGATAATCGAGATCTCCGTTACGAACTGCCGCTTTCCGGCCAGCTTCATGCACATTCTCGTTCCGATCGCCTTCGTCCTCATCGTTGCCAGCATGGCATCCGCGCTGTATTTCATGATGCACGACCGGGGCCATACGAAGCGGATGGTTTGGTCGCTCGCGATGCGCGTCGGACTGTCGATCTCGTTGTTCCTGTTCATCCTGGTCGCAAACTGGATGGGCTGGATCCATTCGACCGGCATTCCGATCGGCCGCTGATACAACCGGGTGCGGCATATCGCCGCACGCACGCCACCATCAAGCAAAAACGCCGCCCGACAAAGTCGGTGCGGCGCATCGGCCCAGTTGCCGGCGGCGCGTACACAGCGCATCGGCAAATCAAGCCAGCGGCCCGCGCGGGCATCGCGTGGGCCGTTTCCGTTACAGCCAGTAGACGACGACGTAAAGACCCAGCCAGACGACGTCGACGAAGTGCCAATACCACGCTGCGCCTTCGAATGCGAAGTGGTGATCCGGCTTGAAGTGACCGCGGATCATCCGCACCAGCACGACCGCGAGCATCGTGCCGCCAAGGAACACGTGGAAACCGTGGAAGCCCGTCAGCAGGAAGAACGTCGAGCCGTACACGCCGGAGCCGAGCGTCAGGTTCAACTCGTTGTATGCGTGGAAATATTCGAAACCTTGCAGGAACAAGAAGCAGACCCCAAGCACGAGCGTCGCGGCAAGCCATGCGATCGCCTTGCTCCGGTGATCTTCACGCAGCGCGTGGTGCGACACCGTCAGCGTCGCGCCCGACGACAGCAGCAACGCGGTGTTCAGCGTCGGAATCGGCCACGGGCCCATCGTCTTGAAATGGCCCGCGAGCGCGGCCGGCCCTTCGTTCGGCCAAACGGCGGAGAAATCCGGCCAGATCAGCTTGTAGTCGAGGCTGCCGAGCTGGTGCAGCGCGATTTCACGCGCGTAGAAAAGCGCGCCGAAGAATGCGCCGAAGAACATCACTTCGGAGAAGATGAACCAGCTCATGCTCCAGCGGAACGACTTGTCGACATTCTTGCCGTACATCCCGCCTTCCGATTCGCCGATCGCATCGCCAAACCAGTGATACAGCGTGAACAGCAGCCAAAGCAGGCCGACGAGCGCGGTAAAGGGTGCCCACGGCTCACCGTTGATCCACAGCGCGAACGATCCGAGCATGACCAGCAGGCCGATGGCCGCGCTGATCGGGTGCTGCGACGGATGCGGCACAAAATAGTACGGGCTCTCGTTTTGACCGGTCATGCTTGATTCTCCACTTCAGTCCAATTTGTTCCGGAACGCTCCGGCTTATTTCTCGGCGACGCACGCGGCGCCGTCTCGCTTGTTGCATCCCGGCACGCGCAATCGGCGCACCGTCTCAATCCGTATTGACCTACCCCACCACCGCGTGTACGACGAGGATCAACACGGCGATGAAGATCGCCGCGCCGATCAGCGCGGCGCTCAACACGTGCAGCGGGTTCAACTGCGTCGCGTCGGCCTCGAGATCGCGCCGCCGCCTCACGCCGAAAAACGACCACAGCACCGCTTTCATCGACTGTGCGAATGTGCCTTTTCTACCCATTTCGCTCATCATCGTCGCCTCCCTCGGTCTTACGCGGCGGGCTTCGCCGCAGCGCGGCCCGGCTCTTGCGCCGCACCGCGAGCAGGCGCGGGCGCATTCAATTCGAAGAACGTGTACGACAGCGTGATCGTTTTCACGTCCTTCGGCAACTTCGGGTCGATCACGAACACGACCGGCATGTCACGTGTCTCGTGCGCCGCGAGCGTCTGTTGCGTAAAGCAGAAACACTCGATTTTCTTGAAAAACTCGGTGGCCTGCTTCGGCGCGTAACTCGGAATCGCCTGCGCGACCACCGTCCTGCCCTGGCCGTTCGTGACTTCGTAGACAACCGTCGTCAATTCGCCCGGATGCACATCAATGCTGCCGAGCTTCGGCTTGAAGCCCAGCGGCCCACGCGCGTTCGCATCGAGTTCGATCGACACCTTGCGGCTGTAATCGACCTGCGTATTCTTCGCCTCGCTCGCGCTGACGTCGCGCTGCAGCAGGTTGTTCAGGCCGGTGATCTGGCAGATCGCGCGGTACATCGGCACCAGCGCGAAGCCGAAGCCGAACATCAACCCCGCCACGACGACGAGCTTCAACAGCATCGACCGGTTGAACGCGCGATCGACATGCGCGCCGGACTTCGACATCACGACTTCCTCAAGTACTGCGTCAGGACGTGGACGCAATCCACTGCCTCACGACGGCACCCACAAAAAAGACGGCGGCGACGATCACGAGGATCAGCCCCATCCGCTTGTTGCCCGCGCTGATCTGCTCGGGCGTGCGTCTTTGTTGTGGATTCCGGGTCATGCGTAGGTTCGTATTGCTTCGATCGGAACCGCCGCCCGCGTCATGCGACGCGGGCGGCAAATACCGGACAATCGTTACTCGACCGTCGGCGGCTGCTCGAACGTGTGGAACGGAGCCGGGCTCGGGATCGTCCATTCGAGGCCCGTCGCGCCATCCCACGGCTTGTCACTTGCTTTCTCCAGTTCGCCGCCACCGCGGTAGGCGGGCAGCACGACCGCGAACAGGAAGTACACCTGCGCGAGGCCGAAGCCGAACGCGCCGATCGTCGCCACCTGGTTGAAGTCGGTGAACTGCGCCGCATAGTCCGCATAACGGCGCGGCATGCCGGCGAGGCCCAGGAAGTGCATCGGGAAGAACGTGACGTTGAAGAAAATCATCGACGCCCAGAAATGGATCTTGCCGCGCGTTTCGTTGTACATCCAGCCGGTCCACTTCGGCGACCAGTAATACCAGCCGGCGAACAGCGCGAACAGCGAACCCGCGACGAGCACGTAATGGAAGTGCGCGACGACAAAATACGTGCCGTGATACTGGATATCGAGCGGTGCCATCGCGAGCATCAGGCCCGTCAGGCCGCCGAACGTGAACACGAACAGGAAGCCGATCGCGAACAGCATCGGGGTTTCGAACGTCATCGAACCGCGCCACATCGTCGCGAGCCAATTGAACACCTTCACGCCCGTCGGCACCGCGATCAGCATCGTCGCGTACATGAAGAAGAGCTGGCCCGTGACCGGCATGCCGGTCGCGAACATGTGGTGCGCCCAGACCATAAACGACAGGATCGCGATCGACGCCGTCGCGTACACCATCGAGCTATAGCCGAACAGCGGCTTGCGCGCGAACGCCGGGATCACCTGCGACACGATCCCGAACGCCGGCAGAATCATGATGTACACCTCGGGGTGGCCGAAGAACCAGAAGATGTGCTGGTACATCACCGGATCGCCGCCGCCCGCCGCATTGAAGAACGACGTGCCGAAATGGCGGTCGAACAGCACCATCGTGATCGCGCCGGCCAGAACCGGCATCACGGCGATCAGCAGGTACGCGGTGATGAGCCAGGTCCACGCGAACATCGGCATCTTCATCAGCGTCATGCCCGGCGCGCGCATGTTCAGGATCGTCACGATGATGTTGATCGAGCCCATGATCGACGACGCGCCCATGATGTGCACCGCGAAGATCGCGAAGTCCATGCCCGGGCCCATCTGCGTCGACAGCGGCGCGTACAGCGTCCAGCCGGCGGCCGTCGCGCCGCCCGGCGCGAAGAACGAGCCGACGAGCAGCACCGCCGCGACCGGCAGCAGCCAGAAGCTGAAGTTGTTCATCCGCGCGAACGCCATGTCGGATGCACCGATTTGCAGCGGAATCATCCAGTTCGCGAAGCCGACGAACGCCGGCATGATCGCGCCGAACACCATGATCAGGCCGTGCATCGTCGTGAGTTCGTTGAAGAACTCCGGACGCATGATCTGCAACCCCGGCTCGAACAACTCGGCGCGGATGCCGAGCGCCATCACGCCGCCCGACAGGAACATGATGAACGAGAACAACAGGTACAGCGTACCGATGTCCTTATGGTTGGTGGCATACAGCCACCGCCGCCAGCCGTGCGGCGTTTCGTGCGCGTGGTCGTCGTGCGCGTGGCCCGCGGTTACGTCGTGCCCGATGCTAGACATGAGAATCTCCTAATGCGAATACGTCGACAAACACAGCGACACGTCAAGCCGCCGGACCGATCTCGACCCGCCGGGCTTCCTTCGCGTCCGCCCCGCCCGTGATCGTTTCCGGCTTTTTCATGATGATGCGCGCTTCGGCGACGCCCGCGGCTTTCAGCGCATCGCGCACCGCCTGCGCACGATGCTTCGCCAGCTCCTCGTTCGTCGCGACCGAGCCCGTCTTGTCGGTATAGCCCGACAGCACGAGCTTCGCGTCCGGATGTGCGTTCGCGTAATCGACGGCTGCGGCGATCGCGCCCTTCGCGTCCGCGGGCAGCTCGCTCTTGCCGATCTCGAAGTAGATCGCAGCCGGCAGCGCCTGGGCTTGAGCCTGCTGCGCCGGTGCGGAGGCGCCCGATGCGGCTTCGGCGGCGGGTGCCGCGGCGGCCTCGCCCGCGGCCGGCGCGCTGTCCGCCGGCAACTTGCCGTTACGCGCATCGGCCACCTGTTTCGGCTGCAGCGAATCGCCCTTATGGTTGCCCCACGAATTGCGCTCGAACGTGATCACCGACGCGATGTCGAGATCCGACAGCGACGCCCACGACGGCATCGCGCCGTTGCCCTTCAGCACGCGCTCGACATGCGCGGCGATCGGACCGTTCGCGATCTGGCCGCCATCGATTGCCGGGAATGCGCCGAGACCCTTGCCATTCGGCTGGTGGCATACCGCGCAGTTCGCCTTGTAGACTTCCTCGCCGTGCGCAATCAGCTCGGCGCGCGTATAGACCTTGTTCGGATCGACCGCGCCCGCGGCGAGCTTGGCCTTCTGCGCGCTCACCCACTTCGCGTAATCGTCGTCCGACAGCACCTCGACGACGACGGGCATGTACGCATGCTCCTTGCCGCACAGCTCGGTACAGAAACCGCGGTAGGTGCCGACCTTGTCGGCCTTGAACCACGTGTCGCGCACGAAGCCGGGAATCGCATCCTGCTTCACGCCGAACGCGGGCACATACCAGGAATGGACGACATCGTTCGCGGTCGTGATGATGCGAATCTTCTTGTTAACCGGCACGACGAGCGGATTGTCGACTTCCTGCAGATAGGTATCGGAAATCGGCTTCTGGCCGTTGACCTCGCTGCGCGGCGTCGTCAGCGTCGACAAAAAGCCGATGCCTTCGCCCGGACCCTTCACGTAGTCATACGCCCACTTCCATTGGTAACCGGTGACCTTGATCGTCAGATCGGCGTTCGTCGTGTCCTTCATTGCGACGACGGCCTTCGTCGCGGGCAGCGCCATCAGCACGACGATGATGAACGGCACGATCGTCCAGATGATTTCGACCGTGGTGCTTTCGTGGAAATTGGCGGCCTTGTGGCCTTTCGATTTGCGGTGCGCGAAGATCGAATAGAACATCACGCCGAACACGCCGACGAAGATCACCGTACAGAGGATCAGCATCATCGTGTGAAGGTCGTAAAGCTCCTCGGCAATCTTCGTCACGGGCGGCTGGAGATTGATCTCGTTGACGCGGGGGCCGCCCGGGCTGTCGCCGACCGCCGCAGCGGCACCGGCGAAGAGCAGCCCGCTGCATGCCAGCACGCCCGTGAGGGCTCGCTTGATTGTTTTCATAGCTTCCTTACCCAAAATTTCCATTCAAACCCTGCCCCGCCGCAGGCCGCCCGCTACACCGGCCACCCGTTTCAGCCACCGCGCATCAACGATGCACGTAGCTCGCGCGCAAACTGAGCGCGCCGGTATTGCGCAAGATGCTGCCCGATCACGAACGCTTCGCCACGCGATACCAATCTGATCGGATCGCACGGCGACTCGCCCGGCTCGACCCTCACCCAGTCCGGGTTCAATTCGATCTGCGTCAGCCGCTCCGCGCTCATCCGCTCGATGATGAGCCGGTGACGAAACAGCCGGATGCGCTCGTAATCGACTGCATGGCGCGCATAAACGATAAACGCGACGCCTACCGCCAACAGCTCGATCCCAGTAAATGGCAGCACGAGCCATGCTCCGCGCCAAAACAACAGGACCGCAATCATCAGCGAGCATGCGGCGAGCGAGACATAGAACGTCACGAACTGACGCGGCGACACCGAGCAGTTGCGTTTCATCAACCAGTCCTTCAGGACCGGCTCGGCATCCGGCAAACCTTCCGCTGCTTCCATCGCTGCCTCTCGCGAACGACGTCTGATGCTTGGCTCCAACTGCTCGTCAAAGCGCCGTCCGACCGGTATTGTGGGACACCCCCAGGACGACAAACTGTCGCATTATAGGCGGGTTCAAAGTCATCCACAAGCAAGCGGCGGTGCCCGGCGAGCCAAGCGCGACAAGCTTTCCGGCCATTTCGGAGGACGCTTTCCATCCGTGCGGGCTGTGCATTGCCCAATCTTTCCCGGCTGCGCACGACCCGCTGCGCGCCCCCTCAAACGCACTTTCACGGGCGCTTCGAACGCCCTTTTCCGATGTCCTGCACACGCACGATGCCGTGGCCTTCGGCCGTCGTGCGCGGCGCCGCCTTCCACGCGTGACCGTAGATCACCTCGAAGGTGAGCGGGATCGTGCCATCGTCGCGCCGACGCGCATCGAGCGCATCGTGCAGCGCCGCAAGCAGCCGCCGCGACGCCCGCGCCGACGCCTCGTCGCGTTCGAACGGATACGCGCCCCAGCGGCGCACATCCGCGAGCAGCGAAGCGGGAGACTTGTAGGTGACGGTCAGCACCTCCTGATCCATCACCGGAATCTCGAAACCGCTTTCGACGAGCATGTCGCCCAAATCGTGCATATCGACGAAATCCACGATGCGCGCCGGTGCGGCCGCGTCGACTGCGCGAGCCGCGTCCGCCCAGGCCGCGCGCAGCTCGCGCAGCGTATCGGGCCCAAGCGTGCTGAACATCAGCAGCCCATCGACACGCAACACACGGTGCCATTCGGGCAGCACGAGATCAGGACGCGCATGCCAATGCAAAGCGCAATTGGACCAGAGAAGATCGAACGCGCCGCCGGCAAACGGCAGCATGGAGAAATCGGCCTGCGCGACGCGCGGGCCGCGCTGGCCGAGCGCCTTGGCAAGCGTCGCGGGGAGGAAGCGGCGCCAGTTGGTATCGGCGGCATCGCGCTCGGCCGCGCGCGCGAGCATCCCGTGGGACACGTCGACACCGAACACCGGCGCCTCGGGAAAGCGCGCGCGCAGCAGGGGCAGGTCGTCGCCCGTGCCGCAGCCCGCGTCGAGCACGCTCGCGGGACTGATCTTGATGTAATCGAGACGCTCGCGCATGCGCTGCGCAATCTCGCGCGGCAGAAACGACACGGCGCCGAATCCGGCGGCGCGGCGATCGAAGATCTGCCGCAAACGCCGCGGGTCATCGGCCGGACGGCCGGTTTGTGCGGGAGCTGGGGACATTTGGAGCACACTGGCGAAGAGCCCGAAGTATACTCGCTCGCTTCGCGGCGTTCAGCGAAGCGGCCTTGGACAGGAGCCGACGATGGCCGACCGTGCGATTTTGCGACGCAGCATCCGCGTGGCGAGGATCTGTGCGGCCAATCTATTCGCGCGCCTTGTTGCCGCCGCGCTGCCGAACCGCTGCGCGCTGTGCGGCAATTTGTCACACCAGACGATTTGCGCGTGGTGCGACGACGCCTATTGGAACGAAGCACGGCTGCGCTGCCCGCGCTGTGCGCTGCCGCTCGCCGGCAAGCGCATGCGTCATGACATGCAGACGTGGCGCGCTGCGCATGCGTTGCCGGCAGCAAGTTCGCCGCATGGCACGGGCACCTCGGCACGCGCGCAACCGCTGCAAGCGGCGCTCGCGCGGCCACCCACGAACGCGCCGGAAAAAGCACGGCCGCCGCACGCCGCGCGCTATTACTGCAGCGCGTGCGCGAACGCACCGCCGGGATTCGACGCGACGCTCGCGCTCGCTGATTACCGCGCGCCGCTCGACGGCCTTGCGCTAGAACTGAAGTTCCGTGCGCATCTCGCGCTCGGCCGCGAATTCGGCGCGCGGCTCGCACGGCTTGCGTCGGACGCGCTCGACGACGCGCCGCCGCTCGATGCGATCGCCCCTGTGCCGCTTGGAGCGCGGCGTCTCGTCGAGCGTGGCTATAACCAGGCATGGGAAATCGCGCGACCGCTCGCGCAGGCATTGTGCGTGCGGGCCAACCCGACGCTGGTCGCGCGCGTCACCGACACCGCGCCGCAATCGCGGCTTGCCTATGACGCGCGGCGCATGAACGTCGCGGCTGCGTTCGCAATCGCGCGGCCGGTGACGGGATTGCACATCGGCATCGTCGACGACGTGATGACGTCAGGCGCGACGCTCGACGCGATCGCGCGCGCATTGAAGGACGCGGGCGCGCGCCGCGTGACGAATTTCGTCGCGCTGCGCACCGCGAAGGATTGACGGCGCCACCTCGCGCCGTCGGAAAACACGGAGCCGCGACACGCGCTCACCAGCAAACATCGATCGAATCATGTTCAACGTCGTCCTAGTCGAACCCGAAATTCCGCCGAACACCGGCAACGTCATCCGCCTGTGCGCGAATACGGGCGCACGCTTGCATCTGATCGAGCCGCTCGGCTTTCCGCTCGACGATGCGAAAATGCGGCGCGCAGGGCTCGACTATCACGAGTACGCGCAAATGCAAGTTCATCCGAACTGGGACGCATTCGTCGCCGCCGAAGCACCGGACCCCGCACGGATGTTCGCGTTCACGACGCGCGGCTCGGGACGCTTTCACGATCGGGCGTTCGCGCCGGGCGACTGGTTCGTGTTCGGCTCGGAAACGCGCGGGCTGCGCGCCGAGCTGGTCGAACGATTTGCCGCGCCCCAGCGCGTGCGGCTGCCAATGCGGCCGGGCAACCGCAGCCTCAATCTGTCGAATACCGTTGCGGTGGTCGTATTCGAGGCGTGGCGCCAGGCGGGATTCGAAGGCGGTGCGTGATGAAACGCAGCATCGACCGCCAATTGCCGCCGGATGGTGGTCAATCAATCGGTTTCGGCAACGTCGCCTGAGTTCCGCGCCAAAGCAAGTTAGGTTGTCGCAACGTCACCTTTCGGTTGATCGACTCGCTTTCTATGATCGTCAGGGCACTCAACGAGATGAGGTCATCATCGCAATGAACAGCGCCAATCAATTGATTTCCCATCGCACCGGTTCCGATCACACCGTCGAATCCGCCATCGCCACGATCCAGGCCCGCTTGCGCGCACAGGACGATCTTCCGGCCGCGACGCTCGGCCAACAGCTCGCGCTGGTCGATCAGCTCGCCACATTCGAATTCGGACGCTTCCTGCTCGTCAATCGCGGGCTCGACGGTGAATGGACACATCGCCTCGTGACCTACGAACCTGGCACGTTGAAACCGGGCGCGACAACCGATCTCGAATATCGATTATTCGAGCGTCTGCCCGCCGGGCTTGCCACGCGCGAACGCTTCGGCGTCTTTCGCCGGGAACTGCAAGCGTTACTCAAGCCTGGCATCACACTCGCGTCCGTGCCATGCGGATGGATGGGCGATCTGCTGCTGCTCGACCACCGCGGCTATGACGATATAAAGCTGCTCGGCATCGATCTCGACCCACGCGCATTGGATGGTGCTTGGGCGCTGGCAACCGAGCGCGGCTTGACCGATCGGCTGTCGCTACGCCGTGGCGACGCGTGGTCGCTGGGTCTGCATGCGCAGGTGGATGCGCTGACGAGCAACGGCCTCAATATCTACGAACCCGACGACGACCGCGTGATCGCGCTGTATCGCCGGTTCTTCGACGCACTGAAGCCCGGCGGTCATTTGATCACGAGCTTTCTGACACCGCCGCCGGCGCTATCGAATGAATCGCCCTGGGATCTGAGCGTGACCACGCCGGATGCGCTCGCACTGCAACAAACGTTGTTCGTGCACGTGCTCGACGTGAAATGGAATGTTTTCCGCACGCATGCGCAGACCCGGACGCAACTCGAACGAGCCGGCTTTGCCGAGATCCGATTCGTCGACGATCGCGGCCGGATGTTTCCGACCGTCGTGGCGCGCAAGCCGGTGTAGACGAACCCGCGCCGCTGACCGCGCACGACGGCGGGCAGCGGCGCCCCTCGATCTCACTTGAGCCGCGCGAGCTCGGCTGCATAATGCGCCAGCATGTCGTCGGAAAAGCACGCAAATACGATGCGCTGAAAACGCGCGCCGGACGACAGCGCGTTGCTCACCATGCGCACGGCGATCGCCGTCGCGGCATCCGGCGGAAAGCGATAGACGCCGCAACTGATCGCAGGAAACGCGATCGACACGCATCCCGCTTCGGCAGCGACTTCGAGCGAGCGCCGGTAGCACGACGCGAGCAGCTCGGCCTCTCGATGCCCGCCGCCCCGCCATACCGGGCCGACCGTATGGACGACATATTTCGCGGGCAATTGGTACGCGCGCGTGAGCTTCGCATCGCCCGTCGCGCAACCGCCCAACGTCGCACATTCCGCCACGAGCGCCGGCCCTGCCGCGCGATGAATCGCGCCGTCCACGCCGCCGCCGCCCAGTAGCGACTCGTTTGCCGCGTTGACGATCGCATCGAGCGGAAGTGTCGTGATATCGACGATGCTTGCGTCGACAAACGTTGAACCGATGATCGGCATCACGTTCTCCGTCCACAGCGCGTGAACGCCAGACAAACAAGCCTGCGCTCCCGCGTCGCCGCCGGTCAATTCATCGATTACAGACCGCGGCCCAACCCAGCCCGCGTTTGATTCGCGCCGCCCTCACTCCGCTTTCGCGTCCCGGCGCAGCAATCCGCTCACCGCATCGCGCGGCGCGACGCCGTCGAACAGCACAGCGCACACTGCCGCGGTGATCGGCATCTCGACGCCGCGCTCTTGCGCGATCGACAATACCGCCCGCGCGCATCGCACGCCTTCGGCAACGTGCCCGAGCGCCGCGAGGATGTCGTCGAGTGAGCGATCTGCCGCAAGCTGCATGCCCACCGTCCGATTGCGCGACAAATCACCCGTGGCGGTCAAGATCAAATCGCCCAGACCAGTCAGCCCCGTGAACGTCTCGGCCCGGCCGCCGAGCGCGACGCCGAGCCGCGACATCTCGGCGAGCCCGCGCGTGACGAGCGCCGCGCGCGCATTGAGACCGAGACCGAGCCCATCGGCAATGCCCGTGGCGATGGCGAGCACGTTCTTCACCGCACCGCCGACCTCCACACCAACGACGTCGTCGCCGGTATAAATGCGCATCGCGCCATGATGAAACGCGGCGAGCGTGCGCTCGCGGCACGCGGCAGACGCGCTCGCGACAGTCAACGCGACAGGCAGCCCTTGCGCGACCTCGCGTGCGAAGCTCGGCCCCGACAACACGCCGTGGCTCGCGTGCGCGGGCAACTCGCCGGCCACCATCTGATGCGGCAGCAGTCGCGTGTCGGCGTCGAAACCTTTGCAAACCCAGACGAAATGCGCGGGCGCACGGCCCGTGCCGCGCATCTCGCGAAGCAACGCGCGCAGCCCGGCCACGGGCGCGGCGATCACGCACAGCGCGTCATCCGCCTGCGCATGCGCGAACGCCTCGGCGAGATCGGCGCCGTAACGCAACACCGGCGGCAACGTGACGCCGCCCAGATAACGGACGTTCTCGCGCCGAGCGGCAAGTTCCGCCGCGAGTGCGGCATCGCGCGCCCAAAGCAGCGTGTCGTGCCGCGCGGCGAGATGCGCGGCGAGTGCGGTGCCCCACGCGCCCGCGCCCAGAACCGCAATCTTCATGCTGCGCACCGGTTGCGCGCGAGCCGATCGTTCATGACGCTCGCCCGCGCTCAGTTGAGCGTCGAGCCGTTCGGCGCGCCGCCTTGTTGTTGCGCGAGTTGCGCGAGACGCTGCTCGTACAGCGCCTGAAAATTGATCTCGGCAAGATGGATCGGCGGAAAGCCCGCGCGCGTGATCGCATCGGCGATGTTCGAGCGCAGGTACGGGAACAGGATGGTCGGGCATGCGATCCCGCACAGCGGATCGATCTGGTCGTCCGGGATGTTACGGATATCGAAGATACCGGCCTGCTTCGCCTCGATCAGAAACGCGACTTTATCGCGGACCTTCGCGGTGACGGTGCCCGACACGGCAATCTCGTAGACGCTTTCGGCAAGGCGCTCGGCCTTCACGTCGACTTCGACTTCAACCGACGGCATGTCCTGCTCGAGGAAGATCGCCGGCGAATTCGGCTGCTCGAGCGACAAGTCTTTCAGGTAGATGCGCTGGATGTTGAAGAACGGTTGGTTTTCGACGTCGGACATGGTGGTTCCCTAAAAAATAATCGTGGCGGCCGGAACCCTCCGGCCGCCCGGTATGGTCATGCTAAGGTCGTGCGCCGCCCGTCGTGCGGCGGCGCACCGCGCTGCGAGGATCAAGCGGCAGCGGTTTCGAGAAGCGGCGTCAAGCCGCCTTCGCGATCGAGCTTCGACAAATCGTCGTAGCCGCCGACGTGCGTGTCGCCGATATAGATTTGCGGCACCGTGCGGCGGCCGGTGCGCTCCATCATTTCCGCACGGCGCGCCGGCTCCTTGTCGACCAGCACCTTCTCGATGCGCTCGACGCCACGCAGCTTGAGCAGCCGCTCGGCCTGGATGCAATACGGGCACACCTGGGTGCTGTACATGACCACTTTGTTCACTTCGCCACTCCTTATTTGACGACCGGCATGCCGGCCTGCTGCCATGCGGCGAGGCCGCCCTGCAGCACATGAACGTCCTGGTAACCGGCTTGCTCGACGAGCTTGCGCGCTTTGTGCGATTGCTGACCGTTCTCGCACACGAGCAGCACCGGCGTACCCTTGTTTTTCGACAATTGGCCGACTTTTGTCTGGAGTTCGTCGAACGCGATCGAGCGCGCGGACGGCAGGTGCCCCGCATCGAACGCGGCCGCCGTGCGCAGATCGACGACGATCGCGTTACGGCGGTTGATCAATTGAGTGGCCTCGGCGGCGGACAGCCCGCCGCCGCCGCGCTTGAACGCGGGCCATGCAAGCAGGCCGCCGGAAACCACCAGGATCGCGATGAGCGCGAGATTCGTGTAATCGGTGAAGAACGTCACGGAAAATCCGTCGGAAAAGAGAAAACTGAGAAATCGAATCAGGACAATCCCGCCATTATAAAATAACCTCCTGTCTACGATACCGTCCCGCGAGGGGCCGCATCCGCTTACCGCTTCCTCACTACCGACCGCAAGCATCCATGTACAAGCTCGTTCTCATCCGCCACGGCGAATCGACGTGGAACAAGGAAAACCGCTTCACCGGCTGGGTTGACGTCGACCTGACCGAACAAGGCAACCGCGAAGCGCAACAGGCCGGCCTGCTCCTCAAGGAAGCCGGCTACACGTTCGACATTGCCTACACGTCGGTGCTCAAGCGCGCGATCCGCACGCTTTGGCACGTGCAGGACCAGATGGATCTGATGTACCTGCCCGTCGTCCATTCGTGGCGGCTCAACGAGCGCCATTACGGCGCGCTGTCGGGGCTCAACAAGGCGGAAACCGCCGCGAAGTACGGCGACGAGCAGGTGCTGGTCTGGCGCCGCAGCTACGATACGCCGCCGCCCGCGCTCGACGCGTCGGACGAGCGCGCGCCATACGGCGATCCGCGTTACGCGAAGGTGCCGCGCGAGCAATTGCCGCTCACCGAATGTCTGAAGGATACGGTCGCGCGCGTGCTGCCGCTCTGGAACGAATCGATCGCCCCGGCGATCAAGGCCGGCAAGCAGGTGCTGATCGCCGCGCACGGCAATTCGCTGCGCGCGCTGATCAAGTATCTCGACGGTATCTCCGATGCCGATATCGTTGGCCTGAACATCCCGAACGGCGTGCCGCTCGTCTACGAACTCGACGACAACCTGAAGCCCGTCAAGCACTACTATCTCGGCGACCAGGACGCAATCGCGAAAGCGCAGGCGGCCGTCGCCCAGCAGGGCAAGGCGCAGGCGTAATAAGCGTAAGCTGCAAGCGTAAGCTGCGCGGGCAAACCGGCGCGAGCCCACGCAAGCCGGCGCCATGCGCACGGCCGACGGCGGTGCAGCGCACGCACGCCGCCTCGGCCACGCAAAATACTGTCCGCCCGTGCCGTGCCGCGGCGAACCTGTGCGCCGCGGCACGGTCGAATTCACCGCCGCATCCCGTTTCGCCCCGATCCACAAGGCATCCGGGTGAACAGTTATACTTGACCGTCGTTCGCTCGTCCCGTTGCTCCCGCGACAGCCAAGCGCTTTCCGATCGTACCCAACTCTATGCGTATGAAATTGAAGAACATCGGCCTGATTGCCGCGGGCCTCGCAACCGGCGTCTTCGCGACGCTGCAGATTTCCGCATCGGCCGAGCAGGCCGCAACGTCGGTCGCCGCGCCGCTGCCGCTCGATCAGTTGCGCCTGTTCGCCGAAGTGTTCGGGCAAATCAAGCGCGAATACGTCGAGCCCGTCGACGACAAGAAACTGCTGACCGCCGCGATCAAGGGCATGGTATCGAGCCTCGATCCGCATTCGTCGTTTCTCGACAAGACCGATTACCAGGAATTGCAGGAACAGACGAAGGGCCGCTTCGCCGGCCTCGGCATCGAAATCTCGCAGGAAGACGGGCTCGTCAAGGTGATCTCGCCGATCGAGGATACCCCCGCGTTCCGCGCCGGCATCCGCCCCGGCGACTTGATCACGCGAATCAACGATCGCCCGGTGCGCGGCATGACGCTCGACAAGGCCGTCAAGCAGATGCGGGGCGAACCGGGCACGAAGGTCACGCTGACGATCTTCCGCAAAAGCGATGATCGCACGTTCCCCGTCACGGTCACGCGCGCGATCATCAAGGTGCAGAGCGTGAAGGCGAAGCTGCTCGATCAGGGCTACGCGTATGTGCGCATCACGAGCTTCCAGGAGCGCACCACGCCCGATCTCGCCGCGAAGCTCGAGGACATCGCGCGCCAGCAGCCGAATCTGAAGGGCCTGATTCTCGATCTGCGCAACAACGGCGGCGGCCTGCTGCAAAGCGCGGTCGGCGTCGCGGGCGCGTTCCTGCCGCCGGATTCCGTCGTCGTGTCGACCAACGGCCAGATCCCGGATTCGAAGCAGGTCTACCGCGACAATTTCGACAACTACCGTCTGCCGACATTCGATACCGATCCGTTGAAAAATCTGCCGGCGATCTATAAGACCGTGCCGATGATCGTGCTGACCAACGCGTATTCAGCGTCGGCTTCGGAGATCGTGGCGGGCGCGCTGCAGGACGCGCACCGCGCGACCATCATGGGCAAGGCGACGTTCGGCAAAGGCTCGGTGCAGACGGTGCGGCCGATGACCGCGGATAGCGCGCTGCGCCTGACGACCGCGTACTACTACACGCCGAGCGGCCGCTCGATCCAGAACAAGGGCATCGTGCCGGACATCCCGGTCGATCAATTCGCGGACGGCGATCCGGACGACGCGCTCGTCACGCGCGAGGTCGATTACACGAACCACCTCGCGAACACGCAGGACCCGAACGAGAAGAAGGAACTCGAGGAACGCGAACAGCGCCGGATGGAGCAACTGCGCATCCTCGAGGAGCAGAACGACAAGAAGACGCCTGAAGAGCGGCAGAAGGATCGCGACCGCAAGCCGGTGGAGTTCGGCAGCGCCGACGATTTCATGATGCAGCAGGCGCTCAACAAGCTCGAAGGCAAGCCGTTCCAGCAGTCGAAGATGCTCGCCGCCGATAGCGCGGCCTCGAAAGACGCGGCCGGCAAGACGGCGGCTTCGGCGGCCAAGGGCGCGTCGGCGGCCAAAGCGGCACCGAAAACGGCGCCCAAGCCCGCGTCGGCGCCCCAGTAAGCCGCAGCGTGCAAGCATCCGGCCCGCACACGGGCCATCGCGGCAAGCCGCCGCGATGGCCCGTTTTCTTTGCGCGCCTAAAATAAGCCCACACCGGTTCTCCGCCCTCGCGCCCGTCCACCATGAATGACGATCAACTTCTGCGCTACTCGCGCCACATCCTCGTCGACGAAATCGGTATCGAAGCGCAGCAGCGCTTTCTCGAAGCGCACGCGCTTGTCGTCGGCGCGGGCGGCCTCGGTTCGCCCGCGGCGATGTATCTTGCCGCGGCGGGCGTCGGCACGATCACGATCGTCGACGCCGACACGGTCGATCTGACGAACCTGCAGCGGCAAATCTTGCACGCGACGGCGTCGGTCGGCCGCACGAAGGTCGAATCGGCGCGCGACACGCTCGCGCGCCTGAATCCCGACGTAAAGGTGAACGCGCTCGCCGAGCGCGTCGACGATGCATGGCTGAAGGCGCACGTCCCGCGCGCAAGCGTCGTGCTCGACTGCACCGACAACTTCGCGACCCGCCACGCGATCAACCGCGCCTGCGTCGCGCACCGCGTGCCGCTCGTTAGCGGCGCGGCGCTGCGTTTCGACGGGCAGATCAGCACGTTCGATTTCCGCGATCCGGACTCGCCATGCTACGCGTGCGTGTTCCCGGAGGACCAGCCGTTCGAGGAAGTGGCATGCGCGACGATGGGCGTGTTCGCACCGACGGTCGGCATCATCGGCGCGATGCAGGCGGCCGAGGCGCTGCGCGTGATCGGCAACATTGGCACGACGCTCACCGGCCGGCTGATGATGCTCGATTCGCTGCGCATGGAATGGAACACGATGAGAATCGCGCGGCAGCCGGATTGCGCGGTATGCGGCGCGGGCGGCACGCACTGACGCGGGTCGCGCGTCGCCACGTCGGTCAGTGCACGCGAGCGTGCCGACGCAATGCAAGCAACGCGGCACACCGTGCACGCTTTGGCACATCGCGCGATAACCACGCTGCCGCAAAGCCGGCGCGACGATGCCGATAGCCCACCACGCAGACAGTCAACCGAGCCGCAGTCACCCGCGGCAATCCCGGCAGTCGCCACCATCGGCCACTATCGCGGGAATCACGATACTCGCCGGTGCGCGCGACGATCACGCCGAAGTCCGGCGAGCCTGCGTCAGGCACACGACGCCTACGCCATGCATGCCCAGCCCACCCTCAAGCCGCGACGTCCGCCTTCGGCTCCGCGCTCGCGAGCCGCTGCAACGCCGCCTGCACTTCCTCCGGCTCGAATGCCGCGAGTACGTCCGCGGTCGGCTTCTCGAGCGCCTTCAGATGCGCGCGCAGGATCTCCTGCTTGACGACGAGCAACTGGCTCGGATGCATCGAGAACTCGGTGAGCCCCATGCCGAGCAGCAGCCGCGTGAGCGCCGGATCGCCCGCCATCTCACCGCACACCGATACCGGCACGCCCGCGCGCTTGGCCTCGCGCAGCGTGAAGGCGATCAGATGCAGCACCGCCGGATGCAACGGATCGTACAAATGGGCGACCGCGTTGTCCGCGCGATCGATCGCGAGCGTGTACTGAATCAGATCGTTCGTGCCGATCGACAGGAAATCGAAGCGCTTCAGGAACAACGGCAGCGCGATCGCCGCGGCCGGAATCTCGATCATCGCGCCGACGCGCACGTTCGGATCGTAGGCCAGCCCCGCCGCATCGAGCTGGCGTTTCGCCTCGTTGATGAGGTCGAGCGTCTGATCGATCTCTTGCGCGTGCGCGAGCATCGGCACCAGGATCTTCACCTGCCCGAACGCCGATGCGCGCAGCATCGCGCGCAACTGCGTGAGGAACATCTGCGGCTCCGACAAGCTCCAGCGGATCGCACGCAGGCCGAGCGCCGGGTTTGGCGCGGTCTCGTAACCTTCGTCGTGCGCGTCGAGCGGCTTGTCCGCGCCGACGTCGATCGTGCGGATCGTCACGGGCTTGCCCTGCATCAGTTCGACCGCGCGCTTGTACGCGGCGAACTGCTCTTCCTCCTCCGGCATCTGGTTCTTGTGATTCATGAACAGAAACTCGGAGCGGAACAGGCCGACGCCGACCGCGCCCGCATCGACGGCCGCTTTCGCGTCGTCGGGCAGCTCGATGTTCGCGAGCAGGTCGATTTTCGCGCCGCACAGCGTGAGCGCCGGCGAGAACTTCAGCCGCTGCAGCTTGCGCTGCTCGAGCGCCTTTTCCGATTGCCGGTACGAATACTCCTCGAGCACGATCGGCGCCGGATCGACGATCACGATCCCGGCGTCGCCGTCGACGATGATGAGATCGTCCTGGCGAATCAGTGCGCTCGCATGCTGCACACCGACCGCGGCCGGAATACCGAGGCTGCGCGCGACGATCGCCGTATGCGACGTGCGTCCGCCGAGATCGGTGACGAATGCCTGAAACGACTGCGTCTTGAACTGCATCATGTCGGCAGGCGCGATGTCGTGCGCGACGACGATCATCTCGTCGCGGCTCTTCGCCGCCTTGTCGAGCGCCTGCGCAGCCGACGGCGCGCCCGCGAGCGCTTTCAGCACCCGCTCGACCACCTGTTCGATATCGGCCTTGCGCTCGCGCAGATATTCGTCTTCGATGTCGTCGAAGTGACTCGCAAGCACGTCGAGTTGCTCGGTCAACGCCCATTCGACGTTATAGCGGCGCGTGCGGATCAAATCGATCGTTTCCTGAACGAGCATCGCGTCGCCGAGAATCATCGCGTGCACGTCGATGAACGCGGCCACTTCGCTCGGCGTATCGTGAGTCAGGTCGGCGCGCAGCGCATCGAGTTCGCCGCGCACGGCGCCCAGCGCCGCGCGTAAGCGCGCCACCTCGGCTTCGATCTGGTCGGCCTCGATCAGATAATGCGCGACATCGAGCGCCGCCGGCGCGATCAGATACGCGCGTCCGATCGCGATACCTCTTGAAACGGGAATGCCCTGCAGCGTGAAGGACACGCGCACCTCCTAAAGACGTGAGCCGCGACGCACCGTCGCGATGCGCTTATGACCCCGGCTGACGATTATAAATTCCGCACCCCGCGCGCGGCTGCATGCGGCGCAACATGGCAGCCGGTCAAGTACGCCAGAAACGAACGCATGATGAAAAAAATGCCGCGGCGGCGCGCGGCATTTTTTCAGCATAACGCGGCGGCTGCCCGCCGCGGCCGCCCGGCCGGTTACTGACCTTCGCCGAATTTGTCGGCGATCAGTTTGAGCAGCGCGTCCATCGCCTCTTTCTCGTCCGGCCCGTCCGTCTCGATCGTCACCGTACTGCCGATCCCGGCAGCCAGCATCATCACGCCCATGATGCTCTTCGCATTGATCCGGCGACCGTTGCGCGTCATCCAGACTTCCGACTGAAAATTGCCTGCGAGCTGCGTAAGCTTGGCCGACGCGCGCGCATGGAGCCCCAATTTGTTGACGATGGTCGTTTCTTGTTGAAGCATGGTGTTCCAATGAGGTCAAAACGAGCTTGCGGCCGGCCTGCCTGCCAGCCGCACGGAGGCGATTGCGATTGCCGCGGGCCGCTCAATGCGGCTCTTCGGCTCGCGCTTTCGGTTCGGGCGGAATCGGCGCGCATTCGCCGCAGCCGAACGTGCCCGAACGCGGCGGCGGCGTGCCCGCCGCGATTTCGTGGATTCCCTTCGTCGAGCCGGCGAGCGCCTTGTCGACAAGCGTATCGAGCGGCGTCGTGCGGTAGCACACCGCGCGCACCAGCATCGGCAGATTGACGCCCGCCAACACTCTGACGCCTTCGACCTTCGCGAGTTGCCCTGCAATGTTCGCGGGCGTTGCGCCGTACATGTCGGTCAGCACGAGCACGCCGTTGTCTTCCTTCAGGCGCGCGAGTTCCGCATGTGCGAACGCCATGACCTGGACCGGATCGCTGCTCGGCTGCACGTCGATGCAACCGATACGCGCGGGCAGCCCGCCGTAGATATGCACGATACAGTCCCGCAACGCGGCAGCGAGCGGCGCGTGCGCGATGATCAGAATGCCTGCCATGTCAACCTCCGCCGAACCGCCATCCGTCGCCCCGAAACGAATTCCGTCGACGGAGAAGAGCTGACCGCCCTTTGCAGGCGCGGCGAACGAAGTAAGCGTGGGGGTCGTTTCATATCAGCCTTACAACGAGTGCGGCCCGACCGCCGGGCCTCGCGCACGATAACGTGCCGGCGAGCGGGCATTGTAGCAGGCCGGTCGACCATGCCGGCGGCGATGGGCCTGCGCGTGCGCCGCCGAGCCGAGGGGGCCAAAACAGACGTTAGCGAACCGCCTGCTCCAACGCGTCGACAAACATCGACGCGACGTCGAACCCCGTCTGATCCATGATTTCCCGAAAGCAAGTCGGACTCGTGACATTCACTTCGGTCAACGCATCGCCGATCACGTCCAGGCCGACGAGCAGCAGCCCGCGCGCCGCGAGCACCGGCGCGAGCGCGGTCGCGATCTCGCGGTCGCGCGCGCCGAGCGGCTGGGCGATGCCGACGCCGCCCGCCGCCAAATTGCCGCGCACCTCGTTGCCCTGCGGAATCCGCGCGAGCGAATACGGCACCGGCTCGCCGCCGATCAGCAGGATCCGCTTGTCGCCCGCGCTGATCTCCGGGATGAATTTCTGCGCCATCACGGTGCGCGCGCCGTCGTGCGTCAGCATCTCGATGATCGAGCCGAGATTCATTCCGTCCGGCTTCACACGGAACACGCCCATACCGCCCATGCCGTCGAGCGGCTTGATGATCACGTCGCCATGCTCGGCATGGAACGCGCGCAGCCGAGTGGCGTCGCGCGTGACGAGCGACGGCGCGACGAACTGCGCGAACTCGCCGATCGCGAGTTTCTCCGAATGATCGCGAATCGCCTGCGGCCGGTTGAACACGTGCGCGCCCGCACGCTCGGCAAGCTCGAGCAACCACGTCGACGTCACGTACTCCATGTCGAACGGCGGATCCTTGCGCATCAAGATCGCGCCGAACGACGGCAGCGCGCGCGCCTCGCGCGCGCCCGCTTCGTACCAGCGCTCGCGATGCAGATCGGCCGTATCGCCGACGATCGTCACACGATACACGTCGGCCTCGACGCCCGCGCCGGTCCATGCGAGCGCGCGCGGCTCGCACGCATACACCGCGTGCCCGCGCCGCGCGGCCTCCGCGATCATCGCGTAGGTCGAATCCTTGTAGATCTTGAAGCGCTCGAGCGGGTCGGCGATAAAGAGAATGTCCATGCGTACCTGATGCGGAAAAGGCGACGTCACACCTGGATGGCTTCCGGGTCGGTCTTCTCGAGTTCGACCGACGACGCGATAAGCGCAAGCCGCGCGACGACGCCATACATATAGAAGCGGTTCGGCGGCGCCACGCCCGGCTTCGCGTGCGTATCCGGCAGCGCCGTGTGTTCGAAGCCGAGCGGCACGTAATGCATGCCGGGCGCGTTCAAATTCTGGTCGCGATCGCGCGCGCCATGTGTGCGATAGAACCCGCCCACGACATAACGGTCGATCATATAGACGACCGGCTCGGCCACCTCGTCGCCGATGCGCTCGAACGTATACACGCCCTCCTGCACGATCACGTCGCGCACCGGCGCGCCCGCCTTCGATTCAGCCATTTTCACGCGCTCGGGCTTCGACAGCCGGCCGATCTCCGCCGCGTCGTGCACGGTCATCACGCCGCGGCCCGCCGTGCCCGCGTCGGCCTTCACGACGACATACGGCCGCTCGCCGATTCCGTACTCGCGGTACTTGCGCGCGATCTTCTTGAGCACCGCGTCGATCGCTTCGGCAAGCGCATCGCCGCCGTTGGGCGCGTGCCAGTCGACGCCCTCGACGGTCGAGAAATACGGATTGAGCATCCACGGATCGACGCCGACCATCTTCGCGAATTTCTTCGCGACGTCGTCATAGCACGAAAAATGCGTCGACTTGCGGCGCACCGCCCAGCCGGCATGCAGCGGCGGCAGCAGATACTGCTCGTGCAAATTTTCCAGCACGCTCGGAATGCCTGCCGACAGATCGTTGTTCAGCAGGATCGAGCATGGATCGAAATTCTTCAGGCCAAGGCGGCGCGGCGTGCGCTCGAGCGGTTCGAGCACGATCCGCTGGCCGTCGGTGAGCGTGATCGGCGTGATGTCGACGATGCTTGGATCGAGCGAGCCGAAACGCACGTTCAGGCCCGCCTGGCGCATGATCGTCGCGAGGCGCGCGACGTTCTCGAGGTAATACGCATTGCGCGTCGGCAGCTCGGGAATCACGAGCAGCCCCTTCGCGTCCGGACAGATTTTCTCGATCGCCGCCATCGCTGCCTGCACCGCGAGCGGCAGCACTTCGGGCGGCAGGTTATTGAAGCCGCCCGGAAAAAGGTTCGCATCGACAGGCGCGAGCTTGAAGCCCGCATTGCGCAAATCGACCGAACAATAAAACGGCGGCGTGTGCTCCTGCCATTCGAGCCTGAACCAGCGTTCGATCGCAGGCGTGGCGTCGAGGATCTTGCGCTCGAGTTCGAGCAGCGGGCCATTTAACGCCGTAACGAGATGGGGAACCATGTGTGACTCGCGGACGGGAGAAAAAAGATTGTAGAGCAATTGCTTGCTGCATTTGGGGATTGTTCCCGCAAACACAAGATATGACCGAATGTTTGTCGCTATTGACCTGATTGAGTGCAGGGATATGGCCAATACCGTATCTGCAAGCGCGCCGGGCGGTGCGGGAAGCAGGCGGCGGCCCCGAAAAAAAACCCGCCGGAAGGCGGGTCGAAATCGCTGCGCTCATACTGGTGCATGCGGCGGCCAAAGTACATACGGTTGGCCGCCGCCGGCCCGGAACATCTGCCCGCGCCGGTCAATCATTCGACGTGCTCGCCGTGCAGAATCACGTCGAGCCCTTCGCGCTCCTCCTCCTCGGTCACCCGCAAGCCGATGACGAGATCGATGAGCTTCAGCAGGATGAAGCTGACGATGCCGCTGTAGACCAGCGTAATCGCGACGCCCTTCGCTTGCAGCAGCAGGCTGCCGTCCGCGCCGCCGATATCCTTCACCGCGAACACGCCCGTCAGCAAAGCGCCCAGAATGCCGCCGACGCCATGCACGCCGAACGCATCGAGCGAATCGTCGTAGCCGAGCTTCGACTTGAGCCACGTCGCCGACCAGAAGCAGACGACGCCCGCCGCGACACCGATCACGAGCGCCCCCGCGACGCCGACGAAGCCGGCGGCCGGCGTGATCGCCACGAGCCCCGCCACCGCGCCCGACACGATGCCGAGCACCGACGGCTTGCCCTTGGCGATCCACTCCGCGAACATCCAGCCGAGCGCCGCGCACGCGGTGGCCACTTGCGTCGTCAGCATCGCGAAACCGGCGCGGCCGTCGGCCGCCACCGCCGAGCCGGCATTGAAGCCGAACCAGCCCACCCACAGCATCGAGCCGCCGATCAACGTCAGCACGAGATTGTGCGGCGGCATCGCCTCACGGCCGTAGCCGACGCGCTTGCCGAGTACGAGACACGACACGAGGCCCGCAATGCCCGCGTTGATGTGCACGACCGTGCCGCCCGCGAAGTCGAGCACGCCGTCCGACGACAGCCAGCCGGTCGGCTCCCAGACCATATGCGCCACCGGCACGTAGACGATCAGCGACCAGAGCGTCATGAACACGAGCATCGCCGAGAACTTCATCCGATCGGCAAACGCGCCGCAAATGAGCGCCGGCGTGATGATCGCAAACGTCATCTGATAGACGAAGTAGACGCTTTCCGGAATCGTCGCCGCGAGATGGCTCACCGTCAGCGTCGTCGCCTTGTCGCCGTGGATGTAGTTCATGCCCGACAGGAACACCCGCGACAAGCCGCCGATGAAGCCGCTGCCGGGCGTGAATGCGAGGCTGTAACCGATCACGGTCCACAGCACCGTGACGAGCGCCGTGATCGCGAAGCTCTGCATCACCGTCGCGAGCACGTTCTTCTTGCGGACCATGCCGCCGTAAAAAAGGGCCAGCCCCGGAATCGTCATGAACAACACGAGTGCGGTCGACGTCAGCATCCATGCGGTGTCGCCCGCGCTGATCTTCGACGCATCGACCGAGAACGGCGCGGTAGGCGCGGCCGGCGCGGCGGCAGCGGAAGCCGGCACGGCAGCCGATGCGGCGGCGCTCGCGGATGCGGCGTCGGTCGCGACAGCCGCGGCGCTCGCCGGCGCGCCGGATGCGGCGGCCGCCGACGCGGCATCGTCGGCCATCGCGGCGCCGATGCCGGCCGCGAGCAGCGAGCCGGCCATCAGCAGGGACATCAGAATCTTGCGCATCTTGGTTTTCCTCTTGTCGTTCGTATGTCTCGTGTCGTTGAAATCAAAGGGCGTCGGCGCCCGTCTCCCCAGTGCGAATCCGAATCACCTGCTCGATCGACGTAACGAAGATCTTGCCGTCGCCGATCTTGCCCGTGCGCGCCGCCCGCTCGATCGCCTCGACCGCCTGCTCGACGAGATCCTCCGGCACGGCGGCCTCGATCCTCATCTTCGGCAGGAAATCGACGACGTATTCGGCCCCGCGATACAGCTCGGTGTGCCCCTTTTGGCGGCCGAACCCTTTGACCTCCGTCACCGTGATGCCCGAGACGCCCAGGGCCGACAGGGCCTCACGCGTCTCATCGAGCTTGAACGGCTTGATGATTGCAGTAATCAGTTTCATGAAGTCCTCTCGCTATGTGGTTGCCCATCGCCGCTGCAATGTGTAGCGGAATATCCTCAGCAACTCGCATGCCATGTCGGCAAGCGCCGTGTTGTCAGACTTTCAGGCGGATTTCGACGATGCGCGCGGGCGCGGCGGCGGCGCATCCCGCCCCTGGCCGAACGGCCAACGCGGACATGGTTGGCTGGCGTACCGAAAGGAAGGTTGTTAGAGTGCTTGCACGTCCGGCGCACGGCGAACGCGGGTTTCGCGCTCGAATGCCCGGAAAGCGGGCCCGCGCACGCACCAACTTCGGTCATGCGCATTTCGCGGGCACGAACGCAACTGCAGTTGCACATTTTTTGTGCATTCGGAAGGGGAACACCATGAAGCAACCCAGCGACGTTTTCAACGACCTGCAATCGCGCATTGGCGATCTGCTGAAAAACTCGCCGGTCAAGGATGTCGAACGCAACGTGAAGGCCGTGCTTTCGCAAGGCTTCTCGAAGCTCGATCTCGTCACCCGCGAGGAATTCGACACGCAGTCGCAAGTGCTCGCCCGCACCCGCGCGCGGCTCGAAGAACTCGAAAAACGCGTCGCCGAGCTCGAACGCAAGCTGACCGAGGCCTGATATCGAAGTACGCCGCCGCTCGCCCGAGCGGCGGCCGAGCAGTCACAAATTCGCGCATCGCCGGCAAACGCGCATCGAAATCGTTCGTAAACACCAGAAACCGGGGCGGCGCCGATCATCGATCGGCGCCGCCCGTCCGGTTGACGAGGAGTCCGATCATGTCGCTTGCCGTGGTACGCAGCCGCGCGCCGGCTGCCGGCCGTGCGCCGGAAGTCACTGTAGAAGTCCATCTCGCCAACGGATTGCCGTCGTTCTCGATCGTCGGGCTGCCCGATCTCGAAGTGCGCGAAAGCCGCGAACGCGTGCGCGCCGCGCTGTCGAACTGCGGTTTCGAATTCCCGGTGCGGCGCATCACCGTCAATCTCGCGCCCGCCGATCTGCCGAAGGAGTCGGGCCGCTTCGATCTGCCGATCGCACTCGGCATCCTCGCTGCAAGTCAGCAGCTTCCGGCCGGCGCGCTCGAGCATCGCGAATTCGCGGGCGAACTGTCCCTCACCGGCGCGCTACGGCCGATGCGGGGCGCATTCGCAATGGCGTGCGGCACCGCGCGCGGCGAGCAGCCGGACACGCCCGAGCCTGCGGCGAGCACGGCGCCGGAATCCGCGCAGGCCGGGGATGCGCGGGCTGCAACGGCAATCCCGACCGGCATTACATCGGCCGGGATACCCGCAGCCGACATGCCAACGGCCGGATCGGCGTGGGCCGCGCCCATGTCGGCCGGATTTGTGCCAGCGTCCCCGTCGCGAACCCGCGGGAGCGTACTGGAACTCTATCTGCCGCTTCCGAGCGCAGCCGAAGCGGCGCTTGTGCCGGGCGTTACCGTCTACGGCGCGGCCGATCTTCAGGCACTATGCGCGCATCTTGCCGGTAGGCCGGACGCCAGGCTGTCGCCCGTCGCCGCACCCCGGCTCGACGAGTTGCCCGATGCGGGCGCGCCCGATCTCGCCGACGTGATCGGCCAGTGCGCCGCGAAACGCGCGCTCGAGGTCGCTGCGGCGGGCGGCCATCACATGCTGATGATCGGCCCGCCGGGGGCCGGCAAATCGATGCTGGCCGCACGGCTGCCCGGCTTGCTGCCACCGTTGACCGACGACGAGGCGCTGACGTCGGCGGCCATCCTTTCATCGAGCCGCGCGGGCTTCTCGCCCGCGCAGTGGCGGCGGCGCCCGTTTCGCGCGCCGCATCACTCGTCGAGCCCGGCCGCGCTCGTCGGCGGCCGCAATCCGCCTCAACCGGGCGAAATCACGCTCGCGCATCTCGGCGTGCTGTTTCTCGATGAACTGCCCGAATTCGACCGGAACGTGCTCGAGACACTGCGCGAGCCGCTCGAAGCCGGGCACATCACGATCTCGCGCGCCGCGCTGCAGGCTGATTTCCCCGCCGCGTGCCAGCTCATCGCCGCAATGAATCCATGCCCGTGCGGCTGGCGCGGCGATCCATCGGGCCGCTGCCGCTGCTCGCCGGATGTCGCCGCACGTTATCTGCGCAAATTGTCCGGGCCGCTCGTCGATCGGATCGACATCCAGATCGAGCTTCCCGCGCTGACGCCCGCGGAACTCGCCGAGCGTTCACCCGCGACGCGCGAACCGAGTGCGGCGGTGGCGGAGCGCGTCGCGCGGGCGCGCGAGCGTCAATTCGCGCGCCAACGCAAGACCAACCATCGGCTGACCGGCCGGGAAACCGATGCGTTCTGTCGCCCGGACAGCGCGGGCGAAACGCTGCTGCGCGAGGCGGGCGAGCGCTTCGGCTGGTCGGCGCGCGCGTATTACCGGGTGCTGAAGGTCGCGCGCACGATCGCGGATCTGGCAGGTGACGATTCGGCAAATTCGGGACATATCGCTGAAGCGATTCGGTATCGGCGAGCTTTTTCGCTTGGCTGAGGCCTCACACCAGCTTGCGATTACTGTGGCCGACTCGTATTGCCGGCAGACATCACAGTAAAAATTTCGATGTCAAGACTTGACTTATACACAATTGCCAGTATCCGAGGGGCGCGCCGCGCATGCCAGCCATCACTTGAAACTCGACTTCCAATACATTGATTTATATAAGTTTTTTTGGGTGCCAAGATTCCAGGCAAACTAACTGAAAGGCGCTCTGGCGGGCGTTTGCCGAGCACTCGTCAAACTTTTCAACATAGTTATCCACAGTCTCTGTGGGTAACCCAAAAAACCCCGCAGAATCCGCCAACTAGCCACTATTCTTGCGAAGGAACTTTCAGTTCGAAGCTCACTCTCAGGGCGCCGATTTACCGGTTCAATCGAGCTTCAACGAGCCGAAAAATTGTTCGAGCAGCTCATTGGGCAACGGCGCATCGGAAATCGCGACCGCCTGATAGACATGCCGGCCACGCGCGACAATGCGCGCGATCACAGTTTTCGGCGCGAGCGCATCGCTCCCCGATTCCGGCGTCCCGCTCATCGTCAGCTCGGTGCCCGTGGCCTGCCCGCCCGCCGCGAGCGGCACGAGCACCGCCCGCTCGGCCGGCTGCGTGCGAAGGTTGCGCGCCAAACCGGCACGCAGGTAGGCCAGCGCGGCATGCTGGGTTGCATCGCGATCGTCCGGCAGCATGACCGTGCCGACCGCGAACACCGCCCCGCCGACATGCGCCGCCTGCATCCGCATCGTCATCGGCACGCCGGCGATGGTGATCGCATGCTCGTCGACAGTGGGTTTCGCGGGCAGATCGATCGTGTAGCCCGCATCGCTGTGTAGCGTGCGCCAGTCATAAGCGGGCGAGCACGCGGCAAGCACGGCGAGTGCCCCCAGCACGACCGCCGCGCGACGCGCGCGGGCGGAAAACGGGGCACGCAACGGGGCGCGCAAATGACCCGGCCGAGAACATGGGCGGGCGAGACGAAAACCAGTACGGATCATGGGCGGAAAAGGGCAATCCAAACGACTGCCTCGAAATCGAATCAATGGAAAAATAGGCCGCGTCATTATCGCCGCACGCGCATTGCCCGGAGCTCGCTGTCCGCTGGATGTCCGATAAGCGCGCCTCGGCCGCGCGCTGCGACCGGCCATCGCCTTCATCGCCATCGCCACCGGCCACAGACCGCCGCCATCATCGCCTCCAGCCGGTTGACGGTACAATATGCGCCGTTCCATTCGTCAATCACCACGCAGCACGACCGGCACGCATTCGCCGGCATCCGAGAGGTTTCGCAGATGAGTCCCGCTTCCGCCAGCCGCCGCAGTCCGTTGCGCTTCGTCGCGATCGCTGTTGCCGCCGTCGCCATTGGCGTCGCCGGCTATTTCGCGGTCAACGGCAAGTCGAGCGCGCCCGACGCGACGTTTACGCTGCTGTCCGGCCAAAAGCTTTCCACCGATGCCGATCTGAAAGGCAAGGTCTATCTCGTCAATTTTTGGGCGACGAGCTGCGAGACCTGCATGAAGGAAATGCCGCAGATGGTCGACACGTACAACCGCTTCAAGGGCAAGGGCGTCGAATTCGTCGCGGTGGCGATGAACTACGATCCGCCGATGTACGTCGCGAACTACACGCAAACGCGTCAGTTGCCGTTCAAAGTCGCGCTCGACGACGGCAGCGTCGCGAAGCAGTTCGGCAACGTGCAGCTCACGCCGACGACCTTCGTGATCGGCAAGGACGGCAAGATCCTGAAGCGCTATGTCGGCGCACCGCAGTTCGCGGAACTCGACGCGCTGCTGCAAAAGGCACTCGACGCCTGAGCGACGGCCGTTCAAACGGCCGCGGCGGCCCGCGAATCGCCCCAAAGCCGCCGCGATCGGCCGGGGCGGATTGCGGCTACTGACCGATATGCGCAGATCGGCGTGAGGCTTGCCGATCGGCAGGCAGCGATGAAATCGAGCGGGGCTGGATAGACGCCCCGCTCCAGATAAATCGGGCGGCATCGCGCCTCTATTGCCGCGCACGGTGCGCTTGCCCACGCGGCGGATTGCGCAGCGCGCTTTCACCGAGGTGGCTTCCGGATCGAAAAGCGCCGTCATCCCGCACGCAAAAACGTTCGCGCAAAGACGTATTTCCGCCGCGCTGCCCAACCGGCGACGGCTTTCGACAAGCGCCGCACGCGCCGCCGTCGGCGCATGAACTTGACGGCCGGACGCGCATCAACGCTCCGCGTCGCCTTTCGCCGACAACCCGTAACGCTTCATCTTCTCGTAGAGCGTCGCCTTGCCGACGTGCAGTTTGTCGGCCGTCGCGGCGACGACGCCTCCGGTGCGGTTCAACGTCTCGGCGATCACCGCGCGTTCGAACTGTTCGACCCGCTCCTTCAGCGACTGCTCGGCATCGCGTCCGTCTTCCGCGAGAGTGCCGCTCGCGATGTCTTCGGTGACGCCGAGCACGAAGCGATCGGCCGCGTTGCGCAGCTCGCGCACGTTGCCGGGCCAATCGCGCTGCATCAGGCCGGCGCGCTGGCGGTCGGTGAGCAGCGGCGCAGGCCGGCCGTAGCGCACGGCCGCATCGAGCATGAAATGCTCGAACAGCGGCACGATGTCCTCGCGGCGCTCGGCAAGCGGCGGCAGCGCGATCGTCACGACGTTGAGCCGGTACAGCAGATCGCGCCGGAACGTGCCCGCCGCGACGTGCTCGCTCATATCGCCCTTTGCCGCGGCAACGACGCGGCAATCGACACGAATCGGCTGATTCGAGCCGAGCCGTTCGAGCACGCCGTCTTGCAGCACGCGCAGCAGCTTCACCTGCAACGCGAGCGGCATGCTTTCGATCTCGTCGAGAAACAACGTGCCGCCCGACGCATATTCGAGCTTGCCGATGCGCCGCTTCGCCGCGCCGGTGAACGCGCCGGGCTCGTAGCCGAACATCTCCGATTCGAACATCGGCTCCGGCAGCGCGCCGCAGTTGACCGCGATGAACGGCTTGTCGCGGCGCGCGGACAGTTCGTGCAGGCTGCGCGCGATCAGCTCCTTGCCCGCGCCGGTATCGCCGTTGATGAGCACGGACGCGTCGGTCGGCGCGATGTTCGCGATCAGCCGCCTCACCTGCTCGATCGCGGGGCTGCGGCCGATGATGCGCGGCGCGACGACGCCCTGCCCCGCCAGTTCGCGCCGCAGCGCGTGGTTCTCGAGCACGAGCGCGCGGCGTTCGAGCGCGCGTCGCACCGATTCGGTCAGCCGCTCGGTCGCGAACGGCTTCTCGATGAAATCGTATGCGCCGTCGCGCATCGCCTGCACGGCCATCGAGATGTCGCCATGCCCGGTGACCAGCACGACGGGCACGTCGTGCCCACGCTCGCGGCATTGCGCGAGTAGATCGAGGCCGCTTGCGCCGGGCAGGCGAATGTCGGACACGATCACGCCGGCCGTGTCGCCCGCGATCGCCTTGTCGGCCGCCTCGACCGAGCCGAACCCGGCGACGTCGAACCCAGCGAGTTGCAGGCTCTGCACGCTCGCGCGGCGCACGAGTTCGTCGTCTTCGATATAAATCACTTGCAGGCGGTTCGCCATCTCGTCACCCAATGATGCTTTCGGTTCCCGGCGCTCAGCGCGCGGCGGAAGTGTCCGGATGATGCGTGCGCACGCGGCGCAGCGTCAAGACGAACTCCGCGCCGCCCGCGGATGCGTTGCGCGCGGCGAGCGAGCCGCCCGCGTCGCGCGCGATCGACGATGAGATCGCCAGGCCGAGCCCGAGCCCGCGCCCCATTTCCTTCGTCGTGAAAAACGGCTCGAACAGCCGCGCGAGCAATTCCGGCGCGATGCCGGGCCCGTTGTCGCGCACGATGATCGCAAGCGCGTCGGCGCTCGCGTCGACCGTGATGTCGATGCGCGGCCCGGCTACGTTTGCGACCGCGTCGAGCGCATTGCCGAGCAGGTTGATCAGCACCTGTTCGAGCCGCAGATCCTCGCAGTGCGCGACGAGCGACGGATGATCGAGCGCGGGATCGAAGCGCGCGGTCTCGGCGCAGCCGCGCGTCGCATCGCGCAGCGTGAGCGCAAGTTCGACGCCCGCGAGCCGCTCCTTGAGCAGCGACAGCACGTTGCGCAGCGCGCGCGCGACGTGCGCCGCTTCGTTGCGCGGCCGCGCGCGGCCGACGAACAGCTTGAGCTGATTGGTGATCTTGCCCATTCGCTCGGTGAGCGCCGCGATCGCCTCGAGATTCTCGCGCGCGGCGCCTGTTCACCGCGTTCGAGCAGCACGCGCGTGTTGTCCGAGAAACTGCGCAGCGCGGCAAGCGGCTGGTTCAATTCATGCGTGATGCCCGCGGCCATCTGGCCGAGCGCGGCCAGTTTGCTCGCCTGAATCAGCTCGTCGTGCGCGGCGCGCAACTCCTGCTCGGCGCGGATGCGCTCGCCCACCTCCTTCTGCAGCCGCGCATTGGCCTGCGACAGATCCGCCGTGCGCTCCTCGACGCGCCGGTTCAGTTCCGCATACGCGCTTTGCAGCAGCACGCGGCCGCGCATCATCTCGTTGACGCGCGCGCGGCGCATCCGCCAGTAGAACCCGAGCAGGCACAGCGACACGAAACCGAACGCGGTGACGATCGTCGCGTTGAGCGCGTCGGCGTCGACGCTCGCGAGCGGCGCGAGCGTGACGAGCTGCCAATCGGGTTCGCCGAGCTGCCGGCGCGTCGCGAGGTAGCGCGGCGCGCGCCGGCTCGCGTCGAGGCCGCCCGAGGCCGGCGCGCCGGGCGCATCGAAGGCGGCGGCGAATCCGGCCGGACTCGCCCCATTGCTTGCGGAATCGGCCGGACCGAGCCGGATGATCTGCGCATCCGGGCCAAGCTCCCGCTCGACGCGAATCGGCAGCGGCGTCACCGGATACCGGGCGTACTGGCGCGTCTGCTGGATCGAGGCCGCGACGGGCGCCGGCAACGGCTTGAGCGTGTGGTATTTCCATGCGCTCACCGACGACAGGAAGATCACGCCATGATCGTCGGCGACGATCAGCGGCTCCGACGCGTCCGCCCCTTGAAACCATTCGAGATTGAGCTTCACGACCGCGACACCGATGATCCTGCCGTTGCGGCGTACCGGCTGCGAGATGTAGTAGCCGGGATCGCGCGAGATCGTGCCGATCCCGAAGAAACGGCCAGTGCCGCCCTTGACCGCCTCGACGAAATACGGACGGAAGCGGTAGTCGATGCCGGCGAAACTGTCCGGGCCGCGCCAGTTGCTCGCGGCAACGCACAGACCGTCGGCGGTGATCACGTAGGATGCCGTCGCGTGCGCGTGGCGGTTCATGTCTTCGAGATACCGGTTCGCGCGATTCACATAGCGGTGGTTGCCCGGCGCCGCGAGCACGTCCTGCACGAACGGATGGCCGCCGAGCAGATAAGGAAGCGATTCGTAGCGGTCGAGCGTGCTCTTCAGTGCGTTCGTCGTGCGGTCGACACGCGCCGCCGCATTGCGCCGCAAGTCGTCTACGCCGCGCTGCCACGTGAGAGTCCATGTGAGCGCACACGCTGCCGCGAGCATCGCGGCGAGCGCGAAAACGACGATCAGGCGGCGCTTCACGGTGGCGTCTTCCGAGCGGTAGGAATCGGCTATTGTGGCATAGCGGCCGCGCCGGGACGCCGCGACGCGCAATCGCGCCGCATCGGACGGGACGGGCAGCGTTACGTCCGGCGGTGCGGCGCTCGAGCGACGCTGCGTCGCGCCGGCCGGGCTCGCTGCTGCTCATCGATGCAACCCAGCTTGCGTCGCGTGCGCCCGGCTCGAGCCGCCGTGGGCCGAGCGCGCGCGCATCGGCCCGCATCGATTCAGCGCCATCCGCACCGTGCAAGCCCGCTCGCCCGCATCAAGCGCGCCTTCGCACGGCGGCGCATGCGCCGCCGGACGCCCGGCCACGCACGTCAAACCTGGGCGGTCTCGCCTGCCGCCTCTTGGCCGCGCCCGGACAGCGCCGCCTGCAGCTTCGCGCGGTCCAGTTCCTTTTCCCACGCGGACACGACGACCGTCGCAACACCATTGCCGACGATGTTCGTCAACGCGCGGCACTCGCTCATGAAGCGGTCGATGCCGAGAATCAGCACCATGCCCGACAGCGGAATGGTCGGCACCACGGCGAGCGTTGCGGCAAGCGTGATGAAACCCGCGCCCGTCACGCCGCTCGCGCCCTTCGAAGTCAGCATCGCCACCGCGAGCAGCGTGAGCTGCTGCATCCACGTCAGTTCGATGTTGGTCGCCTGCGCGATGAACAGCACGGCCATCGTCATGTAGATGTTGGTGCCGTCGAGATTGAACGAATAGCCGGTCGGCACGACGAGGCCGACGACCGAGCGCGAGCAGCCGGCTTTCTCGAGCTTCTCCATCAGTTGCGGCAGCGCCGCTTCGGACGAACTCGTGCCGAGCACGATCAGCAGTTCTTCCTTGATGTAGCCGATGAAACGGATGATCGAGAAGCCGGTGAAGCGCGCGACCGCGCCGAGCACGACAAGCACGAATACGACCGACGTCAGGTAGAACGTGCCGATCAGCTTCAGCAGCGGCACGAGCGAGCCGACGCCGTACTTGCCGATCGTGAAAGCCATTGCGCCGAACGCGCCGATCGGTGCGAGCTTGGTGACGATATGGACGATGCCGAACAGCACGCGGGTGATGCCATCGATGAAATCGGTGACCGCGCGGCCGCGCTCGCCGAGATGCGCGAGCACGCTGCCGAACAGGAGCGCGATCAGCAGGATCTGCAGGATCTCGCCTTGCGCGAACGCGTCGACCATCGTGTTCGGGATGATGTGCAACAGGAAATCGACCGTCGACTGGCCGTGCGCCTTCGCCGCATATGACGCAACCTCCTTGCCGTTGAGCGTTGCCGGATCGATGTTGAAGCCGGCGCCCGGGCGCAGCAGGTGCGTGGCCGCGAGACCAAGCACGAGCGCGAAGGTCGACACGATCTCGAAGTAAAGCAGCGCCTTGCCGCCGACGCGCCCGACCTTCTTCATGTCCTGCATCCCGGCGATGCCGGTGACGACCGTGCAGAAGATAATCGGCCCGATCACCATCTTGATCAGCTTGATGAAGCCGTCGCCGAGCGGCTTCATGTCGATCGCGAGCGACGGATAGTAATGGCCGAGGATCACGCCGATGACGATGGCGAAAATCACCTGCACGTAAAGCACTTTATAGAACGGTTTCTTCACGATGGTTCCGCAGAAGGGAGATGAATCGGGAACGGGCGGCGTCACGCGCGCGGGCGAATGTCAGGGGAGCGCCATTCGCCCGCGCGGCTGCCGTGCCGCAACAAGCGATGGCCTCAGGGAATCCGGGGGGGATGGATGGCAGTGGTCATCGGTTGTCTCCTTGTCGGCCAGAGTTAGTGCTTCAGCACTTACTCTGGCCCCATGCCGTGGCTGGTTGGAGTGGGCGCTTCAGCGCTTACTCCAACCCCTCGGCGGTCGGCCAGAGTCAGCGCCTTTCAGCACTTACTCCTACCCCATTCAAAGTTACTGTATTTATCGGGCCAAGAGCGGCCGTGACGACATCTAGAGCAAGGTCGATGCCAGCTTGAAAGTCAGCGCCGGCCTGTTGATTTATCCGGATTTTCCGGACCTTTCCCCCACCCGCGTTCCGATTTTCCGGAAAACCGGAATCCATCGATCCGGATTATCGGACGATCGCGCGATATTGTCTGATTTTTCGGTGCGCGGCAATCGCCGTTGCGCGCGCTCGGCCGCCCGCTCCTCATCCCGGCCCGGGGCAACCGCCGCGCACATTCGCACTCTTTATGCCCGGCGCCGTTAGCGCTCGCGCCCTGCCCGCACGTCACGCATTCGACAATGCGATATAGCGCGCGAGATGATGATCCTCGTCTCCGAGCTGATGGTCGATCATCACGAGCCGCTTCGCATAATGCGACAGCGGCAGTTCCCACGTCATCCCGATTCCGCCGTGCAACTGGATGCTCTCTTGCGCGACGAGCGCGCCGATCCGGCCGACGCTGTACTTCGCGGCGGCGAGCGCGCGCTCGCGCGCGGCACGTGGTGCGTCGAGCCGCGCGGCCGCGTTGATCACCGCCGAGCGCGCCTGCTCGATCTCGATCAGCAGATCGACCATCCGGTGCTGCAACGCCTGGAAGCTGCCGATCGGCACGCCGAACTGCTTGCGCGTGCGCAGATAATCGAGCGTGTATTCCTTGGCGGCGTCCATCGCGCCAAGCGCCTGCGCCGCGAGCGCGAGCAGACCGTAGCCGATCGTGCGTTCGATCAGTTCGCCCGCATCGGGCACGCCGGCCGGCGCGCCGAGCAACGCGTCGCTGCCGAGCACCACGCGCTCGAAGCGCAAATCGGCCGCCCGGCCACCGTCGATCTTCCGATAGCCACGCACCGACAGGCCCGGCGCCGCCTTCGGCACGACGAACAGCGCGAGGCCCGCCGGCGCGTCGTCGGCGCCCGCCACGCGCGCGCTGACGACATAGAACGTCGCGTGTTCGCCGCAATCGACCACGGCCTTTTCGCCGTCGAGCACCCACGCGCAGCCGTCGTGCACGGCGCGGGTGCGCACCGTGTGCAGTTCGTAGTGCGTGCCCGGCTCCGTATGCGCGAACGCGCCGATCGCGCGCCCGTCGATCAGCGCGTCGAGCAGCGGGCGGTGCGCGGCGCCGCCGGCCTCGGCCAGCGCGCGCCCGGCCATCAGCGCGCCCGCGAACGGCTCGACGACGAGCCCGCGCCCAAGACATTCGAACACAAGCGCGATATCGAAGCCCGCGCCGCCGAAGCCGCCGCAATCTTGCGTAAAGAGCGCGCCGATCGCGCCCAGCTCGGCGAAACGCCGCCACATCTCGTCGCTGTAGCCCGCGTCCGACCGCGCGATCCTGTCGCGCACGGCAAACGGATACTGTTCGGCGATGAAGCGCTGCAGGCTGTCGGCCAGCATCCGGCGCTCGTCGGTATGTCGAAAGTCCATGTGTGCGCGCTCCTTCGTCACAATCCGAGCATCGTCTTCGCGACAATGTTCTTCTGGATTTCGTTCGAGCCGCCGAAAATCGACAGCTTGCGATTGTTGAAATACTGCATCGCCGCGCTCGCGGCTTCGGGCAGGCCGCCCGGCGCATCGCCGTCGTAGCCGCCGTCGAGCGCCTCGTCGACGAACGGCAGCGCGTGCGGCCCCATCGCGCGGCGCATCAGCGACGTGATTTCCTGGCGGATCTGCGTGCCGAGTATCTTCAGCATCGAACTCTCGGCCCCCGGCACGCCGCCGCCCGCAACCGACGCGAGCACGCGCAGGTTGGTCGTCTTCATGTTCTCGAGGTCGATTTCGACGCGCGCGAGCCGCGCGGCGAAGAGCGGGTCGTCGGCAAGCGGCCGGCCGTTCTTCACGACTTTCGCCGCGACCGCGCGCAGCCTGTCGAGCGCCGCGACCGAAAAGCCGACGCCCGCGATATTGGTGCGCTCGTAAGTCAGCAAATACTTCGCATAGGTCCAGCCGTGGTTCTCTTCGCCGACGAGGTTGTCGAGCGGCACGCGCACGTCGGTGAAAAACACTTCGTTGACTTCGTGCTCGCCGTCGAGCGTGACGATCGGGCGCACCTCGACGCCGGGCGAATTCATGTCGACGAGCAGGAAACTGATGCCTTCCTGCTTGCGCGCGCCGCTCGCGGTGCGCACGAGGCAGAAGATCATGTTCGCGTAGTGGCCGAGCGTGGTCCAGGTCTTCTGGCCGTTGACGACGTAATGGCCGCTGTCGCGCACCGCGCGCGTTTGCACCGACGCGAGATCGGAGCCCGCGCCCGGCTCGGAGTAGCCCTGGCACCACCAGTCGGTGCCGTCGAGGATGCGCGGCAGCCAGTAGCGCTTCTGCGCATCGCTGCCGTACTTGATCAGCACCGGGCCGAGCATGTTCACGCCGAACGGCACGATCCGCGGCGCGCCGGCGAGCGCGCATTCGTTGTCGAACAGAAACTTCTGCGCGACGCTCCAGCCGGGGCCTCCCCACTCGCGCGGCCAATGGCTCGCGAGCCAGCCCTGCTCGTTGAGAATCGCATGCCATTCGCGCATGTCGTCGCGCGTCAGGCGCAAGCCGCCCTTGACCTTGCTCGATAGGCGCTTCGGCAATTTGTCGGCGAGAAAGCGCTGTACGCAGGCGCGAAACGCTTCCTCTTCTGCGGTGAAATTCAGATCCATCTGGCGTGCCTCGAATGCGTGTTGAATTGCACAAGCGGACGCCCGGTTTCGCCGGGGAGCGCGCCACCGCTCGGCGACGAAGCCGGGGCGTCAGTCGATACGGTTCAGGCTCGCGAAGTTCTCGCCGCGCTCGACCAGCTCGACGAGCAGCGGCGACGGCTGCCAGAAGAACGGATCGTCCCGCGCGAACGCGCGGATGTCGGCGAGCACGTTGGCCAGGCCCACGGTGTCCGCGTAATGCATCGGGCCGCCGCGGTAGCGCGGAAAGCCGTAGCCGTGCACGAACACCGTGTCGACGTCGAGCGGGCGCAGCGCGATGCGCTCGCGCACGACGTTCGCGCCTTCGTTGATCATCGCGGCCAGATAGCGGCGCACGATCTCGTCGTCGGTGAACGCGCGCGGCACGACGCCCTTGCGCGCGCGCTCGGCGTCGATGATCTCCTCCACCTGCGGATCGGGCACGCCGGTACGCGCGCCGTCCGGATACAGATAGAAGCCGCGCCCGGTCTTCTGGCCGAACCAGCCGCGCTCGCACAAGCGGTCGGCGATCTCGACATAGCGCAGCCGCGGGTCGCGCGTCGACGCGCGCCGCTTGCGCGCCGCCCAGCCGATATCGCCGCCCGCAAGATCGACGACCTGGTAAGGCCCCATCGGAAAGCCGAACGCGCGGATCGCCTGGTCGATCTGATACGGCGACGCGCCGTCCTCCATCATGTGATCGGCGGCCATCCGGTAGACGGCGAGCACGCGGTTGCCGATAAAGCCGTCGCACACGCCCGCGCGCACCGGCGTCTTGCGCAGTTTTTTCGCAAGCGCGAACGCGGTCGCGACGACGTCCGCGCCCGCCTTCGCCGGCACCACCACTTCGAGCAGCTTCATGATGTGCGCGGGCGAGAAGAAGTGCAGCCCGATCACGTCGGATGCGCGCTCGGTGCTCGCGGCGAGCGCATCGATGTCCAGATACGACGTGTTGGTCGCGAGCACCGCGCCGGGCTTGCACGCGCGAGCGAGCGCGGCGAACACGGCCTGCTTCACCGCCATGTCCTCGAATACCGCCTCGATCACGACATCGGCTTGCGCGAGCGCGTCGTATGACGTGCTGCCTTCCAAACGCGCGAGCCGCGCGGCTTGATCGCCTGCCGTCATCCGCCCCTTCGCGACGAGGCCTGCGTACACCTTTTCGATATGCGCGCGGCCGCGCGCGAGCGATGCGTCGTCGCGCTCGACCATCGTCACCGGCAAACCCGCGTCGAGCGCGGCCAACGCGATCCCGGCGCCCATCGTGCCGCCGCCGACCACGCCGATCCGCTCAAGCGGGCGCGGCGCACTGCGGCGCGCCTCGGGCGACTTCGCCGCCTCGCGCTCGGCGAAGAACGCATGCACGAGCCCGGCGCGCTGCGGACTCGCGACGCACTCGGCAAAATACGCGCGCTCGGTGCGCAGCCCCTCGTCGAACGGCTGCGTCAGCGCGGCGGCGACCGCGTCGACGATCTTGCCCGGCGACAACAGCCCGCGCGTTTTTTTCGCGACATCGGCACGCGCCGCGTCGAGCGCCGCCTGGGCCGCCGCGCGGTCCGCGAGCCCCTGCGCGTCGCGCGTGCGGCGCACCGGCGCACCGGCCGCGAGCAGTTCGTGAACATATGCGAGGCCTTCGGCGAGCGTGTCGTCGCTCTGCGCGACGCGATCGACGAGCCCGAGCGCGAGCGCCTCGCCCGCCGCAACGTGCCGGCCGCTCAGCATCAGATCGAGCGCGGCCCGCGCGCCGATCAGGCGCGGCGTGCGCTGCGTGCCGCCCGCACCGGGCAAGAGACCGAGCTGCACTTCCGGCAGGCCGAGCTTCGCGCCCGGCATGGCGATCCGATAATGCGCGGCGAGCGCGATTTCGAGCCCGCCGCCGAGCACCGCACCGTGCAGCGCGACGACAACCGGCTTGTCGCTGGCCTCGATCCGATTGCACACGTCCGGCAGCAACGGCGGCACGGGCGGCTTGCCGAACTCGCGAATGTCGGCGCCCGCGATGAAGTTGCGCCCCGCGCCCACGATCAGCACGGCCGCGACGGCGGCGTCGGCCGCCGCGGCGTCGAGCGCGTGCACGAGACCGTGCCGCACGGATGCGGACAGCGCGTTGACGGGCGGATGATCGATCGTGACGACGAGCACCTTGTCGCGCCGCTCGTGCGTGACCGTACCGGTTTCATCGGCTGATGGGTGAGTCATGTTTGTCTCCGTGCTGAATGAGGCGCGCGGCGGCAGCGATCGGGCACGGCCACGCGCGGGGTATGCCCCGATTCTCGATTGATCCAGATGGATTGACAATTCCCGCATTCCTTTACAACCTGTCAAAGAAAATTTGACAAAGGCGGCTATGTCCTACGTTCGAAAATGGATCTGAACGCACTCACCCTGCTCGTGGACATCCTCGATGCAGGCAATCTCAGCAAGGCGGCGCGCCGACTCAAGATGAGCCGCGCGAACGTCAGCTACCGGCTCAACCAGCTCGAGAAATCGATCGGGCTGCAACTCGTGCGGCGCACCACGCGGCGCATCGAGCCGACCGAGATCGGGCTCAAGCTCTACGAGCACGGCCGCCGGATTCAGCATGAGCTGTTCGCCGCGCGCGAGGCGGTGACCACGCTCGGCCAGGATCTGCAAGGCCGTGTCAGGCTGTCGGTACCAAGCGGCTACGGGCAGCTTGTGATGTCTACGTGGCTGATCGCCTTCAAGCGGCGCTACCCCGGCATCGTGCTCGACGTCGTGTTCGAGAACCGGGTCGAGGATCTGATGCGCGACGAAGTCGACATCGCGGTGCGCGTGATGTCCGAGCCGCCGCAAAACCTGGTCGCGCGCGACATGGGCGCGGTGCGTTACGTCGCGTGCGCGTCGCCGGGCTTCGCCGCGGCACACCCGATGCCGACCGAACTCGACCAGCTTTTCGGCGCGCCCGTCATCACGGCGGCGGTGATCGGCCGGCAATTGCGCGTCGCCGCCTACCTGGGCGACGAGCGGCATGAAGTTCTGCTCGAGCCGACGCTGATCTCCGAGAATTTCCTGTTCCTGCGCGACGCGATTCTTGCCGGGCTTGGCGTCGGCATCGTGCCGGATTACGTCGTCCACGACGACGTGCGGCGCGGCGCGCTCGTCACGACGCTCGATGCGTACCGGCTCAGCATCTTCGGCACGCACATGTATATGCTGTCCATGCCGAACCGGCATCACACGCGCGCCATGTCGACGTTCATCGATTTCGTGCTCGATCATGCACGCGGCGCGGGACGCGGCGAATAGCCGACAATGCGGGCGATGTCCAACGGTTTCGAGCGACCGTGCATTCGGGACTCGCGATATTGCCGAAGCAGTGGGTTGATAGTATTTTGAGCGGCACAAGAAGCAAGAAGCCGCTTGCCGGCAGATCGCGATCCGCTTTCATTCTTACGGAACCCGAACGATCCTGTGAACGC